>NZ_JBISEN010000002.1:0-1067781 GCF_044383825.1 Jeotgalibacillus sp. JSM ZJ347 | reverse complement strand
TAGGCACGCCGCCAGCGTTCGTCCTGAGCCAGGATCAAACTCTCCGTAAAGTGTTTGAAAAGCTCATTGTCTTTTTTGTTCGAAAAAGACTTAAAATCTTAAACGTTGACGTTTGGTTGTTTAGTTTTCAAGGTTCAAATGTTTCTTTCGCTCTATGTAGTTTCTCACTGGAGCGACTTAATCATCATATCTCTTTTTCCTTGTCGAGTCAACACTTTTTTGAAGAAATTCAATTCTCTGTGTTGAGCGAATTGTTATCGCGTCTCTTAAGGACAGGTAATAATATATCACGGCATTTTATATCGTGCAATACCTTTTTTAAAAAAACTTTAAAACTTGTTTAAGAAACTTTGATTCTTTTAATTGTCAATACGAAGAACCCTAAGCTCAGCAGGATAATCATTCCTCCAGTAAGCTGCTCTCCGCCAAGTGTTTCCCCTAATATAAAATAAGCAAATATCGCTGCACCGACCGGCTCAAAAAGAATCGCCATAGAAATCACCGTTGTACTGACCCATTTAATTGCCCAATTAAAAAGTGAATGACCGAATAGTGTAGGGAGTACAGCCAGACTTAAAAAGATCAGCCAATCATTTGTCTGAAAAGGTCCAAGTGATTCACCCTTAATCAATACATATATAAAAAGAACGATCGCGCTGATGGAATACACAATGAAAGTGTAAGTCGTCAGCGACAGATGTTTCCTTACGCTCTGGCCGAACAGGAGATACGCTGTTACAAACGCACAGGAAATAAGCGCAATTATGTCACCGATTAATGCCATCCCGCTCACCTGCAGATCTCCAATACCAATCAGAACACTACCTGAAATTGCAGCAATCGCTGAAATAACTGCTTTAGAGGAAATCTTTTCATTAAATAAAAAATAGGCGCCTGCAAATGCAAATAATGGCTGCATTGTAACAAGCACTGTTGAGCTCGCGACTGAAGTATACTGCAGGGATTCAAACCATAAGATAAAATGCAGGGCTAAAAATGCACCTGCAGCCGAAGTAACTATCCAGTCTTTCTTATTTAACGTTTTCAATTCTTTCATATGTCCTCTTAAAAAGAATGGCAATAAAATAAATGCACTGAACAGCATTCTGTAAAATGCGATTACACCCGGTTCGCCTGATGACAGTTTTACCAGAATCGCTGAAAAGGAAACCGTAATAACTCCCACTATAATTGCTAACGGAGCGAGCTTCTCTCCAAATTGCATAGTACATTCTCCTTTGCCACTGTATAATATGTATAAGCACTGCCATATCCTTACTTTGCTTTATCGAATTTATTATTTCAAGGGGGTGCTGGAAATGATTAATGAAGAACTATTAATCAAACTTGGCATTACTGCAGTTCTTGGTTTGATCATCGGGATTGAGCGCGAACTGAAAAAGAAGCCGGTTGGCCTTAAGACGAGCCTGGTCATATCAATCGCCAGCTGCCTGTTAACGATCGTCTCTATTGAATCAGCATATTCATTCAGCGGCGATCAAGAAGTGAATATTACAATGGATCCTCTCAGGCTGGCTGCCCAAATTGTATCAGGAATCGGATTCCTCGGGGCTGGCGTTATTTTACACAGAGGGAATGATACCATATCCGGACTGACCACTGCAGCAATTATTTGGGGAGCTGCCGGTGTAGGCATTGCTGTCGGCGCAGGCTTTTATGTAGAAGCTACAATGGGCGTGATTCTGATCATTATCAGCGTTGAGCTTCTGCCGTTTATTTTAAAATGGACCGGTCCATCCCATTTCAGACAGAAAGAAATTTATATTAAAATACTCCTCACAAACCCGGGCGGTGGCAAAAAACTGCTGGAGGACCTGAAAGCTGAAGGTGTCATCATCGAACAGATGAGGTTGAAGGATACAAAAGAAAAACTCCATATGGTGGAGTTAACAGCATCCATTCACATAAAAAAGAGTGTGACGGAACTGTACAGCAAGCTTTCTGTTATGGATCATGTAGAAGGCATTGAAATTGAATCAAGATAAATCGTATATCCGGTTACAATAAAAGACCCTTGAAGCCAAGCCTCAAGGGTCTTTTATGATGGAGCTAAGGGGAATCGAACCCCTGACTCCGCACTGCCAGTGCGACGTATTCCCGCTATACTATAGCCCCGTGCAAACACTATTATACCTTTAAAATTGATTCACGCAATAGCGTTTGGAATATTTTCTCTTCTTTAGTGGTAATACTGAGGCTGAGGTGAATACGAATGATGTTTCAGCATATAAGCAGGATGCCAAAATTGGTTTTCCTCATCACTGCCGTATGTTTGTTAATATTCTCGGGCGGAATTCTGGCTTTTATCATTGAACCTGATACATTTCGAACAATCGGGGATGGCTGGTGGTGGGCTCTCGTAACGATTTCAACGCTGGGATATGGAGATTTGGTCCCTGTCAGCGCTGAAGGTCGAATACTTGCAGCAACTCTTCTTTTTATAGGCGCAGGCTTGATCTCAAGTTATTTTTTTATATTTACAGCTTATCTACTCCGCTCTCAGCAGTCAGTCAGAGAAGGTGCAGCCGCTCTTTCCAAATCGGAGCATATCATTGTGGTGGGCTGGAATGCGAGAGCTTATTATCTCCTTTCGCAGATCAATGAAGATGCAATTATTATTGATCACACATTAAGCACTCACCCGATGTATGATCAAAAGCAGGTGGATTTCATTAAAGGAACAGCATATCAGTCTTCTGTTCTGCATAAAGCATGTGTTGAAACGGCAAAAGAAATCATTATCACTGCAGATCAGCATTTGAATGAGGAGGCGGCTGATACCCATACAGTTTTAACGATCCTGACAGCTAAGCAGATGAACCCGTTTATTTATTGTGTAGCAGAACTGATTTCAACCGAGCTAAAAGAACAGGCTATTTCTGCCGGAGCAGATTCAATTGTCCAGACAAAACGGGTTATTGGAGAAGCGCTTCTCAGCAGGCACAGGACTAACTGAGAAGCCTTTCCGCTCTGTCCAAGGCAGCCTGCCCCTGATCAATCTGCTCTGTAGACAGCTGTGCATCTTTATCCTCCGGAGATTGGAACTGGTTAAATGCAGCTGATACCGCACCGGAAGAAGCATCCTGGTCACGGTCAGGGTCGTATTGATGACAAAGCAGAAATGGCTGTTGCATCCTGACTGTGCTGTCATCCTTATCAAGCTCTCCCCCCTCCGCTTCAAACGGAAGCCTCAGATACAGGTACTCACCTTCCTGACTAAGCAGCAAATCAAAGTGCCCATGGTCATACTCCCAGCCACCACCAATGACATACCCTTCTTTTTTCAGGCGGTCCTCAAGCAGCACAAGCGGAAATTCTTTTCCTTCTATAGATGAACGAAACGCGTACATCTTCCACACTCCTTTTAAAGTGTAGGTTATCCAGCCATTTCAGATTGTATGCAAAGAGGCTGCCCATAACAGGCAGCCTCACTCTTTTACTTCAGACGCTTTTCGAGCTCAGCTTTCTTTTCTTCAAAGCCAGGCTTTCCAAGCAGTGCAAACATATTTACTTTGTATGCTTCAACACCAGGCTGGTCAAATGGATTTACACCAAGAAGATAGCCGCTCACTGCGCATGCCTTCTCGAAGAAATACACCATATAGCCAAACGTATAAGCATCCATTGCAGGGATTTCAAGAATCAGGTTTGGTACACCACCATCAGTGTGTGCAAGCAGCGTGCCTTCGAATGCTTTGTTGTTTACAAAGTCTACTGTTTCACCCGCAAGGTAGTTCAGGCCGTCAAGATCGCTTTCAGCTTCTTCGATTGTCAGTTCATGACGAGCGTTTTTCACCTTCACAACTGTTTCAAAGATGTCGCGGCGTCCTTCCTGCACATACTGACCAAGTGAGTGAAGGTCTGTAGAGAAGTTAGCAGACGCAGGGAAAATTCCTTTTAAGTCCTTTCCTTCACTCTCACCAAACAGCTGCTTCCACCATTCATTGAAATACTGTAGTCCAGGCTCATAGTTAATAAGCATTTCAACAGTTTTACCTTTGTTATAAAGGACGTTACGAATCGCTGCATATTGATATGCCTCATTTTCAGAAAGGTCAGAAGAACTGTATGCTTCACGCGCATCAGCAGCACCTTTCATCATTGATTCAATGTCGATACCTGCTGCAGCAATTGGAAGAAGTCCAACCGCTGTCAGTACAGAGTAACGACCGCCCACATCATCAGGAACAACAAATGTTTCAAAGCCCTCTTCAGATGCAAGTGTCTTTAAAGCACCTTTTTCTTTATCAGTTGTTGCATAAATGCGTGATTTCGCTTCTTCTTTACCGTACTTTTCTTCAAGCATCTTTCTGAAAATACGGAAAGCTATTGCCGGTTCAGTTGTTGTACCAGACTTTGAAATCACATTGATTGAGAAATCTTTTCCTTCAAGCAGGTCCATCAGGTCTCTCATATATGTAGAGCTGATGTTGTTTCCAACGAATAGAACCTGTGGTGATTTCCTCTGATCTTTAGATAACGCATTGTAAAAGCTGTGGTTCAGCATTTCAAGTGCAGCACGCGCACCCAGGTATGAACCGCCGATTCCGATAACTAATAGCACATCAGAATCTTTACGGATCTTTTCTGCTGATTGCTGAATACGTGAGAATTCTTCTTTGTCGTAGTTAACCGGAAGATCTACCCATCCTAAAAAGTCGCTTCCTGCACCTGTTCCTTCGTGTAATGCGGTGTGAGCCTGATTTACTGCACCCTGCAGATACGTCAGTTCATGTTCACCGAAAAATTCAAGTGCATTTGAATAATCAAAACGAATTGATGTCATGTCGTGTTATCCTCCTTAGTTTTTCTTTCTTCACTTTATATGATGTCTATAAGAGAATCAAGAATGGTCCTGATTGTAAACGGATTCATTTAGAAAAAAAGTTTATTCTTCAGAAGGTTGGCCCGTGATTTCCGTTCCAGGGGGACGCTTTCCGCGGCCGGGCGGTGAGCCAGCAGGCTGCGCCATGCTTTGTCTCACCTGTCCCTTCCTGCCGCAGGAGTCGCCCCCTTCCACTTCAATCACCGGCTGTGAAAGGAGGAAAGATGGACCTTACCAAATCAAAATAATTTCAGCATGCAATCTAAATGACCTTATTGTTCTTCAAAAATAACAGAGGTTGAGGTAAATACAACCAAATCGAAAAGTTATACACCATTTTAATATTCATATAAGTGTAGCGGAGCGTAAGGCGGCGACTCCACCGGGATAAAACGGACAGGTGAGACCCCGCAAGGCGAAGCCTGAGGAGGCTCACCGCCGTTCCCGGGGAAAGCGTCCGCCTGAAGCGCAGCGAAACGAATAAGAGGATGAGACAAAAAATTGTCCCATCCCCTTATTTCAACGTCTCTATTCATTTACAGTGATGCAGTCAAAATCTTCACGACATCATCTTTATTTAACTTCTTAAAGTTACCGAACTCACCATTGATCATTGCTTTGTCTGCCATCAGATCCACTTTTTCATCGCTGATGTCGTAGTCGGCAAGTGTTGACGGCGCGCCGATTTCTGTCCAGAATTCACGCAGGCGCTGTATGCCCTCTTCACCGATTTCGCGGTCAGATTTGCCTTCAGGATCCACATCAAACACGCGGACTGCCATTTGCGCAAAACGTGCTTCGTTTACTTCAAGATTATGCTTCATCCAGTTCGGGAACAGAATTGCAAGACCGCCGGCGTGTGGAATATCGTAGACCGCTGATACAGCGTGCTCGATATTGTGTGATGCCCAGTCTCCTCTGTAACCCATTTGAAGCATACCGTTCAGTGCAAGTGTGCCACTATAAAGAATTGTTTCACGTAGCTCGTAGTTTTCAAGGTCGTTCACAAGCTCCGGCGCTGTCTCGATCACTGTACGAAGGACACTTTCAATTAAGCGGTCCTGTACAGGTGTGTTTGATACGTTGTGATAATACTGCTCAAATAAGTGACTCATCATATCTACAATACCGTAGATTGTCTGATCTTTAGGTACCGTAAAAGTATTTTGAGGGTCAAGAATTGAGAACTGAGGGAATGTTGCAGGGCTTCCCCAGCCGTACTTTTCCTGCGTTTCTTCATTTGTGATAACAGATCCTGCATTCATTTCAGAGCCTGTTGCTGCAAGTGTAAGCACTGTTCCAAATGGAAGTGCTTCGCTTGCGAATGCTTTTTTCGTTACAAGATCCCATGCTGCGCCGTCATATTTAGCACCTGCTGCAATCAGCTTCGTGCAGTCGATTACACTGCCTCCACCTACAGCAAGGATAAAGTCGATGTTTTCTTTCTTTGCGATTTCGATTCCTTTTTCAGCTGTTGTTAGGCGCGGATTAGGCTCGACACCTGACAGTTCGAATACTTCTGCATCGATTTCTTTCAGCAGGCCTGTGATCTGATCGTATAGACCATTCTTTTTAATGCTGCCTCCACCATATACCATCAATACTTTATTTCCGTATTTAGGAACTTCTTCTTTTAATTGTTCTACCTGGTCTTTTCCGAAAATCAGTTTCACGGGATTATAAAAAGTAAATGTATCCATTGTGAAAGCCTCCTTTTGTTGTTTGGTCCATTATTCATTATCTTTGATGAAACGATTGAATGCAATTGAGATGCTTATACGGAATAGAGAAGTGCAGGTTTGTAAATAATAAATCGATTCCATAGTAAAGGAGGGATATCATGCATACGGTCCAGAGAATCGCATTGGTTTTAACGGTGATTGGCGCGCTAAATTGGGGATTGGTTGGATTTTTTCAATTTGATGCGGTAGCTGCACTATTTGACGGAGTAGAATCAGCAGGCGCTCGTTTGGTTTATGGATTGGTCGGGATCGCAGGATTGATTAACCTGGGATTATTATTCAAATCATGGGAACCGGGTACGATTGAAGAAAGAGATCCGGCAACGGTTTAAGCGTCTGATTAACATGCAGTGGTCCCTTCATCATAAACAAAGGGTTGCCCGTTTATCAGGCAACCCTTTGTATCATCATCTTAAACCCAGCCTCTGAAACGGCTCGCTTCAGCTGATTTTCGCACGCCTACCATGTAAGCAGCCAGACGCATGTTAACACGTCTGCTCTGTGATAAGTCGTAAACTTGATTGAAGGCATCAACAAGCTTCTTTTCAAGCTTTTCATTTACTTCATCTTCTGTCCAGTAGTAACCCTGGTTGTTCTGAACCCATTCGAAATAAGATACAGTTACGCCGCCGGCACTCGCAAGTACATCAGGTACAAGCAGAACGCCGCGTTCATTCAGACGGTTCGTTGCTTCAAGTGTTGTTGGGCCATTTGCCGCTTCCACAACGATAGATGCTTTAATGTTATCTACATTTTTTGCAGTAATCTGGTTGGATACGGCTGCAGGAACGAGAATATCACATTCAATTTCAAGAAGTTCTTCGTTAGATAACGTATTCTCAAAAAGTGTTGTAACCGTACCAAAGCTGTCTCTGCGGTCAAGCAGATAATCAATATCAAGCCCGTCAGGATCATGAATTGCACCGTGTGCATCAGAAATCGCAATGACTTTCGCGCCGGCATCATGCATGAACTTCGCCAGGAAGCTTCCTGCATTACCAAATCCCTGAACAACGACACGCGCGCCTTTAATATCAATGCCGCGTTTTTTCGCAGCCTGGTCAATACAAATTGTTACCCCTTGTGCAGTTGCCTTTTCGCGTCCCTGTGAACCACCAAGAACGATTGGCTTCCCGGTAATAAAACCAGGGTTGTTGAATTCATCAATTCGGCTATACTCATCCATCATCCACGCCATAATCTGAGAGTTTGTGTAAACGTCCGGTGCAGGAATATCCTTTGTAGGTCCTACAATCTGACTGATTGCACGTACATATGCACGACTTAATCTTTCAAGCTCTCCCATTGACATTGTTCTAGGATCACAAATGATTCCGCCTTTACCGCCGCCATATGGAAGATCAACGATCCCACATTTCAGCGTCATCCACATTGAAAGTGCCTTTACCTCTTCTTCATCCACATCCGGGTGGAAACGTACGCCGCCTTTTGTCGGACCAACAGAATCGTTGTGCTGTGCACGGTATCCTGTGAATACACGTGTGCTGCCATCATCCATACGGACAGGCATACGCACAGTCAGAAGGCGCATTGGTTCTTTCATCAGTTCAAAAACTGCATCATCGTACCCCATTTTTGTCAGTGCTTCGTGAATAACCTCTTGTGTAGACGTAAAGAGATTCAAATTTTCTGCCATGATTATTGTTCGCCTCTTTTATTTCAGTAGTATGAATCGGCATTATTGTAACACAACCAACCGTTTAAGACGATGGTTTTGTTAACAAAACTTTAAGAAAGAACACGTGTGATTTTTTCAATCGCCCAGTCCAGTTCCTCTTTGGAAATGACAAGCGGCGGCGCGAAACGGATCACTGTTTCGTGCGTTTCTTTACAAAGCAGTCCTTCCTGTTTCAACTCCTCACAATACTTTCTTGCAGGCTCTGTGAGTTCCATTCCAATAAATAAGCCACTTCCACGGATTTCCTTAATGATCGGGTTATCAATTTTCTTTAAAGCGTCCATGAAGTATTTACCCATTTCAAGTGAACGTTCAGCAAGCTTTTCCTCTTTCAATACTTCAAGAGAAGCAATTGATACCGCACATGCCATTGGATTTCCTCCAAATGTTGAACCGTGTGAGCCCGGGTTGAACACGCCAAGCACATCTTTATCAGCCACAACACATGAAATTGGGAATACCCCTCCGCCAAGTGCTTTTCCGAGGATATACATATCAGGACTTACATCTTCCCACTCGCAGGCAAACATTTTACCTGAACGGCATAGTCCTGCCTGAATTTCATCTGCAATAAAGAGGACATTATGCTTTTCACACAATTCTTTTGCAGCCTTCAGGAATCCTTTTGGCGGAAATACAATTCCCGCTTCTCCCTGAATCGGTTCAATTAAGAAAGCAGCAGTGTTTTTTGTAATCGCCTGCTCAAGCGCCTCAAGGTCACCATAAGGAACCAGTTTGATCCCAGGAAGCATTGGCCCGAACCCGCGCTGATATTCTTCTTCAGATGAAAGAGAAACAGCTGTCATTGTACGGCCGTGGAAATTCCCGTGACACGCAATAATCTCAGCCTGGTCTTTTTCGACACCTTTCACTTCATAAGCCCAGCGGCGTGCCGTTTTCACTGCGGTTTCAACTGCTTCAGCACCAGTGTTCATCGGCAGTGCCATTTCTTTTCCTGAGAGCTCACAGATCAGTTCATACCATGGTGCAAGCTGATCGTTGTGGAAGGCACGTGAAGTCAGCGTGACGCGGTCTGCCTGATCTTTTAACGCCTGAATAATCTTAGGGTGACGGTGCCCCTGGTTCACCGCAGAATAGGCACTCAGCATATCCATATACTTATTGCCTTCTGGGTCTTTTACCCATACACCTTCAGCTTCTGAAATGACAATTGGAAGCGGATGATAATTGTTTGCACCGTAGCGTTCTGTTTTTTCAATAATTGATGTTGACTGTACCATTTTAATTCCTCCTATTAATAGAAAAGGCAGGAAGAGACTGGCAAATACTGCCCGTGTTACAGACGCATCTGTTCAATCTCTTACCTGCCGGCTTCATGTTTAAAGCTTAAAGCATTTCTGAAGTTGTTTTTGCCTGCATGTGGAGTGTCAGGTAATCCGGTCCACCGGCTTTTGAATCTGTACCAGACATATCGAATCCGCCAAACGGCTGATAGCCTACAATCGCGCCAGTACAGCCGCGGTTGAAGTACAGGTTACCTACATGGAAATCTTCACGCGCCTGTTCCTGATGCATGCGGTTATTTGTAATCACAGCACCTGTCAGACCATATTCAGTATCATTCGCAATCTCAATCGCTTCATCAAAGTTCTTCGCTTTTGTAAATGCAACGACCGGTCCGAAAATTTCTTCCTGCATGATACGCGCTTTCGGATCAAGATCTGCAAATACAGTTGGCTTAATGAAGAAACCTTTGCTGCTGTCGCCTTCGCCACCTGCAACAAGACGGCCTTCTTCTTTACCAATATCAATATACCCCATAATCTTATCAAATGCAGCCTGATCAATGACAGGTCCCATGAAAGTATCAGGAGATTTTGTTTCACCAAGTGATAGTTCTTTCGTTAATTCAACTACGCGGTCAAGTACCTGGTCATACACATCTTCAAGCACAACTGCTCTTGAACAAGCAGAACATTTCTGTCCGCTGAAGCCGAATGCAGATTTAACGATTGACTGTGCAGCCAGCTCAAGATCTGCTTCACTGTCAACGACAATTGTATCTTTACCACCCATTTCAACAATAACGCGCTTCAGCCACACCTGGCCATCCTGCACTTTTGCAGCTCTTTCATAAATACGTGTACCTACATCACGTGATCCAGTGAAAGAGATAAAACGTGTTCTCGGGTGGTCTACAAGGTAGTCGCCCACTTCTTTACCGCTGCCCGGGATATAGTTAACTACTCCCTTTGGCATACCTGCTTCTTCAAGTACTTCTACAAACTTCGCTGCCACAACAGGTGTCGTTGAAGCCGGCTTCAGAAGAACTGTGTTCCCTGTTACCATGGCTGCAACTGCTGTTCCTGCCATGATTGCAAATGCGAAGTTCCATGGTGAGATGACGACACCTACACCTAGTGGAATGTAGTGATACTGGTTGAACTCACCAGGACGGCTTTCAACTTTCTTACCTTCTTTCATTGCGCGCATTTCGCGGCCATAGTATTCCATGAAATCTATTGCTTCAGCTGTATCAGCATCCGCTTCATTCCAAGGCTTACCAGCTTCCTTTACAAGCAGTGCAGAGAACTCGTGCTTGCGTCGTCTCACGATTGCTGCTGCGCGGAAAAGAATATCAGCGCGGACTTCAGGCTTCACTTTTCTCCACGTTTTGAACGCTTCATCTGCAGCCTGCATTGCTTTTTCTGCAAGCTCCTGGTTCGCTTTTGACACACGGCCTACAACTTCATCTTTCTTACCAGGGTTATAAGATACAATTTTATCTTCAGTGACAACACGCTGGCCATCGATGATCAGCGGATAATCCTGCCCTAAATATCCTTCAACGGTTTTCATACCGTCTTCGAATGCTTTTTTGTTTTCTTTTACTGAAAAATCAGTAAACGGCTCATGCTTGTAAGGAATCATAATAAACCTCCTAATTAATTGAATATTGTCTTGGGTCTTGTGCAAAAAATATTTGCAGTAAGAAAACCCTTACATATATAATAATGCAAAAGATGATTGCATTTTTCAAGTATTTTCTCTTTTCAGATAATAAAAAAGCCAACCCATGTTGCAGAACTGCTTCATGAAAGGAGCGAAAAGATCTTGCATTCTATACAGCATTCAGCTTTTATCTCATCGATGATTGATATGATCGACCGTGGTATTCACGTAGTGGACGCCAATGGGAGAACCATTTTTTATAATCAGAAAATGCGCGAAATGGAAGGTACAGGCGATATTGACCTGCTGGATAAACGGCTGCTCGATGTCTTTCAGTTCCACCCTGACGAACAAAGCACGCTGCTTCAGGCACTGACATTAAAGGAACCGATTTTGAATGTTCAACAATCCTATTTTAATGTGCAGGGTCATGAAATTACTGCAATTAATGATACATATCCAATTATTATAGACGGCGTTGTACTTGGCGCGATTGAGGTTGCCAGAGAAGTAACTGCAGTTGAGCACGATGTCAGTCCTCATAAAAAACTGTCATCATTTGATCACTGGGCCGGCACTTCACCACTGATTCAGCAGATGATTGCTGAAGGAAAACGCGCTGCAGAAAGCGATGATTTTTTACTGCTGTGCGGTGAAGCCGGTACCGGAAAAGAACTGCTTGCCCAGAGCATTCATCTTGAGAGAGGATTGCATGAAAGCAGCTTTATTGGAATTGACTTCAGAAGTTCCTCAGTTGAACGGAGTGAACGTTTTATTGAGGAGCTGCAAAGCAGCAGAAAAAAGACGTTTTTTATGGGACATGCTGAATATTTGCCGATCCACGTGCAAAAAAAGCTTGCAGAAAGGCTACAGATTGAAAAACGGAAGCCGCGGGAAGAACGGGAATATGTCATTTTAACTTTAAGCGAGGACCCGATTGATGCCATTCAGTCAGGTAGACTGCTAAAGGAACTTTACTATGTTATTAGTGAGCGGACTGTTTTTGTACCGGCTCTGCGGGAGCGTAAGGAAGACATTAGCGAGCTTGTTCAGTATTTTATCGAACAGTTCAATATCCGTTTTCAAACGGCAGTTTCCGGAACAGCGGATAAAGTGCTTGAGCTTTTCCGTGAATATGATTGGCCGGGCAATGTCAGAGAGCTTGAGCACGTGATGGAAGCTTCAATGCTTGCGCTCGGGAATGAAGATCAGGTTTCCTATTCCCACCTGCCCCATTACTTCAGGCTGAAGTTTGATGATCCGGCGAGCAGTATGCCGGCATTGGACGGATCTGCATTTATGGTAAAAGAGGGTAAAGCATCTCAGACACTCGACAGTTTTCTGAATGAAGCAGAATCCTACTATATTCAGAAGTCTCTTCAGTATCATGATTTTAATATTACGAAGACAGCGGATGCGCTTGGCATGAGCAGGCAGAACCTGCAGTATCGGATGAAGAAGCACGGGTTGAGAATTAAAAATTAAAAAAGACTCACGCGGAAACCCCGCATGAGTCTTTTAAAACGTCTTATCGCTTCATGTCAGACTGGTCAATCCACTCTTGAAGCTTGTCCTTCAGGCTGTTGAAACCTGTAGTGTCTTCAGTGTGTGATACTGACTTAGAAGGCTGAGCACGGCGCTCTTTGCGCTGTGGCTTTTCAGGTGCTTCTTCAGTTGCACGGATTGAAAGGCTGTATTTACCAGCATTTTCATCAACAGAAAGAACTTTTACGTTTACTTCCTGACCTACTGAAAGGTGGTCGTTAATATCGTTAACGAAACCGTGTGTTACTTCTGAAATGTGTACTAGACCTTGTGTATTTTCATCAAGTGCAACGAACGCACCGTATGGCTGAATTCCTGTAACTTTACCTTTTAGTTCTTGACCTGCTTCGAATTTTGTAGACATAGAAATCTCTCCTATAAACGGTTATTTTTTTATCGTTTTCACGCAATTATTGATTATATCACAAGTCGTCTGCAAAATCAAAACCACTCTAAATGTTTCGGATCAAATTCAGCCTTCCAGACACCGTTAATTTCCCGCATCACAATTTGTCGTTCTTCAAAATTCTCACCCGTCACTGTTACAATGGCAGTTTCATTTGCGTATTCAGTCTGGATGCTGGTGATTTCATTTGCCTGCATGGAGACATTGCTCCAATCACCCTTGTCCGCAGATTCAAACGTTTCAGGAACCGACATGCTGGCAGCGGCCTCCTGATTATTTAACACCAGTCCATTAATATAAAGCATGGCCGCTTCCTTCGGTAACAGATAGCTGATATCCTTCTCATCCTTAAATGCATTCAGCATATTATATTTCGCTCTCATTGTTTCACTTAACGGAAAATAGGCGTCTGCTTTTCTGATGCGGAAAGAAACAGGAACAACTGTATAACGGTCCCTCACTGATCTGACTTCTTCAGAAATCATAAAATTATTTTCCTCGAAGGCTGCATAGATACTTTTGATATAACGGGCCACTGTATATTTCCGCTGCTGATCCTCTGAGCTCATCGCTTCCCAGACCGCTTTCACTTCAGATCTGAGCTGCCCTGATTCATCTGTAATATCTCTCAGAAAATACTGAAACAGCTGCGTGTGATGATATAACAGTTCACTTGATAAAGTTTCAGTTCCTGCTGACCGCGCCAGCAGTTCTTCGGTTTGAAGAAGCTTTACTGCCTGCTGTTCATAGGTATAAGCAGTCTCATCATCTTCCTGAATATAAGGCTGCTTTTTCTGCTCCTGAATGATGTCCAGGTACTCATCGGTGAGAAAACCATTCATTGCCCTGTCAATGAATGCTTCTCCATAATTAACGTCAAATGACTGCCGATCAGGTAAAATTGTCACTTCAAAGCCGTTAGCCTCTATCTTCTCAATTAATCCTTGCGCATCATCGGAAAATGTAAAGTCCGAAAGCTGCGTGTCCAGTCCAGATAATTCTTCTTCATAGGGTGATAAAGTATTTTCATAAAGCTCAATCATCCCTGACGCATCATAAGTGAATCGTGATAATAGGTTGTCATTCACTTCAAGAATGCCATAAGACGTGTTAACCGAGACCCGTGAAGCAGCATCCTCGAGCCTTCTAACCGGTGTCATCAGCCTCGAGGAAATAAGCTGCTCAGTTCTTCTGATCTCACCGAGCGCTGAAGTCCGTTCTTCTTCTGATTCAGCATATTCAATATATTCCTCTATACTGTTCAACTGTGCTAACACATTACTGACAAACTCCAGCTGCCACACAGCTTCTGTACTGAGACCCAGTTCCACTGAAAGTGACTCAATCTCTTCATCGATCAGCTGATTTAAGCTGTCGAGCTCTCCTTCCAGAAAACTTTGAGACTCCATCGGGGCAAATGTGGTTTCTCCCTCCTGCTGACCAGGATTTTGGAACAGAAGCACGCCGGATATAATGACAAATAGTCCTGCAGCAACCCATACCCATTTACTTATCTGTGTGCGGTTTTTAACCGGTTCAGGAGGCTCAGCAGACTGCTTTTCAGGGGCTGGTAAATCTTCAGGTGCCCGCTTCTTTACTTCCTCCACCATCATTTTCAGCATCTGGTCAAGTTGTTCATTCGTGATGTCATACCCAAGCCTCGATTCCACCCGGTCTTTCAGCAGATTAAAAGACGTTTCATTCATATCAGCCGTTCCATCAAAATATGGCATCAGTACAAACACCCGGTCATACATATCAAGTCGTGAAACTTCATACCAGACTTCTTCATCTTCGTTGTGGATAAAAATATCTGAATGTTTCAGCGTAGCAACACCTTGCCCCTTTTCAATGATCAGCTGGATGATTTTTTCTTCAGGAAGATCTGACACTTCCTGAAGAATTCGAGCCCTGTCTTTCGGTGGCAGACCACCTGCAAAAAGGAAATCATCCAGATTTTCAAGCTTACGCATCAGACTCCTCCTTTGATTGAGATACTAAAAGCTTATATTTGCAGGTACCTGCAGTTCATCATCACGTTGTCTTATCCCGGTTTCCTCAATGATAAACTTGTCATCTGCATACATTCATTTTTCATTGTCAGGCTGCCTGAATAACGGCAGCTCTTTCATTTACACAATCATTTAACATGCTATTTTAATTAGAAACCTCTTCCTCACTTTTCATATCAATCATATTAAACATTCCTTCACTCGTATATTTCACTTTATACATTCCACCTTCTGCAACCATGCTGATATCAATCTGATTCCCATGTATCTGAATGCTGAAGTTAGCCTCTGACACTTCGTTGGTTTGTGAACCACCCGTATAAGACAATTTGTTAACGGGTTCGAATTCAAAACTGTGTTCACCCACAATTTCTTCAAAACGGGCATAATCAGGAAGGTCCTCCCCTCCCATTAAGGAATAGGCAATCTCATAATCTCCCTGTTGCAGTGCATTAAAATAAAACAGGATTAAGTGCTTCGGGTGCAGAACCTTAAGCGCCTCGACAGACCCTTCAGCAACATAGTTGTCGTAAATATCTTTCATGTAACCTTCAAGCGGCATTTCAACTGCGCTGAAAATTCCTACATCATGCACCGCTCCCTGCATTTGATAAAACGGGGAAAAGTCAATTTCTGACCAGCCATCCGGCATAACAAATCCATATTGTTCACCTATCGTATAGTGAAACGCTGTCATTTCACGAAGGTAAGAGTCTTCAAAAGCACGATCCTCAAGTATATTTTCCCAGGCTGTCAACTGATCTTCATTCAGCTCAACATTCATTCGATTACCGCTGATATCTGCGCCACTAATTAGCCTGTTAACCAATTCACTATATTGAAAGCCAAGTCTGTGAGGGAGCCCCTGATACAAATGACCATTTTCTTTATCAGACCTTACCTCTTCATTGAGCTCATAAAGTTTTTTCATTTGTTCTTCAAGATTAAGTGCTTCTTTTGCATATAATCCATAATCAGGATCTTTTTGAATTGAATTGTGCGGAAATAAACTTTCGTAAGTTAAAGGCATGTTTTTCAGGATTTCCTGATGGACAGGATGCATAAATGCCATTTCTTCTTCAAACACATCTCCACCCATCATCACCGTGAATTCCGCGTTTTCAGCGTCATAGTCATAGGTAAAGCCATTTGTTTTGATCTTTTCTCTTAACACACGTTCTTTTTCAGGCAGTTCATCATCCTTATAATATGATCTGTTCCACGGAGCAATCGAATCAATATTTTCATTTAGCTTTTGTTCATATACTTGGATCAGGTTCTGCCCTGTATCCATAAACATATTGACTGCCATATCTGAACGCATGATTTCATGAGTCATCTCATATTCTTCTGCCAGGTTATAGCCTGCCTCGATCATCTGCATCGGTGGAAGGATTGTCGTCTCAATTTCCTGCGTCAGCATTGTCAGCATCCGTTCATGGTCACTGTGTGTATTCTCATAATAGCCTTCATTCACATCTCTAAGAAATTGCAGCTGACTTTCTACATTCATGATCATATTCAACCTGTTAACTTCATCCTCACTGAGGCCCAACGCTTCAGAAAGCTCTATTTTACGGTTTTTAATCAGCGCATCAAGCTCTGCTAATTTACTCTCTTCGTAAACCAGTTCTTCCTGCTCTTCAACACTTCCTGAGACCTCTTCAGCGACCTCAGGAATCGGATCATTTAATAAAAAGATCACACCAGCTGCTGCAGCCAGAATGCCTCCTGCCGCCACTGCCGGCCACTTTGACATTTTCTTTTGCGGTTCAGGCTCCGGACTTGTCTCCTGTGGTTCAGGCAGTGCTTCGAGATTAGGTTCCTGTCTTTTATACGCTTTACCTAAAAGCTCTAAAAATTGGCTGATCTGAGCCTTGTCAGTCTGCCACCTGTCAGCAAGTGTGCTTCGCGCAGCCTCTTCCTGCTCTTTATGTTCTTTATATGAGAGAGAAGTGATACGTTCAATATCACTCTCTGAAAATACGTGATAATGATGAAGGGACAGGCTTGATTTTTGAGTAAATGGAAGTGTTTGAATCGATTCATGGAGTTCCTGGTCATCAGCGTGGGGTGATACTTTCTCTATTTCATCATGCGCTGAAGTTCGCGCGAAATGGACTGCTTCTTTCATTACTGCTGATTTTGTATCAAATTGGCCTTGATTTAATTGAGCGAGGCAGTCCTGACGCTGTTCAATCGGAACGCCAAGCTGCAGTAACAGCTGATCGGCTTCAATCAGCCACTGAGTCTTTGATTGATCCATCTTTATCCCCCTGTTCTTCCTACTATTATACAGAAAATACCTGATCATTTGAGGGATTCGAAGGAATTTACAGAACATTTTAATTAATATTTTTGAAAAAAGTCTTTTCAGCTCTTGTATACTTGTAGTAGCATATACAAATCAATGAAAGAAGAGGTGGAACTGATGAAGTCACAGCAATGGTCGTCAAAGATCGGTTTTATACTGGCAGCTGCCGGTTCAGCAATTGGTCTGGGTGCGATCTGGAAGTTTCCGTATATGGCGGGATCAAATGGCGGGAGTATTTTTCTGCTGTTTTTTATATTATTTACAGTACTCATTGCAGGGCCGATCCTGCTTGCTGAGTTCGTGATTGGAAGACGCGGTAAATCAGATGCGATCTCCACATACAGAAAGCTTGCCCCTTCAAGCGCATGGCCGTTTGTCGGATATTTAGGTACAGTCGTAGCAATTATTATTCTCTCATTTTACAGCGTGGCTGGCGGATGGATTTTATCTTACCTTTACCGCAGTGTAACCGGAAGTCTCATGGGACTGTCCCAGGAAGAGTACGGCGGGTTATTTGAAGCCATTATCTCAAATCCGGTTGAAGTACTCATTGCTCAGGCAATCTTTATGATCATGACAATTGCAGTTGTACAAACAGGGATTCAAAACGGGATTGAACGCGCTAGTAAAATTATGATGCCAGCACTCCTCGTGATGTTTATTATCCTTGCAATCAGATCACTGACGCTTGACGGTGCATCTGAAGGACTTGCTTACTTATTTATCCCTGACTGGAGCTATATGACGAGTGAGACGATGCTGCTTGCTCTCGGTCAGTCATTCTTCGCACTTAGTGTCGGGGTATCTGTTATGGTTACTTACGCTTCTTATCTGAAGGATGACGAAAACCTCGGCAGATCAATGGGCTCCGTTGCGATTTTAAATATCGTGATTTCACTCCTTGCAGGTATTGTCATTTTCCCTGCAGTATTCGCTTTCGGCTTCGAGCCTGGTGAGGGTCCTGGACTAGTATTCGTTGTGCTGCCTGCAGTATTTAACGAATTGGCATTTGGCGGACTATTCATGTTTGTGTTCCTTGTCCTGCTGCTATTTGCGACATTAACCTCAGCATTCTCTATTCTCGAAATCGTGACAGCCTCCCTTTCAAGAGGCCGTCCAGAGAAACGTAAAAAGTATGCATGGATCTCAGGCATTCTGATTTTCATCATTGGTCTTCCAAGCGCATTATCATTTGGCGTATTGACTGATGTCACCATCAATGGCTTACTGATTTTCGACTTTGCAGATTACGTTGCAAACAATTTTGGATTACCACTTGGTGCGCTGTTGATCAGCTTGTTTGTCGGTTATAAACTGAAAAAAGAAGATGTGTTCGGAGAGCTTGAAAAAGGCGCTAACGGACATGCATTATGGATGCACGTCTGGTACTTCCTGATTAAAGTACTTGCACCACTTGCGATTATCGCGATCTTTTTACAGTCGCTTGAGATTATTTAATATTCAAAAACCCCCTTCCGGCCAGGCCGCAAGGGGGTTTTTTATACTATATCTGTATTCATTTTAACTGCAAGCAGCTTGTATGAAACCTTCGTACATTCCTGAAGCGGAATCCACTTTTCAAAAGTACGCTCGTAAATTGCCTGTATCCTTTTCGCCAGATCACTCGGGTGATGCAGCTCATGCACAGCTTCAACTACCTCTGCAATTTCTTCATCATACCCTTCTTCACCAAGATCAAAAGGGTCCCACTCCTGCAGGATCATGACCAGCTTTAAGTTCATTTCATTCATTTCTATATCCATATGCCCCACCTAATTGTTTTGAAAAATGCTCAATCTATCATACCATAGAATAGAGATATAGAAAGGATGTGTTTCTGATGAGTAGTTTTGATACAGAATTAAAGCGTAAGGGAACGTATTCTGTAAAGTGGGATATGATGAAGGACGTATTCGGTACAGATGATCTGCTGCCAATGTGGGTAGCGGACATGGACTTTCTGCCGCCGGATGCAGTCGTGAATGCAATGAAAAAAAGGATGGAAGAACCGCCATTCGGCTATACATTTGTACCGCCTGAAACAGCAAAAATCATTTCACGATGGCTTGAAAAACGGCACGGATGGAAAACAAGCCCTGCCTGGTATCTATATTCACCAGGCGTTGTGCCTTCAATCGCAACAGCCGTCAGAGCGCTGACTGAAAAAGGAGACAGCGTCCTGACAATGACGCCTGCCTATCCGCCATTTTTCAGCATGGTTGAACAAAATGAACGGAAGCTCGTGCTAACGCAGCTGATTGAACAGAATAATCGTTATGAAATTGACTGGGATGACTTTGCGGAGAAACTGAAAGATGTAAAAATGTTTTTACTCTGCAGCCCTCACAATCCATCAGGAAGAATATGGACTCATGATGAATTAAAGAAAATTTCTGAGATGTGTAAACAGGAGAATGTATATCTTGTATCAGACGAAATTCACTCTGATCTTGTCTACCGTCATTCAAAACATGTTCCAGCTGCACTTGCCACTGAGGATGACGCGCATATCATTACATTCGTTGCACCCTCTAAAACATTTAACCTTGCTGGTATGCAGGCTTCTGCAGTCATTGCATCAGATGAAGAAGTACGCAAAAAGATGCAGGAAGACCAGGGTAAACAGGGCTTCTTCACGCTGTCCACATTTGGGATTACTGCAATGGAATCTGCTTATTCAGAAGGTGAAGAATGGCTCGAGCAGCTAATCGACTACCTAGAAGGTAATCTTGAAATTGTCAGAAAAGGGCTTCAGGAAATCGAAGGCCTGCATCTGATGGAGCCGGACAGCACTTACCTTTTATGGATTGATGCACGGGAAAAAGGGTTGAGTGAAGATGAAATGAAAGAAGCGCTTTACCAGAAAGCGAAGCTCGGTGTCGATACGGGTGAAAAATACGGTAAAGGCGGAGAAGGCTTTATCCGCATGAACATTGCCTCGCCGCGCGCGATGGTTGAAGAAGGGTTGGAGCGGTTGAAGAAGGCTTTTAAGTAGGATTTCAATTGTAGCGGGGGGATGCTTCTGTTGCGGCGAGTGCTGTGAGTTTTCTGCTGAGTGCTGTATTCCGACTGCCGAAGTAGGTATCGGACCGAATGGCTACTATAACTACCTGGCTGAATGACGTATGACTCAATTTCACAGGCTCATAAAAGCAGAGATTAAACAATATAGAGATTAGAATCAAAGTGTAGCGGAGAGTAAGGCGGCGACTCCAGCAGGAGAAATCGGACAGGTGAGACCCCGCAGTGCGAAGCGCGAGGAGGCTCACCGCCGATCCTGCGGAAAGCGTCCGCCTGAAGCGCAGCGAAACGGTTAAAGGCTGAGATCACAATGTCTCAGCCTTTAATGTTATGTTATGAATGTGTATCTTTCCGATTCACAATTTTCTCTTCAAGCTTCTTCGCTTCATCTGCCTGACGCTTTGATACGCGCACAATCCATTTATACGTCACATATGTCATGATGACAAATAACAGCAGCCATAATCCCGCCGGTAAGTATTCGGACTTGTCCTCGGGGAAATAAAGGAAAAGCTGTAAGATCAACCATTCAGCAACCATTGGCCGCCCTCCTCACATCTGTCTGATACCCTTATTATAACAGCGGTCAAATCAGACTTCACGTGAACAATTCGTGTACGCTAATCTTCGATTGTAATCGATTCAATCACAATATCTTCTACAGGTGAGTCGTTTTCCGCCTCAGTTCCTGCAATTTGATCAACAACATCCATTCCTTCAATCACTTGTCCAAATACGGTATGACCGTTGTCGAGCCACGGTGCTCCACCACGTTCTTCATAAATGTCAATGGTCTGTTCAGGAAAACCGGCTGCTTCCATATCACTGACCATGCCTTCACCGAGTGAGTCAGCCTGTACGATAAAGAACTGACTGCCATTTGTATTCGGACCTGCGTTAGCCATTGAAAGTGCACCTCTCATATTAATGAGTGACGGGTCAAATTCATCTTCAAATGGTTCTCCATATATACTTTCACCACCGGCGCCAGTCCCTTCAGGATCGCCACCCTGAATCATGAAATCCTGTATGACACGGTGGAACGTCACGCCATCATAGTAGCCATTTTCTGAATGGGTGATAAAGTTTTCAACTGCTTTAGGTGCCTGATCCGGGAACAACTTAATCGAAATGGTCCCTTCAGACGTCTCCATTGTTGCAACCGGCTCGTTTTCTGCAGCTTCAGGATTTGTCTGCGGATAGCCTTCCACTACTGTATATTCCGGTGTGGTGCTTTCAGCCTCAGGTGTACTTTCCTCCTCAGCTCCCCCGCATGCTGTCAATATAAATAGTAAAGATAATGGTATTAGTGCTTTTATTTTCATTAAAATCGCCTCCATGTAATACTTTAGACGAACGAAAAGAAAAAATCATCATTTTAGGTTAAACTTGTGTAAAAGGAGTTGAAATAAAATGAATCTGGTAAAAGCATTCTATAAAACCGGGGCTTATATCGGTGAAGTGGATCAGGTACATACAGAGCATCAGGTCATACGGATTAAAAGCGTGATTAAACATCCTGAACAAGGAGATCTTCATAATCCTAAGCAGGTGGATGTACCGTATTTCCATGAAAGAAAAGCACTTGCTTTTAACGAACGCGCAAACATCCCTTCTTCAATGGTCAAACCGTTTGACGGGGAATTGGTTGATTACAATGAAAGTCTTATAATATCTGTCCGGAAGCTTGAAGAAAAACTGAAAGAGGAAGATTCTCCTTATAACCAAAAATGCCTTGAAGCACTGCAGAGTGTAAAACGCGAATATAAATTAATGTATAACTTGACGTTTTGACAAAAATCCGTAAAAAAAGAACCCATACACGGGTTCTTTTTTTACTGGGCGAGAAATGACCTGAGCGCTGAAAAATCCACGCGATCGCCGATAGTTGTAGATTCAGATTGATTCAAATACTCTTTATCTTTTTCAACGAGCTGATAAATATGATAGGTCGTCATCGCATCATCGAGTGCTTTATGGTGCTTGCCGGTGCCATCTTTACCATACTCCTGGACGGCTTTCCAAAGACCGGTCTGATTGCGATCTCCAAAAAAGCGTTTGTATTCCATTGACAGGTCGACAAACTCTCCTGAAAAAGGAAACGGCAGCTTGGCAATCTGACAGTTCTGTTTCAGTACTTTCATGTCCATATTGCCCCACGTCACTACTTTACACGTTCCCGCTTCATTGTATTCTGAAAGTTTTTCCACTAGTGAATGAAGAGAAATTCCACGATCAACCTGATGCTGGCTGATATTTAAAAAGTTCTTACATCTTCGAGAAAGTCTTTTAAACACTCGCGGCTTTACATAACTTGAAAACTGTTCCTGTCTCCCTCCCTGCACAGCAAGGAGGCCGACTTCAATGATTTCAGGAAAGAAACCTTTATGTCCTCTCCCTTCAGGCATTGAAAATTCAAAATCAATAAAAATTGTGGTCTTACTCATACGCTCCCTCCTCTATGCTGCAGCTCATCCGCAGAAAATGTTGGGTTTATTATACCATGGGATGGAGTAATGTTTATGAAAAAGACTGAATTTTCATACGACAATTTCCGTGTGGCTTTGTTGCAGGATGATTTATAAGGTGTATAATTACTACGTCACACGAAATAATGAAGCATATGAAGAACAAGAAGGTGTTTACAATTACTGTTGAAAAGAAGAATCTGATCATTATGTGGGTAGCAAACTTTTTAGTTGCTGCGAGTGCCACAATGGTTTTACCGTTTTTATCTCTATATATAGAAACAATGGGGAATTTCTCTCCTGAATATGTTCAAAAGTGGTCAGGACTCGTATTCGGGGTCACATTTCTGACTGCATTTTTTGTCTCACCGATCTGGGGCAGGTTTGGTGACCGCTTCGGCTATAAGCCGATTTTAATGATCACCGGATACGGAATCGCGTTCAGTATTTTTATGATGGGCTTTATTGATTCAGTATTTGGGCTGTTTATTTTAAGAATGTTTATGGGTGTTGTAACAGGGTTTATTCCGACTTCTCTTGCCTTAATTTCCTCTCAGACACCAAAGCATATCGCAGGAAGAACGCTCGGTACTTTACAGATGGGTACAGTGACAGGCGGATTATTCGGTCCGATTCTCGGCGGGTTGATGGCGGATGCTTTTGGATTCAGTTATACATTTATTATTACAGCCATTGTGATTTCAACTGCTGCGACCGTTGTCATGTTCGGGATTTCAGAAAAGAAAAAATCTGCCGATAAAAAGAATGAAAAGTCATATACAAGACAAGAAGTCTTTAAACATATCACGAGCCAGCGAATGCTTTTAACGGTCATGGTGCTGTCGTTTCTGGTACAGATGGCCAACTTCAGTATTCAGCCTCTCCTCGCGCTGTATGTCGATGGACTGACGAGCGCTGCGAATATTGCGTTTTTATCTGGACTTGCCTTTTCGGCAACCGGTTTTGGGAACCTGATTGCCACAAGAGGCTGGGGCAGACTTGGTGATGCGATTGGTTACACTAAGGTTCTCACGATTCTGCTTGTGCTCTCAGCAGCTTTTATTGTTCCGCAGGCGCTGGTAACAGAGCTTTGGCAGTTAGTAATATTGAGATTTTTATTCGGTATGGCAATTGGCGGTATTATTCCAAGTGTTACCGCCTTTATCAGACATGCTGCACCCGTCTCGATGCAGGGTGAGGTATTAGGTTATAACCAGAGCTTCAGATTTCTTGGAAACGTCGCAGGACCAGCGTTCGGCGGCTTATTATCCGGGTACATTGGAATCTCATCCGTATTTTACGTAACAGGATTTTTATTTCTGAGCGCATTTGGATTGCTATGGTGGAGCAGACGTCAGGTGATGCTCGAAGAATAGAGATTAATAGAAATGGAGAATGACTGTATGCGAATGACACTGGGTTTTACAGGTGTACTGCTGCTGATCCCGCTGTGTATTTTTCTCTGGGTGGAAATGGACAAAGAAATGAAAACACAGGCTGCTTTTCAGAAAGCAGTGACAGAAAAAGTGGATGTTGATCATATTCATACTGATGAGACAAGCTTTTTACTTGATAAAGACGGAAACCGCTTTGCACAGGGGAGCTCAGGTGTGAGGCTGTATGCAACAGATGAAGAAATTCCGCAATTTTTAAAAGATGTCACAGTATATTCTGAAGATCAGAATTTTTATGATCATATCGGTTTTGATGCCGGTGCGATTATACGTGCTGTTGTCAAAAACCTGGTCTTTACTCATATCCAGCAGGGTGGCAGTACGATTACACAGCAGCTTGCCAGAAATCTGTATTTAACACAGGATAAAACTTACAACCGTAAAATGACTGAACTCTTTTATGCAAGTGAGCTTGAGAAGAAGCTGTCAAAGGATGAAATTCTATCAGCTTATCTGAATATTATTTATTACAGTAACGGTGTTTACGGGATTAAAGGCGCTTCGATGTATTATTTCGATAAGGATCTGAATGAACTGTCCAAAGCTGAAATGGCTTTTCTTGCAGCAATTCCTAACAACCCTTCCAAGTATGATCCGATTAACAATTTCGATCAGGCGAAGGAACGTCAGGAAAGACTGCTCGATATTCTGGTACTTGAAGAAATGCTCGACAGTGCTGAAGCAGATCAATTGAAAGCAGAAACGATCAACATACGCCAATATAAAAATACAGACCTTTATCCTGACTATGCTGTTTATGCGGAGTATGAACTGAAGCAATTAATTGCTGCAGAAGAAGGTTACAAAGACAGACTGAACAGAGCTGAGAAACCTTCTGTTAAGGAACAGATTTTCCAGGAACTTGATCAGCGGACGAATGAAGTACTTGGTTCAGGTATCATCATACACACTGCACTCGATCCGTCATTGCAGCAGAAAACGGTAACTGCAGTGAAGCAAAACCTGCCATATGAAGGTGTGGAAGGTGCTGCTGTACTGATAGATAATCGTTCACGGGAAATTGTAAGCATTGCAGGCGGGAAAAATTATCAGAAATATAATTTCAATCGTGCGTATCAGGCAGTTCGTCAGCCGGGATCTGCGATTAAACCTTTGCTTGTATATGCACCTTATATTGAAACCTTCCAGCCATTTTTAAGCCAAACAGTCAATGGTGACAGCCTTTGTATTCAGGATTACTGCCCGGAAAATTATGGCGGTCTTGAATACGGTGATGTTTCGATATCGAGGGCATTCTTACTTTCCCTTAATACACCGGCAGCAAGACTGATGAATGAAACAGGAATCGCACTGTCATTTGACTATTTACATGCATTTGATTTTGCCTATGTCCAGCCGGGCGACGAGACGCTTGCAGCTGCTTCAGGCGGTTTCACTTACGGGATGTCCCCTATCGAGCTGACTGATGCATATACGAGTTTTATAGATGGCAGCTACAAACCTGCCCACGCAATCCGGAAGGTCACTGACAAGCAGGGCAATGTTTTGTATGAATGGGAGGATACACAAATTCCTGTCTGGTCCGCACAGACCACGTCAAAAATGCGTGAACTGCTTAACACTGCAGCCGTCTCAGGTACGGGCAATCCGGCGTACCTGAACAAACCTTATATCGGGATCAAAACAGGTACAACAAATGAATGGGCTGATTACTGGACAGTCGGCTTAACCGACCAGTACACAGGCGGCGTTTGGGTCGGCCATGATCTGCCGGAAAATATGAGAAGCATCGAAACAGACCGTCCTGCGCATATGATCTGGAAGGACATGATGAGGTAACGGTTTAATGACATCAAAAAGGACAATGGTGCATGAAAAAACACCATTGTCCTTTTTATGTTTAGCTTTGTTAAGGTCAGATGGGACCACAAAACGGTCCGTTCGTGCGGAAAGCGTCCCCCCTCTGGAGTTACAATCAACAGCCCACTTTAAAATAATCTTATAATTAAGAAGGCAGCTGTTCCAAAATTGGCAGACTTGCTAGCAGGCCGTTATATAACCTGATTACGACATACAACACAGCAGATATCAGCGCGGACCATACCGTCAGCTCAAACAAAATCACCCCAACCGTTCCTCCGGCTGAAAGTGTTGTGCTCACCTTCATCACAAAATAAACGAAATAAATAAACGATGTCAGCACAAAAATAATTAACAGCCCCCGCACTGAAGACAGGCTGACGATCGTGACAAGCGAACCGAAAAAATAAATCAGTGACCCGGATCTCACACGGGTTAATGCTTCTCCCTCTTTATCTCTTGAAAAGAAAAGCAACGAAACTTCATTAATCGTCTCAGCAATCAGCTTCAATGCAGCAAATATCATAAAGAAAATAATCATCAGTACAATTAAAATAAAGATCTTTAATTCAATGTCTGATAAAAACTCTCTCATTCCCGCATAGATGCCGATCCCTTTGAATAATTCAGTCAGCACTCCAACGCCGTATACTGAAAATGATAAGCTGAACATTAATATTGAAAATAAAGGAAGGTATCCTGTTAAATAAGTATTTTTCATCTATGACTCTCCTGGCAATTCATCTATTCACATGATAATCTTTTCTGACTATTTTTAAAAGGAAATTCCAAAAGATTCTAGCATTTGACGTCATTTTTCGACACGAAGATGTAAAAATTTTATGTCAGAAAATCGTTTTCTTCCTATATATAAGCACAGGACAAAGCCTATTGTACAAGTGATTCCATTATGCATAGGCACCTCTTTTACGTTATACTTACTCTTATACGAAATAAAAAGATCACATCTCTAAGGACTTCCGTGTAAGGCGAGAGTCCTTATTTAAATGTGTGACAGAGAATTTTTAAGGAGGGATCTTCATTGTCGCTGCTTCACTTAGCCATCTTACTGCCATTTATTGCGGCGGTATTTGTCCCTTTTTTGTTTAAGGGATTCCGTTCAATTCATACGGGATGGTTCGTCTTGCTCGTTCCGCTGGCACTGTTTATTTACTTTATCCAGTACATGCCGGTAACAAGCAGCGGACAAACAGTTTCACAAACATTCGAATGGATTCCGTCACTGGGCATTAACTTTACTGCCTACGTCGATGGACTCGGGCTGTTATTTGCCCTTCTGATCACTGGTATCGGATCACTTGTTGTACTTTATTCGATCTATTACCTGGCAAAAGAGAAAGAAGCACTTCACAACTTTTATGTATACTTATTAATGTTTATGGGTGCCATGCTTGGGGTCGTACTTTCAGACAATATGATCGTTTTGTATATGTTCTGGGAGTTTACTTCGATTTCATCATTTCTTCTAATCGGGTATTGGTATGACAAAGAGCGTTCACGATATGGCGCTCAAAAATCAATGCTGATTACCGTATTTGGCGGTTTATCCATGCTTGGGGGTATTGTACTTCTCTACATGATGGGTAGTACTTTCAGCATTCGCGAACTGATTGGAATGTCAGGAGATCTGATGGCAGAGCCATTATTCCTGTTTGCCATGATTCTGATCTTACTTGGTGCATTTACGAAATCTGCACAATTTCCTTTCCACGTCTGGCTACCGGATGCAATGGAAGCTCCGACACCTGTATCTGCTTACCTTCACTCAGCAACAATGGTAAAAGCGGGGATCTATCTGGTTGCCCGCATGAGTCCTGTTTTTGCTGAATCAGGTGTCTGGTTATGGCTGGTTGCAGGCTTTGGTATCTTCACGCTATTCTGGGGATCCTTTAATGCAGTAAAACAGACTGACCTGAAGGGAATACTCGCCTTTTCAACAATCAGTCAGCTCGGTCTGATCATGTCATTACTCGGACTTGGTGCAGCTGCACTACATTTCGATACACTGGATGAAAATATGTATATGACAGCAACGATTGCCGCCGTCTTTCATCTGATTAATCATGCAACCTTTAAAGGCGCGCTGTTCATGATGGCTGGGATCGTGGACCATGAAACCGGGACACGTGATATCAGAAAACTTGGCGGTCTTGTGAACCTGATGCCGATTACATTTACAATTGCCATTATCGGTTCATTCTCAATGGCAGGTCTGCCGCCGTTTAACGGTTTCCTGAGTAAAGAAATGTTCCTGACGGGTATGATTTCTGTCTTTGAACTCGATCTGTTTAACCTGAATACATGGGGCATTTTATTCCCTGTTCTTGCATGGATTGCAAGTGTATTCACATTCATTTACAGTATTATGCTTGTATTTAAAACATTCCTTGGGAAGCCTCAGTTTGATAAGCTTCCGAAAAAACCGCATGAAGCACCAATCGGGATGTTAATCTCTCCTCTTGTACTTGTGACGCTGGTAATTATTTTCGGATTCTTCCCGAACCTGCTGTCTAAAAGTATGATCAAGCCGGCAGTTGAATCGATCCTGCCGAGCCTGACAGATGCAGGTCAGGAAGTATATGTAAACATTTATTTCTGGCATGGGTTTACACCTGAGCTGTTTATGACACTTGGTATTATTCTGACGGGTACGCTGATGTATGCCACGCTTGCTAAATGGCAGGGTATTTACAACCGTATTCCTGAAAGATTTACGATTAACGGTGTCTATGATCGCAGTCTCGACAGAAGTGAATCAGGAAGCTTTAAGCTGAATGAGTTTGTTATTACGGGTTATATGAGATCGTATCTGATCTACATTTTTGCATTCTTTGTAGCAATTCTGCTTTCTACGCTTGGTATCCGCGATGCATTCGCAGTTGATACCTCAAATCTTGCGGAAATCAGAATCTATGAAGTTGCGCTTGCGCTTGTACTTGTTGCGGGTGCAATCACGATTCTTTTTGCAAAATCAAGGCTGACATCGATTGTGTTGCTTGGTGTAGTCGGCTATTCAGTAGCCCTGTTTTTTGTATTCTTCAGAGCGCCGGACCTGGCACTGACACAGTTGGTAATTGAGACAGTATCTGTTGCATTATTCCTGCTGTGCTTCTATCACCTGCCTGAGATCAGCAGAAAAGAAGAACGGATGAAATTCAAGCTTGGCAATGCTGTTATTTCAATTCTGGTTGGTGTAACAGTAACATTGATTGGGATTGCTTCATTCAGTAAGAATCAGGCATTTGAATCGATTTCACAGTATCACATAGATAATGTATATGAACTTGCAGCAGGCGGTAACATGGTAAACGTTATTCTTGTTGACTTCCGTGGCTTTGATACATTATTTGAGATTTGTGTACTGGGCATTGCTGCACTTGGTATTTATGCAATGGTGAACTTCCGTGGAGTTAGGAGGCAAAAAAGATGAAGAAACAACCAAATGATTTGATTCTCCAGACGGTTACGACGGTCATTTCATTTATTATCATTTTATTCTCCATCGACTTATTCTTTGCAGGCCACTATACTCCCGGCGGAGGATTTATTGGCGGATTAATGACCGCTGCAGCTTTAGTGCTGCTGTTACTTGCCTATGATATCAAAACCCTGAATACGATCCTGCCTTTTGACTATCGTCTCATGACAGCCGCGGGACTTTTAATCGCCGTATTAACAGGGGCTGGTGCATTGTTATTTAATGAGCCGTTTCTCACACATGCTTACGACTACTTTGATCTACCTTTATTAGGTAAAACATCACTACACACTGCTGTACTGTTTGATATTGGTGTGTATCTGGTTGTAATCGGTATAACAATGACCATTATTCAAACGATTGGGGAGAGTGAATAATGGAGATTCTAATGTCGATTGTTGTTGGTATATTATTTATGTCAGCCGTGTATCTGATTCTGTCGAAAAGTTTATTACGCGTGATTATTGGCACTGCGTTACTCAGTCACGGAGCACATCTGCTGCTTCTGACGATGAGCGGACTGAAAACCGGTGATGCACCTGTGCTGATGGATGGTGTCACATCATATACTGACCCCCTTCCACAGGCACTTGTTTTAACTGCGATCGTAATCAGCTTCGGGGTTACGGCATTTTTCCTGGTACTCGCTTACCGTGCTTACCAGGAGCTTGGGACAGATAATATGGAAGAAATGAAAGGGAATGACTCAAATGATTAATTTACCGTTATTACCAATTCTCATTCCGCTTTTATCTGCTGTACTATTAATGTTCTTCCCGAAGCGTATTAAAGCTCAGCGGGTGATTTCAATGATTGGAATCACCGGGACAATCATTGCAGCCATTGTGCTTGCAGCAGAAGTAAAAGCAAATGGGATTCAGACAGTTAATCTTGGAAGCTGGCCAGCTCCTTACGGAATTCCGCTGGTATCAGACATGCTTTCAGTCCTGCTCGTCCTGACATCAAGTATTCTGACATTCTTTGTTGTCTGGTACGCGATGATCTATATGGATGAATCTTATGAACGATTCTTTTTCTATATCGGCGTCATGTTCCTTTTAACAGGAATCAACGGCGCTTTCACAACAGGCGATATCTTTAACCTGTTTGTATTCTTTGAAGTATTCCTGATTGCTTCATACCTGCTCATTGTATTAGGCGGTAAAAGCGGCCAGCTCCGTGAATCCATTAAGTACCTGCTGATTAATGTGATTTCGTCAGCACTATTTGTTACAGCAGTTGCTTATCTGTATTCAGTTGTTGGTACACTGAATATGGCGGATGTATCCCAGCGCATTGATGAGCTGGGCAGTCCCGGAATCATTACAGTCATTGCGATCTTTTTCCTGATTGTATTTGGATTAAAAGGTGCAATCTTTCCACTGTATTTCTGGTTACCGGGTTCTTACAGCGCACCGCCGATTCCGATCCTTGCACTGTTTGGTGCATTACTGACAAAGGTCGGGGTCTACTCGATCCTAAGAACATACACATTGTTCTTCTACCATGATCAGGGCTTTACACATCAGATCCTTGGCGTTCTTGCGCTGCTCAGTATCGTAGTTGGTGCAATTGGAGCGATTGCGTACAGAGATGTAAAAACAATCATTATTTATAATATCGTCATTGCAGTCGGCGTTATTCTATACGGCGTTTCAGCAATGACACCTGCAGCACTTGAAGGAGCTGTTTTCTATCTTCTTCATGACATGGTGATTAAAGCAGCGTTATTCCTGCTCGTTGGTGTCATGATGGCCATTGCAGGTGCAAGCCACCTGGATAAGATGGGCGGTATGATCAGGGATTACCCGCGTATTGGCTGGACGTATCTGATTGCGGCATTCGCGCTTGCCGGTATCCCGCCGCTCAGCGGGTTTGTCGGAAAGCTGCTGATTGTTCAAGGCGGATTTGAGACAGGTGATATGGTCGGCCCATTAATCATTCTGCTTTCAAGCTTACTCGTGCTGTATTCAGCAATGAAGATCTTTATGAATGGCTTCTGGGGAACGCCAAAAGAGTATCACGGAGCAAAAGCTCACCTTGCAAATCGCCTCTGGGTACCGGCTGCAGGATTAGTGCTGATTGCCATTGCTTATGGCGTTGGTTCTGAAGCAGTGTATCCATTTATTCAAATGGCGGTAGAACCACTCATCGATCCTGCAATCTATATTGAAGCAGTGTTAAAGGAGTAATGTGATATGCCATTTCAAATTTTATTAAATTTCTTTTTAGCGTTCCTGTGGATGTTTTTAACCGGGTCATTCAGTCTTTCAAGCTTTATCATCGGTTACCTGCTTGGTCTCCTGGTCATTTTTGCAATGAGACGCTTCTTTCAGACCAGACTCTATTTATTCAGAGTCTGGGCAATTATCCGGTTAACGCTTCTGTTTACCTATGAATTGATTAAAGCGAATATTGAAGTACTTGTGATTGTGTTAAGACCGAACATGGACCTTAAGCCGGGTATCTTTAAATACGATACAAAGCTTGAGCATGGCTGGGAAGTAACATTGCTGTCCCTGTTGATCACACTTACACCTGGGACACTTGTAGTAGATGTGAGTGATGATAACAGTATCCTCTATATTCACGCATTGAACGCTTCAGATGTTAAAGGAAACGTGTCATCCATACGTGAAGGCTTTGAAAAAGCAATTATGGAGGTGAGCCGATAATGCTGAATATCAGTGTATATGTTGCTCTCGTCGCATTTGCAATTGCCATGATCGGCATTGTATTCCGTGCAATTAAAGGCCCTTCAGTTGCAGACCGCGTAATTGCGCTTGATTCGCTAGGCATCAGTCTGATCGCAGTCACTGCACTGTTTTCAATTCTGCTGCGCACAAGCGTATTTCTCGAGGTTATCCTGCTGCTTGGAATTCTGGCCTTCATCGGTACAGTTGCCTTCTCAAAATATATCGAGAAAGGAGCGATTGTAGACCGTGATCGACATAAGTGAGTATTTCGTAGCCGCATTTATCTTAATCGGTGCGTTCTTTGGTGTCGTTACTGCGATCGGGCTGATCCGTTTACCCGACCTCTACACCAGAACGCACGCTGCTTCTAAAAGTGCAACACTCGGCGTAATGAGTGTCTTAATCGGTGCGCTCCTCTTCTTTTTAACAGAAGAAGGGATGTTCAATTCCCGGATTGTGCTCGGTATCTTTTTCGTACTGATCACCGCTCCGGTAGGTGGACACTTAATCGCTCGTGCTGCATATAATTCAGGCGTGAAGCTTGCTCCTGAAACTGTTCAGGACGACCTTTCTAAAAAAGAGCAGTTTGAGAAAAAGAAAAACTCATCCAGGGATTAATGCCCGGATGAGTTTTTTGATTCATATAAGGTCTGATCAAATGTTCCATCTTCCTGATAAACTTCAAGCTGACCACCGTGATCCGTTACATAGGATTTTGCTTTTTCCTCAAGTTCACCTTTTGTTTCTTCTACGTAAATTGCTTTGTCAGAGCCCTTTTTAACAAGCTGCCAGCCGTCATCATGTTTTTTCAGCTGGTATGTGTCCTGATCGTCTTTTTGAACCGACTGCTTTGCTTTATCAGTCGCAATCGCAATGACTCTGCTTTCATCATAATTCTGTTCTCTTAAAAGCGCATTACCAATTTCAATTGCTTTATTTCTGACATCCGGATCAAGGTTATTCCATGAATCAGGGTAATCGTTTTTACTCCAGGGCATTTACAATCTCCTCCTCATTGTTCATTCTTTTCCACGCGAGAAGGAAATTAAACCCTATTTGCGTTTTGGCACAACTGCCACCGTGCAGCGTGAAATACAAAGCAGCTCCTCTTCCTCATCCACAATTTTGATCTCCCACACCATTGTTGTTTTTCCTTTATGTATAATCTCTGCGATTCCCGTTACCGTGCCTTCTTTTTTTGCCTTTATATGATTCGCGTTAATCTCAAGACCAAAGCAGCTGTATTCGTTCAAATCAACCATAGCAGCAGATCCAACGCTCGCAACCGTTTCAGCGAGTGCAACTGACGCGCCCCCGTGCAGATAGCCAAACGGCTGATGTGTACGTCCATCTACCGGCATTTTGGCAACTGCTTTCCCCTTTTCCACGCTGATCATATTAATGCCAAGTGAATCCATGAGTGTCTCTCTATTCCAATCCATCTTTCATCCCCCTTTTTTATATCATCTACTAGTAGAGGTGGGTTGGCAAGTAGCTGGTTTTGATAAATTGAAGATGTAGTGGTTTCAGGTTCGACGTCTGCGGGTGGATGTTCGGCGTAAGAACTGATGTGTTCGGCACTCAACGCTGTATGTTCAACACTTACCTTCAACTGTTCGACGTTCAGAGACGAACCTTCGCCACTTAGTGACTTAGAGCCCATACGATAACCCATTTACAAAAGACCCTGACCACTAAGTCAGAGTCCTCAGATTATTTTATAATACAAGCGCTGCAATCCATCCAAATAAGATCAGCGGAATATTGTAGTGCAGAAATGTCGGCACACATGTATCCCAGATATGATTGTGCTGACCATCTGCATTAAGTCCGGCAGTCGGTCCAAGCGTACTGTCTGAGGCTGGAGAACCGGCGTCTCCAAGCGCACCTGCAGTACCGATCAGCGCGACTGTCGCAAGCGGACTGAATCCAAGCTCAAGTGACAGAGGAACAAACAGCACTGCAATGATTGGGATTGTTGCAAATGATGAGCCGATTCCCATTGTCACAACGAGTCCGACAATCAGCATCAGCAGGGCACCGACTGCCTGATTATCGCCAACCAGGCCAGCTGCTCCATTCACAAGACTCTCAACAGCCCCTGTTTCTGTCATTACAGCTGCAAATCCATTTGCAGAAATCATCACAAATCCGATGAATGCCATCATCTTCATACCATCTGTCATCAACTGATCCTGATCACGTAGCTTCACTGTGCCACTGACAAATAACACTGCAAGACCTATCACCGCACTAAAGACCATTGACTGGAATACTGACTGAATCACAAGTGCAGCAACAATAGCCACAATTGTTACAATCAGATCCTTCGTTGTAATTGTTTTGGCATCTCCATCCTGAAGAGACACTTTTCTGTTCTGATATTCTCTTGGTTTGCGATAACTGATAAAAATCGCAACCAGCAGTCCAAGAATCATACCGCCAGTTGGAATCAGCATCGCTGTTGGAATGACATCCAAGTCAATTGCAAGTCCGCTTAATTCCATATTCGTTGCGATCGTATCGTGAAATATCTGACCAAATCCGTACGGAAGTAAAATATAAGGCGCAGTTAATCCAAACGTAATAACCGTCGCAATCAGTCTTCTGTCAATCCCAAGCTCATTCATCACCAGTAATAAAGGTGGAATTAAAAGCGGGATAAACGCAATGTGCACAGGTACCACATTTTGCGACATGATTGAAATCGACAGGATCGCAAGAATAATCAACACTTTCGGAAGTGCTTTCGTTCTCGGCTCCCCTTCTCTGCTGACAGCAGCAACAATTTTATCAACCATGAGCTTCGGCAGCCCGGTGTATGAAATCGCCACTGCAAATCCGCCTAACAATGCATAACTGAGCGCAATATTCGCGCCGCCTCCTACACCGTCAGAAAATACACTGACAGTTTCTTCAACCGACAGACCGCCTGTCAGCCCGCCGACTGCAGCACCGATAATTAATGCCGCCACAACATTTACCCTGATCAAACTTAAAACCAGCATCACTAAAACCGCAATGACAACAGCATTCATTTATATGAGCTCCTTTTTTAGAAAATTCTTTACTACGCTAAACAGGTAACGTATTAAAACACCTTTCATACATTAACAGAGTAAAAGAGTGGTTGTCAATGGGTTGTTTGAGGCGGCTGAACCTCATAAAAATGGAATGCCCTCCAAAAGGACATTCCTAAACACTCTATTTCGCCGCTCTCTCAAGCACAAACTGTTCTGTCAGCAGGGCAAGTGTTCTGGCCATCGCACCTGTGCCGCCTGCAGGTCCTAACAGGTGAGCAGACTTTGTTGTCGCAGTTCCTGCGATATCAAGGTGAACCCATGGTGTGCCTTCTGTAAATTCACCGATAAATGCACCTGCGAATAGCGCATGGCCGTCACGTCCAGGAGAGTTATTCAGATCTGCTACAGGACTGTTGCGTACGCGCTTTCTGTCTCCTTCTGTATAAGGCAGCTGCCAGATAAATTCTCCAGCTTCAACTGAAGCTTCAAGAACCTTTTCAAATAACGGTTCGTTATTAGTTAAAGCACCTGTCTTATCAAGGCCAAGTGCAACAATCACGCCGCCTGTCAACGTAGCTACATCTACCAGATAGTTTGCGCCATGCTGTTTTGCGTAAGTAACAGCATCCGCAAGTACAAGGCGTCCTTCTGCATCTGTATTTAATACTTCAATTGTCTTACCGCTCATTGAAGTGATGACATCATCCGGTTTAAATGCCGTATGGCTGATCATATTATCTGTTGTTGCAATCACTGCCATCACATTTTGCTCCGGCTTCAGACGGCCGATGATTTCCATTGCACCGAGAACAGCTGCTGCACCGCCCATATCGGCTTTCATGCCTACAATGCCGTCTTTCGGTTTGATTGAGTAACCACCTGTGTCAAATGTGATTCCCTTCCCGACTAGTGCAAGCACATCTTCCCACTTGTCAGTCGCCTGATGCTTCATGACGATCATGCGAGGTGGAATTTCTGATCCCTGGTTGACTGCGAGGAGTGCGCCCATGCCCATCTCTTCGATTTCTTCCTTACCAAGGATTTCGATTTCAAAATCGTGGCGCTCAGCCATTTCCTTTGCATATTCAGCCATTTTAACGGATGTTAAAAGGTTTGAAGGCATATTGACAAGCGTTCTCGCTTCATTTGTACCCTCTGCAAGTGCAAGTCCGACTTCAAGTGCTGCTTCTACCTCCTGCGCGTCATGCTCAGTGTAAATATGCAGTTCTTCAAGCGTCACATCCGGTACATTTGACTTCTTTTTATATCCCTCGAATGCATACATTGAAAGCGTCATGCCTTCAATCAGCGCCTGTGCAATATCAGTTGCTTCAAAATCATTTCCTTTATAGGAATCAAGTGCAACTGCAAGTGAGGATACCTTTTTCTTTTTCAGTATCTTACCAAGTGCACCAAAGCTTTCTCTGAGATCTTCAAAAGTCAGATCAGCTTCTTTACCAAGCCCTGAGAAAACGACTCTTTTTGAGGATAATGCACCAAGTGTAGGTAAAACGGTCACCTGCTTTGACTTGGATTCAATATCCCCCTCTTTGATCAGATCTGTTAAACCACCGTTCATCTGCTCATCAATTTCTTTTGAAAAGCCTGATACGACCGGCTGATTCCAGATCCCTGCTGCTAAATAATCGTGCTCCTCTTTCAGCACGTTCTCATTTGTATGTATTGTCCATTTCATATCAAACACCTCCGATTGATTATTATACTGTAAATGTTGTGAAAATTCGATTACCGCACATCCGAACCGCTTTTGAAATATGATATACTTGCTTAAAACCCCTGCCATTTGAAAGGATGACAATCGTCTATGGAACTCTTCAGCAATTTTCCTCTCTGGGCTTCATTATTTGCTATTTTATTTGCCCAGGTTGTAAAAGTACCGATCCAATTTGCGGCATCACGTAAGTTGGACTGGTCACTTGTCACTTCAACCGGCGGTATGCCAAGCTCTCACTCTGCAGCAGTGACAGCACTTGCAACCGGAATTGCCATTGAAAACGGGCTGGCATCACCCGTGTTTGCACTGGCGACTGTATTTGCCATTATCACGATGTTTGATGCAACCGGCGTACGTTTTCAGGCTGGTGAACAGGCTGCTGTCATTAATCAATTAATGCATGATTTTAATAAATTCGTTTCTGAGGCAAGAGGCTGGCAGGAAAAAGATCAGGAAGAGCGACGTAAAGAGCTTAAAACACTTCTTGGTCACAAACCGATTGAAGTATTTTTCGGCGGCCTGACAGGCATTTTTCTAACGCTGCTTGTACATTATCTGATTACACTGTAACTGGAGGGACAGTCATGAGAATTGTGTCACTATGTCCGAGTAATACCGAACTGGTCGCTTACCTGGGGCTGACAGATTCAATTGTCGGTGTGGATGATTTTTCAGACTGGCCGGAAGCCGTAAAAGAGCTTGAACAGCTTGGTCCGGACCTGTCGATTGATATTGATAAAGTGGAAGCACTGAAGCCTGACCTCATTCTTTCTTCATTAAGCGTCCCGGGTATGGAGAAGAACATTCAGGAGCTTGATAGAAGAGGCCTCCACCATATATGCTTCAATCCACAATCACTTGAAGAAATTGTGCAGGACCTCAGGACACTTGGACAGGCAGCAGGCATACCTGAGCGTGCCGAAGAAGTGGCAAATGCGTTTCAGCGCGTGATCGATGAATGCAAAGAGGCTGCTTCCGGTGTTGATATTTCCCCTTCTCTCTACTGGGAATGGTGGCCAAAACCGGTATTTACACCCGGCGGGATCAACTGGCTGACCGAAATCAGCCGTCTCGCAGGCGGTGTAAATTTATTTGAATCAGTAGAGCTTGCGAGTATTCAAACTGACTGGGCAGATGTCCACAGCAGAAATCCTGACGTGATCTGCATGGCCTGGGTCGGTGTTCAGCCGAGGAAAGTAAACCCTGTTATTTTAAATAAAAGACCGGGCTGGAGCGAACTGGATGCAATGAAAAACGGCAAGGTTCACGTACTTGAAGAAGCACTGTACTGCAGACCTTCTCCGCGTTTACTTGAAGGTTTGATTAAACTGGGTCGGATTTTGCACCCCCGGCATTATAACCAGATCCATTTGCCGGAGGAACTTCATATCCATTAAAAAAGTGTCACGCTGCATTGAATGAGCGTGACACTTTTTCTTATTGATTATTCAACGCAGCAAACTCTTCTTCAGTCAGTGTACCGTCGCCTTCTTTCAGCACGTACACTTCCACCTTCTGCTTGCCCCATTCATTAAACACTTCATCTACCGTATCAAAATAAAGATCAATGATATTTCCTTTAATTGCACTGCCCGTATCAGCTACGACGCCATAACCGTAGCCCGGAATAAACATCACAGTTCCAATTGGAAACACTTTCGGATCAGCGGCAATTGTAGAGTATAAATCTCTTTTTACCTCAACACCTGAAAAAGTGATACCGTAGAGTTCATCTCCAGGTTCTTTTCCCGTTGACTCAATCCCGGCTGTATAGCCAGTTGCGGTGACTGTCTTTGAAGGATTATCAACGACATGTCTCGGCACAGCCTTATCTTTATTTCCTTTTGCTTTAGAAGCAACTAACTTATAAGCTGTATCTTCACTGGACAATGTTTTTGATGTTAATGACAGCTCTCTGTCATGTAACATTCTCATATCTTCAACAACCGGTACCATTCCTTCAGATGGGAGAGCAATTGACCATCCCTCTGCAGCAGCCCTGTTCTCGTGCGTAAACAATAATGAAGCAAGCCCTGCAAGTATGAACCCTGCAGATACTTTTACTAATTTTGACATTCAATCTACTCCTTCCAAAACTACATATTCCCTATATAACAAAGATTAATCATTTATGACGAAATACCTAATCATTAGAATTGACTGACAATTAAAAAAGCTCCACGTCATCCGGGGAGCTTTAGAACATTCGGTAACCCTGCTTACGGAGCCAAATCATTACAAGTCCTGCAACGATCGCGCCTGCCATACCGCTTGATAATATTAAGATATCCGCTACTGCCAGCGAAGCAAATCGGGTTCCGAGTGCAGAAAATGATTCTCCCGGTTCACGAAAATACTCGATAAATCTGACTTCATCAACAATCAAAATTGTAATGACTGGATAGATCACTGCCATAATCCACGTCATACGTAATAACATATTTAATAAAAAGCCGATTCCGAAAAATAGGATCAGAAACAGCATCATTGAAATTAAAAGTTCAGCCAATCCAAACGAAGCCAAATGATACACCTCCATGTTCACTAGAACAGTGTACATTACTTGGGAACCTCGTGCAATCCTCCTGTTTAAACGTTCAATTTGATGACACAAAGTCTTGGTTTTTCATCGTTGATTTAGCTGCAGGCATGTGAACTTGTTGTGATTTCTGTTGTAGTTGTAGTGATACGCCTGGGTACTTGTTGCAATCCACGCCGAAGTTGTAGTGATACACCCGGATACTTGTAGCCATTCACCCCGAAGTTGTAGCTTTTCATTACTGCTAACAACATAAAAAAACCGAATGCATCTGCTGCACCCGGCTGTAGCATTTATTTTTTACCTTCCCCTCCACAATTAGGGCAAGTTTCTGATCCACCTAGTCTTAATTGAAAATATCCTTTTCCAGCACAATAGCTGCAATTTGTTTGTTTCTTCATATGAAGCACCCTCTCCTCTGATGTATTGAGAGTACTATAGCACGGACGCTTTTATACTGAAAAGCGCCAAATTTGATGAAAAAAAGCCATGTAAGCGAATACATAAGCCTGTTTCTTCCTTTTTCTTTAATTATCAGAAAATTTAGAACTGTGGGTAAATTTCGCAATTTGTTCACAATTGGCTTTTATAACCGCGATCCCTTTCCGTGGAGGACTGCGCTTTCCTGCCCCCGGGCGGTGAGCCTCCTCAGCTTCGCTTGCGGGGTCTCACCTGTCCCTTCCTGGGGCGGGAGTCTCCGTCCCCCACTCCAAGGGATCGCTAAGACTGGATTATTTGACTATTCACCCATAATACTAATTTAAATCTTTAATGTCCTGCACATCAGAAAAACAAATGATACTTCGTATACCCAAACTGATCTCCAGGGTCTGAATTGCGATTAATCTCAAGTGTTGCAGTTTCTTCATGTTCAATCATCACAGGGATCATCGAAGATACGTCCGGGTGCTCTCTCAGTTCATGCTTTTCAATCCACGCCGCTTCTGCAATCTCCTCTTCCGGAACCTTCAGCGCTTCTGATTCATCCACTGCCTTCATCACAAAAATAATCATATTATCACTGATCGTATCTTTCAGCACGCCACTCCTGAAGCCGGCAACTTTGATGACTTCTGCTGTGATACCGGTTTCTTCCTTTACTTCTCTTACTGCTGCCTGATCTGCTGTTTCCCCTTCTTCAACAAACCCTGCTGGTATGGACCATTTCCCTTTTAAGCCGCCGTATTTTTTCTTCACGACGAGCCATTCACCTCTACTGTTTTCAATGACGCCCGCTGCGCCTAACCAGACTTTTTCCCTTTTCATCATGACACCCCTTATATATGTAGAAAAAAGAGCAGCCGCAGCCGCTCTTTTTTATTAAAACATGTTCAGCTTACCCTTTTTGAATACAAGGCCAGGACCACCGAGGATGTATAGCGCACGGTTGTCGATGACTTTTTTCATCATAGCAGCTTTTTTACCTGTGATCTTACGGCCGAATACTTCGCCGATTGCTTCGTTTTCACCAAGTGAGCAGACTGTACCCTTCAGATCAGGTGTGAATGGTTCAAGCTCTTCACCCTTGAACAGTGCAACCAGGTTGTGTGCAGTATGTGCACCCTGCTGCATTGCGATCTGTGCAGTTGGCGGGTATGGACGTTCTGTCTGTGCATTGATCATTAATGCGCAGTCACCAACGATGAATACGTTGTTGTGTCCAGGTGCGCGAAGGTCCGGATCAACTTTGATACGGGCACGCATGTTTTCAAAGCCTGCTTTTTCGATGATTGAGTTACCGCGTACGCCGGCAGCCCATACAACAGTTTTTGCAGGAATTTCTTCGAATACATCTTCACCTTTTTTAATTTTAACTCCCTCAGGCGTTGCTTCTGTTAAAGGTGTACCGATCGAGAATTCGATTCCTTTACTCTTCAGGTAGTTAACTGCATATTCAACAAGCTCTTCATCGAATCCTGGAAGAACCATTGGTGCAGCTTCAACACACAGAATGCGGACAGCTTTAGGATCTACATCATATTCCTCGCAAAGCTCAGGAAGGCGGTCAGCAAGTTCTCCAAGGAATTCAATTCCTGTGAAGCCTGCTCCACCTACGATGATTGTCAATCTTGAAGGATCTTTCACTTCTTCAAGGCTGTATGTTGCAAATTGATATTCGATGTGGTCACGGATCTGGCGTGCAGCTTTAACGTTAGCAATTGAGAAAGCGTGCTCTTTTAGACCAGGGATTCCGAATGTTTCACCTTCGAAACCAAGACCAACTACAAGGTAGTCATAGCTGATTTCAGAACGGTCTGTAATGACTTTCTGTGCTTTTGTATCGATGTTTTCAACTGTTGCCTGTACAAAGTTAACTTTTCCTTTATCAAGTACGCCGCCAATATCATAACGTACTGAGTCAGGAGACATTGTACCTGCAGCTGCTTCATGCAGCCAAGTTGATTCATAATGGTAATCATTCTTGTTAATCAGAATAATGTCTGCGTCGTCTGCATTTACAAGCTTCTGAAGTTTAGTAATAACGGATAATCCGCCGTAACCTGCTCCTAAAACAACCACTGTAGGTCTTTTCAATTAGATCACTTCCACCTTTTTAATATGAGATTACGCTGCTTTTAAGGCAGCAACGCCAGCCATCATAAAAGATTGTGAAATTGTTCACGTGAATGAACATCATACTTCTTCTATTGATTCTTTATCTTAAACCATCATATTCTTTTTTTCTTCTTATTTCAAGGTTTTATGATAAAATCTGAAAACTTTGTGTCCTCATTCGAAAGTCTGAAAAGTGTTTTTTTAGAACCTCGTGAAAGGTTATTGGATCGAATGATGTGTTACACTACATGCAAATCAGGTTTTGTGGAGGGATCTCATGATGAAAGAGGATACTTCGATTTATGATATTACAGTGATAGGCGGCGGTCCGGTTGGACTATTCACGGCTTTTTACGGCGGTATGCGCCAGGCAAGTGTAAAGCTGATTGAAAGTCTTCCGCATCTTGGCGGACAGCTAACTGCTTTATATCCCGATAAGTATATATATGATGTAGCAGGTTTTCCGAAAGTAAAAGCACAGGAGCTTGTAGATAATTTGACAGCTCAAATGTCACGGTTTGATACAGAAATCCGCCTTGGTCAGGAAGTGACAAAGGTTGAAAAACGTGAAGATGGTGTATTTGTGCTGACAACACCTGAAGAAGTTCACTATACAAGAACCATCATTATCACTGCAGGCAATGGTGCATTTCAGCCGAGAAAGTTAAATCTGGATGGTCTGCATGACTTTGAAGAAAAGAATCTTCACTACTTTATAGAAGACCTTTCAAACTTTAAGGATCAGGACGTTGTGCTTTTAGGCGGCGGTGACTCGGCGGTTGACTGGGCACTGATGCTTGAGCCGGTAGCAAAATCAGTCACACTGGTTCACAGACGTGATACATTCCGTGCACATGAAGCAAGCGTTGAACAGCTGAAGGAGTCGAGTGTGAATGCCATGACGCCTTATACACCTGTTGGGTATCAGACCATGAATGATAATATTCAGTCTCTTACGCTTCAAAAAGCGAAGTCAGAAGAAACAACTGTGTTAAATTTCGATCACTTAATAGTGAATTACGGCTTTGTGTCATCACTTGGTCCGATTAAAGAATGGACACTGGAGATTGAGAAAAATTCAATCGTCGTAAATTCCAGAATGGAGACGAATATTCCTGGTATTTACGCTGCAGGTGATGTATGTACGTATGACGGGAAAGTGAAACTGATTGCATCAGGATTCGGTGAAGCACCGACCGCTGTGAACAATGCAAAAGCTTCAATTGATCCAAAAGCACGCGTTCAGCCGATGCACAGTACGTCTATGTTCAGCTGATCATTCGTTTAGCAAAAAGCAGCTACGGGTATGTTATAGAGTATCAACTATTTTTGGAGAGTGATACCATGCATGTACTTGTAATTGGTGCAAACGGAACGACCGGACGAATGACAGTAAAGAAGCTGGCTGAAAGTGAACAGCATCTTGTAAAAGCAATGATCCGTAAATCCGAGCAGTCCAAGGAAATGGAGGATCTCGGGGCACGACCAATTATCGCTGACCTTGAACAGACGTTTAACTACGCGTTTGAAGATGTAAATGCAGTTATTTTCGCAGCAGGATCCGGCCCTGATACAGGAATGGACAAAACAACCGCTGTTGACCGTGATGGCGCAATTAAAGCGATTGATTACGCCAAAGAAAAAGGCATTGAGCGCTTTATTATGCTGAGCTCAATGGGTGCCGATGATCCCTCACTTGCTGAAGACAGCGAAACATTCCATCACTACCTTCAGGCGAAGCATGACGCAGATGTTCACTTAAAACAAAGTGGATTAAATTATACGATTATACGTCCCGGCGCATTAACAGACGACGGGGCAACCGGGAAAATTGATGTATCAGAGGAAATGAAGCATCGCGAGGGTGAAATTACCCGTGAGGATGTTGCAACGATACTTGTAGAATCCATTCTCTGTACAAACCTTCATCATAAAACGATTGAAATGGTGAATGGAGATGATCCGATTAAGGAAGCATTAAAAGCTATATAAAAAAATCGCCGGCGCTGCCGGCGATTTTTTCGTATTAGCAATTCTCAGGTGTACCTGCTTTTGTTGCTGTTCTAAATGAAGACCCACATCCGCATGAAGCGATCGCATTCGGATTTTCAATTGTAAAACCGCCACCCATCAGTGACTGTTTATAGTCAATTTCAGTTCCATTCAAAATATCAGCGTCTTCTTTTTTCAGAAGCACTTGGATACCATGGTGTTCTTCAACCTGGTCTGTATCGCCAAGCTCGTGCTCAAAGCCCATTCCATAAGATAATCCGCTGCATCCGCCACCTTTAATTGCGACGCGCAAATATGCATCTTCCTCTTCAGCCTGCTTCATCATATCTTTCACCTGAAGCGCTGCAGCTTCTGATAATTTAATTACATTTGCCATTTCAGCACCTCCAACGTTTTTAACTATTTTTAGTATATCGTTATTTAAGCTTTGACTCAACCGATTGGAATCGGGTTGTTTGATTATATTCAGCAGCGAGCCGTATAAAAATGATACATTCATTCTTTTTAAATATATGTTTCAAAAGACCTATTTCAAGGGTATAATATACTCATCAAACAATTATAATTAGAGCATATTGAACTAATAGGAGGTGTTCCGGGATGGAATTAACGCCATTGTATCAAAAGCATATAACCTGCGGATTGTGTACTCACACATTTAAAACGACAAAGATCAGAGGGCGCTTTGTACGTGCAAAAGACCACAGCTCTGACTTAATGCCGATTTATGAGGATCAATCATTAAATCCCAATTTGTATCATGTATATTTATGTCCGGAATGCGGTTATTCTTTTACAGATGACTTTGCTTCTTATTTCCCACCCGGAGGTAAAGAAGAAATAGAAGAAAAAATCTCCAGGCACTGGCAGCACCTCGACTTTTCCGGTGAACGCTCCATTGATGAAGCGGTGAAGGCTTTCAAGCTGGCCATTTATATCGCTGTCATTAAGCGGGAAAAGAGCATCACACTTGCGGGATTATACTTGAGACTTTCATGGCTCTTCCGCGGGCGAGATGACAGCCAGGAGCAGCGATTCCAGCGCCTGGCTGTTGAGGCTTATAAAGATGCTTATTCCAAGGAAGATTATACTGGATCACAGATCACAACAGAACGTGTACTGTATCTGATTGCAGAGCTGTCACTGCGTCTCGGGGAAGAAGATGAAGCAACCAGACATTTCTCAAAAATCATTGAAAGGCAGCACACTTCCACTGACCGTAAAATGGTTCATATGGCGAAAGAAAGATGGCAGCTTTACCGAGAAGATCGTAAAGCCCTGTAAAAAGAAGCTGATCGGAATCGACCAGCTTCTTTTAGTTCATTCTATTAGAACATCGGATTTTCTTCAAGAAACTCATAGACAGCTTCCACCAGTTCTTTTGGTGTATCAGCTTCCACCAATTCCCCATTTACAATCGCAAACATCGACGCTGCACAAATTCCGCAGTGGCTTGTACAGCCGTATTCAATCACATCAAGGTTCGGGTCACGCTCGAGCGTTTCAAATGCCTCCTGTGATCCGCTTGCTATATTGCTAATACAAAACTCTATAATTGGTTTCATTTTTATCACCTCATACTCACTTCAAATGTAACGTCTTATATAAAGTTCGTCAATGATCCTGCTCTTTTTCATGACAAGTTTGTGAAATAAATCTCTTAATATGATTGTACTAAGACCTTTATTCCGATATACTTTTTAATGAATGTAAACGTAATGATCAAACACATTGTGTATGTATGATCATATTGAAAGTGCTTACTTACCAATATGCTTACTGTAAAGAGAGGGCTATCCATGAAACACTTAGTATTATTAGGTGGAGGCTACGGCAATATGCGCGTGTTACTGCGACTGCTGCCGGATAAGCTGCCTGAAGACGTAAAAATTACATTAATTGACCGCACACCATATCACTGTCTAAAAACTGAGTATTATGCGCTGGCAGCTGGTACTGCTTCAGATCAGGAAGTTCGTGTAAGCTTTCCTGAGCATGAACGCCTGGAATTAAAATACGGCTCTGTAGCGAAAATTGATACTGAAGAAAGCCGTGTCATTCTTGAGGATAACACTGAAGTTCATTACGATGATCTTGTAATCGGACTGGGATGTGAGGATAAATATCACAGCGTACCAGGTGCAGACGAACATACGTACAGCATCCAGTCCATTCAGCGTTCAAGAGCGACCTATGAACGCCTCTCAAACCTTCCTTCAGGATCAGTTGTTGGTGTAGTAGGAGCGGGACTGAGCGGGATTGAACTGGCAAGTGAACTGCGCGAAAGCCGTGAAGACCTGAAGATTAAACTTTTTGACCGCGGTGAGCGCATCCTTCCTGCCTTCCCTCAGCGTCTGAGTAACTATGTACAAAAATGGTTTGATGCCAATAATGTTGAAGTTGTCAGCAACTCGAACATTACAAAGGTAGAACCTACTATGCTTTATAACCACGAAGAGCAGATTCCTGTTGATGTTTGTGTATGGACAGCCGGCATTCAGCCTGTTAAAGTCGTGCGCGATCTGCCTGGTGAAAAGGATTCTTCAAATCGCGTTGTTATTTCGCAGTATCATAACCTGCCGGACAATGAGCACGTCTATGTTGTAGGTGACTGCGCAAGCCTTCCTTTCGCACCAAGTGCACAACTTGCAGAGGAACAGGCGGAACAGATTGTCAAAGTGCTTCTTGCACGCTGGAAAACCGAAGAGCTGCCTGAGCAGATGCCAAAAATTAAGCTAAAAGGCTTCATGGGCTCACTCGGTAAGAAACAGGGCTTCGCCTACCTTGCAGACCGCACCGTAACAGGACGTATCGCAAGACTGCTGAAGTCAGGTGTACTTTGGATGTATAAGTACCATAATGGATGATTAAACAAGGTTGGAACATTCGTGTTCCAGCCTTTTGATTTAGTATAGAATCATTTCACCTGCGCCTATTAACACATTTAATAATTTCTAAAGTATAGATTCATACCCACATCGTATATACTGAAGAAAATCTTTTCAGGCGGTGAAATTTGCATGTCACTATTACCATTCCATGAACGCTACAACCTTGTAGAAGTTCCGGAGAATTATGATAACCAGAACCCTGATTTTGTTGTCATGAGAGATGAGCATGATAAATGTTATCTGTGTGACAAATCAGATGCTGAAGTGTTAAAAGGTCTTAATTTTACGGAAGTCTGAACAAAAAAAGCGGCCAAAAGTGAAATCACTTCTGGACGCTTTTCATTTATTCTGCAGTCTGAAAACCATACTTTTCAAGCTCTTTATATACAGCTTTTAAACGCGGGTTCCCTTCCCCCACGATTTCATTCTCCACTAACACAATCGGATAAAACAGATCCTCTTCCCACACACGTTCAACAAACGCAGCTTTCTTCGGATCCTCCTGATCAGTATTAATATCCACATAATCCATTACAAACGTACGATCCGGAAACTTACGGCCAATCGCCGCTTCAAGCCATTCATACGTCTCCTTAGAAGAAGGCGCACCCACACAGCTCGCACAAATCGTCTCCGCCCCATACACCGTAATCGTCACAGCTTTATTTGCCATATCTAACAACTCCTTTAAATAAATCTTTAATAGGTTGGCTGATGATTTCCGCTCCAGGGGGACGCTTTCCGTGGCCGGGCGGTGAGCCAGCAGGAGAAGCCGGACAGGTGAGAACCCGCAGGTGCGAAGCGTCCGAGGAGACTCACCGCCGGCCCTGCGGAAAGCGTCCGCCTGGAGCACCCGTCTCTGTCTTCGTTCAGAAAGTATATCTCTCCCAGATCGAAAAGTGTAAACAATAATAATTTCAATTAACATGGATGGATTTTTTCCGTCATACTCATTATAATAGAACACAGGAAGGGAGTCGATTCGAATGACAGAAGTAGAAATGAAAGATTCAGTTCAGGAAGTACTTGATAAACTTCGTCCATTCCTTCTTCGCGACGGCGGAGACTGCGAACTCGTTGACGTTGAAGATGGAATCGTAAAATTAAGACTTCTTGGCGCATGCGGTACATGCCCAAGTTCAACGATTACACTAAAAGCAGGTATCGAACGCGCACTGCTTGAAGAAGTACCTGGCGTTGTGGAAGTTGAACAGGTATTTTAATTGTTATCATCCTCCTGCTAAAAAAAGCAGGGGGATTTTTTATTGAGAAATATTTAAATTAAATGAGAATCAGCCTGACACTTTTGTTAAAGGCTTTTCACCGTTTAATACCGCTTTAATATTATCAGCTGCCAGCTTCATCATAATAAAGCGGGTCTCAGTTGACGCACTGCCAATGTGGGGTACAGCGACCACATTTTTCATGGACAGCAATGGATGATCTTTTGAGATCGGTTCTTTTTCAAATACATCAAGTCCTGCTCCTGCTATTTCACCATTTTCAAGCGCATCAACCAGCGCTTCCTCGTCTACAACAGGACCTCTGCCTGCATTAATAAAAATGGCAGACTCCTTCATTTGTCCGAACTGCTCAGCTCCAATCATGCCACGCGTTTCATTTGTCAACGGCGCAAGCACCAGAACGAAATCCGACTTCTCAAGCAGATCATTTAAGCTTTTATATTGTGCGCCAAATTGTTCTTCAGCCTCTGATTTTCTGCTTCGTGTGTGATATAGGATATTCATATCAAAGCCGGCTGCGCGCTTGGCAACAGCCTGTCCAATCTTCCCCATCCCAATAATGCCGAGTGTTTTATGATGAACATCACGCCCTGCCAGTAAGTACGGCGACCATGACGTCCAGTCCCCATTTTTAATATAGTCTGCCGCTTCAGGAATTCTTCTTGCTGCTGCAAGGACCAGTGCAAAAGCAAGATCAGCTGTAGTATCCGTTAAAACGTCAGGCGTGTTGGTCACAATGATCCCAGCCTTTTCAGCAGCATGAACATCGATGTTGTCATATCCGACAGCCATATTCGCAACGACTTTCAAATGAGAGGCATGAGCCAGCAGTTCTTCATCCACCTGATCAGAAAGCATTGTAAGTATTGCATGACTTTCTTTCGCCTTCTTTAATAGCACATCTCTAGGTACAGCCTCATCCTCAGAATCCCAGACCTCAACATCAAAACTCTTTTTCAGCTCATCAATCACTGCATCATCTATTTTGCGGGTAACAAAAACTTTCGACATAAGCTGCATCCCCTTTGTTTAGCTTTAAAAAACGCAGTATCTTTCCGTAGAAGACTTCGCTTTCCTGCCCCCGGGCGGGAGTCTTCGTCCTCCACTACAAGATCCTGCTGAGTAACTATTAATAAAAAGCTATGTTAAAGATAAATGTTGTTTAAGCACAGCTGGTGATTGTAGCGGAAATCAACAGCCGCGTTACAATAAGATATCTAGATTTCCCACTCAGCCAATGAATTAATCGAATAGGTAGGCTGCTGTTCTTTTTCAGCAAGCAGGCTCTTTGGTGACACGCCGGTATGGACCATTAACGTATCCATCCCAGTATTAAAACCGGCTTTAATATCTGTATCATAATTATCACCGACCATCACAACATCTTCTTTTGGCAGGCCAAGGACATTTAAGGCCTGCTCCATAATCACTGACTCAGGTTTACCGATAAATAGCGGTTCTGTCTGTGTTGATACCGTGATCACTGAAGTAAGCGAGCCATTACCAGGGAGCAGCCCCCGCTCAGTCGGAATCGCAATATCGCCATTGGTGGAAATAAATTTCGCACCATTTCTGACAGCCAGACAGCCAAGCGCAAGCTTTTCATAAGTGATTTCACGATCCAGGCCAACAATCACGTAATCCGGCTTTTCATCCTTAATTGTAATCCCTTTTTCAGTCAAAGCCTGACGGATCCCGTCGCCGCCGATCACATAGGCTGAGCCATTCGGCATTTCCCGGGAAATAACTGCTGCAGTTGCAAGAGATGTCGTAAACACCTGTTCCGGTTCAGCAGGTACATCAAAATTCTGCAGGTGTGCAGCTACCTGTTTCTGTGTTTTTGAAGAATTATTCGTGACAAATAAATACGGAATGCCTTTTGCCTTCAGCTTCTTAACAAACTCAACTGCTTCAGGAATCGGCTCCGTTCCTCTATACATCGTTCCATCCAAATCAATTAAATAACCTTTATATGCTTTCATTCTTTACGTCCTCTCTATTCCTTACCGTCTAAATGCTGAGACCGGGCCCAGCCCATTTTCAAGATAGGTTCTGACTGCAGGTGTAAATGCTTTAAGTGCACCTTCTGCTGATGTAAATGTATCAATGCACATCTGATGGTCTACTTCAGTAAACTCCTGTACAAGGTGTTTTCTTAGTTTTACAACCTTAACCAGATCAGCATGCATGTCTTTGCCAATCACTTTTTCATCCTCTAAAATATCAATAATATCTTCATAACTGCCTGGATCACGCATAATAAACCCATCAATCATTGAATTTCCTACATCAATAATTGATTCTATAACGGTATGCAGACTGCGTTCAAGCGCCAGCTGTTCAATTTTAGATTCCCATGAACTGTGCCCATGTAAAAAGCTGAGCTGTTCTTCCATAAACGTTAATGTTTTTTCAATTGTTTCTCTATCCACGAAGTACATCTCTTCACACTCCATCAAAATGTCTGCTTTTAGTGTACCATAAGCCTTCAGATTTTTTGGCATGACGTGTGTTAATCGTTATAATTGTATGTATAGCTTAAGGAGGATTTTTAATATGACTGAACGATTTTTTCTTTATGATGATACAGAGGAAACAAAAACGAGGTTTGTCAGCTTTATGGGAGAAAATCAGCGCTTTGACCTGGCTATCCTATATTCCGACCGCCACTACGGGAAAGCAATGGTGATGGACATCCAGGGCAGCCGCTTTGCGATTATCGGACAGGATGATCTTGATGAAGAGGGTTATATTGAACATGCATTCAAGCTTTCTGAACAGGACGCATCCGAGCTGCGAGAATTTTTATACGAAGTGATCCTGTGAATCAATTGAAGCCCGCCTGCTCATACTAAACCAAAAAGGAGCAGTGTAATGGAACGCTACAGCGATTTTTCAAACGTCGAAGTCCAAAAGGAATACCTGATACCGGAAACCCTCCCGGAAGGCCCCTACGGCTCACCCAGAGGGAAATATACACTCGTCAGAAACAAATCTGGCCCATGGAGAGAAGGACAGCGTTACTACAGCGCATTCAACTACGAAAACAAAGGCGACCACGAATACATTCCAAGACTCGATCCCGGTGCACATAAGCCTTGATGTTTTTTACTGATTTGTCTTTTTTAAAATTGGCTGGTGATTGTAGCTCCAGCTGTGCATAAACCAAAATGGCTTTTAACACATCGAAAACAAAAAGAAGTATATCTCAATTTAAAAGGAGACATACTTCATTGTATATTAAACACCAATATAGTGCAGCGGAGCGTAGGGCGGCGACTCCGGGACGATTAGAGGGAAGCCGAGACCCCGCAACCGAAGGTGAGGAGGCTTGGCAACCTCCGTCCGGAAAGCGTCCGCCCGAAGCGCAGCGAAACGGTTAGTTTTCACCACACCATCTACTTTTTAGCCCCGGCAACCTTCTTCACAATAAAATAAGGGCACCCAAAATTACAGTGCTCATATAAATAATCCTTCACCGTAGAAATCTTCGTATCAAAAGAAGACTTCTGATTCGTATCCTCAAAAAAGCCCTTCAGCCGCAACTGTCCGTATCCCCAGTCACCTACAATGTAATCATACTTATGCAGAATCTCACTGTATCTCGCTTCAAAAGCCTCTTCATTATAACCTTCCCTGAATTCCTCTATGATTTCATATTGCTGATTATGCATTGTAATCATCAGATTCTCACTCCTGCCTGTTAACTACTTCCTATTATACATGACAACACAATTTTTTCTATGCATGATTCCGATTCGAACTGGACAAACTTGCATAAAGGAGTGTTGTTTCGATGAAGCTTATTTATGCTGCTCTTTTGATCCTGCTGATAACTGGATGTTCAAAAGAACCGGAGCCGCCCGAGGTATCACCTATGTCATCATGGCTTCCTTCTGCCATGAATGAATATGACCTAGCTCCTGAGTATACATTAAAAAAACTGCCTATGCATTAAGCACAGGCAGCCTATTTATTAAGCTGTTTTATTTTTGGATTTCTTTACTGCGTTCGTAATACTTGCAGCAAGTCCGCCCCATAAAAGAACGATCCCAATTACCATCATTACAATTGCACTGGCTGTCATTGCGAATCCCTCCCTTAGTCCTTATCCGGAAGCTCAACTGGTGTTGAACGGCTCCATTTTAGTGTTGATAACACAATTCCAAGGACAAATGCTGCACCTGCTGACGATAAGAACATCGTCAGTGCAAATCCGTTGGAATAACCTTCATAGTTACCAGAATCGTTGTCAAACTGCTGGAAGAGGTTATCTGTAACAAGTCCAAACATCATGTATCCAAGTACGATTGGTGTAACGATCGCAAGACATGCTTTCCACCATCCGCCAAGGTGAATATCTGATGTCAGGTTAGCGTGACCCTGAAGCACGTTCGTTTTACGCAGAATCCATGCAATCATAATCACTTCGACCAGACCAATAGCTGCTACACCAAACTGGTTAATGTAGTAATCTGCTGCGTCAAGGAAGAATAGCCCGCCCTGAGTGGCAAACAGAATAGAAATTAATCCGGCAAGTCCGCCCCCGAAAAGAACAGCCTTGTTACGGGAGATACCAAGCTTCTCAGTTAAACCTGCTACATACGTTTCAGTGATCGACATTAGTGAAGTCAATCCGGCAAGTGTAAGCGAGAAGAAGAATAGTGCACCGAAAATTCCGTTTAACCCCGGAAGCTGATTAATAATCTGCGGGAATACCACGAAGGCAAGTCCTACACCGGCAGAAGCAACTTCTGAAACCGGAACATCCAGTTGTGAAGCCATGAATCCAAGCGCTGCGAATACTCCGATACCAGCTAAAAGCTCGAACCCTGAGTTTGCAAAACCTGTGATAAATGCGTTATTCGTAATGTCCGATTTTTTCGGAAGATAGCTTGAATAAGTAATCATGATTGCAAACGCAATTGATAAACTGAAGAAAATATGACCGTAAGCTGCTACCCAGACTGACGGTTCCAGTATGTTTTCAAAATTCGGCTGGAAGAATGCATTCAGACCCTGAGCTGCACCTTCAAGTGTTACCGCTCTGATGACGATAATCAGGAATAAAATAACAAGTGTCGGGATGAAAATACGGTTTGCATATTCAATCCCTTTCTTAACACCAGCAAGTAGAATCCCCAGTGTAATGACCCATACAAGTACGAGTGGGATGAAAATTCCCCACACAATGCCGCCTGTTTCACCAGGTGCTACGTCAAGCTGTAAAAATTCACTGAATAGAAAGCCTTCTGTATCTTCTCCCCAAGCCTGACCGAATGAGAAGATTGTATACCTCATTGCCCAGGCAATAATAACTGCATAGTAGGTGGAAATAACAAACGATACAAATACTGCCCACCACCCAAGCCATTCTGCTTTTTTACCGCTCATGCGGAAGAATGACAGTGGCGCTGATCCTCTGTACTTATGACCGATGGTGAATTCCATGATAAGAATTGGAATACCGGCTGTTAAGAGTGCAAATAAATATGGAATAAAGAATGCTCCCCCACCGTTTTCATAAGCGACATACGGAAAACGCCAAATGTTTCCGAGTCCGACTGCGGAACCGACTGCTGCAAGAATAAATCCGGCACGCGATCCCCACTGTTGACGATTCATCTAATTACCCCCCTGAAAGTACTTCCTGAATAAGTGGAAGTTTTTATATATTCAGATTATTTCTCATAATCTAAAAACAGTATAGCACTTGCTTCCTAAATGTAAAAGTACTATTTTAAAAAATTCTGAAATTATATTACTATAATCTAGAAAAATAAATAAACACTGTTATATCAATGTTTATTGAAATAGTGTGCAAAATCTTTCACACTTTATATAATTCATACATTTTTCCAATCGTACAATAGTCCTTTTAAAAAAAGCCTGAATGGCGTTAACCATTCAGGCTTCAAATGTCTTACTCCAGCTCTTCTTTAGCTGACACGGTTCTCGCTTTATCAGGATTCCTGCCCATTATCACTGCAAATAAAACAAGCAGTACAATGACAAGTCCAAGCGCAAGTAACGTGTTTCCTGAGAAGCCAAGCATAATGTAACCTGCTGAAGCAATGGCAGCACCAGTTAGGGCATAAGGGATCTGCGTTGCAACGTGGTCGATATGATTGCTTCCCGCTCCAGTTGAAGAAAGGATCGTTGTATCAGAAATTGGTGAGCAGTGGTCTCCGAATACAGCACCTGCAAGTACGGCTGCAAGTGATGGCAGAAGGAGTGAAATATCTGTGCTTGCTGCAATTTCTCCTGCGATTGGAAGCAGAATACCGAATGATCCCCATGATGTACCTGTTGAGAATGCCATTACGCCTGCAACTAAGAATAGTAACACTGGCAGCCATCCAAGTGGCAGATTCGATGATTCTACGATTCCTGCAAGATATTCACCAGTACCAAGATCACCAATAAGACCAACAATCATCCAAGCAAATACAAGGATATAGATCGCCGGCAGCATTGATTTAACGCCCTCTTTTAGTGCAAGGAAAAATTCAGCTCCACCGATTTTCTCAGAACGGCCAATTTGACGGATAAAGAATGCGATGGCTACCGCCAGTCCAACTAGCGCACCATATACAAGTGATTTTGCTACATCAGTATACTCGAACATCTGAAGAATCGTTGCAGATTCTCCTGTGTCAGCTGTATAAGCCTGAGCGCCTGTCCACATCATCGAAGCCACTGTACCAACCACAAGAGCGATGATTGGCCAGATTAGATCTCCGACTGTTCCGTGCTTTGATGTAGGAAGATCATTTTTAAGTTCTCCCGGAATATCTTTGTTAGGGTCATATACTTCGCCTGTTTCAATCGCACGGTTTTCATGCACTTTCATTTGTCCAAAATCAACACCGCGAAGTGCGACTATAAAGACGATTCCAAGTGCTGCCCATACATAAAGATTCATTGGCACCATTTGAATAAATGCCGAGAATGCTGTGTATTCAGTAATTGAATGTGTAGCAAGAATCCCGCCAATTACTGCGATGATGTATGCTCCCCAGCTTGATACGGGTGACACCACGCAGATCGGCGCTGCTGTTGAATCGATCAGATAAGCAAGCTTTGCACGCGACACGCGGTGACGGTCAGTCAGTGGACGTGCCACCTGTCCGACTGCAAGGCTGTTGAAGTAATCATCAATAAAGATAATAATACCAAGGCAAGCAGTTACAGCCTGAGCACCGGCACGTGTTTTCACGCGCTTCATTGCCCATTCCCCAAACGCTCTTGCGCCTCCAGATACGTTAATGAATGCTGTAATCACACCAAGAATAATCAGGAATAACATAATAAAAATATTCCATAAGTTCAGTGCGCCGGGTTCTCCATCTGACCCGTGCTCCCAAAATACGCCGCTAAATGACATCCAGAGTGTTTCAAGCGTCGCAAGCGGTCCAAAGCTTGTGATTAATAGTGCTGCTGCGACAATACCCGCGCCAAGCGAAAGTAGGACGCGTCTAGTAAGTAAAACCATTACAATTGCAATGATTGGTGGTAAAAGTGATAACCAAGTTCCTTCCATAATGTTCCCTCCTTTAATTTTTGATAGGGCAAGGTATGAGGCATAATCGTAAAAAACGCAAAAAAGGGCAATGATAGAGGACTCTACCATTACCCTTGAAAGTTAGTAATGTTATGCTCCATCACGATCTGTAGCTCCTCAACCCGCAAAATGCTGCGGAAAGAGAGTGTTATCCTTATTAAAGATAACCCCAATGATAAAACCCTGACTGATTATTACCATTTCGGCAGTGATCCCCTTTCATCTGTGATCGCAGTTGTCATCCTCACACAGATTACTCTTAAATACTGCTCCTCTACCCCATCGGATTATGATGTGGTGATTATTCATTTTACTGAACAATTATAACAAGTGACTGTCTTCAATTCAAGACTAATTTGTTGGAATCGGAACTTCAAGTGAAGGAGACATACCATCGCCGACATTGTAAATTTCAGGAACCTGTCCCTGAATCAGCCCCATTGCAACCGGTATATCCTGTTCAATTGTCGTCACTTCTGTCGCAAACGGTACGATAATCTGAACATTTACTACAAGGTGTATATTAATCTCAACAAATGCGTTATTAATACCAAACTCATCAATATTTGATTTAATGTTTGACGTCACACTTCCGACTGCATGAAACCTGATTGGTACTTTTGGTCCAAGGTTTCCAAGTAACGCGTTTCCGGTAGCCTGACCAAGAGGCACCGTATAGACGATTCCTTCAAGGTTGCCGGCATCTTCCACTTCTAGATCTAATTCAGTCAGAGACTTTAAAATACTTGTATCTCCTCTTTCAATTGCCCGCAGTTGTTCCTGTACAAGCTCTGTGGTTTCTGCAAGTACCCGGTTAATAATTTCTGTATTAAACTTTGTGGTGACCATTTCAGCTGAATCCGTTGGTACATTTTCAATAATTTCATTGATATCCATGACGTTTGCAATCTCTCTGTTTACTGCCTTACTGATTACAAGCGCACCGATTTTCTGTGTCTGGGACTCGGCATAGATCATCAAAGTTGGCTTAATACCAGTATTGATAACAGCGAGCCCAATGGCTGTCATCAGCAGAAATAACACCAATGACAGCAGCCAGACAGAGCGTGCTGTGAGCGGCTTGATCATCATTCTTTTTCTGCGCATAAAAAAGCCCTCCTATAACGCAGTGTATGCAGGTCAGAAGGGTTTTTTACTTAGAATTATTCAGTTATAAAAGAGATATCAGTCTCAGCAATTGTCACATCCAGATGTGCCGACAGGTCAACTTCATATGTAGCTCTGACGATTTTCCCGCTCTCTTCCACTACCCTGATCACCGGCCGCGTTGAAACGCCTTTATTCTGCCGCGCCACAATTCCTTTTCTACCGTCGCTCAGTTGTACGGTGAGCCCGTTCGGATAAATCGCCACACCCATCTGAAAAGCTTTAATCACTGTCGGATCAAATAATGTACCTGACCCAGCCAGGATAATTTCAAGCGCATCAGCAGGCAGCATTTTATCACGATAAACACGGTTTGACGTGCAGGCATCAAATACGTCTGCAACAGCGAGAATCTTTGCATAAAGATGAATATCCTCAACAAAGATGCCCCGCGGGTAACCTGAACCGTTCAGTCTTTCGTGATGCTGAAACGCGCAATGAGCGGTCAGTAACGAAACATTATGAAGATTTTTCAGCACTTCAAATCCATGTACTGTATGCATTTTAATTTCCTCAAACTCTTCTTCTGTAAGCGGCCCTTCCTTCATCAGGACTGACTCATCCACCATTGTTTTTCCAATATCATGGAGCATGGCGCCAAGTCCCAGCTGTTCAAGCTGTTTAACCGGTAGCCTCAGCTCTTTTCCAATCGCCAGTGTATACAGCGTGACATTATATGAATGATGGAATATATAAGAATCATAAATATAAGCATCTGATAAGATCATGAGCAGATCCTGATTTGCATCCATTTCACTCATAATTCCTTTTAATACATGTTGTATTTTTTCGGTCTTGCTTTCAAGCATGGCAGCCATATTTTTCTGCTTGCTTGTCCGTATTGAAGAAAATGCATCTTTCATTTCCCTGATCGATTCCTGTCTGACATGAACAGGCACACTCTCTTTTACCTCAATGCCTTTAGATTTCTCATCTGAAATATAGACGTACTGCACTTTCAAAAAACGTAGTCGGGAAATCATTGGCTCACTCAGCGTAACACCTGCCTGCAATAGAGGTTTGTCATTTACATTATAAATGGTATGACCCAATACCATCCCAGCCCGAAGAACCTTTGTGGATATTAATCTCATTGACTGATCACCCTTCTCTGTCTATTTTTTAACGGGCTGTAGTTTTAAGCTTCTCCTTTAAAATATCACGTAAAAATTCAGGCATAAAGTACTGTTTTTTTGCTCTGTGCATTTCCGGAAAGAAAAAACCAAATGTAAACATATCAACGGTTGCAATCCGGTAAACTTGATCTGACCGCACCAACTCTCCGTTTACATAAAATTGATGATCAATTTCTTCAAGCCCTTTGTAAATAAACTCGCCTAAAATTGTGCCTCTGAACCCAAGTCCCCTGATCACCGTAGTTGGCCAGTTCTGATGTCTGGATTCTCTGAGTACTTCTTTTAATTCACTCCCTGTCAGTTCCACCATACAAGGATTGATGGGGTGAGGAAGAATTTTATGAAGGTCATATTCCGTTACAGGTCCTGCTTCAAGCTGACCAAGCAGCAGACCGCCTGTTACGATTGAACAATCTGCCTGACACCACTCAAGCACTGCTTCAGCCAGCAGAACTGACAGTGGTGATGCCGCCTCGAGGGGGTTATGAGGTATCGGTTGATCAAGCACAGTAATTTCATTTGAAAGAAGCCGTTTTCCTTCTTCAAGCCAAGCACTGTTCAAGTCAGCGGCGGCCTCCAGTTCACTCGTCTCATATAAAGTTGCTGTTTTTCCGGATACTTCCCTCGTTACATGATCGAATTCAATCTCAACTTTCCCTGTATACATCCCGTACTTACCAGCTGCAGCAAGGAGCACCTGATGATGGAGCCTTCCATTTTCAAGCACGTGGTGTGTATGTCCCCCCATAATAATGTCGATATCAGGACATTCTTCAGCCACCCACTCGTCTTCACGGATTCCAAGGTGGGACAGCAGGATAATGATGTCCACTTTGTCTTTCATCGCTCTGACCTGTGCTTTCAGTTCATCTTTTGCAGATGTGATATGCCAGCCAAGCTTTTCGTAAAAAACGGGATATTCAGCAGTCACCGCTGTAATGCCGATCTTCACACCGCTTTTTGTCGTTTTAATCAGATACGGCCGTGTCCAGTCCGGCCGGTTACCTTTAGACGTAAAGAGGTTCGCTAAGACCACTTCAAAGTCAGCGTGCTGATACAGTTCATTTAACTCTTCATATGAAAAAGTAATGCCTTCATTGTTACCAATTGTTATGGCGTCATATCCGGCTTTATTGAGCAGATCCACATTCCGCTTTCCGGATGACCCTTCTGTCAAAGGGTGGGAACGGTCTGCGTGATCCCCGATATCAAAAAGAAAAACCTCTTCCCCGTCCTGCTTAAGCATTTGCTTCTGCTGCTGCAGGAACTGATGAATCCGGGGCCAGTTCTCGAAATGACTATGCAGATCATTTGTATGAAAAAATGTCATTCTTTCCTTCATCTTTTATCACCTCCACCTTGCCTTTTAGCCATATATTCCTTCAATAATCGATCTGATTCCGATTAACACCAGAATGAGTCTGAGTACAATCACAAGCTTATCAGACTGCATCCGCTGATTCATCCAGGCGCCAAGCTTTGCACCGAACCATGCACCTGGAGCGAGCAGGGCAACGTATAGCCAATCTACATTTCCAAGCGCAATATGTGAAGCTGAGCCCAGCAATGCCGAGAGAAAGACCATCAGCATTGAAGTACCGACTGCTACATGCGGTGGAAAAAGAAAAGCAATAATCATCACCGGCACCATGACAGAGCCTCCTCCGATACCAAATAAACCAGATGCAAACCCTACCGCAAATGCTGCAATGACACCCGCAGCCGGTGGAAATCCGTATGCCCATTGTACGCCCTGCGGATCAGTAAAATGACGCTGGTACGAAGCCGTTTTGAATTTTTCAATCGGTTTCAATTTATTTCTGATTAAAAGAATAAACGATAAAAAGATCATAAATAATCCAAAATACAGATGAAAAGATCCTAATGTCAAATACTGATTTGTATAAGAACCAACGATTGCCCCGGGACCACTTCCCGCGAAAAATAACAGGCCGCTTTTCACATCGACCGTTTTCGTTTTTAAATAAGCAAGCGTTGATGATAAGCCTGTGAAAATCATCACAACTAATGAGATCCCAACAGCTGTCTGTGGTGTGATACCATCAATCCACATCAGTGCCGGTCCAAAAAACAGCAGCGCAGGTACGACGATCACGCCGCCCCCAAGACCAATCAGTGACCCGATTGCCCCGGCTGCAAGCCCGATTAAAGGCAGTAAAAACCATTCCATACCTACTTCATCCCAATCTTAAAATAAGTCAAGCTGACGCGGAGCGAGACCTCCATAATCCAGTCCCAGCAGCTCAATCATTGTTTTTGCATTGGCTGCTGCATGTCCACCGGAGTTATTATTAAAAAGTACATATATTTTATCGGATGCACGGTCCAGTTTTTGAAGGACAGGAACGAGATCTCTCAGCTCTGCTTCAGTATAATCATACAGATATCTTACTTCGCGCCAGCTGTTTTCATTGCCCTTTTTCGTCCAGCCGGCTGTATTTCTGCCGTGAAGTCTGAATACCGTTACCCCTTTATGCGTGCTCTCGGCAATCAGCGGAATTGAACCTTCCCCTGCCTGCGGTTCATCACAGACGCTGTGAATAAGTTCTTCATCTCTTAAAAACTGAAGTGTACCGTTACGAAACTCATCTGAGTACCACGACTGGTTTCTGAATTCAATCGCAAGAGGAAGTCCTTCAAGCTGCCGTTTGCAGTATCTTATGTAATCAACATTCTGTTTCCTGCAGTCGAACCAGGGTGGAAACTGCAGCAACACAACCCCAAGCTTATCTGCTTCAAGAAAAGGAGTAAGTGATAGCCTGAATGCCTTGAACATGTCCTCTTTCGACTCAAAAGGAATATCTCCACGCTGATGTCCGGTCATGCCCTGATAGGCTTTGACAATAAATTTAAATGAATCAGGCGTTTCCGCCACCCACTTTTTCATGTTGCGCTCAGGCTGCACAGCATAAAAGGAAGCATCCAGCTCAACGATCGGAAAGTGTCCGGCGTAATCTTTCAGCTTATCCTGCTTTGAGGAATGTTCATCATATACATCCGGATGATCTCCCCATCCGGTCAAACCGATATAAATCACACAATCACCCGCTTACGACCGATTTAATATCGTTATTGTATCACAGTTAAGACACTGCGGTAGCGATCAGATAAAATGATGTTTTTTACATAAAATACTCGCTAAAACATCTTTTGGCAAAAGGAAGCGCTCTCAAAAAACTGTTTTAAAAAAACAGAAAATTGTTATTGTAACGTATGTTTATTCTTGTTAGGATTACCTTTATTACGTCACAGCGTCGCACTCAAAAAGCTACAGGAAAGGAACAAGCTTATGCAACAAAAAATACCATTCTCCACTTATATCATGATTGGGACGATGTTGTTCGGTCTCTTTTTCGGAGCCGGCAACTTAATCTTCCCAATCCACCTTGGACAGCTTGCAGGCACATCATTCTGGCCTGCACTCGCCGGTTTCCTCGTCACCGCAATTGGACTCCCGCTTCTCGGGATTCTTGCGATCGGTCTATCAGGCAGTAAAGGGCTTCATGACCTAGCAAGCCGGGTCCACCCGGTTTTTGGAACGGTTTTTGCTTTAATTCTGTATTTAACAATTGGCCCGTTTTTTGCAATCCCGCGTACTGCGACTGTGCCATTCACGGTAGGGTTTGAGCCATTTATCAGCCCTGAACAGAGCCGTCTATGGCTGGCTGTATTCAGTATCATTTTCTTTGCCATTGTCTATGTTTTATCATTGAAAGCTGAAAAGGTCATGGATATTGTCGGTAAATACCTGACACCAGTCTTTTTATTTTTCCTATCAATTTTAATTATTACAGTTGTAGTCAATCCAATGGGCAGCTTTCAGGCGCCTGCAACAGATTATCAGTCGTTGCCATTTATGAGCGGTTTCCGTGAAGGTTATAACACGATGGACGCCCTTGGTGCACTGGCATTTGGTATCATCGTCATTCACGCCATAAAAACCCTGGGGATCACTGATAAAAAAGCCATCGCACAGACAACATTGAAGTCCGGTCTGTTTGCTACCGGTTTAATGATGCTGATCTATGGACTGCTCACTTATATGGGGGCAACAAGCCCACAAACTGTCGGCACCTTTGAGAATGGCGGACTGACATTCGCAGCTGTGGCACAGCACTATTTCGGACCATTTGGGGCGATCCTGCTTGCACTGATTATCGTGCTTGCCTGCGTAAAGACAAGTATTGGCCTGATCATCGCCTGCAGTGAGTTTTTCCATCAGCTGTATCCAAAAGTCAGCTATAAAACATTTGTACTGATTCTTTCACTGATGTCACTGCTGATCGCAAACTTCGGATTAACGAATATTATTCAGTATGCGATTCCAATGCTGATGTTCTTATATCCACTTGCTATTGTACTGATTTTACTTGGACTGACTTCGAACCTGTTTGGTCACAAGCGCAGCATCTATACAGGCGCGATGTTTCTGACATTCTTCGTCAGTCTGATTGACGGGTATAATGCGCTGGTTGGCACACTGCCAGGCATCGCAAACGGAGCGCTTGATGCCGTAACAGCATTTTATATGACCTATCTGCCATTATATGAAATTGGACTCGGATGGATGCTCCCTGCGCTAGTTGGTGCAGCGATTGGATTTGTTTGGAGGTCGCCTTCAGCTGATAAGGTTTCCGAGGATTTATCATATTAGTGTTCGGGAAAAGACTGCTGCGGCAGTCTTTTTTTGTGGTTGTAGTGGACGGGGCCAGTTTGTAGCGATTTCTGGTGAAATTGTAGCATTCCGTGCTGAGGTTGTAGCGATACACTCGGGGAGTTGTAGCATTCCGCGCGCAGGTTGTAGCAATTAAACTCTTTAGTTGTCGGATACAATCTAGAACTTGTGTTGCACCACATCCTCTTGATACCCTTTGACACAAGCCTGTTTCCCAAGTGCATGCAGGGCAGCTGGGGTCAATTGTCGCTATTTTGGCCGGAGTTGCAGTAATCTCCGCTCAGGTTGTAGTGATACGCCCGGGAAGTTGCACCAGAAAACGCCGAATTTGTATCAATCCCACCAATACTTGTTGCTATTCCTCCCCGGCTCCTTCTTCAAATCATAGAAAAACCCGCACTCCAAAAAGTGCGGGTTTTGATCATATTAACCGATTGAACCTTCCATCTCGAACTTAATCAGACGGTTCATTTCTACTGCATATTCCATCGGAAGCTCTTTCGTGAATGGCTCGATGAAGCCCATTACGATCATTTCAGTTGCTTCCTCTTCAGAAATTCCCCGGCTCATCAGATAGAATAGCTGCTCTTCAGATACCTTAGACACTTTCGCTTCGTGCTCAAGTGAAATGTTGTCATTCAGAATTTCGTTGTATGGAATTGTATCAGATGTTGATTCGTTATCCATAATCAGTGTATCGCACTCGATGTTAGACCGTGCACCGTGTGCTTTACGTCCGAAGTGTACGATACCGCGGTAGGTTACTTTACCGCCCTGTTTAGAGATTGATTTAGATACAATTGTTGAAGATGTGTTTGGCGCTAAGTGATGCATTTTAGCTCCTGCATCCTGGTGCTGACCTTTACCTGCAAGTGCGATAGAAAGTGTCATACCACGTGCACCTTCACCGCGAAGAATGACTGCAGGGTATTTCATTGTCAGCTTAGAGCCGATGTTTCCATCTACCCATTCCATTGTAGCATTAGCATCACAGACTGCACGCTTCGTTACCAGGTTGAATACGTTGTTCGCCCAGTTCTGAATTGTTGTGTAACGGCAGTAAGCGTCTTTTTTGATGATGATTTCAACAACGGCACTGTGAAGAGAGTTTGTTGTATAAACTGGTGCTGTACAACCCTCAACATAGTGTACGCTTGAGCCTTCATCAGCAATGATCAGTGTACGCTCGAACTGACCCATGTTTTCAGAGTTGATTCGGAAGTACGCCTGCAGTGGAGTATCAACCTTTACGCCTTTAGGCACATAGATGAATGATCCACCTGACCATACTGCTGAGTTCAGTGCTGAGAACTTGTTATCACCAGAAGGAATAACAGTTCCCCAATGCTTTTTGAAAAGCTCTTCGTTTTCTTTAAGCGCTGAATCAGTGTCCTTGAAGACAATACCCATTTCTTCAAGATCTTCTTTCATGTTGTGGTATACAACCTCTGATTCATACTGTGCAGATACACCAGCAAGATATTTCTGCTCAGCTTCAGGAATACCAAGCTTGTCAAATGTACGCTTGATTTCCTCTGGGACCTCGTCCCAGCTGCGCTCGCTTCGCTCTGATGGCTTAACGTAGTACGTAATTTCATCAAAGTTCAGTCCGCTTAAGTCGCCGCCCCACTGAGGCATTGGCATATTGTAAAACTGTTCAAGAGCTTTCAGGCGGTAGTCCAGCATCCACTCCGGCTCTTCTTTCATGCGGGAAATTTCTTCCACGATTTCACGCGTCAGACCACGCTTCGAACGGAAAATCGATACGTCTTTGTCATGGAAGCCATATTTATAATCGCCAACTTCAGGCATTTTTTTCGCCATGATGATTCCTCCTTCTTTGTTTGCAGTTATTCAGACTGCTGGTCAATTCCTTTCTCCATTGCTTTCCAGGAAAGTGTTGCACATTTGATACGGGCAGGGAATTTCGCTACACCCTGCAGTGCTTCAATATCACCAAGGTCTACTGAATCATCGTATTCTTTGCCAAGCATCATATCTGAAAAGATTTGAGAATATTTAAGTGCTTCATCAATGGGCTTGCCTTTGATCACTTGTGTCATCATTGAAGCAGACGCCATTGAGATGGAGCATCCTTCGCCATCGAATTTAGCTTCTTTTACAATTCCATCCTGTACATCAAGTGTTAAATGGATTCTGTCACCGCAAGTCGGATTATTCATATCAACAGTTACACTGTCTTCGATTTCACCTTTGTTACGCGGGTTCTTATAATGATCCATAATCACCTGACGATACAGCTGGTCTAAGTTATTAAAAGACATCGCTGAAATACTCCTTTGTTTTAACGAGTCCACTTACTAAGCGGTCAATATCTTCTTCTGTGTTATACAGATAGAAACTTGCACGTGCTGTTGAAGAAACGTTGAGCCATTTCATCAGCGGCTGTGCACAGTGATGACCTGCGCGAATTGCAATACCGTCTGCATCAAGTACAGTGGCTAAGTCATGCGGGTGAACATCATCAAGATTAAATGTCACAAGGCCGGCACGCTTTGATGGATCTTTTGGTCCGTAGATGGTCAGACCATTAATCTCAGACATTTTCTCCATCGCATAAGCAGCCAGGTGGTGCTCATACTTCTCAATTTCATCCAGACCAATTTCATTCAGGAAATCGATTGCTGCCCCAAGACCAATTGCACCTGCGATAATTGGTGTTCCGCCTTCAAATTTCCACGGAAGCTCTTTCCATGTAGACTCTTGAAGACCGACAAAGTCAATCATCTCTCCACCGAATTCAACCGGCTCCATTGCATTCAGATGTTTCTTCTTGCCATATAAAACGCCAATACCAGTGGGTCCAGCCATTTTATGACCTGAAAATGCAAAGAAGTCACAGTCAAGGTCCTGCACATCAACCTTCATATGCGGCGCAGCCTGTGCACCGTCCACCACCATCACTGCACCATTTTCATGGGCAATTTGTGTGATTTCTTTAATCGGGTTCATTGTGCCAAGTACGTTGGAAACCATCATAATTGAAACGATTTTCGTATTTTGCGTAATCGTTTCACGTACATCATCCAGTGACAGCGTGCCGTCTGCCTGAAGCGGGACATACTTGAGCGTTGCACCGGTTCTTTTTTCGAGCTGCTGCCACGGGATAATATTGCTGTGGTGCTCCATATGTGTGATGACGATTTCGTCGCCTTCTTTCACATTGTCCTGCCCATAGCTTTGTGCGATGGTATTAATCGCTGTTGTCGTACCGCGCATGAAGATGACCTCTTCAGACTTTGCGGCATTAATGAATTTACGAACTTTTTCTCGAGCTCCTTCATACCCGTCTGTCGCCCGGGTTCCAAGCGTGTGCACACCGCGGTGTACGTTTGAATTGTACCCTTTATAGTACTCATCAAGTGCCCGGATCACAGACAGCGGTTTTTGAGAAGTAGCTGCGCTGTCAAGATAGACAAGCGGCTGACCGTTTACTTCCTGGTCCAATATTGGAAACTGTCTGCGGATCTCTTCGACATTCATACATTCACTTTCCTTTCAATGACTTCTGTCAGCTGCTGCTTAACGCCTTCAATTGGAAGGTTTGTCACAACTGGTGCTAAGAAACCGTGAATCACAAGACGTTCTGCTTCTTTTTGAGAAATACCACGGCTCATCAGATAGAACAGCTGCATTGGATCTACGCGGCCAACTGAAGCTGCGTGACCTGCAGTTACATCATCTTCATCAATCAGAAGGATCGGGTTTGCATCACCGCGAGCTTTTTCACTCAGCATGAGTACACGTGACTCCTGCTCAGCGTTTGCTTTTGTAGCGCCGTGCTCAATCTTACCGATTCCGTTAAAGATAGAAGAAGCTGCGTCCTTCATCACACCGTGCTTCAAAATATAACCTTCTGAGTTTTTACCCCAGTGTCTGATATTCGTTGTGAAGTTCTGCTTTTGGTTTCCACGTCCGACTACAACCATCTTTGTGTCGCCATGTGAATTATCACCAATCAGGTGCGTGATGTTTTCTGAAATTGTATTACCGTCATTCATCATACCAAGTGCCCACTCGATTTTTGCATCGCGTGCTGCTGTTCCACGGCGGTTTACGTAAGTTGTTGTACCTTCTGACAGGTTATCAACTGCTCCGTATACAACGCGTGCGTTATCTTTAGCTACAACTTCAGTGATGATGTTCGCAAGCGACTCACCAGCACCTTCAGTTGCAAGATACGATTCCACATAAGTGACCGCAGAATTCTCTTCAGCTACCACTAATACGTGGTTGAAAAGAGCTGCGTCTGCATTGTCGTGAACGTATACAGCCTGAATTGGCTCTTCGAGTTCAACGTTTTTAGGCACATAAAGGAATGCTCCGCCATTTACAAGTGCTGCATGAAGCGCAGTCAGCTTATGCTCGTCCACCTGTACAGCGTCCTTCATGAAATATTGTTCTACAAGCTCAGGATGCTCCTTCGCTGCAGTAAAAATATCTGTGAAAATAACACCTTTACTCTTAAGGCTGTCAGACAGCTTCAGGTATGCTGGTGTATTGTTGCGCTGGATATACAGGTTTTCCTGCTTCTCAGCGTCTACAAGAGACTTCACTGTTTCAGGAAGCTCTTCTAATGAAGCATAAACTTCGCTATCTACAGTATGGCTTGCAAACTGTGTGAAATTCCATTTATCAATTTTCGTTTTATCCGGCTTCGGCAATGGCAGCTCTTCTGCTTTCGCAAGTGCGTCCAATCGAAGGGACGACAGCCAGCCAGGCTCGCCGTTCTTTTCTGAGAAAGCCTGCACCGCTTGCTGATCAACCGGCAATTTCATTTGTGTCGTCATATTCATCCTCCTATCAGTTACGCTTCTTGTCCTACAGTTTCGTCTTCAATCCCAAGCTCCTGCTTGATCCAGTCATAACCTTCACTTTCAAGGCGCTGTGCAAGTTCAGGTCCACCTGATTTTACAACGCGGCCCTGCATCATTACGTGTACAAAATCAGGCTCGATGTAGTTAAGAAGACGCTGATAGTGAGTGATAATCAGGCAGCCGAAGTCTTCGCTGCGCATTTTATTAATTCCTTTAGATACAACTTTCAGTGCATCGATATCAAGACCAGAGTCGATTTCATCAAGAATACCGAATTCAGGTTTGATCATCATCAGCTGAAGAATTTCGTTACGCTTTTTCTCACCGCCTGAGAAACCTTCATTCAGGTAACGCTGTGCCATGTTCTGATCCATTTCAAGGAAGTCCATGTTCTTATCAAGTTCTTTAATGAATTTCATTAGAGAAATTTCCTGGCCTTCTTCACGGCGTGCATTGATTGCAGAACGAAGGAAGTCTGCATTTGTTACACCAGTGATTTCACTTGGGTACTGCATTGCAAGGAATAGACCTGCAAGTGCACGCTCATCTACTTCCATTTCAAGAACGTTTTCACCGTTCAGCAGTACTTCACCTTTTGTTACTTCAAACTTAGGGTGTCCCATGATTGCTGAAGCGAGTGTTGATTTACCCGTTCCGTTAGGTCCCATAATAACGTGAATCTTACCGCTATCTAATTCAAGGTTTACACCTTTTAAAATTTCTTTACCTTCGATCTCAACGTGGAGATCTTTAATTACTAAAGTTGAAGCCATTGTCTAATTACCTCCGTTTGTATATGAATTTGAAATGGAAGAACCATTCTCAATTTATTCTCATTCTAATCTTATAACAAATTAAAACTAGAATCAAATGACGCTGACCCTTGCCGTTACAATTAAAAAAGTCAGTGTAAGATACACTGACTTTTTTCACTTCTCTACTATTATAAATGATTGATGACTTTACCTTCAAGTTCCTGGACTAAGTCTTGTGACTTTTTGTACTCTTCTTCACGTTTCATTTCCACATTCATACGCACATCGTGGTCTCTCATATACGTTTCGTAACCAACTCCGTGCGAACTTAGCATCTGCTTTTCCATGTCAGTTGTAAAATCAACTTTAATCGGATGGATAATGAATCATTCCTTTTCAATTTTTTGTCCGTGACTTGGTTTCCATATTATTTCTAAAAATGTTTTCTAGTGGGTAATTACCCGCTAGAAAACTTATTAAACACCCTAGCATAATTTTTTGACTATTACAAATATTTATCAGGTATATGTAAGGGTTTTCATTGCGTGTGTATCAACGGATGAAGAATATTTGAAATTTTTTATTCGGATGGTTTTCAACGGGGCGGATTTTGGTGTGGGATTGCTACAAGTTTGTGGTTGATCGCGATAACTTCGGACCGGATCACAACAACTTCCCGGGTGTATCACTACAACTGAAGCGGAGTTTCGTGCATCTCCGGGGAAAACTGCTATAACTATCCTCCCACCATACGTCAAAACGTAAAAAATGCCCAGGCATAGCCTGGACAGCGACAAATACATTATTCTGCGTCAACCGGTACGACAGCGCCGCCCCATTCTTCAAGAATGAAGTCCTGAATTTCTTCAGAAGTTAAAACTTCTACAAGCTTCTGAACTGCTTCATTATCTTCTTCACCGCTGTTCACTGCAATTACGTTAACATATGGTGAATCTGAATTTTCAAGTGCGATTGAATCTTCAAGCGGGTTAATCCCAGCGTCAATTGCGTAGTTTGAATTGATCAGTACAGCGTCACCTTCTCCATTTTCATAAAGCTGGACAAGCAGTGCTGCTTCGTAATCTGCTTCAAACTGAAGGTTTTTAGGGTTTTCTACAACATCTGATACTTCCGCTTTAGTTTTGTCCACTTCAGGGTCAAGTGTGATAAGCCCCTGCGCTTCAAGCATTGTCAGGATACGACCGTGGTCAGCGACTGAATTACTCATCAAAATTTCAGCGCCTTCAGGAAGGTCATCAAGTGATTCGTGCTCCTGAGAGTAGATACCAATCGGCTCAATGTGAATTCCGCCAGCGTTTGCGAAATCATAGCCGTGCTCTGCGATTTGTGATTCAAGGTAAGGAATGTGCTGGAAGTAGTTTGCATCAATCTCACCTGATTCAAGGTCCTGGTTCGGCAGTATATAGTCCTGATACGTTTCAATTTGAAGGTCTACGCCTTCTTCTTCAAGAAGCGGCTGTGCCTGCTCAAGGATTTCTGCGTGAGGTACATTAGAAGCGCCGACTCTCAGTTCAACCGGCTCGCCCTCTTCACCAGTGCCGATACCTTCTGCATTATCTGAACCGCAAGCGGCTAAAGCGAAAATACTTGTTACTGCGAATGTTCCTGCTACGAATTTTTTCATGTGTCATTCTCTCCCTTAAATGTGTTTTTTATAATAAGCTAAATTAGCGTTTATCCAGTTTGTTGGTGAAGAAGTCTCCAAAGAATTGAATGATGAAGACGATTGCTAGGATAATGATGGTTGCTGCGAGTGTGACATCGTCTCTGCTTCGCTGGAAACCATCAAGAAATGCCAGGTTACCAAGTCCGCCCGCTCCGATAACACCAGCCATTGCTGTATAACCGACAAGCGCGATCGCTGTAACCGTGATTCCTGAGATCAGCGCTGGCATTGATTCCGGCAGTAATACTTTAAATATAATCGTGCTTACCTTTGCACCCATTGATCTTGCTGCTTCAATAACCCCTTTATCAATTTCACGCAGTGCGATTTCAACCATTCGTGCATAGAATGGAGCTGCACCGATAATCAGTGCAGGCAGTGCTGCATCCGCTCCCCTGATTGTTCCGAGGAGAAAGCGTGTAAACGGGATCAGCAGTACAATTAAAATGATAAATGGAATTGACCTGAATATATTAACGAGTGCTGTTGTAATGGTGTAGGCGATTTTGTTCTCCCACAGGTTTCCTTTAGAAGTGAGAAACAATAGCAATCCGAGTGCGAGTCCCAACACAAATGTGATCACAACTGACAGCACAGTCATATAAATTGTTTCATATGTCGCTTCCCACATGACCGGCCACTCAACGTTCGGAAAAATCTGCTCAATCATGCGTGATCACCTCCACTCCAACACTTGCCGCTTCTAAAAATTCAATCGCACGCTCAAGCTCGTCCTGCTTACCGTGTAAATGAATAAACAGTGAACCGTATGCGCCATTTTGCGTCTGAGAAATTTTCCCCTGCAGAATATTCACCTGCAGATCAAATGAACGGATCAGGTTTGTAACGACCGGCTGCTCTGCTGATTCTCCAACGAATGACAGCTTAACCACTTTACCATCCTGATATTCTTCAAGAAGATGTTCAATCGTTTCTTTTGTTTCTTCAGGCTCTGTTACCTGCTGAACAAAGCGTTTCGTAATCTTTTCTTTCGGCTGCTTAAATACTTCAAGCACATCTCCGAGTTCAACAACTTTTCCGCCTTCCATGACTGCCACACGGTGACAGATCTTTCTGATCACATGCATTTCATGTGTGATCAGGACAATTGTCAGCCCGAGACGTTTGTTAATATCAACGAGCAGTTCAAGAATCGCATCTGTTGTCTGAGGATCAAGCGCTGAAGTTGCTTCGTCACACAGCAGCACTTCAGGGTCATTCGCAAGCGCTCTTGCAATCCCGACTCTCTGCTTCTGACCGCCACTCAGCTGGGACGGATATGCATCTCCACGTCCCTCCAGACCAACCAGCTCAATCAGTTCATTGACTCTCTTTTGCCTCTCCTGCTTTGGTACGCCAGCAATTTCAAGAGGAAAAGCAATATTTTCACTGACAGTGCGTGACCAGAGTAGATTAAAATGCTGGAAGATCATACTGATTTTCTGTCTTGCTTTTCTTAAATCGCCTCCTTTGATAGAGGAAATCAGCTTGCCGTTTATATCCACTTTACCTTCTGACGGCTGTTCAAGACCGTTCAACATGCGAATCAATGTACTTTTACCGGCACCGCTGTAGCCAATAACCCCAAATATTTCGCCTTCCTGGATTTCCAGATTGACTTTATCTACTGCAGTCAGCGAACCGCTTCTTGTTTTAAATACTTTTTTTACATCTGAGATGGTTATCATACCATCACCTACTTTCGTCAATTAACTTATTATCCCGTTAAAGTGGGACATTAAAATGATTCCATAAATTGCCCACTCATCTACAAAAACGAAAACGCCTCTCTGCGTGATGAGCAGAAAGGCGTCCAAAATTAAAACGGCTTTCTCTCATCTGCCAGGTTTTCACCTGTGTGACTTGGCACCTTTCCAGTAAACTGTCGGTTGCCGGGCTTCATAGGGCACTTCCCTCCGCCGCTCTTGATAAGAGTTTCGCGTATTTAGTTAAGATTCATTAAGAGTACGAGACAAATCGTATCATGACCCTAAAATTAATGTCAACGATTTTTTTCAAAAATTGCACATTTACTTTTCGACCGGCTGCCTGGAAAGTTCTTCGAAAGCTTCAAAAATCGTTGGAACCGATTCGAATTTATAGATTTTCTGCACCATTTCGCCGTTTTTAAATAACAGTAGACACGGTACGCTCTCGATCTGATAGCGTTCTGCAAGCGGCTCGACGTAATTTAGATCCGCTTTACCGATTTCAGTGTCTTTAATTGCTGCTGCTGTAACTTCAAGCATTTTACCTGCAAGCTTACATGTCCCGCACATTGGTGTATACAAATACATCGCTGCTTGCTGTTGCTGCTGTAATCGCTGATCCAGATCCTCAATTGTCCATTCTTTTATCATTAAAGATTCATCCTTTTTTCTAAAAACTCAGTGTAAATATCAATGTTCGCACCCGCTAAAATAACTGCCAGGTGCTGCTCAGGCGCAGTTGCAACCTCACGATAGGCTCTGTCGATATACAGATGATCGGCTTCGGGCATCTCTCTTTTAAACTGTTTTCGCAGTTTTTCGCCTGCATCATCCGCATCCACAAGCACATAGACATCTTTTTCATACAATTCATCAATCAGTTCATCCATTTTTGAAAGGCTGATTGTGCCGTTTGTACAAATGATATCTACCGGTTCTCTAATAATCGGCTGTACCTTGCGTTTATCAGATTTGCCTTCAACAATAATAACCTTTTTGCACTCCATTTCCCATCACACCCTCACCTAAGGATCGCACGGCTTTCTTACATGGTATGCTGCTGCTTTAATTGTCGCCTGTACAGTGAAGAAATGCAAGTAAATGAGATGGGGAAGTTCCTTTTGCAGTAGTACTTTACCTTAGAAGGTGTGGTTTGCCAATTATCATTCAGGAGTTTTTAAAGAAATATTTATACTTGCACTGCAGGTGATTGGATCGTAAGGGGGCGACTCCTGTGGCATGAAGGGACAGGTGAGGCATACGGCGAAGCCTGCTGGCTCACCGCCCGGCCACGCAAAGCGTCTCCCTGAAGCGGAAATCACCTGCCACTTTTTGATAGCAAAATACCGCTCACCAAACCAGGTGAACGGCATGTTAATCAGTCTTCGTCTGTCATTTTGTCATATGCTTCAGCATCCATCAGTTCGTCAACTTCTGATTCGTCAGAAAGTTCTACTACGACCATCCATGCTTTTTCATATGGAGATTCGTTAACGTATTCAGGGCTGTCTTCAAGGTCTTCGTTTACCTCAACGACTTTACCGCTGACTGGTGCGTAAAGTTCTGAAACTGTTTTCACAGATTCAACACTGCCAAATGGCTCGTCTGCCTGCAGCTCGTCGCCAACTTCCGGCAGTTCAACGAATACGATATCGCCAAGTTCTGATTGTGCAAATTCAGTAATACCGATTCGTGCTTTACCGTCTTCAACTTTTACCCATTCGTGTTCTTCTGAATAACGTAATTCTTTTGGTGAACTCATGTATTTTCCCTCCGCATATGAATGATTTCTATACTACTTCATATTGGCATAACAGGTGCCTGAAAACAAGAATTGTTTCTGATTTAGCCCTGCCATTTTTCCTCAAATTCAGGTTCTTTAAATCCAACAGTGACTTGTGTGCCATCAGTTGTCAGCGGACGCTTGATCAGCTTGCCATCTGAAGCCAGTAATTCAAGCTTTTCATCATCTGACATGTCAGCCAGTTTGTCTTTCAGGCCAAGCTCCCGGTACTTTACGCCGCTTGTATTAAAGAACTTCTTCAGTTCCATACCACTTTTTTTATGTAGCTCAGAAAGTTCCTCTTTTGAAGGTGGTGAATCAATTAAGTGAATTTCTTCGTATGACACCTCGTTTTGATCCAGCCATTTTTTTGCTTTGCGGCACGTACCGCATTTTGGGTACGTATAAAAAGTAATCGCCATGTTAACTCCTCCTTTTAATAACAGCGGTCTTCCACTGTAATGATCAGATGCTTTAACGTCTCAAGCGCACCCTCAAGTGCAAGGGAATAATTGCGCTGTGTGCCATGCTGTTCCATTTTTAAAATACCCTGTTCACGCAGAATTTTCAAATGATGAGAAACAGCAGGACGGGATAGTGGAAGCCTTTCCGTTAGTTCATTCACTGTCATTGAATCGGCATCTGACAGCATTAAGACAATATCCTGACGATAAGGATCACTTAATGCCTGAAATAACGGTATACAATCCCGAAATGCTTTTTCTGCTTGTTCCCCCATCGTTGTCACCTCACTACTCTCTTTCCTGAGTTTTTCTTACAATACCGGCAGCAGCCGATCTGGAGATAAGTCGGCTCGCTCTGGACTGAAGCTTGTTCATCCCGCCAGGAATAATCTGCTTTTTCCCATTCATGAATTCGATAAACGCAATCTTTGCTACCGCCTGCGGTTTCATCGTACCGTTCTTAAATAACTTTGAATCATTCAGCTCAGCAGTGTCTTTAAATCCGGTGCTTGTAGGTCCGGGATATAACCCTGACACCTGCACACCATGCTCAGCCCATTCATTATCAAGCGCCTCAGTAAATGATTTCACATATGCTTTTGATGCATAATACACAGACATTAATGGTCCCGGGAAAAACGCAGCTGTCGAAGCGACATTCAGTATCTTACCTGATTTCGCATTCACCATCTCCCGGCCAAACAGCTTTGTCAGCTCAGTTAATGACGTAATATTTAACTGAATCATTTCCTGTTCCTTTTGAAGATCAGTCTGATGAAACTCTCCAAATAAACCGACGCCTGCGTTATTAATCAGAATATCAACCTGCAAATCCTGTCCTTTCACCTCAGCAAAAAGAGCCTCGGCAGCACCCGCTTTTGATAAATCACTTTGAAAAACATGCGTCTCAATCGTATATTTCTCTCTCAATTCATCCGCCAGTTCATTCAGCTTATCCATACTTCTCGCCGCAAGAATCAACGTATGCCCCTTTTCTGCAAAAAGCTTCGCCAACTCTTTTCCAATCCCGCCAGACGCACCCGTAATCAACACATTCATCCAACCACACTCCTTATGTCTATATGTTTAAAAGTTTAGACATATTTTAAATACTTATATACAGAATGTCAATTGAAGATGCTTTCACAAGAAAGTTTATTGTTGCTAAATTTTCAATCTGATTAATTCACCCACATTTAATTTGAACCTTAGTGCAGCGAAGCGGAAGGGGGGCGACTCCGGGACGATAAGTTGGAAGCTGAGACCCCACAAGCGAAGCCGAGGAGGCTCAGCAACAACCGGCCGGAAAGCGTCCCCCTTGAAGCGCAGCGGAACGGATAAAGAGCCTGAAACATAATCCGTTTCAGACTCTTTAAGTAGGTTTTATTCAATTAATTAAACGACAAACTTCTCAGCATTAATCAGCTTCGCAGCCGCTTCACGCTTCACTGGAATCAGGTTTACCGGAGTGAAACGAGTAAACTTGCGAAGTGCTGAAAGCATCATGCGCAGTGAATCACCACTCTCAGCAGCAATCAGCGTTTCTTTCGCATGCTGTTCGATCTCGTTGAACGCTTCCTGACAGAAGATCTGCGTATAAAGAACCTTCTGCTGGTTCTTCTCTAGACCTGATTTTTCAACAGCCTTCTGTGTACGAAGAAGTGAAGACTCCATCGCATAAGCAAGTGATACGATATCAGCAATATTCACAAGGATTTCTTGCTCTGCTTCAAGCGCTTTGCCGTACTTCTGTGCAGCAAGACCTGCAGCAAGAAGACCGATCTTCTTCGCATTTTTCACAAGATACTCTTCCTGCTTTAACGGCTCATCGCTGATTTCTTCAGGCATCATCGTCATCAATTCTTCCTGAAGCGCCTGTGCTTTTTGAAGTAATGGCAGTTCGCCCTTCATTGCTTTACGAAGGTATGTTCCTGGAACCAATAAGCGGTTAATTTCATTTGTCCCTTCAAAGATACGGTTGATACGTGAGTCACGGTAGATGCGCTCTACTTCATACTCCTGCATAAAGCCGTAACCGCCGTGCAGCTGAACTGCCTCATCTGCAATATAATCAAGTGATTCAGTACCGAATACTTTGTTCAGTGAACATTCGATTGCATATTCAGCAATTGATTTCGCTACTTCTTTACCGTCTTTGATTTCCTCATCAGACAGCTGGCTCATACGATCTTCAAACAGACCAACTGTACGGTAAACTGAGCTTTCTGTTGCATAAAGCTTCGCACCCATTGTCGCAAGCTTTTCCTTAGTCAGGTTAAAGCTTGAGATTGGTGTATTAAACTGCTTACGCTCGTTTGTATATTTCACAGCAAGTTCAAGCGCACGCTTTGAAGCACCAACTGTACCTACGCCAAGCTTATAACGGCCGATGTTCAGAATGTTAAATGCAATCACGTGACCTTTACCAGCGTCACCAAGCAGGTTTTCAACCGGTACTTCTGCATCTTCAAGGATCAGCGTACGAGTTGAAGAACTCTTAATACCCATCTTTTTCTCTTCAGCACCAACCGAAACGCCCGGGAAGTCGCGTTCTACGATAAATGTAGAGAAGTGCTCGCCGTCGATTTTTGCATAAACAACAAATACATCAGCAAAGCCTGCATTTGTAATCCATTGCTTTTCACCGTTTAATACATAGTGAGTGCCAGCTTCGTTTAGCTTAGCAGTTGTTTTTGCGCCAAGTGCATCAGAACCAGAACCCGGCTCAGTCAGTGCATAAGCTGCAATTTTTTCACCAGTCGCAAGTGTTGGCAGATACTTTTGCTTTTGATCTTCGTTTCCGAAAAGAACGATCGGCAATGAACCAATTCCTACGTGTGCACCGTGAGTAATTGAGAAACCGCCGGCGCGTGACATTTTTTCAGCGATTAAAGCTGAGCTGACCTTATCAAGTCCAAGACCGCCGTACTCTTCAGGAACATCTGCTCCTAAAAGACCAAGATCCCCTGCTTTTTTCAGAAGCTTAACTGAACGGTCGAACTCGTGGTTTTCAATGTGCTCAACTTCAGGAACTACTTCGTTAATCACATAATCCTCAGTTGTTTTTGCAATCATTTTCTGCTCGTCAGTGTAATCCTCCGGTGTGAATACGTTAGAAGCTTCAACATCCTCAATCAGAAAGCTGCCGCCTTTTACCAATGCTTTTGTTTCGTTTGACATGAAAAATTCCTCCCTTTATGTTCTTTTATTAAAATTGAAATTAGTAGCAAGTCATTTTCCAGGCTGCGAATGCAGCGGAAGGCGGCGACTCCGGGACGATTAGTGGGAAGCTGAGACCCCGCAAGGCTTGCCTGAGGAGGCTCAGCAACCACCGTCCGGAAAGCGTCCGCCTGGAGCGGAATGAGCAGCCGGCCTATGGAAAGTTAATTAGTTAATCATTTCAAAGACGCCTGCTGCGCCCATTCCGCCGCCGATACACATTGTGACAACGCCGAATTGCTGCTGTCTGCGCTTCAATTCATGAAGCAGCGACAGTGTCAGTTTTGTTCCAGTACAGCCAAGCGGGTGACCAAGTGCGATCGCACCGCCGTTTACATTCACAATGTCTTCATTTAAGCCAAGCTGTCTGATGACCTGAATTGACTGTGAAGCAAAAGCTTCATTCAGTTCAAACAGATCAATGTCAGATAATGAAAGTCCTGCAAGTTTCAATGCTTTAGGAATGGCTTCAACCGGACCCACACCCATGATTTCAGGTGGGACGCCGCCTACTGCGAATGAACGGAATTTAGCGATTGGCTTCAGTCCAAGTGACTCTGCTTTTTCACGATCCATCACCATCACAGCTGCCGCTCCGTCGCTCGTCTGAGAAGCATTACCAGCTGTTACTGAACCAGTCGTTGAAAATGCCGGGCGAAGTTTACCGAGTGATTCAACAGAAGAGTCAGGGCGAACGCCTTCATCTCTTGAGAAAGTAAATGTTTCTTCTTTCATCTTATAATCTTCTCCAACTGTACGGCGTGTGACTTCCACCGGTACAATTTCTTCATCAAATACGCCGCCGTGAACAGCTTGAGCTGCTTTCTGATGACTTCTTACTGCAAAAGCATCCTGGTCTTCACGTGAAATACCGAATTTCTTCGCTACTTCCTCTGCTGTGTGACCCATGCTCATGTAGTATTCAGGCATTTCTTCAGCGATTTTTGAATTTGGTCGGACTGTATGACCCATCATTGGCACAAGGCTCATTGACTCTGCTCCGCCTGCAATAATTGTATCTGCCTGACCAAGCATAATGCGCTCTGCGCCGTATGCGATTGACTGCAGTCCTGATGAGCAATAGCGGTTAATCGTGATTGCAGGTACTGTGTAATTCAGTCCTGCAAGTGCACCGATGTTCCGCGCCATATTCATTCCCTGTTCTGCTTCCGGCATTGCACAGCCGAAGATCAGATCATCAATTTCACCGTCATAGTTTCCTGCACGCTTTAGTGTTTCTCTGACAGCAAGTGCGCCCAAATCATCCGGACGTACATGAGCCAGTGATCCTTTTTTTGCTTTGCCGACCGGCGTTCTTGCTCCGGCAACGATTACTGCTTCACGCATAATGCTCCCCCTTAAAAACTCGATTTATCTGATTAGACCGTCGAACTGCGCTCCGGGCGGATGCTTTCCGCGGGGACGGCGGTGAGCCTCCTCAGCTTCGCTTCCGGGGTCTCACCTGTCCGTCTAATCCCGCCGGAGTCACCGCCCTCCACTCCGTTCGACTAGATGGTAATTTAAATTTCAAAGTTGCTGATATAAAGTCAAATCCTCAACTGATATTAATTGAAAAATCAGTTACGCAGCGGCTTGCCTTTTACGAGCATGTGCTGCATGCGCTGTTGTGATTTTGGTTTTTCGATCAGGCTCAGAAATGCTTCTCTTTCAAGCTGAAGCAGGTACTCTTCGTCTACTTCCGTTCCATAAGGTACCTTTCCACCTGCGATGACGTATGCAAGTTTCTTAGCAATTTTCAGATCATGCTCTGAGATAAAGCCTGATTGATACATCGACTGTGCTCCAAGAAGTAATGTTGCGTATCCCGGTTCGCCGACGACAGGCACTTTCTTTTTAACAGGTGTGGTATAGTTCTCAGCTAAATGAAGGACTGCCTGCTTTGCGTCATAGATCAGGTGATCTCCGTTTACGCTGATTCCGTCAGACTGGCTCAGGAAGTTGTAGTCTCTTGCTTCAGCGGCAGATGTTGATACTTTCGCCATGGCGATCATTTCAAACACTCTGTTTGCTACCTTTTGAAGATCGAAGTCTACGCCTTTTGGCAGGCTGTTGTAGTAATTCAGGTAAAGTTCTTTGTTACCGCCACCGCCAGGAATCAAGCCTACGCCCACTTCTACAAGACCCATATATGTTTCAGCTGATGCCTGAATATGGTCAGCCGGCAGACAAACTTCAGTTCCGCCACCCAGCGTCATGCCAAATGGTGCAGCTACTACAGGGAATGAGCTGTATTTCAGCTTCATCATCGCCTGCTGGAAGTGCTTTACGACCATATCGATTTCAAAAATGTTGTCATCCTGTGCTTCCATTAAGATCATGGCAAGGTTTGCGCCGACACAGAAGTTTTTACCCTGGTTACCGATCACAAGCCCTTTATAATTTTTAGAAACTTCATCTACTGCGTAATTGATCATCTGAGTGATATCCATACCAATCGCATTGTTAGGTGAAGTGAATTCTAAAAGCGCAACGCCGTCTCCAAGGTCTATCAGGCTTGCACCTGAGTTTTTCTTAATGACACCGTTCTTTTTCTTCAGACGCTTCAGGTCAATCACTTTTGCATTTTCCTGTACCGGCTGATATGCACCGTCATGAAAGAAGAAAAGGTCTCCGTTTTCTTCTTTGTAGAAAGAGTCGTGGCCGTTTGCGATCATGTCTTCAACCCACTCAGGTACATTCAATCCTTCAGCTTTCATACGCTCAACTGATTTCGCTACGCCGATTGCATCCCATGTTTCAAATGGTCCTTTACCCCAGCCGAAGCCCCACTTCATTGCCTGATCAATACCCGTGATATCGTCTGCAATTTCTCCATTCAGTTCTGCTGAGTATACGAGAACTGGTGCAAGGATTGACCAGAGTAGTTCTGATGCACGGTCTTTTCCATAGACAAGTGTCTTCATCTTGCCTGAGAATCCTTTTTCCTGCTTTGCCATTTCGACTGAAGCGGCTTTCAACTTCCCGCGCGCTTCGTATTCAAGCGTTTCAGGATTTAACTGAAGGATTTCTTTTCCTTCTTTTTTGAAGAAGCCCTGGCCAGACTTACTGCCAAGCCAGCCGTTATCACGCATTTTCAGCATGAAGTCCGGCACGTCAAATACTTCCTTCTCCTCGCCATCAACCTGATCATAGACGTTTTTCGCAACGTGGATAAATGTATCAAGACCAACCACATCAAGTGTTCTGAAAGTAGCGCTCTTTGGACGTCCGATTAATGGACCCGTAACCGAGTCGACTTCTCCAACGCTGTATCCGCTTTTCAGCATTTCTTTTACCGTTACAAGTAAACCGTATGTTCCAATCCTGTTAGCGATAAAGTTCGGTGTATCCTTTGCAAATACAACTCCTTTACCAAGCGTATCTTCACCAAACGTTTTCATGAACTGAACGACTTCCGGATCAGTTGAACTTGCCGGAATGACTTCAAGCAGCTTTAAGTAACGAGGTGGGTTGAAAAAGTGTGTGCCAAGGAAATGTTTGCTGAAATCCTCAGATCTTCCTTCAACCATTGCTTCTATTGAAATACCTGATGTATTAGAACTTACAATACTGCCAGGCTTTCTATATTGATCTACTTTCTCAAATACTTTCTTTTTCACATCAAGGTTTTCAACAACGACTTCAATGATCCAGTCTGCCTTACCCAGCTGATCCATATGATCTTCAAGGTTACCTGCTGTAATCAGTGCAGCATTTGACTTTGAAGCAAGCGGTGCTGGTTTTTGTTTGAATAATTTTTGTACAGCTCCCTGACTCAGGCGGTTTCTGACCTGCGGACTTTCAAGCGTCAGTCCCTTTGCCTGTTCTGCTTCTGTTAATTCCTTTGGCACAATGTCCAGTAGAAGCGACGGAATACCGATATTTGCAAGGTGGGCAGCAATGCCTGAGCCCATGACACCCGAGCCGATCACTACTGCTTTTTGAATGTGTCTCATCTATTAAAGATCCCCCTTTTAAACTAAATCCGCTTTTTTGAATGAATACTCATTCATTTTACGGCAAAAAAATATAAGAAAATTCTCTACACTTCTATCTTAATCAAGTTTTCAGAATAAAGCAACAGTAAATTAGAAGCGCTTTCATAAATAGAGGAAAAATTTTCAGCATGACATTTTTGAGGCGCTCGAGACTGTTTGTTATGGTTCTTTTCCGGGAGGTAGCAATCCCCGCTAAAGTTGTAGCGATACACCCGGGAGGTTGCACTAATCATGCTAAAAGTTGTAGCAATCAAGCCAAAAGTTCACCTGATCCAGTCCGAAGTTGTAGCAACTCACATTTAAAAGATCGCTTTCAACAGCAAAATCAAAAAGACTGCCCAAATTGGACAGTCCTCACATTTACTTACTAATAATCCCCTTTGCCACAAACGCCACATTCTGAGGACGTTCAGCCAGACGGCGCATAAAGTAGCCGTACCAGTCAGTACCGAATGGTGTGTACACACGCATTTTGTAGCCCTGTTTGTGCAGCTCCCGCTGGCGCTCTTCACGAATACCATATAGCATCTGGAATTCGAATTGATCCTTTGAAATTCCATGTTCTTCAACAAGCTTTAATGTATAGTCAATGATTGCATCATCATGGGTAGCGACTGCTGTGTAGTTCCCATTTAACAGATGCATTTTAATAATCTTTTTGAAGTTCTCATCCACATCCCGCTTTTCAGGAAATGCAACTTCCGGTGATTCTTTGTAAGCCCCTTTTACCAGGCGCAGATTTGGAGAATATTCATTGAGCATTTTGATGTCTTCTTCAGTACGGTAAAGATACGCCTGAATCACTGTACCAATATGATCGTATTCGGATTTCAGCTGAGTGAATACATCAATCGTTTTACCGCAGCGCTCATAGTCTTCCATATCAATTGTGACAAACACGCCATGCTCAGTTGCCGCATCAAGGATTCTTCTCATATTTTCAAGGACAATCTCTTCTGAAAGATCAAGTCCCAAAGATGTTAATTTTAATGAAAGCTCTGAGTCCAGATTGTTTGTACCAATGCCACGGACAGCTTCGATACATAGCTCTGTGATTTCTTCTGCTTCCTGCTCATTGTCCACAAATTCCCCAAGACAATCAAGGGTTACACATAAACCTTCTTCGTTCAACTCTTTAATCGTCTGCACTGCCTGTTCAACTGTTTCTCCTGCAACGAATCTGTTCGCACCAAACTTCAAACCATACTGTTTGGCTGCTTTCGTCATCGGCTTATTTGAAGATAAAAACAAAAAGAAATCACGCATCACTTTTTCCATGATGACTAACCCCCTGAATCATAAATTTTGCAACCGCTTTCTATTTTTTCAAAATAAAGAATCCTTTAGCGAACTAGCCTAATCTTATCATGCCATTCTCCATTTGAATACAAAAATCGACGTATATTTCCTTCCTTTCCTGCACATAGTAAACAGGACAAAAAAGGAGGCGAAAAAGATGATACAGCAACAGTTATCAACTAAAGATCTTCTATACCTGAAAGATGTACTTGAATGGAATCTTCTTGCTTCAAAGAAAGCCCATTACGCAGCTACTCAGTGCGCAACGCCAGAATTAAAAACAATGCTTGAAGCATGCTGTACAATGCACAAGAATCACTATGAAAAAACATCTGCTTTCCTATCAGGTCAGCCGGTTCAGTAATGATAAAACAGGAGGAATTCCAATGCAGAATATGCAACAGACTGCGACCATGTCTGAAAAAGACTGGGCAACCGATCTTCTTATTTTAGAAAAACATCTTGCTGTCAGCTACAGTGTTGCTTCAAATGAAGCAAGTACTAACCAGCTATTTCAGTTTCTTCAGGCAATCCTGTCTGAAACGTCGAGACAGCAGCATACCCTTTACTCTTATATGGAACAGCAAAACTGGTATAACCCGGCGAAAGAGACACCGGTCAATATCCAGAATGCTGCAAATCAGGCACATACTGATAAGAGCCAGCTGCCAGTACATTAATGGATGGAAAAGCCGAAAAGTGTCTGGACACTTTTCGGCTTTTTTATGTACTTTTAATGGTACCTACTCTTCTTTGTTTTCGGCTCGGACTGATTTATTTTTCTTCTGAATGTCTCTCACAATCCGCTTCATTTCCTCTTTGCCTTCTGGATAAAGGCTGTTCCAGTGTCTTGCGAGTGCTGGCATTGTTTTTGAAATGTGGTTATAGAGTACGTACATTTTAATTTCCTCGATTGATTGTTCTGATGTGTCGCCTGTTAGCAGTTCTGCGTATTTTTCTGCCATTGCATCCATCTTGTCTTTCATCATTGTACTTACATCCCTTCCCTGTTTGATTTGGTTTAATCTTATTTTGGTAATTTGTTGATAAATTTAGTCCTGTTTTATGAAGGTTGGCTGTGGATTTCCGCTTCAGGCGGACGCTTTCCGGACGGAGGTTGCTGAGCCTCCTCGCCTTCGGCTGCGGGGTCTCAGCTTCCCTCTAATCGTCTCGGAGTCGCCGCCTTACGCTCCAATCCACATCTGTGAAATTATATCGATAGTGGATTAAAATTATTTCGAAAAAATTAAAAACAAAAACCGCCTTTTAATAGACGGTTTTTTGGTTATGAAACTGCGTCTGCAGTGGTTTTGGTTTCCTGGACGATGCATCGGCCTCTGCCGTGCGGGATGCAGAGTGGTGTGCCGAAAAGCGGGTCTGTTGTAACCTGACAGTTCATTTCAAATACGTGTCTGACAAGGTCGCAGCTGATGACTTCTTCAGGTTTACCCTGATTATATACTTTGCGGTCTTTCACTGCGATCAGGTTATGTGCGTATCTGCATGCAAGGTTCAGGTCATGCAGGACCATTACAATCGTACGGTTTTCTTTTTCATTTAGCTCAAATAATAAATCCAGAATTTCAATCTGGTGTGTCATATCTAAGTAAGTTGTTGGTTCATCTAGCAGAATCAGATCTGTGTCCTGAGCGAGTGTCATGGCAATCCATGCACGCTGGCGCTGACCGCCTGACAATTCATCGACGAAACGATCCTGAAGCTCAGTCATGCCTGTTGCTTCAAGTGCGCTGTTCACAGCTTCTTCATCTTTTTTAGACCACTGTTGTAAAAAACCCTGATAAGGATATCTTCCCTGCTTAACAAGCTGGAGAACCGTAAGACCTTCAGGTGCAACCGGTGATTGCGGTAAGATCGCCATTTCCTGCGCTACTTTGCGGGATGAATAGCGATTGATTTCTTTTCCATTTAACAGAACATCGCCATCCTGAGGTTTTAACAGACGTGCCATCGAACGCAGCAGCGTCGATTTGCCGCAGCCGTTACCACCGATCAGAACAGAAATTTCCCCTTTTGGAATCGTTAAATCAAGCTCTTCTATTATAATGGAATCTCCGTATCCTAATGTTAATGACTGTGTCTTTAGCATCTAAACCGATCTCCTTTAGTTTCCTTCGCGGGCTTCAGCAACTTCACTTCTATTAGTCTAGCTTCTTTTAAAGATTCAGTCAATGAATTTGAGAATCATTATCATTAAATTCACCTTTACTTTTTTTAAAATAGCTATATTAAAGACCAATGATGTTCTAGCACAGCTGGTGATTGTAGCGGAAGGGGGCGACTCCAGCAGGAGAAATCGGACAGGTGAGACCCCGCAGTGCGAAGCGCGAGGAGGCTCACCGCCGATCCTGCGGAAAGCGTCCCCCTGAAGCGGAAATCACCAGCCACCATTTCAGAGCATATTATTTTTGCGTTTTACACAGAAAACTCTTATGATTCCTTTATGGAGGGATGAACAATGCAAGGTATTAAAAATAACGATCAATTTAAAGAAACCATTAATAAGGATGAGCCGGTTATCGTCAAGTTCACAGCGGACTGGTGCCCTGACTGCCGCAGAATGGATATGTTCATTGATGATATCATGGATACTTATAATGAATACGGCTGGTATGAACTGAACCGTGATGAGCTTCCTGAAATTGCAGATGAACAGGAAGTCATGGGTATTCCAAGTCTGCTCCTGTTTAAAAACGGTGAAAAGAAAGCGCATCTTCATTCAGCAAATGCGAAGAGCCCTGAACAGGTAAAAGAATTTCTTGACGCGCAAAAGTAATCAGAGGAGAGGTCAGCTATGACAGCAAGAACGATTCAGGTTGGTGAAACCCCTGTTTCAGCTTCAATCGTCGCTTTTGATAAGGATGGCACGCTGTTCCAGGCAGAACCTTTTTGGAAAGCGTTGAATAAAGAACGAAAAAAGCGTTTTGTATCAATGACCGGTCTTCACCACGGAGAAGAGTGGGACCGGTTCATGGGTGTGAACGAAACAGGCGTGGATCACAGCGGACTTTTAGCTGTGGCAAGTGAAGCTGAAGAAACAATCGTGATTGCTGCCCTGCTTTATCAGCATACCGGGAAGCCGTGGATTGAATCGCTTGCACTCGCTGAAAAGCTGCTTGAAGAAAGTAATCAGTCATTGAATATTCAAGAAGCATTTATACCGGTTCATGGAGCTGCAAAACTGCTTCATGAGCTGAAACATGCCGGATATATCGTTGGGATCGCAACTTCCGATAATAAAGAGCGGGCTTCTCATTGTATGAAACTGCTCGGTTTTTATGATGCAGACTTTATTGTGACGCCTGCAAATGTATCACATGGCAAACCGGCTCCGGATATGCTAGAGAAAATCTGCAGAGATTTTACTGTCCCGCCTGACGAAGTGTTGATGGTCGGTGACAGTATGGTTGATTGTATGATGGCGAAAGCAGCGGGATGCAAGTCAATTGCCGTGAATGAAAACCCGGCACTGCTTGAGGAATTGTCACTAAGAGCTGACTTCAGCCTCCCGAGTGTGGCTGATATTATGATTAAATGGGAAACATAATATTTAAGATTCCGGAACATGTTCTGATGTGTTCCGGATTTTTTTGTGCCGCTTCATGCATCTAAATGGGGCTTTAGCGCAGTCGATAGTCCTCTCTTGACAGTCAATCCTGACTTCATGTCGTTCAGTTGCGCTGATACAGCGTTCAACCCGGGTGTATCGCGCAGTCAATCAGCGACATAGCGATGTCAGCGGGCAGCATACGACACTTACCATCCAGCTTACACCTCCCAACGAAAAACGCCCCTCGAAAATTAAAACACATCCGAGCACCTTCATTCTTGACACAACTGTCGGTTTTGTGAAAAAGTTAGCGTATTGATAGAACAATTGGAGGTGCAACCATGTTTGAATGGGTGCTGAAAAGATCAAAAATATTTATGATTTTATTTGTATTATTCCTGATTGTCGGTGTGCTGACTTTCCTTCAGCTACCACAGCGGGAAATTCCTGAGACATCGATTAACGTCTCAACGATCTCCACTCCATACCCGGGTGCCACACCGGAAACCGTGGAGCGGACGGTAACCAATCCGATTGAAAGAAATCTTGATGGTCTGGATGGGATTGACAGTATTTCCTCATCTTCTGCTGCCGGGTTCTCACAGATTATCGTGACCCTGACTGGTGATGCTGATAAGCAGGAGACATTATCAGCGATCAGACAGGAAGTATCAGATGCAGGCGCTTCTTTCCCGGAAGAAGTACTTGAACCGACTGTCAGTGAAGCGGCTGCTAATTTCCCGGTCACATCCTATATGCTGACTGCAGACAGCCGTGAAGACTTTGAAGGCCTCAGAAGTGTCATGGATACATGGGAAGAAGAGTTATCTGCTGTACCTGGTATCTCAGGCGTCACTGTAAAAGGTGTTCAGGAAGAAGAAATTATACTTACATTAAACAGTGAGGATCTTGGGGACAATGGCCTTGCTTTCCCGCAGGTACTGACTGCGATTGAAGAAGAGTTTAATCCTGTACCGCTTGGAAAGCAGGAAGCTGACGGCACGATTTATCAGCTTGCCATTTCATCTTACAGTTCTGTAGATGAAATGGAACAGGTTGTCATTGGACAGAATCCTCAGGGAGAATCAGTCCTGCTTTCTGATGTTGGTACGGTTGAAGTTCAGCCGAAACAAACCGAAGACCTGATTACACTTGACGGTCAGCCGGCTGTTTCCGTTACGACTTACTTAGAATCAGGTGAAGATATTCCTTCAGTGAGCGAAGCAGTTGAAGAAAAAGTCGCTGAACTTGAATCACAACTGCCTGAAGAAGTCTCATTTGAATCGTATTATTCACAGGCTAATTTAGTTAATGAGATTTTCCAGGGACTGTTTTTCTCACTTGCGATTGCTGTACTTGCAGTTATCGTAACAAGTTCACTCGGACTGACTGCAGGTGGGGCCATTGTGGTTGCGATTGCAGTACCAATGTCTGTATTAATGGGCATTATTCCACTACCTGGTGCAGGCGTTGATTTAAACCAGATTTCAGTTATTGGTGTGATTATCGCACTTGGTATTCTGGTCGATGACTCGATTGTGGTGAATGATAATATCCAGCGCAGATTCAAGCTTGGTGATAAGGCACTACCGGGCGTTGTAACCGGGGTAAAGGAAGTCTGGGTGTCGATTATCACTTCTTCACTTGCAATTGTCTTTACCTTCCTCCCTCTTGTCTTTTTATCAGGCGGGAATGGAGACTTTATCAGAGCCTTGCCGACAGTACTGATCACGACGATTATTGCGTCAACAATCGTTGCTTTACTGCTCGTACCAATGCTTAGATACACATTCTACAGAAATACATCTAAAAAAGTATCAGATGCTCCTGGTCTGCTTGGTAAGCCGCTTAATATTCTGGCCGATTTCTATGCGGACAAAGTATTGAAAAGAACGGCTAAGAAGCCGCTATTAACTGGTGCGATCGGACTGATCATCACGACATTGTTATTCGGACTTGTCGTGTTAACACCATTTGAATTTTTCCCTGCTGCTGACCGTGAAGAGGTAACAGTAGATGTAACACTTCCAATCGGAACGCCGCTTGATGAAACAGAGAGTACACTGCTTGAAATGGCAGAGGTGCTTGAACAGGATGAAGGCGTCTATGAAACGGCTGTATTTGCCGGTACCGGACTGCCAAACCTTTTCAACAGTTCACTGAATACGACTGGAGAATACACTGGTCAGGTCGTTGCAAGAGTTGACCGTGAAAACCAGACGGCACAGGGACTGATTGAAGATTGGACAGATGAATTAAGAAGCCAGTATCCAGATGCGATTATCTTTATGAATACAATTGAACAGGGACCGCCATCTGGTGCACCTGTAACAGTCACTGTAAAAGGACCTGAGCTTGATGAAATTGTATCGATCCGCGATGAAGTGATGACACAGATTGAAGATCTTGGCGTTGACCTTGTCCTTGATAATATCGGTGAGGAAGAGCCGGTGATTTCATATGTGCCGGACCGCGAAGCACTTGAAGAAAATGATATCAGCATTCAGGCGATCAGCCAGCAGATTAGACTTGTCACTGAAGGCATTCCGATGGCTTCATTTGACGATGGTGTGACGCAGCGTGATATGAAACTGCTTGTTGATCCGATTGAAGAAGGTCAGAACATCCCGCTTGATGAGATTGAAGTGCCGGTTGCGGCCCAGCAAAACGGTCCGTCTCAGCTGATCCCGCTCTCAGATCTTGTGACAGTTGAAGAAACCTCCCAGCTGCAGCGGATCCAGCATGAAGACGGTGAGCGTGCCATTACAATCCGCGCTTTCCCTGGCGATGTGGAAGACCTTGAAGCAAAAACAACTGACATTGTAGAAGATGTACGCTCTTCAATCGGTGAAGAGTATTCGCTGACAATCGGTGGAGAAAATGAAGCACAGAATGATTTCTTCTCAGAGATCATCCTATTGTTTACAATCGTTATTTTCCTTGTGTATTTGTTGATTGCATTCCAGTTCAACTCACTGTCACTGCCTTTCCTTGTACTGACAGCTGTGTATCTGGCAATTGCAGGGGCGATCCTTGGACTGTTTGTTACTCAAACACCGATCAGTTTCCTTGCTGTGATGGGTATGGTATCACTGACAGGTATTGTCGTTCGAAACTCTGTTGTTTTAATTGACTTTATCGAGCAAGGTGTTGCAAATGGCATGAAAGTGTATGATGCCGTGATCGAAGCGGGACGCGTGAGAATCCGTCCGATCACACTGACAGCCATTACGTCAATTGTGGCACTGGTTCCTGTTGCCGTGAGTGGTGATGCATTATTTACACCACTGGCAGTCACGATTATTGCCGGAATTGCATTCTCTACATTACTGACACTGATTATTGTACCGATGCTTTATCTTGTATTCCTGCGTTTCAGACGTAAAGGTAAAGAGCTTAAGAAGAGTGGTCAGTACTAAGTTGGAAAGGAGTCGTCCTTAAAGGGCGGCTCTTTTTTAGATTTGCGGAAATTTCAAAACCACCCCCTTCTTTTGATATAATAAAAATCGAATGCTTTTTTAAAGGAGATCACCATGAATATTATGATAACCGGCGCAACCGGCTTTGTAGGCTCAAAGCTGATGCACTCACTTTTAGATAAAGGCCACACACTCTACCCTGTTGTACGCAGTGAGCAGAAAATCAAACGGTTCACTGCAGAGCTTTCTTCAGAGCAGGCAAACAGAATTCACCCTGTGACCGGGGATATTACAAAGACTGATTTTGGGATCAGTGAAACAGATTCGCTCACTGGTCACATTGATATCCTCTATCATACAGCGGCATTTCTATCGTTTGATCCTGCTGATCGCGAGAAGACGTTTCTCGCAAATGTGGATGGGACAACCCATGCGCTGGAGCTCGCTGAGAAGCTTGCGATTCCGTCTTTTTACCATGTAAGCACTGCCTATACTGCTGGCTTACAGGATATTGTTAATGAAGAAATTCATTCTAAGGATCGGGCTTTTGTAAATGATTATGAGGAAAGTAAAAATCACGCTGAACACCTCGTGTGGAACAAGCGGCATGATTTGAAGGTCAGCATTTTCAGACCTGCAATTATTATTGGAGACACTCAGACCGGGGAGGCTGACACAACTTTTGCTCTGTATGGTCTGCTGAAGGCAGTGTCGTTATTGAAAAAACTGATTAGACGCGGCCGTGTTGATCAGGATAGAATGATTAAGCTGCTGTGCGACCCTGAAGCGTCAAATAATGTTGTCCCGGTTAATTATGTTGTAGATGTACTGACAGCTGCTGCAACGCATGCAAAACCTGACCACATCTACCACATTTCAAATAACTATTCACCGAATAACGCCTCTGTGATGGAATGGATTAAACAATACAGCGGCGTTAAGAACCTGGCAGTAACTGCTGATGCAATGGATCTGTCAGACGAAGATGCTGTGATCAATGCGCCAATGAGCGTGTTTCACTCTTACCTTTCGCGTACAGTGGTTTTTAAGGATGGAAACACGAATACACTATTACAAGAAGCCTGCTATCCAGTCTTCCAACTGACAGCTGAACAATATCAGTTTTTAATTAAAACGTATTTTGCACAAGCATAAAAAAAGCACGCCGCGGCGTGCTTTTTTTATACGTCACATGAATCATCTGTGCAGGCATTCCCCTGCCCGCCAACGTTCACAAGCGGTGACTGATTTGTTTCTTCCCATACTTTTTCAAGCGCCTGTGTAAAGACTTCATCAGGCTGCGCACCGGAAATCGCATATTTATTTTCGAGTACGAAAAACGGTACGCCTGACACGCCGATTTGTGCAGCTTTCTTTATATCTGCGGTCATTGCTTCCATATACTGATCAGATGTGAGAACGTCACGCGCTTTTTCAGCATCAAGTCCAACTTCCTCAGCGATCGCAACAAGCTGATCGTGATCCCCGATATGCTTTGATTCAAGGAAATAGGCACTTAACAACTTTTCAGTGATCTGCTGATCTTTGCCGTGTTCAGCAGCAAAGTGAGTCAGTCTGTGCGCATCCTGTGTATTCGTGCGCTTCATTTTTGAAAAATCATAATCAAGTCCAACTTCTTTTGCCTGCGCGACAACGTTATTTGTCATTTCCACTGCCTGATCGTAAGACATACCGTATTTTTTCGCCAGCGCTGAGACTGTGTCTTCAGATGCGTTTTCCGGTGCATCCGGATCAAGCTGGAAGCTGCGGTAGACGACTTCTACTTGGTCTTTGTGTTCAAATTTATTCAGTGCGTTTTCAAGCTTTCTTTTGCCGATATAGCAAAATGGGCATACGTAATCTGACCATACTTCGATTTTCATAAAGTGAATCCCTCCTGAGTGTTCATAGTGACATTTTACAATGTTTATTTTCGTTTATCGAAAAATCTGCCTGTGGGTGGGATGGCTGGTTCGGAGAAAAATCCCCCTCGTTCTTAAAATAGTGCCAAAAGACCCCCTCCCACTCCCACGCTTCTTCTCAAAAAAACCGCCCGAACTGTGTCCGGACGGAAAAACATTATTCTTCAAACAAATCTGTTACAGCACCTTTAGATGAAGAAGATACTGCGTTTGCGTACTTCGCAAGAATGCCGCGCTTGAATTTTGGTTCAGGCTTCTTCCACTCGCGTGCGCGCTTTTCGAATTCTTCTTCTGAGATCTGCAGGTTGATCTCCTGCGTGTCGCTGTCAATTGCGACGATGTCTCCGTTTTGCAGGAGGCCGATTGGTCCGCCGACTGCTGCTTCCGGTGCGATGTGACCAATCACGAAGCCGTGTGAGCCTCCTGAAAAGCGACCGTCAGTTAAGAGGGCTACTTTCCCGTTCAATCCGCGCCCGACGATCATAGCGGTGATCGAAAGCATCTCAGGCATACCCGGTCCGCCTTTTGGTCCAACGTTACGGATCACAACAACATCGCCTTCTTTAATCTGGTTATCTTCGATTGCTTTTGTACATTCAGCTTCACTGTCATAGACTTTTGCCGGTCCTTCAAAGCGGCTGATTTTCTGTCCGCTCATTTTTGCAACCGCGCCTTCAGGAGCTAGGTTCCCTTTTAGAACAACAAGCGGTCCTGTCTTTTTAAGCGGCTCGCTGATTGGTGTAATCACCTTTTGACCTTCTTTAAGTGATGACACTTCTGCAAGGTTTTCTGCGACCGTTTTACCAGTTACAGTGATGCAATCGCCGTGAAGCAGTCCTTCTTCTAAAAGAAGCTTCATCACAGCCGGTACACCGCCTGCTTCATACAGATCCTGCATAACGTATTTACCGCTCGGCTTAAGGTCTGCGATGTGTGGAACGTTTTGGCGTACACGTTCAAAGTCATCCATTGTCAGATCTACTTCAGCTGCATGCGCCATTGCAAGCAGGTGAAGGAATGCATTTGTAGATCCGCCAAGTGCCATCACAACTGTAATCGCATTTTCGAACGCTTCTTTCGTCATGATGTCACGCGGATAGATATCCTGTTCAAGCAGCTTCACAACAAGCTCACCGGCCTGTTCACATTCCTGCTCTTTATAGTCGTTGATCGCAGGTGTTGAAGATGATCCGGGAATACTCATTCCAAGTGCTTCAACTGCTGATGCCATTGTGTTTGCCGTGTACATACCACCGCATGCACCAGCGCCAGGACAGGCACTGCATTCCACTTTATACAGCTGCTCGTCATCAATCAGCCCTTCCTGATACTGACCAACTGCTTCAAATGAAGATACGATGTCGATATCTTTGCCGTCGAGTTTACCCGGCTGGATTGTACCACCGTAAATATAAACAGATGGAATGTTCATGCGCGCAATCGCCATCACGCAGGCTGGCGTCGTTTTATCACAGCCACCAATTGCCACAACGCCGTCAAGGCGCTCAGCATTCGTTACCGTTTCGATTGAATCCGCAATGACTTCACGGCTTGGCAATGAATAGAACATGCCTTCATGTCCCATTGCAATTCCGTCGGAAACCGTGATCGTGTTAAAAATCATTGGTGCGCCGCCACCGGATTTCGCACCGCTTTTCGCACGCTGCGCCAATTTATCAATATGTACATTACAAGGTGTCACTTCACTCCAGGTACTTGCTACACCAATCATCGGTTTTTTAAAATCCTCATCTGTAAAACCGACAGCACGGAGCATGGAGCGATTCGGAACTCTGTTAACTCCTTCACTGATCACTTTACTTCTGATTCTTAAATCCTTTTTTGTCTTATCCATCGCGTAACCCTCCTGATGATTTTCCGCTTTACATCACTGCAGCGAAACCTTTATATAAAGACCATCATACATAGAGATGTGAGGTTCCGCAATAAGAATTCTGAATTTATTAATATTTCTATATATTAAAACGCTTTCATTTTATCAGTAGTGTCTCTTTGTCAGAATATGTGTCTGTTGATAGAAAACTCACCCTCCCTGCGTTACACTATCAAAGAAGGAGATGATCGGATGTTTCATACATTTACAGTAAAAACGCACAGCCGTGACGAAATGATTGAGATTACTCGTGAAGTACAGCAGTGGATCAGCAGCCAGTCATTTAAAAACGGGATTGCTGTTGTATCATCAAAGCATACGACTGCAGGCATTACCGTGAATGAAAATGCAGATCCTGATGTGAAAACGGACTTTTTAAGACGTCTGGATGAGGTGTTTCCATGGGATCACCCGAAGGACAGACATATGGAAGGCAATACTGCATCACATATGAAAGTCAGTACAGTTGGTCATGCACAGATGATTCCGGTTCAGCATGGTGAACTGGTGCTTGGCACGTGGCAGGGCATCTATTTTTGTGAATTTGACGGTCCACGCTCACGCCAGTATACCGTCACGCTGATTTCAAGCTAAAAGGAGAATATTATGAGAGCATATGCAGCACTCGGAGGTCTCAGCCTGATCTGGGGCCTTTCGTTTGTATTTATTAAAATTCTTGCAGAATCTGCAGGTGTCTGGGGAACCGTATTTATCAGGTGTGCTGCCGGCGCGCTGATTCTGCTGCCGATTCTGATTGCGCAGTGGCGAAAGATTGAGCGTCCAATTCCTTGGAAGCACCTGGTTGTCATCGGTTTCATGAATGCAGCACTTCCCTGGGCACTGATCGCGCTCAGTGAAACAAGAATTGCGTCTAACACCGCATCTGTATTAAATGCAACGACACCAGTTTTTGCAGGGTTAATCGGCTTTTTTCTATTTAAACAGCGACTGAAACTTCAGCAGTGGATCGGTATTCTGATTGGCTTTATGGGTGTGCTTGTGCTGATTAATTTTAAAATCGGCGGGATATTCGGCTCGGAATTTATCGGGGTTGGAACAATGATGCTTGGGGCTATGTGTTATGGGTTTGGCTCACATTATGTCAGACGCTTTACTCCGGCTACAGGCGTTGTCCTTCTGTCTGCTACCTCGCTGATGACAGGTGCTGCTGTCGGATTGATCATGATGACAGTAAACGGGTACAATGTGACGAGTTTTACATACGATACGTCTTTCTGGCTCTCAGCAATTGGGCTCGGCTGCTTCGGCTCCGGGATTGCCTATCTGCTGTTTTATTATATGATCAGGCAGAAATCCCCCGAGTTTGCGACAACCGTTACCTATCTTGCACCGGTATCTGCGATGATTTGGGGCAGCGTGCTTTTAGACGAGCCTGTTACACCATCTCTGGTTGGCGGCATGGTCATTATTTTAGCAGGCATCTATTACGCGAATCGCAAGCCAAAATTAAATGTACAGCGTGCTTCAGCTTAATTCATTTTAAAAAAAGAGCGGTATCATACCCGCTCTTTACTCTTTTTTTACGTATTTTTTTAACTGAGCTACAATTTCTTCTTTAACATGTTCGTCACTGTAAAAATTGACACCGTAATGATAATTTTCACCGCTCACGCTTTTCCATACCAGCTCTGCCTTCATCTCATACACTGCTTCATTCAGCATAAATTGCAGGTGTATTTTTACAGGGTCAGTCTCACTGACTGGCAGATTGAGCTTGGAGCTGATTTTAGTCCCGCTAGGACTGATATCATGCATAAGCGCTTTACCAGGCTGTGTTTCTACCTTTTTCCCATTCAGCTCATAGATCTTAAAACTTGCCTCGAGCGGATCTTTAAATGCAAATCTGAAGCCTTCTTTTCGGTTATACCTCAAAGTCCTCACCTCACATAGAGAGTTCAATATTAAATCTTTTATACTGTGTTTATCGGTACTTTCAAAGGATTATTTATGAATAACAGGTGACAATTTCAGAATAACTGATCTGAATTAATTTGCACGTCAAAAGCGGTTGTGTGAATCATTTACTGCTTTGGTGTTGAAAGCTGATATCCGCTAAATCCATTGGCGGCAGCGGGCGGCTGAAGTAATATCCCTGAAAAATATCACATCCGAGCTGCCTGAGTGATTGAACCTGTTCAGCGGTTTCCACGCCTTCAGCCACTACCTTCATTCCCAGGTTATGACCAAGTGCAATGATCGTTGAGATAATCGCCCGTCCTTCTTTCGTGTCCAGTTTATCCGTAAATGCTTTATCAATTTTTACGTGGTCGATCGAGAAGCTCTGTAAGTATTGTAACGAACTATATCCGGTACCGAAGTCATCCATCGCAATTTTGACACCAAGCTGCTTCAGGGTATTTAAAATTCCGCTCGCGATTCCTTCCTGCATCGCAATCGTCTCAGTGATTTCAAGCGTCAGCAGCTCAGGCTGAATGCCTGTCATTAGAATGACACTTTCAACCATTTCACATAAGTCGGATTGATAGAATTGCCTTAAGGAAAGGTTTACAGAAATCGGAACAGTTGGAAACCCGTTTTTCTGCCAGCTGACATTTTGTCTGCAGGCTTCTTCAAGTATCCAATTTCCAATTGGCACAATCAATCCGGTTTCTTCAGCAAGAGGGATAAATGTGGCCGGTGACACCCATCCCAGTTCATCGTTATGCCAGCGAAGCAGTGCTTCAATGCCGCATATTTCCTCTGTGTCTGCTTTAAACTGCGGCTGATAGTACACTATAAATTCCTTGTTCTTCAGCGCTCTTCGCATAAGCGTTTCCATTTTCACATTGGATTCAGTCAGCCCTTCAATATTGGAAGAATAAAGTTGAACGATATTACGACCGTGCTTTTTAGCAAAGTACATCGCACGGTCAGCTGCTCGAACAATCTCTTTTTTATTCACTCCGTGACGGGGGTAAAAGCTGACGCCGACACTCGCTGTCAACACTGTTTCATACCCTTCATCATCAAAAGACTCTCTTACATTAGCAATCGCTTCTTCCGCCAGTCGCCTCGTTTCCTGAACTGTAGTATTGGCAGTGAGAATCGCAAACTCATCTCCTCCATACCGGTAGACAGCCCCTCTGTCACCTGCTGACTTTTTCAGCCGCTCTGCAATAATTGAAAGAATATGATCTCCTGCTTCCCTTCCAAAATAGTCATTGATGAATTTAAATCTGTCGAGTCCGATAATACACAGAGAAAATTCACCGTCTGTCGTTTCATTTAACATTCTGTATAAGTCCCTGCTGAAAAGCTGCTGATTCCCAAGTCCTGTCAAGCTGTCATGATAAGCCATCTGGTGCATCATTGCCTGGTGTTTTTTATTTAGCGTGATATCCTTACCTATACAATGAATATGGCTTAATTCATCATTAAGAAAAGCTGGTATCAGTGTAATGTGCAGCCAGACCATTTCACCTTCTTTATTGCGGGTGGAAGTTTCATACTGATAAGGTTTTCCTTTTAACACCTGCTGAAAATTGTGCTTTGTTTCTTCCCTCACTTCTTCATTAATAAAGCCTAAAAAGGATTCACCTTTCAACTCTTCCGGTGACATACCAAGTATCATCTTCGTTGCTTCATTAAATGTAATAAAGTTCCCTTCAAGGTCAAATGTAATAACCGGGTCTACATTGTGATCAAAGATTGCGCGATGGCTCTCCTCGCTCTCTGTTAACTTTAATTCAGTTTCCAGACGCAATGTAATATCCTGCGCCGTCCCAATAACCCCCTGTACTTTTCCGTCTACAAAAATTGGTACAGCGGTCACCTCTACTGTTAAAAGCGTATTGTATTTATCCTGGATCTGAATCTGAAAATGCTGGACCCTGCCTTTTAATACTTCAAAAAAATGATCTTTTGTCCGTTCCCGGTCATGAACTGTAACAACATCAAGAAAGAACTTACCTTCAAGTTCTGAATACGCATATTTTAACCGTTCAAGCCCTGCCGGATTGAAGTTTTTAAAGTAACCATTTTCATCAATCATATAGACAATGTGAGGGTTGTATTTAAAAAGCGATTCAAACTCAGACATCGATACTCTCAGATCCTCTTTAGTGCGGTCATGCTCTGTTTCATCACTGATTGTCATCATAAAGTAACGTGCTCCTGAAGCAGATGTGAACTCTTTCATCTTCAGCAGGCATACACGTCCATTCAGTCGTTTTTTAAAGGTTGTTTTGTATAGCCGGTCCGGTTCAGTCAAACTGGTTACATCAGTCTCTGCATCTACTGCTGCTTCACACAGGTTCTCCCATGAAGTCCCAATGATTTCTTTGGTGCTAGATTGTAATAGTTCCCTGCATTTCTCATTTGCGTAAATCAGCAGGTCAGGCCGGTCGTTGAAGCTCGAAAATATACATACCGGCTCTGGCAGTTGAATGATGAGTGTACGGAAATCTTCTAATTCAAATTTGGAAAAATGGTTCAATCAATTCACCGCCTGAAAATTTCTTTATTGCTGATACATCTCATTCAAATCATATTTAGCACACTGGATCATCTTGCTGCATGTCGATCCGACAATCGCCGTCAAAGAGTTGAAACACAGTATCCTGATTAATTTTCGCCTTGTATAAAGCCTGATCAGCGCACTTTAAAAATGCTTTTTTTTCTGTCGCATGAGTTGGATAAATGGCGACACCTATATCAAATTTAAAGTCAATATGAGTTCCATTCATATTCAGCGGATCTGAAAAAGCGTTCGCAATCCGGTTTACAACGATAAAGATATCTTCATCTTCGGTGATGTCCGGCAGTACAACAACAAATTCGTCTCCACCCAACCTTCCGACCGTATCAACTTTCCGCAGGCAGCGCTCTAATATCCTGGCAGTAGCGACAATCACTTCATCACCCATTTCATGCCCAAACCGATCATTAATCGACTTGAAATCCCGGCCATCAAGAAAGAGTAAACCGATTTTTTTATTTGTTCTTTCCGACTGGCTGATCGCCATTTCCAGCCTGTCTTCAAGCAGCCTTCTGTTAGGAAGTCCAGATAGATGGTCATAAAATGCCATTTGGGACAGCTTCTCTCGATATTCCACTCTTTCAGTGATATCCCTGGATGAAGTGACAACATTCATCACCTGATCACCCTGAAAAATTGGTGTAGCCACGACCTCTTTCCATGTATAATGTCCATCTCTATTTACATGTCTCAATTCCACAGTCATAGACTTCTTTTTATTGATTAATGTCTCAAACTGTTGTTTAATATGAAGCCTGTCGCGTTCATCTATTACTTCAGAAAAGTGTTTTCCTACGTAGTATTCAGCACTGAATCCATCCGTGATTTCACATGAAGGCGAAGAGTATCGGATCACGCCATTTGGGTCAATGATGCGGATCACATCCGTCGTATTTTCGGTGATAATCCGGAAAAGTTCTTCAGTTTCCTTCAGCTTTTGTTCCAGTGCGTGTTTTTCAGTTACATCCTTGACAATACCAAGTATGAAGCGGCATTCACCGTCCGTGTCCAAAAGTGGATATAACGTGGTATCACCTGTGTAAAATTTTGTACCGTTACTGATTGTATGGGTGAAATTAATACTTTTCTTCGTGTAAGCCACATCCAGATACTGTCCATTCAGGGCAGCAGCCTCTGCTTTATTCCGTACAACTTCCCCGATACTTTTGCCTATCACTTCTTCAGAAAGCGCTGTCAAATTTTTGGCTGCCTGATTAATATACTCATAAAAAATCTGATCTCCCTGAACACCCATTAAAAATACCAGGTCCTCGACAATATCAAATAATCGCACAAAATCTAATAAGTTATCTGTATTACGGTGAGAATATTCAAACATTTATATCTCTCCCTTAAAAGTTCTTTCGTACCACAAAATACTATTCGAATACTAGTTATAAAGTATTATAACTGATGGTTGGTGAAACAGTAATAGTTTTTAAGATGAGTACAAAAAAAACCGTCATAAATGACGGTTTTCTCACATTTTATTGACTGTTTATTACATGCTGATAGTTTTTATTTCCACCTGACAGATTATAAACGACTTCAAATCCGTGATTGATCAGGATATTCTGTGCAGCATTCCCTGTCACACCTTTATTGCAGTATACAACGGTTTTTAGATCAGGGTTCAGTTCTGAAGCTCTGGCTCTTAAATCGCCAAGCGGAATATGAATCGCCCCTTTAACATGCGCTTTTTCATACTGAGCTTTGGATCTGGTATCAATAATCTGGAACGTTTCACCACTTTCCGTTTCATTGATCAGCTGCTGAGGCGTGATCAGCGGAGCCTTTTTACTAATAGAATTGTGCAGCGCCATGCCTGTATACATAACAGGATCTTTCGTTGTCGCAAACGGCGGTGCATAGGCCAGGTCAAGATGGAACAGGTCCTCAGCCTTTGCACCAAATGAGATTGCTGTGACAAACACGTCAATTCGTTTGTCAACGCCCTGAGGCCCTATAATCTGGGCACCAAGCAGCTTTCCGGTTTTGCGATCAGCGACTGCTTTAATGACCATTTCCTTACCACCCAGATATTCCGGACGGTCAGGTTTTATATTATGAAGCACTTCAATTGAATAACCTTCCTCAACCGCTTCTTTTTCTGTCAGACCCGTCTGAGCCACTGCCAGGTCAAATACTTTAAAGATTCCGGTTCCCAGAATACCACGGTGCTCTGCGTTTTCTCCAGTGATTACCTGTCCGGCAATTCTTCCTGTTTTGTTGGCTGTTGAGCCAAGCGGTCTGTATATCGGTTTTCCGGTAATCAGTGAAAAACTCTCAGCTACATCTCCCACGGCAAAGATATCCGGTACATTCGTCTGCATTTTTCTGTTAACCTTAATGGCACCCGTTTCACCGATTTCCACACCAATTTCCCTTGCAAGATCAGTATTTGGACGTATGCCGACAGAGAGGATGACAAGGTCAGTCTCAACAGTTTGTCCACTTTCGAGCTGAACAGAAGTAATACGCTGTCCGCCCTCCAGAGAGTGAACCGTTTCGCCAGTCATCAGCTTTACATTCTTTTCTTTTAAATGATCCGCTACGCGTGCAGCCATATCCTGATCAAGCGGTGGCATAACCTGCGGAAGACGTTCAACAAGTGTGACTTCAATTCCTCTTAGTGTGAGCTGTTCAGCCATTTCAAGTCCAATAAATCCACCACCGACAATTGTCGCTTTTTTCGGCTGGTGTGTATCTACATAATTTCTGATCTCACCCGCATTTCGGATATTGCGGACGCTGAACACATTATCTGCTTCTACACCAGGAATCGGTGGAACAAAACTCGTTGCACCTGTTGCCAGAACAAGCGTATCGTAAGTATCCGTAAACGTTTCATTTGTCATCAGATTCCGTATAACAGCTGTTTTTTCCTGATGATTAATACTTTCTACTTCATGCGCCGTGTGGATATCTATGTTATACCGCTTTTTAAACCACGCTGCATTTCTTGGTGTCAGATCATCAAGTTCAGCTACTTCTCCTCCTACATAATAAGGTATACCACAGCCTGAATAAGAGATATCCGTGTCTTTATCGTAAATCGTAATTTGAAGATCCTCACTGTTTCTTCTGGCTTTTGCACCCACAGATGTGCCGGCCGCAACAGACCCAATAATCAATAACTTTGTCATATTCAGTACCTCCACAATCTTATTTCATCTATAGAAAAAGTGCAGGAAGTCAATGTATATTGATCTTCCTGCACAGCGGTCCTTATCCTCAGCAGGCATTTCCTCCAAGCATCACGATCTGAGGCCCTTCCGGTGTTTCCTCTACATCAAGCGTGATCGCATCCACGGAACCTTTAAGCTCAGCGTCAACAGCAAGCTGTAACCCATCTAACTGATGAATCTGATCGCTTTCCTGTGATGAATCCAACCCAAGACCAAAGCTCGGTCCGCAGCAGCCCTCTCCCGCTTTAAAGAAACGGATTCCCTCTGCTCCTTTGTCCTCTACAACACTTTTTAAAAATGCTACAGCACTTGGTGTCACATTCATTCTTCTCATCCTTTCACTGCTTCCAGTAATATTTGATAACCTGATAATTGTTTTTCTATCCACGGAATATATACAGTCTGATCGTCACTCAGCCTCTGTACTTCATGAATCCACTTCAACTCGTTCTCTGCTTTTCTACCAAGGAGTGCATCTTGTGTACCGGTGATCGCAAGAGATTGATTCACTACCCAGCCCTTTGGAACAATCCCTGCACGTTTTAAATCATCTTGAAGACGAGACGCTTCAAAGACCGGTGTTGCTTCCGCGAGTGTAGTAATAAATACATGTGTAAATGATGGGTCACGCAGTTTCGGTAACAGCAAACGTACTGCCTCCGGAACTTCACCCGTTGAGCGCTCCATTTCACGGTGATAGGCTTCTGTTGCATCTAGTAGCAGCAGCGTGTGGCCTGTTGGTGCAGTATCAATCACGACATACGCCTCACCCGCTTTTGCGACCGTATCTGCAAATGCTCTGAAAACAGCAATCTCCTCAGTGCATGGCGAATTGAGATCCTCATCCAGCAGCGCTCTTTCTTCAGGTGAAACCTCACCGGCTCTATTAATCACAGTCTCTCTGTATCGCTCCGTTTCTTTTTTTGGATCGATGCGTTCGACTGATAGTAAAGACTGATTTGATTTGCCAACTACCTGCTCAACATGGGCTGCCGGATCGGTTGTCGTTAAGATAACACGGTGCCCCCGATCCGCAAGACCCGTTGCGATCATAGAAGCGATGGTCGTCTTTCCAACTCCGCCTTTTCCCATCGTCATCACAATACCAGGGTCTGCTTCTTCAAGATTCTTTACCAGCTTCTCAAGTTTTTCTCCCTGAAAAGCCTTACGCTGAACCGGATCATGACTTTCCTCTGCGGATAACCAATTTCTGATGTCATTAACACTTGCCAGACTCGAAGACACATATGGCAGATAATAATGCTGAAGCGCCTTCAAAGCTTCAGGCATATGATCGAGTGCAAGCTGCTGCCTTTTGACAAATGCCTGCCGGTACGAATCTCCCTGATCATCTGAATGTAGTAAACCGTTAACCACAAACAATGTGTGATTCATACCGGTCCCCTGCAGTTCTTTATATGCCCGTACAGCTTCGTTCAATGTTGATTCCTCTGGACGTGCAACCAGCATTAGTGTTGTTACTGTTTCGTCACGAAGCATCTCAGTCGCGTATTCATATTGTTTTTTCTTTTCTGAAAGACCAGCCAACGGCCCAATACAGGAGGTCCCGCTCGTATTTTCATCCAGATACACATTCCATGCATTCGGCAGACTTAATAGCCTGAGCGTATGTCCTGTTGGTGCGGTATCAAATAAAATATGATCATACTCCCCTCTCACTTCTCTTGAGGAAAGTAACCCTGTAAATTGATCAAAAGCGGCGATTTCAACCGTACATGCCCCTGAAAGTTGCTCCTCCATTGACTCGACAACCGGATCAGGCAGTACACCACGATAAGGTCCAACCACCTTCTCCTTATATTCATCTGCTGCCAGTTCAGGATCAAAATTCGCTACATGCAAGTTCGGTACATCTGGTATTTCCTTTGGACTTTCCGACAGTTCGGTTTTGAATACATCCTGGAGGTTACTGGCAGGGTCTGTAGATACAAGCAAAACCTTTTTCCCCTCATCAGCAAGCGTAATAGCCAGTAAAGAAGCGGTTGATGTTTTTCCAACTCCCCCTTTACCAGTCAAAAACACATAAGGGGTTAAAGGAAGGTCATCGATCAGAAAATCGTGCATCATCTCACTCCTCACTGGATTGTTAACCGGATTTTTGGCTTTTCTGGTTCCCCCGCTTTAGGAAATTGATCCTCCGCAATCCCTGTCACTTCAGAAAATGCCTGGTTTGATAAATAAGTGCCCTCCTGCATAATGACACCATCTACAAGTGTAAAAGGAAGTCCCTCAGGATTTTTCATTAAAGCTGTCTGAACAACTTTATGTTCCACAAAACGCTGAGGTTCACTTGTCAGGTTAAAACGTTCAATCGGATAATTCTTCTGTTTAAGAAAACTGACAACAGAAGCGACTCTCGGCAACTCAGGATCAAAGCTCGTTCCACACACACCTGTTGAGCAGCACATTGCAGGGTCAAAAATCTGAATCTTTTTCATTTAAAACACCCTTTCGGTAAGATATAGGTATATAACAATACTGTTATATACGAAGTGCAGAAGGATTCCTCCTTCATGTCATTCAGCACTTTATTTTTAACAGGTTATGCTCCTGAACCGGAAGCTCACCCAGTTCTTTAATTGCCTGTACTAGAAGCGGGTAAAACGGATCCTGTTCATTCAGCCGGAAATAGTTCCACTGTCGATCTTTCCGTTCAAGAATAATTCCCGCCTGCTTCATCACACGAAGATGACGGCTGATCGCTGGCTGCGAAATCTGGAACATCTCAACAAACTCACAAACACAATGCTCACTCGTATACATTCTCCGCAACATCTCAAGCCTTGTCGGATCCCCAAGCACTTTGAAAAACCCACTCATCTTCTCCACTCTCGGAGCAGTTGAAATCATTACCTCACCCACCCTCTTAAAAAAAGTTTCTATGTACACTATATAACAAAATGGTTATATTCGCTACCTGATTATTATTTATTCGTGTATGATTCTGAGATCTAGCATCTCACCATTTTAATACGAAACTAAAATGTATAATATGTCGAATAAAATTTGGCTTTCAAATCAGATTTCGTCAACTTTCGCACGTTATTTCAGGCAAAATACAATTAATTGCTTATGAAGGAGCTGTCAGACAACATGTATATTTTACACAGAAGAAATAATGGTACTCATGAAGTTTTGAAGAATTCACTTAACACAGCATTTAAGTTTTTTGTAAACCAGCATGAGGCCAGTCAGCTTTCGAGGAAACTAAACCGGTATATACAGAAGGAAAAACAGTGGCGCGTAAAAAAGATTAATCTATAGGTCACTTAAAAAGAAACCTTGGCTGGTTTCTTTTTCATTTTTTTCAGAATTATATATTTAACTGTTGATTTCAGACAAATAAAAAACCACCAAATAAACATTTGGTGGAGACGGTGGGAGTCGAACCCACGTCCAGAAACTTCAATACTTAAGCTTCTACGAGCGTAGTCAGCCTATTCGCATTTCACCGTAACTTATGCCAACTGACAGGCGTCCGAACGGCTATCCTGATTAGTCTCTTCAGGCTGCTTCAGGTGGCAGCAGACTGCGTATCCCACTATAAGTGAACCTCAGGCAGGTCTACATGGGCGATAGACAAGTGAGGCCTCAAGTGCTTATTAGGCAGCTAGAGCGTAATCTTGTTTGTTGTTAACTATTTGTGTTGACGTTGATGACGGAGACGATCCCTCCGACTCGCAACTCAAGCTCGAACCATTCCTGTCGAATCCGTAACGTCCCCATGATAGAGATGAATCAGGCGTTTGCCTGGTTCAGTACGGGATCCGGAAATCAATCCGGTTGTCCTGCCGCTGTTAGCAGCATAATCTATTATAACACAGTACCGTCTTTTTTCAACTGGAAAGCCTTACCGCTGGCGTTCTTTCAGTGCACGTGCCACTTCACGCTTTGCATCCTTCTTCTTCAGCGTCTCACGCTTATCATATTTCTTCTTCCCTTTACCAAGACCAATCAAAACCTTTGCATAGCCGTCTTTGATATATAACTTCAGCGGAACGATTGAATAACCCTGCTGTTTCGTTAACCCTATTAACTTATTAATCTGCTGTTTGTGCAAAAGCAGCTTTCTTTCGCGTAATGGATCATGATTATAGCGGTTGCCTTCCTCATAAGGACTGATGTGCGCATTATTTAAAAACACTTCGCCGTTACTGATTCGAGCAAATGAATCCTTCAGATTTACACGTCCTCTGCGGATTGACTTAATCTCAGTTCCCTGAAGCACGATTCCTGCTTCAAACGTTTCTTCAATAAAATAGTCATGACGCGCTTTTTTATTCTGCGCGACTAGTTTACCTTCTCCTTTTGGCATGTCAAATGAACTCCCCTTTCACTCGAAATGCGGAAGCGGGCAATATAACCCGATAAGCACAAGACACGCTGAAAGAAATGGGTGGTCTCCCCTTTTTCTCAGCATATCTCATGACTCGGGGGTTGCCCGCTATTTGTCAGTTTCCCCGCATCCTTACTTTCTCTTCTTCTTTTTATTCTTCTTATTCTTAGGAGCACCTTTATAAAACTTCTTCTTGTCTCCCTTGCCGCCGTCATCACGTTTACGCTTTTTCTTTCTGTCTCGGTTACTGTCTCTGCCACGTCCGCGGCTATCTACAACGCGTGCAGTTTCCCGACGGACTCTCGGCGTACCTTTCATCCCGACAATTTCAAAGTCAATCGCGCGTTCGTCTTTATTGACGTTAACAACGCGGATTGAAATTTCATCACCGATTCTGAATACATTGCCGGTCCGCTCCCCGATCATCGCCATGTGACGCTCATCAAAGCGATAATAATCGTCTGTCATATAGCTGACGTGCACAAGACCTTCAATTGTATTGGAAAGCTCTACAAATATACCGAAGTTCGTTACGGAAGAAATGACGCCGTCAAATTCTTCACCGATCTTGTCCATCATATACTCAGCTTTTTTCAGCTCGTCTGTTTCACGCTCTGCATCTACTGCTCGTCTCTCACGTCCTGACGTGTGAGCTGCAATTTCAGGCAGCTGTTCAGACCAGCGCTTCTGCGTTTTTTCATCCACCTTTTTATTAATCAGATACGTTCTGATTAAACGATGAACGATTAAGTCAGGATAACGTCTGATTGGTGAAGTGAAATGCGTATAAAAATCAGTCGCCAGACCAAAGTGACCCAGGCTGTTTTCATCGTATTTCGCCTGCTGCATTGAACGCAGCATCATTGTTGAAATAACCATTTCCTCAGGTGTTCCCTGAATGTCATCAATAATTTCCTGAAGCGCTCTCGGATGGACTTCATTCCCTGACCCTTTTACCGTAATCCCGAAGTTCGTAATAAACTCGAAGAACCGCTCCAGCTTCTCAGCCTTTGGATCTTCGTGAATCCGGTAAATAAACGGCAGGTTCATCCAGTGGAAGTGCTCAGCAACCGTTTCGTTTGCTGCAAGCATGAACTCTTCAATCAGCTTTTCACCGACAGAGCGCTCACGGATACCGATCTCAGTAGGATTACCTTCCTCGTCTACAAGTACCTTTGCTTCTTTAAAATCAAAGTCAATCGCACCACGGCCAAAACGTTTACCGCGGAGAATCGCTGCAAGCTTTTCCATCTCACGGAACATCGGTACAAGCGGCTCATACTTTTCAATTAATGCTTCGTCTTCATCAACAAGAATCTTATTCACATCTGAATACGTCATCCGCTCATTTGTACGGATCACACTCTGGAAAATATCGTGCTTAATGACGCCGCCGTTCTGATCAATCTCCATTTCACAGGATAGCGTCAGACGGTCTACTTTCGGATTCAGTGAACAGATTCCATTTGACAGACGGTGCGGAATCATCGGAATCACACGGTCCACAAGGTAGACACTCGTTCCACGCTCATATGCTTCCTCGTCAATCGGGGAATGTTCTGTTACATAATGGCTGACATCCGCAATATGAACGCCCAGCTTATAGTTCCCATTATCCAGCTTGCTGAGTGAAATCGCATCATCCAGGTCCTTCGCATCTGCCCCGTCAATTGTAACGGTCGTCACGTCTCGCAGGTCGCGGCGGTCTTTCAGGTCTGCCGGATCAATCTCATCAGGCACGTCATTCGCCTGCTGGATCACTTCATCCGGGAACTCAATCGTAATTCCGTGCTTATGAATGATTGATAAGATATCCACACCCGGATCATTTTTATGACCAAGGATCTGGATCACTTCACCCTCAGCGCTGTTGCGGCCATCCGGATAAGCGGTAATTTCAACGATGACCTTATGCCCTTCAACAGCACCCTTGCTCGCATTTTTTGGAACAAAAATATCACTCGTCATTTTTTTATCATCCGGCATCACAAATCCGAAGTTTTTACTTTCTGTATACGTTCCAACAACCTGCTTCGTGCCGCGCTCAAGAATACGGACAACCGTACCTTCTTCACGGTCTCCTCTTGATTCACGAGATACACGGACCATCACCTTGTCACCGTGCATCGCGTGCGCAGATTCGTTTGGCGGAATAAAGATATCATTTCTGCCAGCCTCATCCGGAATCAGAAACGCAAATCCTTTTGCATGACCTGACAGCGTGCCGCGTACCAGGTTCATTTTTTCAGGAAGTCCGTAGCGGTTACTTCTCGTTCTGACGATTTCACCTTTTTCCTCTAAAACCACAAGCGATTTTACAAGATCTTTGAAATCTGCAGAATCGCGAATCCCGAACGATTCCTCAAGCTCCTGCACAGTAAGCGGTTTATAGGCCTCTTCCCGCATATATGTGAGCAGTCTTTCTTTCATTTTCATTACCGATTCTTCCATACCGGTCCCTCCATTTTCAGCAGTTATTTTTCAACTGACCAGTCAAGGGAATCAAGAAACTCCAGCACATCCTCATGCAGCTGTTCCTTCTCTTTATCAAGCGTAATCACGTGACCTGACTCCTCATACCATTTCAGCTTCTTCTGATCAGTTTCGATGCCTTCAAAGATAATATTTGCTGAATCCGTATTAATCATGTGATCATGTCTACCCTGCACAACAAAAGTTGGCGTATAGATCATATCAACAGAATTTCTCACATCACCAATCAGGTCCTGAAGCGCCTTCAACGTCTGCATCGGCGTTTTTTCAAATTCCTTCATTTCAGCTTCAATCTGATCTTCATCTTTTTTCTCATACTTCTTAAATTCGCGGGCGTACTCTAAAACTCCTTTGTACATCACGTCTTCACTCTTAATGTACATCGGCGCACACATTGTCACGATACCCTTTACAGGAGCAGTGTAACCTAACTTCAGTGAAAATACACCACCCAGCGACAGCCCGGCAACTGCAATCTCCTCATAACCCTGGCTCTTCAAATGCTCATAGCCTGCTTCAACATCCTTCCACCAGTCTTCAGGCCCCGTTTCTACAAGCTCTTCAGGCGGCACACCATGCCCTTTATAATGAGGCGCGTGTGATGTATATCCGTTCTTTTCTAAAAAGCGGCCAAGCATTCTTACGTCAGAAGAATTACCTGTGAAACCGTGGAGTAATAATACTGCACGCTTCCCGCCTTCAAATGTAAATGGTTTTGGTAAATTCAGTTTCATCTATCGTCACTCCAATTGCAATTTCGTCTTGTTCTATTTTAGTAGAAAACGCGGTGGAAAGCTATTTGTGCGCATTGTGGATTGCTTTCAGGAACCGTTTCGCTGCGCTGCAAGGGGACGCTTTCCGGACGGAGGACCGTTCTGTGGTCCTATCTTTATCCCTCACCCTCGGTTGCGGGGTCTCAGCTGTCCCACTAATCGTCCCGGAGTCGCCCCCTTCCGCTCCGCGCAACTATGAAAGTCCTCCAATATGCAAATGGACAATTTTCAAATCACAAAATTTAATCACTAAACGCTCTATTTAACATATTGAATGCACCATAGCTCCCTCTGATTGCAGTAACACCTCACTTTGACATCCCTACATAAATTCTTGACCGGTTAAATGGTCATTTTAATATGCTCTCTAATTACAAAAAGTAATCTCAGTCGAGCGGAGCGGAAGGCGGCGACTCCAGCAGGAGAAGTCGGACAGGTGAGACCCCCAGCCTGAGGAGGCTCACCGCCGGCCCTGCGGAAAGCGTCCGCCTGAAGCACAGTGAGACGTTTGATTTTACCGCTCATTTTTAATAGAGAATCGTTACCTCACCCTTTAAAAAGAAATAATAAAAACCCGACCATCCGATCGGGTTTTGAGCATTTATTGAAGCACAAAGGCAACTGAAATCGTTAAAACGAAAAACAGTACCGAGAGAACGATTGTAATACGATTTAAAACAAGGTCAATCCCACGTGCTTTCTGCTTGCCGAAAAGCTGCTCCGCACCACCTGATATGGCGCCTGAAAGACCAGAACTTTTACCTGACTGCAGAAGAACCACGACGATCAACGAGATACATACAATGACTAATAGGACAGTTAATAATGTTTCCATGTGTTCCACCTCCTGAACCGACCTTACACTCGTTCCATTTTATCATACGCCCATATGGCATACAATCTTTGTTTTTGACAATGTTTAAAAACACTCAAATTTGTCAGAAAACTAAAATAGGCATAGAATAAAAACAAAACTGACACAAATGTCGGGAGGTTTGAAGATGAACGGTACAATTCGTGTGGAGAATATTGAAAAGACATTTAAAGGTGATGTAAAGGCAGTAAGAGGCGTATCCTTTGATGTAGCTGAAGGGGAATTTTTTGCGTTTTTAGGGCCAAACGGTGCGGGAAAATCCACAACAGTACAGCTGCTGACAACACTTTTAAAACCAACTGCCGGTAAGCTTGAAGTTGCGGGATATGATGTCAGTAAGGATCCTGAAAAGGTCAGACTTTCAATTGGCGTTGCCCTTCAGGAAACAGGAATTGATCCTGACTTAAAAGGAAGAGAGCTGCTTGAATTTCAGGCAAGACTGTTCGGCTTTTCTAAAAAAGAAGCAAAGAAACGCGCTGAAGAACTGCTTGAACTTGTCGGGCTGACTGATGATGCTGACCGTTTGAGCGGAAAGTATTCAGGCGGTATGAGAAGAAGACTGGACCTTGCGATGACGCTTGTGCATCAGCCCAAAATATTGTTTCTGGATGAGCCGACAACCGGCCTTGATCCTGCGAATCGGAAAGCAATCTGGCGGGAGATTAAACGTCTGAATAAAGAGGAAGGCACAACCATCTTCCTCACAACACAATATTTAGAGGAAGCAGATCAGCTGGCTGACCGCATTTCAATCATTAATAAAGGGCAAATCGTCGCAACCGGTACACCTGCTGAATTAAAGCGGACACTTGGACTTGATGCGATTGTGCTTCAATTTGACGAAGAAGAGGAAGCGATTAGCGCACATGAAGCTGTGTCATCCTCTGACTATCAGACTGAGCGCGTTAAAAATGATGTAACGATTCTTGCTGAAAATGGTACATCTATTTTAGCTGATGTCATCAGAAAACTTGATGAACGGAATCTGCATCCTGCCCAGCTGAATGTAAAGCCGCCGTCTCTTGATGATGTATTTATCCAGGTAACGAATGATCAGAAGGAGAGTGGGCTAAATGAATAAGCAGCAGGGGAACTTTTTTTCTGACACTCTTGTGATGACGAAACGTAGCATTGTGACGATCCTTAGAAACCCGCTGATTTTTATCCCGAACCTTGCAATCAGTATGTTTTTTCTATTTGTATATGAAGCGGGACTGAGCGGTATTGCAAACCTGCCTGCATTTGAAGGGGCAAACTACCTGGCGTTTATTCTTCCAGTATCAATCGTCTCTGCAGCAATCGGTGGTGCTGGTGGTGCCGGCCAGGCGCTTGTGAAGGATCTGGATAACGGATTTTTCTCAAGACTGCTGTTAACACCGAGTTCACGGCTCGCAATCGTACTTGGCCCGATTATCGCCGGCATGCTTCAGCTTGTGATTCAGGCAGGACTGATTATTTGTGTAGGGTTTTTCCTTGGTCTTGAAGTGGCAGGCGGAGCACTTGGTGTAGTCATTGTATTATTACTCACGCTCGGCTGGGGGCTTGCATTTGCCGGGTATTCAGTTGGCGTTGCGCTGCGTGCGAAAAACGCACAGTCCGCTCAGGCTGGTACGTTTATCTTTTTCCCGCTGATCTTTCTCAGCACAACATTTGTTCCATATGAACTGATTGACGCTGCCTGGTTAAAGGTTGCAGCTTCTATCAACCCGGTTACGTATCTGTTTGAAGCAATGAGAACGGTACTGATCGATGGCTTTACAGATACATGGCCGATTGTCTTAGGATTTTTAGTGATCGCCGGACTGTGTGCCATTACCATTACATTCTCTGCTGTTTCAGCTAAAAAAGCTGTCAGTACAGACTGAAAAAAAGCGGCTGCCTTCGCACTGGCAGCCGCTTTTTCTTATATATGCTCATATGTCTTGCAGTCTGTCTCCTCACTTGTTTCAGCCCGTCCTTTATGTGGCGCTACATGAATTTTCTCCGCACCACACCGGGTACCATCTTTGTTAAATTTACAGCTGTTCACTTCGCACATAATGATTTGTTCCATCAAAAGCCCCTCCTTCTTTTGTAGAATCAAACACTGACGTGACACTTTATGCTTTTAGTATAGCCGGGAGAAAAACGAAAAATAAACTTAATATTCAGTTTATTTTTCATTATATTTATTATATCCGATACCAGCTTTTCTAAACATACAAAAACCTTTCCTGCTATTCCATCAGAAAAGGTTACACATGACTTGCTATCTATACACGCTTTCACAAGTATTAGCGATTGGCTCATAGTAACAATGCTGCTTGTATTGTCCCGAAAACGGCTGATCGTACCATGTTGGCGGACACGGTGCATATGGATTGAAGTACCAAAGCGCATATTTAGAAGGATGCTGCCTCCAGGATTTCAGCACCTGTCTTGCTAAATCCCTCTCCAGATCTCTTGCCGGGCTGTAAAATAAATTACCTTTTTGCACCGCTTCAAAAGAATAATTTCCACCCTGAATTTGAAAAATCACATCATTAATCGTTCTGACATCTCTGAAATCCAGACAATCAGCCGCTGCCCGGTTCACAATCACATTCCCAACCATCAGCATCCCAAGCTTCCCTTCACCCTCAGCTTCCGCTCTGATCATCCTTGCGATCAAATCAACATCCTTACTCGTATGCTTCACTCTCGTCACGTTCTTCACCTCTCCATCATTGTATGAAGAAGTCTATGAAAAATGTACTTGATGAGGTGTGGTTATCCACCGACCCCAGTGAGCCGCCACAAAAAAATCCCCCCTGCCATCACAGCAGAGAGGATTCTTGTTATTAGCGTAAGTTATAGAATGTGTTAGCGCCAAGGTACTGAGCTGTTGCCCCAAGCTGATCTTCAATACGAAGAAGCTGGTTGTACTTCGCAACACGGTCAGTACGTGATGGTGCACCAGTCTTGATCTGACCAGCATTTGTTGCAACTGCGATGTCAGCGATTGTTGCATCTTCAGTTTCACCAGAACGGTGAGAGATAACTGCAGTGTAACCAGCGCGCTTAGCCATTTCGATTGCATCAAATGTTTCAGTCAGTGTACCGATCTGGTTCACTTTGATCAGGATCGAGTTACCGATACCCTGTTCGATTCCGCGAGAAAGCTTTTCAGTGTTTGTAACGAACAGATCGTCACCTACAAGCTGAACTCTGTCACCGATTTTTTCAGTTAACAGCTTGAAGCCGTCCCAGTCGTTTTCATCAAGGCCATCCTCGATTGATACGATTGGATACTTGTCAGCCATTTCAGCGTACCAGTTAACCATCTCTTCAGAAGACTTCACAACGCCTTCTCCAGAAAGGTGGTACTTGCCGTCTTCTTTATTGAAGATTTCAGAAGCTGCTACATCCATTGCAAGAAGAACCTGTTCTCCTGGCTTGTAACCAGCTTTTTCGATTGCTTCAATGATTGTTGAAAGTGCTTCTTCATTTGAACCAAGGTTTGGAGCAAATCCACCTTCATCACCAACTGCAGTGTTAAGACCTTTGTCTTTAAGAACTGCTTTCAGTGAATGGAAGATTTCAGCGCCCATGCGAAGACCTTCACGGAATGTTTCAGCGCCAACAGGCATTACCATGAATTCCTGAATGTCTACGTTGTTATCAGCATGCTCTCCACCGTTAAGGATGTTCATCATTGGAACTGGAAGCTGCTTCGCGTTGAATCCGCCAAGATACTGATAAAGTGGTACATCAAGGTAATCTGCTGCTGCGTGTGCAACTGCCATAGATACACCAAGGATTGCGTTAGCACCTAGCTTACCTTTATTTTCAGTACCATCAAGCTCGATCATTGCATGGTCGATTGATACCTGGTCAAGTACTGAATAGCTGTCAATTAGTTCAGGTGCGATGATGTTATTTACGTTTTCTACTGCCTTAAGAACACCTTTACCTACATAACGGTCTTTGTCAGCGTCACGAAGTTCTACTGCTTCATATTCACCTGTTGAAGCACCTGATGGTACTAGTGCACGGCCGAATGCGCCGCTTTCAGTGTAAACTTCAACTTCTACTGTTGGGTTACCGCGTGAATCGATTACTTCACGTGCGTATACATCTACGATAAATGGCATGTTAAAATCTCTCCTCTTTTAAATGATTTTCGGGATAATTGAAACTAAGTCCGTTGGTTTCCGCTTCAGGGGGGAACGCTTTCCGCAGGGCGTGCGGTGAGCCTCCTCGACGCTGCGCGTCTGCGGGGTCTCACCTGTCACGCTTCTCCTGCTGGAGTCGTCCCCCCTTCCACTTCAACCAACTAGGTGCAAATAGTTTGTTGGTAAAAAGCTAATTTACAGGCCGGAAGTTACACTGCATTATTAACTTATTTACTTACATAGTTTCATTCTTGATACAAAGTCCGGAAGAGTCTCTGTATCTTTTATTAAAGTGTCACTCAACTGACCGGAGCGTAAGGCGGGGACTCCGTGACGAGCAGCGACCGCCGTCCGGAAAGCCTCCGCCTGAAGCGCAGGTCTGCGTTTACAGGAAACCTTACTTCTTAATTAACGACTCACCAGTCATTTCTTCAGGCTTTTCAACCTTCAGCAAATCAAGCATAGTCGGTGCAAGGTCGCCGAGGATTCCGCCATCGCGGAGCTCTACGCCTTCTTTTGTGACAATCACCGGTACCGGATTGGTTGTGTGCGCAGTCATCGGCTTATCTTCAGAAGTAATCACTTCATCAGAGTTACCGTGGTCTGCAGTAATAATGGCATGTCCACCTTTTTCGTGAATCAGATCAACAATTTTACCAAGACATTCGTCTACGGCTTCAATCGCTTTTACAGTCGGCTCAAGCATACCGCTGTGGCCAACCATGTCCGGGTTCGCAAAGTTCAGCAGGATCGCATCAAATCGGTCTTCATTGATTGCATCAAGTAACGCGTCCGTCACTTCGTATGCACTCATTTCAGGCTTCAGATCATACGTTGCCACTTTAGGTGAATCAATCAGGATCCGCTCTTCGCCCGGGAATTCCTTTTCACGTCCGCCGCTCATAAAGAACGTAACGTGAGGATATTTCTCCGTTTCAGCAATACGCAGCTGCGTAAGGCCTTTAGCAGAAAGCACTTCTCCGATTGTGTTTTTCAGATCCTCTGCTTTAAATGCTACGTCAGCGCGCACTTTATCGCTATAGTGTGTAAAGCTGACGAACTGCAGATTCTCAGGTTTGTTCTGACCGAGGTCAAAGCCCTGGAAGTCAGGGTTTGTGAGTGCCGTTGACATTTGAATTGCGCGGTCAGGACGGAAGTTGAAGAAGATCACTGAATCCTGACTTTCAATTCTGCCAACAGGCGCGCCATTCTTTTCAACTACGAAAGGAATAACAAACTCATCGTATACTTCTTCATCATAAGAAGCCTGGACACCTTCAGCAGCTGAGCCAAATGTTGGGCCAGTGCCGTCAACCATTACACGGTACGCTTTTTCAACGCGCTCCCAGCGATTGTCACGGTCCATTGCATAATAACGGCCGGAAATACTTGCGAATTCACCAACGCCGATCTCTTTCATTCTTTCTTCAGCATCCGCAACATACCGAAGACCTGATGAAGGAGCAACGTCGCGTCCATCTAAGAATCCGTGCACGTACACTTTTGTCAGACCATTCTCTTTTGCAAGCTCAAGCAGTGCAAAAAGATGCTCATAATGACTGTGTACGCCGCCGTCAGAAAGCAGCCCCATAATATGAAGTGCTTTGTTATGACGCTTTGCATTATCAACCGCACGGAGAAATTCTGGGATAGAATAAAACTCTTTATCACGGATTGAAATGTTAATACGCGTCAGGTTCTGATATACCGTGCGTCCTGCACCGATATTCAGGTGACCTACCTCTGAGTTACCCATCTGCCCATCCGGAAGTCCAACTGCTTCACCGCATGCTGTCAGTTGATTATGAGGAAAGGTTTCCCAGTAGCGGTCAAAGTTCGGCTTGTTTGCCTTAGCGACTGCATTGCCTTTTGTTTCGTCACGCAGTGCAAAACCGTCGAGAATAATTAAAGCTACAGGGGCTTTACGCATTTGCGCCAGCCTCCACAAGTGCAAGGAATGAATCTGCTTCAAGACTTGCACCGCCGACAAGTGCTCCGTCGATATCGCTTTGTGCCATATACTCTTCAATGTTAGCAGGCTTTACGCTGCCGCCATACTGAATACGTACTGCTTCTGCAGCAGCTTCTGACATAGTTGAAGCAACAACTGAACGGATGTGTGCACATACTTCATTTGCATCTTGTGCAGTTGAAGATTTACCAGTGCCGATTGCCCAGATTGGCTCGTATGCAATCACTGTCTGTTTTACCTGCTCTTCAGATAATCCTTCAAGTGCAGCCTTTACCTGACCACCGACAAAGTCTTTTGTTTCATTGTTTTCACGCTGTTCAAGTGATTCACCTACACACACGATTGGTGTAAGGCTGTACTTGAATGCAGCATGTGTCTTCTTGTTTACTGACTCATCCGTTTCATTGAACATGTCACGGCGTTCAGAGTGTCCAAGAATCACGTATTGCACGCCAAGGTCCTGAAGTGCAACAGGGCTAGTTTCACCTGTGAACGCTCCATTTTCCTCAAAATGCATGTTCTGTGCACCTACAGCGGCATCTGAGTTTTTAGTTAAATCCACAAGATTTGCTAAAAATAGTGCCGGTGAACAGATTACAGCATCCACCTTCTCATTTGAAGGTACTTTTGAAGCAACTTCTTCAGTAAAAGCTTTCGCCTCAGATGCTGTTTTATTCATTTTCCAGTTTCCTGCAATAATTGGTTTACGCATTGATGATCATCCTTTCCCGGTTTACTTATCGTTTAGTGCGACAACGCCTGGAAGATCTTTACCTTCCATAAACTCAAGAGAGGCACCGCCACCTGTTGAGATATGACTCATTTGATCTGCTATGCCGAACTTCTCGACTGCTGCAGCTGAGTCTCCTCCACCGATGACAGAATATGTATCCTGTGCATCAGCAAGGGCTTGTCCTACCGCTTTTGTACCATTCGCAAATGAATCAAGTTCAAATACACCCATTGGTCCATTCCAGATCACAAGCTTGGACTGAAGGATCACGTCACGATACAATTCGCGTGTTTTCGGTCCGATATCAAGACCTTCCCAATCAGATGGAATTTCATCGACAGGTACTTCTTTGATATTCGCATCGTTTGAGAAATCATCCGCTACGACGATATCGACCGGCATATAGAACTTCACGCCTTTGTCTTCTGCTTTTTTCATAAATTCTTTTGCAAGATCGATTTTATCTTCTTCTAAAAGAGATTTCCCGATTTCATGCCCCTGTGCTTTTACAAATGTATAAGCCAGTCCGCCGCCAATAATCAGGTTATCCACTTTATCAAGCAGATGATCGATGACACCGATCTTGTCTTTTACTTTTGCTCCGCCAATAATTGCTGTGAACGGACGCTCCGGATTCGATAAAGCTTTACCTAATACGTCAAGCTCTTTTTCCATCAGCAGACCTGATACAGCCGGGATGTGCTCTGCAATGCCTGCAGTTGAAGCATGTGCACGGTGTGCTGCTCCGAATGCATCATTTACATAGACATCAGCAAGGCTTGCAAACTGCTTCGCAAGTTCAGCATCGTTCTTTTCCTCACCAGGATAGAAGCGCACATTTTCAAGAACGAGAATGTCTCCTTCTTCAAGAGAAGAAACAGCTTCTTCAGCTTTCGCACCATATGCTTCTTCTACTGTTTTCACGTCTTTTCCAATCAGTGAAGACAGGTGTGCAGCTACAGGTGCCAGACGAAGTTCCTCAACAACTTCACCCTTTGGACGTCCAAGGTGGCTCGCTAAAATCACCTTTGCTCCAGCTTCTGTTAAATACTTGATCGTAGGAAGAGCAGCACGCACGCGTGTATCATCTGTGACTTCCCCGTCCTTCATCGGCACGTTAAAGTCTACGCGGCAAAATACCCGTTTCCCTTTAAGATCAACATCCTTCATGCTTTTCTTGTTCATTGAATACAGGCCTCCTTCAATTGATTAGCGGATGAAAAAAGGGAGTGGGGATCATTCCCCGCTCCCCGTTTCACCCTCTTATTATAAGGGATGACCGGCCGAAAGACCAATCATACTCTATTTACAATCTGACTTTTTACAGTCCTTTTGCAGCCATGTAAGCAGCTAGGTCTACACAACGGTTTGAGTAACCAGTTTCGTTATCGTACCAAGAAAGTACTTTTACCATGTTATCTTCAAGAACCATTGTAGAAAGACCATCTACGATTGAAGAGTGCGTGTTGCCATTGTAGTCAGTTGATACAAGTGGCTCATCGCTGTACTCAAGGATTCCTTTAAGGTCGCCTTCAGCAGCTTCTTTAAGCGCAGCATTGATTTCGTCAGCAGTTACGTTCTGATCAAGTTCAGCTACAAGGTCAACAAGTGATACGTTTGGCGTTGGTACACGCATTGCCATACCGTTCAGCTTGCCTTCAAGTTCTGGAAGTACAAGAGATACTGCTTTTGCAGCTCCAGTTGAAGTTGGGATAATGTTTTCAGCAGCTGCACGCGCACGACGGTAGTCTTTGTGTGGCAGGTCAAGGATCTGCTGGTCATTTGTGTATGAGTGAACTGTTGTCATCATACCACGCTTGATTCCGAACTTGTCGTTAAGAACTTTTGCATATGGTGCAAGGCAGTTCGTTGTACAAGAAGCGTTAGAGATTACGTTGTGGCTAGCTGGGTCATACTTGTCTTCGTTAACACCCATAACCACTGTAAGGTCTTCACCGTTAGCTGGTGCAGAGATAATAACTTTCTTCGCTCCGCCTTCAAGGTGCTTAGCAGCAGCTTCACCTTTAGTGAAAATACCAGTTGATTCGATTACGATCTCAACGCCGAGGTCGCCCCATGGAAGGTTAGCTGGATCGCGCTCAGCAAGAACCTTTACTTTGTGTCCGTCAACAAGAAGGTTGTCGTCGCCATCTACTTCTACTTTCTGATCTAGCTTGCCGTGAACTGAGTCATACTGTAGAAGATGTGCAAGCATGTTTGCATCAGTAAGGTCGTTTACTGCTACAACCTCTACTTCCGGGTTGTTAAGTGCTGCACGGTATACGTTACGTCCGATACGTCCAAATCCGTTAATTCCAATTTTCACTGTCATGAATAATTCCTCCTTAGAATGTTTGGGGATGGTGCTTTTTTTATATTTCAAAAGGACTTAACCTTTCAAAAGCTCTCTCGCTGCTCCTTCGTCTGTAATCAGCGTCGAAGAAGTCTCTGGTGCGCCTTTAAAATAAGCGCGGATTGCCTGTGCCTTGGAGTGACCTCCGGCTACGGCAAATACATTAGGTACATTGCTCAGGTCTTTGAGCTGAAGCCCAACGGTTTTTACTTTATGGACTATATTGCCCTCCACATCAAAGTAATAACCAAACGCTTCACCGACAGCCTGTCCTGTAGAAATCGTCTGAAAATGTTCCTCAGTTGTGCTGCGGCGTTTTGCCATTGTAAATGCATCACCGATCCCATGAAGAACAAGATCTGCTGAAGTAATAAGAGACATCACTTCTTTGATCGCAGGTTCTTTCATAATCGATTCATACACTTCACGGCTGACCTGGTCCGGCACATATAATACTCTGTGCCTCGCACCGGATTTTTGTGCCATTGTCGAGCAGATTGTATTCGCCTGGTTCTGAACATCCTCACCAATACCGCCACGCGCCGGAACAAACAATGTTTCAGGTGTGGCAAAGTCAGGCGTCAGCATGCCCGCTACAGCAGACATCGTTGTACCACCGGTCACTGCAATCACTGTGTCAGTGCCGACATAAGGCTTCATACTCTGAATCGCTGCCCGTCCAAGTTCTTCTTTCACCCATGGCGAATCGTCACTGTCACCAGGTACAATTATAACCTCTTTGACTTTCAGCATCTCTTTTATCGAATGCTCCATTAAAGTTATACCCGATATCTCATTGATCATGCGTTCAAGTGGGATAAGGATTTCCATTCCATCTCTCGTCAGGCTCATACCTGAAGAATGAATGTGGAGAAGATCCTGAGCTTTTAACTGCTCAACCTCTTTCCTTAATACCCGCTCTGTCATACCGAGAGACTGTGCAAGACTTCTTCTGCCAACAGGCTGCAAAAACCTGACTGACCTCAAAACCTGGTACTTCAGTTGAATCTCATCAAGCAGGTCAGGCACCAGACGCTTTTGGATGTCAATTATGTTTGCCATATCAAAGCTCCTTTTCAGTGAAACATCACTTCAAGGCCCGGCAATTATCCTGACATCGAAGTGTTCCTGGTCATTTTTTGTCCCACATAGACATATTATGTCCCATCAGGCGCAAAAAAAAGATCCCTGCTACGCCTCTAATCATAGCAAGGTTCTTAGAACGTTTCAAGAAATAAAGTCAAGACTTTTTTTGAAAACGTTTACTTATTGTCACAAAGTCAATAGTGCCAGCCTGAATGATCTCTCCGTCCACTTCCACTACAGGGATCATCAAACCATACTTCTCCGTCCATTCATCAGACGTATCAATATCACGTTCTTCAATTTCAAAGCCGTGATCCTCCTGTGCGAGTTCGAGCATTAGTTTGCCTTCTTCACAGAGAGAGCAGTTTTTGCGGGTGTAGTAGTGTACGATCAATAAAATTACCTCCTCATCAATTTCAATGCGAGAAATAAAATTGAAGATTATAATCATCAATTTTTATCCCAGCCGATATGACAGCGTAAAAAACCGATCCCTCTAAAAGAGAGACCGGCTGATCTTAAAATTATTTTCCTTCTTCAGCAAGCTTATTACGATCCATAATCTGGTCAACAAGACCATATTCTTTCGCGCGTTCAGCTGTCATGAAGTTATCGCGGTCAGTATCTTTTGCGATTGTTTCGAAATCCTGACCAGTACGCTCAGCAAGAATTTTGTTCAGCTTTTCGCGTAGGAACAGGATGCGCTTTGCAGCGATATCGATTTCAGTTGCCTGACCTTGGGCACCGCCAAGTGGCTGGTGAATCATTACTTCAGCGTTAGGTAAAGCATAGCGGTGACCTTTTTCACCTGCAGCAAGAAGGAATGCACCCATTGATGCTGCCATACCGATACAGATCGTGTGCACTTTCGGCTTAATGAACTGCATCGTATCATAGATTGCCATACCCGCTGTGATGCTTCCGCCCGGGCTGTTGATGTATAGGTAAATATCTTTATCCGGATTATCAGCTTCTAAAAATAGCAGCTGAGATACGATTGAGTTCGCAACGTTATCGTCAATTGCGCTTCCCAGCATAACAATGCGGTCTTTCAGTAAACGTGAATAAATGTCATATGCACGCTCACCGCGGTTAGTCTGTTCAATAACTGTTGGAATTAAATTCATTGAAAAATCCTCCTTTAGCGATCTAGTGGTGGTGTTGCAACAATATGTACTGTTATCTTACAATGAAGGTCAAACAAGGTCAAACAAAATGACTTGATCTTTCTTCCTTTCATCATACCCATCTGAGCACCTGATTAACAAGTCTGAACCATCTTCTTTATATTAATATTCGGCTTGCATTCCGAAAACTCCTTTATTATAATAGAAAAGCATTGTTAAAACGTGCCCTCGTAGTTTAATGGATATGACGCAAGATTCCGGTTCTTGAGATAGGGGTTCGATTCCCTTCGAGGGCGTTTAATTAAAGGTTTAACATTTCGTAACCACGCTGTTTTTTAACGGCGTGGTTTTTTTATGCTGAAATACGGTTAGGTTGAAGCATTTTCTGTCCAGGTTGTAGCAATCCGCGTTTAGCTTGTAGCGATACACCCGGGAAGTTGTTGCAATCACCGGCCAGGTTGTAGCAATCCCATCAAAACTTGTACCAGTCCCCTCCCGGATCTTCCAGCAAAATACCCTCCAAACAAAAAAATCCCTCCCCGGCAAAACCGAAAAGGGACCTGATCAATTTTCTTCTTCCACATATGCCGCAAGCGTTTGCATTGCAGCTTCTTCATCAGCACCATCTGTGATTAAAGTAAAGCTTTCACCTGAGCTGAGTGCAAGGCTCATTAGGCCCATAATGCTTTTTGCGTTCACCTTTTTGTTTTCTTTTTCAATGTAAACGTCTGAAGAAAACTTTGTAGCTTCCTGAACAAACATGGATGCAGGTCGCGCCTGCAATCCACTTTTTAACCTGACTGTTACTTCCTTTTGCTGCATCTGATCTCCTCCTGTATTTAGTTTCCTACCATTTCACCTTTGCGTAATTTTTCAGCGATCTGATCGATTTTTCTTAAGCGGTGATTGATCCCGGACTTGCTGACAGCGCCGCCGGAGACCATTTCTCCCAGTTCCTTCAGCGTGACATCCTGATAAGCAACTCGGAGTTCAGCAATTTCTCTCAGCTTGTCTGGTAAAATACCGAGACCTGCTGTTCTTTCGATAAAGCGGATATTCTCAACTTGTCTGAGTGCCGCTCCGATCGTTTTATTGAGGTTTGCGGTCTCGCAGTTAACAAGACGGTTCACCGAGTTTCTCATATCTCTTACAATTCTCACATCTTCAAAGCGGAGCAATGCCTGGTGAGCACCGATCAGACTGAAAAATTCAGTGATTTTTTCAGCTTCTTTCAGGTAAGTAACAAAGCCCTTTTTACGCTCAATTGTCTTACCGTTCAGATCAAACTGATTCATCAGCTTTGCAAGTGAATCGTTATGCTCTTCATACAGTGTGAAAATTTCGAGGTGATAAGATGAAGTTTCAGGATTATTAACTGAACCGCCAGCTAAAAATGCACCTCTTAAATATGCACGCTGACAGCACTTTTTGCCGATCATTGCGGGACTGATATCATGGTTCAGACGGAAACCTTCACCCAGGATATTCAGATCTTCAAGGATATCTTTTGCCTGCTCAGCAATTCTGACGATATATACGTTGTTTTTCTTCAGTCTCATTTTTTTACGGACCAGGAGTTCAACCTGTACCGTGTAATTCTTTTTGATCAGTGTATAAATTCTGCGGGCAATTGCCGCATTTTCTGTCTGGATATTCACAATCAGAACTCTGTTTGAAAAAGACAGTGATCCGTTCATCCGGATCAGTGCAGACAATTCTGCTTTTGAGCAGCAATCATTTGCTTCTATCTGGGTGAGTTCTTTCTTCGTTTCTGACGCAAACGACATGTGTCTTTTCCGCCTCCCTCTTTCACTAACTACGCTAGCTGATCTTTCGTTTCAGCCATTAAGCGGACAACAATTTCTGCGACACGATCAGTATCATGACGGATAAGTCCTTCGCGATTAATAATTATTTTATCATAAACCACCTGAAGTCCGAGGGCTTTTAACCGATCGACATCAAATTTTACAGGTTCCGCCATTTCTTTATCATAAAGTGAGCGGATCTCTGCAGGGACATCCTCATTATTGACCAGTACGTAGTCCATAAATTTAGTTCCCATATGCTGATAGATCGCTTCTACATGCTGAGAAGCTGTATAATTCATCGTCTCCCCAGCCTGCGTCATCAGGTTACAAATGTATACCTTTGGCGCAGAACTCTTTAAAACTGCCTGTCCGATTTCTTTTACAAGCAGATTAGGCAGGATACTTGTATAAAGTGAGCCCGGCCCGATAATAATCATATCAGCTTCCTCAATCGCTTCTACAGCCTGAGGCAGTGCTTTCACATTTTTAGGTGATAAAAATACACGGTTAATTTTCTTACCGCTGAATGGAATTTTAGATTCACCTTTAATAATCGTGCCGTCTTCCATTTCTGCAGACAACACGATGCTCTGGTTGGCAGAAGGAAGCACGCGGCCTCTGACATTGAGCACTTTACTCATTTCCTCAACACCGTGTGCGAAGTCACCAGTGATTGAAGTCATTGCTGCTATAATTAAGTTCCCCAGCGAATGACCGCTTAATTCGTTTTTACTCGCAAATCTGTATTGGAACATCTCTTCGACCAGCGGCTCAACATCAGATAATGCAGCAATCACATTTCTAATATCCCCGGGTGGCGGAATTTTCAGGTCATCCCTGATTCTGCCCGAACTGCCCCCGTCGTCAGCCACTGTCACAATCGCTGTCAGATCAAGCGGGTGCTGCTTCAGCCCGCGGAGCAGAACAGACAGGCCTGTCCCGCCTCCGATCACGACAACCTTACCTTTTTGCTGGGTCATTTTTTCGGTGCACCCTGCTTTTTGTGAATATCACGGTGTGTAATCTGAGTGTGGTAGTCTTTCGCAAATGCCCGTGCAATCTCTTCAGTGAGTGCAACAGAACGGTGCTGACCGCCTGTACAACCAATCGCAATCACAAGCTGGCTTTTACCTTCACGTTTATAATGCGGCAACATGAACTGCAGCAGATCGATTGTCTTCTCAAGAAACTTCTTCGTCTCGTTCCACTTCATTACATACTCAGATACTTCTTCATCCAGGCCTGTCTGGGGTCTCATATGATCAATATAGTGTGGATTCGGCAGGAATCTCACATCAAACACAAGGTCAGCATCAATCGGGAGTCCGTGCTTGAAGCCAAAAGACATCACATTGACGGTAAATAAAGACTGCTTGTTCACTGAAAACTCATGCAGAATTTTCTCGCGCAGCTCTCTCGGTTTTAAGCTTGATGTATTATAAATCGTCTGTGCGCGTCCTTTGAGATCAGCTAACAGCAGGCGTTCCTGCTTGATCCCTTCCATCGGCAGACCTGCAGGTGCAAGCGGATGAGAACGTCTCGTTTCTTTATAGCGTCTTACAAGCGCCTGATCATCAGCCTCTAAAAATAGAATGCGCGGCTTTAGTCTTTCTTCATGATCAAACTGATCCAGCGCCTGAAAAAGAGAGTCGAAAAACTCCCTCCCTCTTAAATCCATTACGACTGCCACGCGGTTCATCTTGTCTCCTGACTCTTTCATCAGTTCCAGAAATTTCGGCAGCAGTGTCGGAGGCAGGTTATCTACACAGAAAAAACCCAGGTCTTCAAAGCTTTGAATCGCAACTGTTTTTCCTGCCCCCGACATTCCTGTAATAATGACTAATTCCATATCTGTTGACATGATGACACTCCCCCTCAGCTTGGATCCAGACGATAAGATAATAGCTCAAAATCTTTTGTATAAGTGAACGTACCATAGATAACGCCCTGACCATGGACCACATATTCAAGAATATGACGGTCACCTTCAGCCATATCAAGCGACTGAATCGCTTCAACCGGCTGCCACTGCAGAATGCCTTCAGGCGATTCATCCAGCATCAGACCATCACCTTCTGTCGCCAGAAACGTAAACATCATCCACTCGGAAATGACTTCATTTCCTTCTTTTATAATGAATGTGAAAATCCCTTTAATTTCAGGATTCTTCACATAAATACCGGTTTCTTCACGGTACTCTCGAATGCAGGCATCCCTGACAGATTCACCCGGCTCCATTTTACCGCCCGGTGCAACCCACCAGTCTCTTCTCGGTTTTTGAAGAAGCAGTGCCTGGTTATCTTTTATATATACACAATTCGTTATTCTCTGCACAATATCACCTGCTCATTTTTTGCTCATTCATTTTATTATACATGGTTTAAGAAGCTCTCACAATGAAGCCGTACTGACTCCTTCTTTATCTGTATGCAAATTTCCTTTTTGATATGTAAACAAAAAAAGGGCACGGACCTGTTTGGTGTCCGTGCCGGTAATATATACTTAAAGGGGGTCAATTACTTATGGTCTTACTATACCCATAAATTGTTGCATAGTGGTTACAGTTTGGTAACGATTAGATAAAGATTTGGTTATTGATATAAAGTTTTGCTTTTTATAGTTTGGCTGGTGATTTCCGCTTCAGGGGGACGCTTTCCGTGGCCGGGCGGTGAGCCAGCAGGCTTCGCCGTGCTTTGTCTCACCTGTCCCTTCCTGCCACAGGAGTCGCCCCCTTACGCTCCAATCACCTGCTGTGCAGAACGTTTGATGGACTTTATAAACACATAAGCTCTTTAAATGCCATTACTAACTGACCAACCAACAGTTGATGAATGAATGTTTACTGCCTTAAAAGACTTCAAAACTAATCGTATATTTTTGAATAACCAACAGAATTAGGGTGGGTCTAATTACACAATCTCAGGGACCACTTATAAAATCTCTAGGACCACCGCTGTAATCTTCTGAACAGTACATGTAATTTCATGAACACGCCACATAATCTCCGGAACATCACACCCAATCTCCTGAACCCGCACATCACATTTAAACAAAACAAAACCCCTCCAACTAAGGAGAGGCTCTAAGTTTGATCAGTTATATATCCCGCTGATAATTGGAGTCGAGGACGGAGGCTCACCCCCGGGGGCAGGAAAGCGCAGTCCTCCGCGGAAATCATCAGCGGTTATTAAAAACCATTATTGAATTAAGATTGAACCTTCAATGACTCAGCAAGCTCTTCCACATAGTGCTGGATTGCCTGTGAAGCGACACTGCCGTCGCCTGTTGCTGTGACGATCTGGCGAAGTGTTTTGTCGCGGACGTCACCAGCTGCGAAGATGCCTGGTACATTTGTCTGCATTTTTTCGTCTGTTTCAATGTATCCTTCGTCATTCAGGATACCAAGTCCTTCAAACGGCTTTGTCAGCGGCACCATACCGATATAAATAAATGCGCCGTCTGCAGCAAAGTCTGATTCAGAACCGTCCTCAGTTGATACAAGTGTAACTGATCCGACTTTCCCGTCTTTTTCATTGATTTCCTTCACTGTAGTGTTCCAGATGAAATCAATTTTTTCGTTATCAAATGCACGCTGCTGAAGGATCTTCTGTGCGCGCAGTTCGTCTCTGCGGTGTACGATTGTCACTTTGTTCGCAAAGCGTGTCAGGTAGACACCTTCTTCAACAGCAGAGTCTCCGCCGCCTACTACGACAAGGTCTTTGCCTTTAAAGAATGCACCGTCACATACCGCGCAGTAAGATACGCCGCGTCCGCCAAGTTCTTTTTCACCCGGTACGCCAAGCTTCTTATACTCTGCTCCTGTTGTGATTAGTACAGCACGCGCTTTATATTCCTTCGATCCGGCTTTGATCGTTTTATAATCCTTGCCGTCTTCAATGCTCTTTACATCACCATATGCATATTCAGCACCGAATTTCTTTGCGTGTTCAAACATTTTATTTGAAAGGTCAGGTCCCAGAATATGGTCAAATCCAGGGTAGTTCTCAACGTCCTCAGTATTTGCCATCTGTCCACCCGGCACACCGCGCTCAAGCATCAATGTTGAAAGGTTTGCTCTTGAAGTATATACAGCAGCCGTCATCCCTGCAGGACCGGCACCAATAATAATTACATCATAAATTTTTTCTTCAGTCATGAAATGACACTCCTTTTTGATGAGTTCATAATTTATCTACAATCTATCGTAATCCAAGGTGAAATAATCGTCCAATCATCTGCTTATGGCAAGTATAATTCAAGCTCGCGCTTATATCTCGCAAGCGTTCCGGATGAAATTCCGTATTTAGCTGCGATTTCTTTTTGCGTCAGTTTAGAACCTCGGACTTTTCGCCATAAATACTCCACAGCAGCAGCAAGGCCCTCTACATTTTGAAATGAATACCCGTGAACTGCCCCATGATAAACAATATGGAACCACATATAAAATAACCCCTGATGAGATTTTTCGTGCAGATCAAAGTGTTTTAACAGCTCACATGCAACACTGTGCGCTCTGCTGATCGGCGTATCCTGCGGCTCATCAGACTGCAGCATCCGGTAGTATGCTGTTTCAATCTCGGTAAAGTATTCAGGCGGCGCAGCATCTAAAAGACTGTCTGACTCCTGAATATCTTTAAATAAAATAAACATCCGCTCTTCCGGATAAAACGTTTTTAACTTATCATCATTACGGACAGTTGCGCGGTTCCACGGCTCCTGCCCTGCTTTATCAGGCTGCTCTTCAATGACACGCTTCCATGCATCTTCAGCAGCTTTTTTATGACCTGAATGCCAGGCAGAATGCGAGAGCCAGTAGTGAAACCCGCCATCACCCTCGAACCCTTTTTTCGCTAGGCTCTTCAGCCAGCCATATGCCTGTTCATGCTTTCCAAGTAATGCGAAAGTTGCGCCAAGCTTAAAGCGGTGTTCAATCAGAAACGGATGCACTGTTTCAAGCGCTTTTACAAGTGACTGCAATTCCTTCGTACGTCCCTGATAATGATAAAATACCGCTAAATTACATAGCGCATGCAGATTACCAGGGTTTTTATTCAGCACTTCAGTCAAAATTGCAGAAGCCTGCTCAGTTTCTCCCTGATAAAAGTAGGCAAGCGCAAGGTTATTATAGGCTGACCAGTAATCCGGAAAGCGCTCAATAACTTCTTCAAGTACCTCAATCGCTTCTTCAAACTTTCCATCAGCAAGCAGTTTCCCCGCCTTCTCCTGATGAATAATCAGGTCATCCTGTTCAAATCCCTCATCAAAACCATCTTCATCTTCAAACTCCAGCAGTTCAAGCAGATCCTCAGCATCCTCTGAAAATTCACCATCAGGCTGATCCTGCAAATACGTATTTACATGGCGGTATGCCTCTTGGAACAATCCAAGGTGCGCATAATTATTTGCCATAAAATAATGAATTTCTGTCATAGACGGATCGGTTGACTCACTTATACGTTTCAAGCGTTCATTGGACTCCTGGAAATGACCAAGCTCCGTTTCAATCATCGCAATCTGAAGTGCAATCATCGGCTCTTCCGGCTCAAGCTCAGCTGCTTTCCCTAAATATTTCACAGCCTTCTCAAGCTGACCTTTTTGATAAATGGCCATCCCACGCTTATACAGACTTTCACCTGTCTGGGTAAATGGCACAAGCTTTCCTTTTTGATGATCCGATCCTTTTTTCATGTATAGCCTCCGTACATTGTATTAACTAATCAATTTTAGCACGTAATTGAAAGTGTGGAAAGGGATGAATGCCATGGGGCTGGCGGGCCGGGATTTGTAGAAGCGGACGGGTCTTCAGCAAAAGTTGATAGGCGATTGCTACAACCTGTGGCTTCATTACGACAACTTCCCGGGTATATCGCTACAACTTGCGGACGGATTACGACAACTCTCCGGGCGTATCGCTACATTCCGCTCAACAATTGCTACATCCTCAACCAAAACCGCCTGCAAAAAAACACCCGCTCCATAAAGGAACGGGTATCCGGGTTATTTCGGTCTGTTATGTCGTTCTTCAAGCACACCCATCACATCTGCAAGCGGCAGCTTCTGCTCACGAAGCAGTACAAGTGTGTGATACAGCAGATCCGCTGTTTCCCACTTTAGTTCTTCTTTATCACGGTTTTTCGCTGCAATGATAACTTCTGCTGATTCTTCGCCGACTTTTTTCAGGATCTTATCAACGCCTTCTTCAAACAGATACGTTGTATAAGCGCCTTCCGGACGTTCTTCATCGCGTGCTGCAATTAGACTCTCAAGCACTGACAGAATTTGTGTTCCAACAGCCTTGTCATCTGATTCGTACACTTTTTCATTAAAACATGAACGTGCACCTGTGTGGCACGCCGGACCTGCAGGCTTCACGCGCACAACAAGTGAATCACCGTCGCAGTCGAGTGTCATATCCACAATTTTCTGCGTGTTGCCGCTTGTTTCGCCTTTGTGCCAGAGTTCCTGGCGTGAGCGGCTGTAGAACCATGTTTCACCGGTTTCAGCTGATTTTTTAAAAGATTCTTCGTTCATATACGCAACGGTCAGGACTTCCCCGGTTGATGCATCCTGCACCACTGCCGGGATTAATCCTTTTTCATCGAAGCGAATGTTCGCTGTATTGATGGTCATCTTACATTCACTCCTTTATTTCTTAAATGTGCTTTAACTTCCTTCACACTTGTTTCTTCATAGTGGAAAATAGACGCTGCAAGTGCTGCATCCGCTTTTCCATCTGTAAATATCTCGGTAAAGTGTTCACTGCCGCCGGCGCCGCCTGAAGCGATCACCGGAATATTGACTGCTTCGCTTACGGCTTTTGTCAGTTCAACATTAAAACCTGACTTTTCACCATCGCGGTCCATTGAGGTTAAAAGAATCTCTCCAGCACCAAGTGACGCTGCTTCTTTGACCCAGTCGATCACAAGTCTATCAGTCGGCTTGCGGCCACCGTGCGTGTAGACGCGCCATGTGCCGGCTTCCTCATCCCATTTCGCATCAACTGCAACAACGATGCATTGTGTACCGAAATATTCAGCGCCTTCACGGATCAGCTCCGGACGCAGGACTGCCGCTGTATTTAACGACACTTTATCAGCACCTGCACGCAGAATCCGTTTCATATCTTCAAGCGCGTTAATGCCGCCGCCTACTGTAAATGGAATCGCAAGCTCAGCAGCAACACCCTGCACGACATCCACCATTGTTTTACGGCCTTCATGTGACGCAGAAATATCGAGAAATACGAGTTCATCTGCCCCCTGCTGATCATAAGCACGCGCAAGTTCCACCGGATCCCCTGCATCGCGGAGCTCAACGAACTGAATCCCTTTTACCACTCGCCCTTCTTTTACATCAAGACATGGAATAATTCGTTTTGTCAGCATTACGACGTCTCCTCGATTGCCTGTTTGACGGTAAATTTGTTCGTGTAGATCGCTTTACCGACAATCGCGCCTGCTACTCCGATACCGGATACAGCCTGCAATGTGCGCAAATCCTCAAGTGAACTGACGCCGCCTGAAGCAATCACTTCAGCGCCAGTGCATTCTGCAAGTTCAACAACCGCGTCCACATTCGGACCGCTCAGCATGCCGTCTGTTGCAATGTCTGTAAAAATAAACGTTTCAGCGCCTGCTTCAGCAAGCTCCTTACCAAGATCAACCGCTTTTAGCTCAGACGTTTCAATCCAGCCGTGTGTTGCTACGTAACCGTTTTTCGCATCAAGGCCGATTGCAATGCGGCTGCCATACTTCTTCAGCCATTCTTTCACTAAAGCAGGATTTGTTACTGCAAGACTTCCTATAATCACACGGTCAACGCCCTGATCTAAATAGTGTACCACGTCTTCTTCTGTGCGGATGCCGCCGCCAACCTGAACGCGCGCAGGCAATTCTTTTACGACACGCTCAACAAATACATCATTCACGCGCTTGCCGTCTTTCGCGCCGTCAAGATCAACCATGTGAACCCACTCGGCACCTTCATCAACAAACTGCTTTGCCATATCAAAAGGAGAATCCCCGTAGATCGTCTCCTGAGCATAATCACCCTGTGTGAGACGTACACATTTGCCGCCTCTCATATCAATTGCCGGATAAACTGTGAAACTCATACTTCCACCTCCGTATTTTGTACGTACTGCGTATAATTCTTCAACAGTGCCATGCCTAAGTCACCGCTTTTTTCAGGGTGAAACTGCATGCCGAATACATTTCCTTTGCCAACAACTGCCGGTACTTCTTCATAATAATCAGATGAAGCGATCAGTGCGTCACGCTCTTCACCTGCAATATAGTAAGAGTGCACGAAATACACGTGATCCGCTTCAACATCTGCAGTCAGCGGTGAATCCTGGTGGAACTTCAGCTTATTCCAGCCCATATGCGGAACCTTGTAACGTTCACCGTTTGATTCTCCCAGAAACTTAACCGCTTTTCCTTTCAAAAGACCAAGCCCTTTGAAAACGCCATTCTCTTCACTTTCATCAAATAACAGCTGCATGCCGAGACAAATACCAAGGATCGGCTTTCCTGCATCCGCCTGCTCTTTGATAAAATCAGACAGCTTTGTTTCATCAAGCAGCTTCATCGCATCACGAAATGCGCCAACGCCCGGTAAAATCAGTCCGTCTGTTTTTTCAAGCTGTTCTTTTTTATCACTGATGATATAAGGAACACCGATCCGCTCAAGCGCTTTACTTACACTGAACAGATTCCCCATACCGTAATCAACTATTCCGATCATTTACAACATCCCTTTCGTTGATGGCACACCTTTAACCCGCGGATCAATCTGCGTCGCTTCATCCAGTGCACGTCCAAGTGCTTTGAATACTGCCTCTATCATATGGTGCGTATTAAAGCCATAATGCACATTCACGTGAAGGTTCATCCGTGCTTCAATTGCAAGCTTCCATAAGAATTCATGTACAAGCTCCACATCAAAATCCCCTACTTTTTCTTTCGGGAAATCAGCATTCATCACCAGGTGCGGGCGATTGCTTAAATCAACTGTGACCTGCGCAAGTGCTTCATCCATCGGGACAAACGCGTTGCCGTAACGCTTGATTCCTTTTTTATCACCAAGTGCTTCAAGCAGTGCCTGACCGAGTACGATGCCGATATCTTCTGTTGTGTGGTGTCCGTCAATATCCACATCTCCACGGCCTTCAACTGTCAGGTCGAAGTGGCCATGCTTGGTGAAGAGGTCGAGCATGTGGGTCATGAAGGGTACGTCTGTCTGAATGTCGCTGATGCCTTCGCCGTCGATGTTCAGCGCGAGTGAGATATTGGTTTCGTTTGTTTTTCTTTTTAATGAAGATTTACGTTCAGTCATTTGTGACACTCCTTTGTATGTACATAGGAGTTGATGGCATCTCCGGAGGGGACGCTTTCCGCAGGGCCGGCGGTGAGCCTCCTCGGGCTGCGCCCTGCGGGGTCTCACCTGTCCGGCTTCTCCTGCTGGAGTCGCCCCTCCTCCGATACCATCAACTCTAAATAGTTTAGTTTATTACTTACTAATCTAGCTGAGATTTCCAGATAAACTCTAGTTTCTATTCCTAGCTTCAATCGCTCTTGCATGCGCCTCTAAGCCTTCAAGCCTTGCGAATTTGGCAACCTTGCTGCTGTTCTCGTCGAAGGCTGCTTTGCTGTAGGAGATGATGCTCGATTTTTTCACGAAGTCATCTACTGACAGCGGACTTGAGAAGCGGGCTGTTCCGCTTGTTGGCAGTGTATGGTTGGGTCCTGCAAAGTAGTCGCCGATTGGTTCTGAGCTGTATCTGCCGATGAAAATTGCGCCGGCGTGGCGGATTTTTCCGACGAGCTCCATTGCATTTTCCATTTGAACTTCAAGGTGCTCAGGAGCAATCTGGTTTACAGCTTCTACTGCCTGTTCAAATGAATCTGCCACGTAAATGGCACTGTGCTCTTCAATGGCAACACGCGCCATCTCATGTCTAGGCAGTTCATTCAGTTGAATTTCAACTTCTTTTTGAACTGCTTCAGCAAGTGCTTTTGAAGTGGTCACGAGATTTGCCTGTGAGAGTTCGCCGTGTTCTGCCTGGGATAACAGATCCGCAGCGACTTCATTTGCAAAAGCCGTATCATCTGCAAGAACAGTAACATCACTCGGTCCTGCAATCATATCAATATCCACAACACCAAACACTTCACGTTTGGCAAGAGCAACGAAGATATTGCCGGGACCTGTGATTTTATCAACCGGCTCAATTGATTCTGTTCCGTACGCAAGTGCCGCTACAGCCTGGGCCCCGCCGATTTTATAAATGTCACGAACCCCTGCAAGACGAGCTGCAGCCAGCACACCCGCAGGCACTTTACCGTCTTTACCAGGCGGTGTCACCATGACAATCCGCTTTACGCCTGCAACCTGTGCGGGAATTGCATTCATGAGAACAGATGAAGGATAAGCAGCTGTTCCCCCTGGCACGTAAATCCCCGCTGCATCAAGCGCCGTCACTTTTTGTCCAAGCATCGTACCGTTTTCTTCAGTCGTCATCCATGACTGTTGAACCTGCTTTTCATGAAACGCACGGATATTATTAGCTGCCTCCTGTAAAATCGACAGCAGTTCTTCATCAAGTTCCTGAAGTGCTTCGTCTACTTCACCGTCATTCACTTTTAGCGACTCAAGCTTTACGCCGTCAAACTGCTCCGTGTAAAAGCGGACTGCCTCGTCACCTTTATCTTTCACTTCTGCAATAATCTCCTGCACACTCTTCCGCTGCGCCTCAGTTCCCTGATCCAGCGACTGACGCGGAATGCTGCGTTCACTTAGAAAACGAATGTCCATTCTATATAATTCCTTTCTAAAATCAAGATGGGATAAGCGTGTTTTGATCCGCAGCGCTGATCGGGGTGTAAGGCGGCGACTCCAGCGGGATGTGACGGATAGCTGAGATCCCGCAGGCGCTTGCGCCGAGGAGGCTCAGCGCCGTCCCCGCGGAAAGCGTCCGCCTGGAACGCAGATCGTGTGCCACTGCCAAAGATCCAATATTAGCCGTTTACCACTTTTTCGAGTCTGTTCGTCATCTCGCTGATCCGGTCATGCATCAGACGATAACTAACAGGGTTCGCAATCAGACGCGACGTAATATCCACAATATGCTCATACTCCACTAAACCATTTTCCTTCAACGTACGTCCAGTTGAGACAATATCCACAATGCGGTCCGTCAGCCCGATAATCGGCGCGATTTCAATCGAACCGTTCAGCTTAATAATTTCCACCTGTTCACCCTGCTCTCTAAAATAAGAGGAGGCAACATTCGGATATTTCGTCGCAATTCTTGGTGCCACTTCATTCATTTCTGTATCAGGAAGTCCTGCTACCGCTAAATAACAGTGACTGATTTTCAAATCCAGCAGTTCATACACGTGACGCTCTTCTTCAAGCATCACATCTTTCCCTGCAATCCCGATATCCGCAACGCCGTGTTCAACGTACGTCGGCACATCCATCGGTTTCGCTAAAATAAAGCGGAGATTCTCTTCAGGTACTTCTATAATCAGCTTTCTTGAATCATCGAATTCAGGCGGTAAATTATAGCCAGCTTCCTTCAGCATGACAACCGCTTCTTCAAATATACGCCCTTTAGGCATGGCAATCGTTAATTCCTTCATGCCTGATCCCCTGCCTTTCCAATAAACGTATGCACATCTTTAAATTCTGCTGTAAAGCTGTCCAGGTCAGATACACCTTTTACATCCTGCACAATGACAGGCTGCTGTTTCGCCCTGTATTCAGCCGCTTTTTCAGCCGCTTCTTTTCTGCGTTCAGCTGAGAATAAAATGAGTGCCGGCTGTACCTGTTTTACACCTTTATTCAACGCTTCCATCAGATAATCCATCCGGATGCCAAAGCCGGTCGCGCCTACTTCAGCACCGAACTTTTTCAGCAGGTTATCATAACGTCCGCCGTTTCCAAGCGCGAATCCTACATTATCTGCGTAAACCTCAAACAGAACACCTGTATAGTAAGACATGTGGCTGACTAGCGACACGTCCATTTTCACATAATCCTCTACGCCGTAATCTTTTAACACTGAAAGTAATTCTTCAAGTTCACGCAACGCCTCGCGTCCACCTTCTCCTTCTAAAAGAGCTTCAGCTTTCGCAATCGAACCGCCGTTACCCTGAATGTGAAGTACATCTATCAGCCTCTTCTTATCAATAGAAGAAAGCGGCAGTGAATCCACATGCTTCCGGTAACCGACATAATTCTTTTCATATAAATGCTTTCTCAGCTTTTCAGCACGCTCTTCTGTCCCGACAATTTGAAGGAACAGCTCCTGCAGGAAGCCAACATGTCCAACTGCAATCGTAAAGTCTTCAAGACCTGATGCTTTCAGTACTGAAGCTAAAAGCGCAATCGTTTCAGCATCCGCACTCACAGTTGAATCGCCGATCAGCTCAACACCAATCTGTTCAAATTCAGCCGGTCTTCCGCCTTCACGCTGCTGCGCGCGGAACAAGTTTGCCGCGTAAGCAAGTCGCAGCGGATTGCGGTCTTTTAACAGCTTTGACGCTGCGACACGCGCAATTGGTGCCGTCATATCAGGACGAAGCACAAGCGTTCTTCCCTGCTGATCAAGGAGTTTGAACAGCTGCTGATCTAAAATAGCTGACGCTTCACCGACTGTCTCGTCGTATTCAAGGGCTGGTGTTTCCATGAATTCGTAGCCCCAGTTCATCATTTCGTTTTCAATGTTTGTGCGAATTTCTTTTTTCAGACTATATAAATGAGGAAACGTATCTCTCATTCCGATTGGTTTTTCAAACATAAACAGTTTTGACACCGTCTCCACAACCTTTCATTTGATCACGCTGATAAGCAAAAAAATTAAATATTACTCCAAACAAATCATAACTTTTATTATACCTGTAATGTCAGGATAACTCGAATAATTGACTGAATCCTTTAGTTCGCTAATACGATAACAAAATAAAGATATTGTGTAGTTTACTAGGGATGTGGTGGTTAGTCAAGGGTGTTGTTTGTGATGAAAGTTGTTGCTGTTTTGGCTGAAGTTGTTGTGGTTTGTCTCAAACATGTAGCGATACACCCGGATAGTTGTCGCAATCCCGCGTCAGGTTGTAGCAATCGGACATTTTTATTGTCATATCCACATAAAAGATGTCGCACTACATACACTCTCTTGATGTCTTTAAGAAACTAAGAGCCTTTTTCCCAAGTGCATTCAGGGGATGGAGGTGGTGTACCGGCTGAAGTTGTCGCTATTTTTGCCGGAGTTGTAGTGATTTGTCTCAAACATGTAGCGATACACCCGGATAGTTGTCGCAATCACGCGTCAGGTTGTAGCAATCAAACATTTTTCATGCATCAAACTAAAAAAAGACATCCCCATAAGGAGATGCTTTTCATCAATTTAGATCAATCTTTCAATTTCTGCGTCAGCTTTCAGCTCTTCAAGGTGAGCCATCAGCTTTTCCTGCTGTTCGGGACGAGTCAGACTTGATACGATGTTTTCACGTACGTCTTCAAGTGCAGGTGCTTCCTGACCAGCTGCTTCTGCTTGTGTAACCACGTTTTCATCGTAGAATGTCTGAATTTCTTCATCCGTTGGTTCTTCAACAGGTGCCACTTCACTTATATACTTATCAAACTTGATTGAGTCTGCCATCTGGCCGCGAAGTGTTTCCACGTCCAGCCCCTGTGCTTCCATGAGCTCAGTCATTGCTTCTTCTCCACCGAAACGCTCCTGGAATGCTGCATATTCTTCATCAATTTCTTCCTCAGATGCTTCAAGTCCGGCTTCGTTTGCTTTTTGGATGATCAGTGTCTGATTCACTAACAGATCCAGTGTTTGCGTTTTAGCCTGTTCTGCACCTTCTTCAGTCGTTGGGTCCTGTCCCATTTGCTGAAGGTTACTTTGCGTTGAAGCTAAAGCTGAATTATATGCTTCACCAGTAATTTCTTCACCATTAATCGTTGCAACGACTTCATCTTCAGCAACCTGCTGTTCTTCCATTGCAGCCTGCATTTCCTCAGCTGCCGCCTGCTGATCTTCTGCTGCCTGTTGCTCTTCAGCAGTTGGTTCTTCATTTTCTGCTTCTGTATTAGCTGATTCCTCATCACTACATGCTGCGAGTCCAAGCGCTAGTGCACCTGCAGCGAATGGTAGAAAGATTTTCTTAAAATTCATCAGGTAAAACCCCTTTCAAATTTCCAAAAACTCTTTTTCTTAGCCTAGACTGCATTGTAACGAACATTCTGGAAAAATCAAACCCATAACACTTAATTTCACGAAATTGAAACATGGGTGTAATCAACAACTGCTGGCACTTTCCGTGGAGGACTACGCTTTCCTGCCCTCGGGCGGTGAGCTTTCTCAGGCTTCGCCTTGCGGGATCTCACCTACCCTTTTCCGGGGCGGGAGTCTCCGCCCTCCACTCCAAGTGCCAGCTACAAATTTTGCATTCAGTTTTGCAACCACCACTTATGTTAACCTCAATAAATTTTAAGTTGACTTAAAAAGATATTCTACTTATAATCTTTTTGTACATCATTATTTTCTTACTTTTTAACATTCATTTTAAAAAACTTTGTTAAAGTCCATCTTATTTTCTGCACAGCTGATGATTGGAGCGGAAGGGGGCGACTCTGGGACGATAAGTGGGAAGCTGAGACCCCGCAGACTTGCCGAGGAGGCTTAGCAACCACCGTCCGGAAAGCGTCCCCCTGGAGCTCCAATCATCAGCCCACTTTAACAGAGCAAAAAGAAACGAGGAGTTCAAATGGTAAAATCACAAGTTCACGGCATGGTACTCGCATCACTATTCGCAGCACTCATGGCAATCGGGGCAAATATCACATCAATCGTTCCAATCCTGGTCGTCGGCAACGTTCCTATCACACTCCAAACCGTCGTCTGCGTCATCGCAGGTCTCCTGCTCGGTAAGAAATGGGGAGCGATCGCAATGACCGTTTATATGCTGATCGGTCTCGCAGGTATGCCAGTATTCGCCGGCTGGGGCGGTGGCCTCGGTACACTCATCAGCCCGACATTCGGATTCATTCTTTCATATATCGTTGTTGCATGGTTCGTTGGGCTGTTAACTGAAAAGCACAAATCATTCGCAATGCTCGTTACAGCCTCACTGCTTGGTACAGCGCTTAACTATTTCCTCGGTACAAACTGGATGTATATGGCTTATAAGCTGTGGTTTAACGCACCTGAAGGCTTTACTTATACAATGGCATGGGTCTGGATGCTGCCACCGGCTCCAAAAGATATCATTCTTTCATTTGTAGCGGCTGTTGTCGGGGCTAAAATGCTTCAGGTTTTCCCGCAGGCACAGGTGGCAAAAACACGCATTCCTGCATAATAAAAAGAGCAGAGGATTTAATTAATCCTTCTGCTCTTTTTTCTGTTCAGGCATTCGAATAATCTGCATTGGGTTCCCACCGGCAAATGCTCCGGCAGGCACGTCGCGGTGAACGAGTGTAGCAGCTGAAATCACTGCACCATCACCGATCACCACGCCCGGTAACACAGTCGAGTTGGCACCGATCATGACATTGTCACCAATCACGACCTCCCCGAGCCGGTATTCTTCCACCAGATATTCATGCGCTAAAATCGTTGAGTTATAGCCAATAATCGTATTGCGCCCCACCTTGATCATTTCAGGATAAAGCGTATCCGGCATGACCATGAGTGCAAATGCGGTTTTTTCCCCGACCTCCATTTTCAGCAGCTTGCGGTACATCCAGTTTTTCAGACCGATAAAAGGTGTATAACGCGCTGTCTGAAGCACAGCAAAATTCCATGCTACTTTTATAAAAGGAACGGTTTTGTAAAGCTGCCAAAGCGAATTGGGTCCCTCAACAGGATAACGCTTTGTCCTTCTCATGAGCCGCTCTCCTCAATAATGTTCAGCAGGTCGCTCATTTCCTCGAGCATGAAATCCGGTTTGTATGCTGCCAGATGCTCTTTTCCTTTAGACGTCCAGGCAACACCGGCCGTTCTGGTGCCGGCATTGTGTCCACCTTCAATATCATGATGGTTATCACCGATCATAATCGCCTGATCAGCCGTTGAACCGAGTGCTTTCAGTGCTTTATTAAGCGGTTCAGGATGCGGCTTTGCATGTTCAACGTCATCAAGACCAATAACGACATCAAAGTACTGATCCAGTTTCATCAGCTTTAGCCCCCGAAGCACCATCTCATGACGCTTTGTGGACACGATCGCCATTTTGATGCCGCGTTTGTGCAATTCTTTTACCGTCTCATCCACACCTTCGAATGGTGTGACAAGTTCATCATGCACTTTCTGGTTATAGGCTCTGTAAAAGTTGACCATTTCATCTGTTTTTTCAGGATTTAACGCCTGAAAAGACTCAATAAGCGGTGGTCCCATGAACTGCAGGACATCTTCCCGGCTGTATTCCCCCGGATAATAATGATCCATCACATGCATAAATGAAGAAATAATTAATTCGTTTGTATTGATTAATGTGCCATCAAGATCGAATAGCACCGTATCAATGCGTTTGTTCATAACTTGGTTCTCTCCTCTCAGCGCGATTCCAGATTGCCGCAACGGTGATGGTCAGCAGGATTGCGGTCATCACGCGGATTAATAACAGCGGCAGAATCGGGATTCCAAGCGGTATAAAGATCAGCGTATCTTCCACCACTGCGTGACAGGCCACAAGAAAAATAAATGCAAGCGTCGCATCCTTTTTGCTGACGCCGTCTTCCTGCACCGCTTTAATCATGACACCAGCCCCGTATGCAAGTCCGATTGTTAGACCTGCAACAAGCGTCATCGATGTGTTTTCTTTCATGCCAAGTCCTCTAGTGACAGGCGCCATCCAGCGTGAAAAGACGTCCAGCCACTTCAGGTCACGCATGATTTGAATGACAATCATCAGCGGAATCACAATCATCGCAAGCTGCAGGACGCCAAATGCTGCTTTCTCAAGTCCCAGCAAGATGATCGATCCCCAGCCGCTCACATCAGCCTCACTGACCGGCACCATGCCATACTGCGCAATTTCTCCGCCACCGTTCCAGACAAGGTTAATGATGATTGCTGAGATAAATGCAAGTCCCAGCCTCACAATAAGGATCACCCACAGTTTCACACCTACTTTCAGCGCCACACCCGTTTCAATTAACAGGTTATGTGAAAAAGAAAGCATGACTGCAATAATGAAAACTTCTTTAACCGTCATTTCAAGCGATAAAATCCCCGCGATTCCGGCGTATAAATTTAACAGATTCCCTAAAACGAGCGGGACTGCTGCTTCACCGCTGAGACCGAACAGCCCCATAAACGGTGCAATCAGATCCGTAATAAACAGCAGGACAGGTGTGAATTGCAAAATCGTGATGATAAATGTAATCGGAAAGATAATTTTCCCGAGCGTCCACGTTGTATTCAGACCTGCCTTCAAACCGTCTTTTAACGTCTGTTGATTCATTTCATTCACCTAATTTCGTTTATCGGCGTAACGCGTTTTGATCCCCTGACCGAATCTGCGGTAAAGAATCAGTCCAACTGCAACAATGACTAACAGAATCGAGATCGCCTGTGCCACACGGATTGTTTCAGTCAGCATCAGGCTATCCGTGCGAAGTCCTTCTACAAATGTCCTTCCAACTGAATACCAGATTACATAGCTCAGGAAAATTTCACCTCTGAGCGGATTCACTTTTCTAAGTAAAAGTAACAAAATCAGTCCAGCAAAGTTCCAGACTGACTCATATAAAAATGTCGGATGATAGTAGGCAAAGCTGCCGTTTACTTCAATATACATCTGGTTGATGATCCAGTCAGGAATCAGCAGCCCTTCAAGAAAGCTGCGTGACACTTCACCACCGTGAGCTTCCTGGTTAATGAAGTTCCCCCAGCGTCCAAGCATTTGTCCTAAAATAATACTTGGTGCTGCAATATCAACAATCTTCCAGAATGAAAGACCTTTTCTTTTCGCAAAAATAAATCCGGTTGCAACAGATCCGATCAATGCTCCGTGAATGGCAATTCCGCCATTCCAGATTGCAATGATTTCACCGGGGTTCTGTGAGAAATAATCCCACTGAAAAATCACATAATAAATTCTCGCACTGATAATCGCGATCGGCACTGCCCAGATTAACAGGTCAGCGAACATATCTTTTGGCATACCAAGCCTGTCTGCTTCACGGTTCGCAAGCAGATAACCTAGCACAATACCTGTTCCGATAATGAGTCCATACCAGGCCACACTAAGCGGTCCGAAGCTGAACGCCACCGGATCAATCGGCTGGGCTGTAAATAACATCATAATGGTTCCTCCTGATTAAATATCGTCATGGTCCCCGTCTACAATAATGTCGTTCAGACGGCTTGAAAATTGCTCTGCTGCATTCATCCCCATTCTTTTCAGACGGAAATTCATCGCAGCCACTTCTATAATGACAGCCAGATTTCGACCCGGTCGAACCGGCAGCGTAATCTTCGTGACATCAGTATCAATAATTCTCATCGTTTCTTCATCGAGTCCGAGACGGTCATATTGCTTCGTCTTATCCCAGATCTCCAGGTCAATCACAAGCGTCACGCGTTTGTGACTGCGGACTGCCCCTGCTCCGAACAATGTCATCACGTTAATAATGCCAAGTCCGCGGATTTCAAGCAGGTGCTCAATCAGCTCAGGTGAAGAACCGATTAACGTATCTGTATCCTCCTGACGGATCTCCACGCTGTCATCTGCCACAAGACGGTGTCCGCGCTTTACAAGCTCAAGTGCGGTTTCACTTTTACCGACGCCGCTTTTACCCGTAATTAACACACCCACACCGTAAATATCCACAAGCACGCCGTGAAGCGCAGTCGTTGGTGCAAGCTTACTCTCTAAAAAGTTCGTCAGACGGCTTGAAAAACGCGTTGTTTTAACAGGCGTCTTCATGACCGGTACCTGACTCAGCTCTGATGCCTCAATTAATTCCTTCGGCACTTCAATGTCACGCGACAGAATAATACCAGGTGTATTATCTGTACACAGCTGCCTCATCCGGTCCTTTTTTTCATCTGTCGACAGCAGCTCATAAAAAGACATCTCCGTCCTGCCGAGCAGCTGAATCCGCTCCGCTGGATAATAGCTGAAATAACCAGCCATCTCAAGACCCGGTCTTGAAATATCACTCGTTGTAATCGGACGGTGAATTCCTTCCTCGCCACTTACAAGCTCCATATTGAATTTCTCAATAATTTCATTCGTCGTTACTTTAGCCATCATGACCCTCCCTGCTTCTCTCACATACAGTCTATTGTAGCACTTTGAAAAATCCAGCACTACATTAGAAAACCGAAACATTTTTGAAAAGGTGTCTGATTCGCTGTGAAGTGACGATCTGTTTGATGAATGCCGGAAATGGTATTTACACTTCATTTAGCAAAAGGAGAATGATCATGCCAATTGTATGTATCGATGCAGGACACAGCTATTCAACACCTGGTAAAAGAAGTCCGGACGGGATGAACGAATACGCATTTAACAAAGCAGCAGCGCTTGCCGCTAAAAAAATCTTACTTAAGAAAGGCGTCACAGTGCTCACACCGCACCGGGACGACTTTGATGTACCACTTTCAGCGAGAACAGACCTCGCAAACGACGGACGCGCTGACCTCTACGTCTCCATTCACGCAAACGCATTTGGCGGATCCATCTGGAACGGTGTCCAGGGAATCGAAACGTATATTCACCCCCTTCATTCAACTGAAGAGAAAAAACTCGCACAAAACATCCATCAGCATCTATTAAAAAGTACGCAGAGACCTGACAGAGGGATCAAAACAGCTGACTTTCACGTGCTTCGGGAAACGAAAATGCCCTCAGTACTCGTGGAATGCGGCTTCATGACCAACCGCCAGGAAAAACAGCTGCTTGCAAGTGAGGACTATCGAAAGGTTTGCGGCGAAGCCATTGCTGGAGGAGTGTTAGCTTTTTTGGGGGTATCTGAATCTTTGTATGTCGTTCAGGCAGGAGCATTCTCTAAAAGAGAAAACGCAGATCAACAGGTTGCTGCTCTGAAAAAAGCAGGCTTTGAAGCAATGATAAAATCAAATTAAAAAGACGTCCAGGTGCTGTTATGCACCCAGGACGTCTTTTTAATTTGCATTCGATACTTCCGGATTCTGTTTCCCTGAAGAAAAGCGTAACTTCAGACCAATTGCCAGAATTGCAACGGAAATCAACAGGCTGATGCCACCAATCCCCCAATTGAAAATCAACAGAATCCACTTAAATACACCCATGATATCAGTACTCTGCGTAAACAATGCCAGCACCACAAACAATACGCCTGTCCCCAGGAAAGCTGCGCCAACCGTACTGAAACTAAACCACATGATCCGGTTAATAAACGTCTCCATCTGCTTCACCCGCCTTATGTATTTATTGTACTATACCATGAAGTAAGGGGGCGGAAACATTTTGTGGTTGCCAGCTGCCCTGAATGCACTTGAGAATCAGCCATTTGGTTTTTTAGGGCATGAAGAAAATGTGATGCAGCGACATGGGAGTTGATTAGGACATGGGAGCGGGGGAATTGCTGCTGGATGCCTGGGTGAATGCTACAAGTTCCCGGGTGTATCACTACGACTTCGGTGAAGATTGCTACAAGCCCCCGGGTGTATCACTACAACTTTGGCAAAAATTGCTACAAGTTAAAGCTGTATTGGTACAAGTACTTTTCTCGGACGCCTTGCCCCCTGCTACCTATAAACAAAGCAGCCCAATGCGCTTGTCTGGGGGGACGCGCATTGGGCTGCTTTTTATTTGTGTGAATCCTGGTCACTTAATTAGACGAATGATTTATGCGTTTGTTTCACTATTTTTGGAATTAGATTTCACAGTCACTGAACCTGTTTTAGCATCTGCTGTGATGTAGAGCTTTGTTGCACCTTCGCGGTCTTTTCTGAAATTCAGTCTGCGCTGCATCATTTCTTCACGCTCATCTACATGGTCCATATCATAGAAGTTCACTTTCAGCTTGCCGAAGTTGGTTCTGAGCGTACCATCGAGTGACACGGTGTCCGGCACGTTGATTTCAATCGGTCCCGCAAGTGATTTCGCTTCAATTCGTCTTGCAGAAGAGCTTGATGTGCTGCAGATGATTTTTCCATTTACTGACTGTGCGTCAATCTCATCAAGAGCACCTTCAACGTTTACTTTTCCATTTACTGATTCTGCTTCGATCAGATCAGCACGGGTGTTTTCAACGTTGATACCGCCATTCGCCGTTTCTAGCTCAGCTTTTTCAACAAGCATATTTGACAGTTCGATTTTTCCATTTGCTGTCCGGACTTTTACCTTATTGACGTTTCCGCCTTCAGCCTGGAACTTACCATTGAATAGACGGATATCCCATCTCTCGTAGCTTGCTTTTGGCACGTATAATACTGTATCGAGACTCATCATTTTCAGATCTGAAACAAATCGCAGTTTTTTGAAGTTCGTGTTAAAAATCACGGAATCCTTCAGCTGCTGTTTTGCTTTGAATTCATCATCTGATCTGAAGACTTTTACATTACATTCAGCTCTGACAAAGTCTTCATCCCATGGGCGAATGACAAGTTTACCATTTGAAATGCTTGCTTCAAGATCCATCAGTTCTGCTTTTTCAGACTCAAAGACGTGCTTGAATTCTAGTGAAGGTCCCATGTTAAATTCAAGGTCCAGTCCTTTCACCTTTTCAAAAGCAGTCTGAACAAAGTCAGTCAGCTTATCTTTTTGCTGCTGGCGCGTGTTCTTTTTCGTCTGGTCAGTCTTGTATTCCGTTGCTTTTTTCTCAATGGTACCGAAAAGATCATTGATCATTTCATCAAGATTAAACGGAAATTCTTTTTTTTGAGAGCTTCCTTGACTGCCCGACTCACTGTAAGTGCTTTGCCCTTCACTTTTGTTGTGAGTTGAGCTGCTTTGCTGTTCATACGTCGTTTCTGTGTGAGAAGAAGCTGAGCTTCCTGTCGATTTGGAACCGTCTTTTTCAAGTGCTTCCAATAATGTGAGTGCTTCAGTGGCCGTGATTGTTCCCTTTTCTACCATACTTAAAATTCTCTTGCGTTCGTTTTCCATGTATTTGACACTCTCCTCTGGTTTGAAATTGCCTCTACAGTGTTGAACGTGAACGGGTAACCATGGGCTCCATCCAAAAATTCTTTACTAATTGTACGGATCAATTAAATAAAAGTTTCATTTGATTTAAGCATGACAGAAAAACAGGAACGGACCACCCGTCTCAGGACTGAGATTTAACTCAAGCCAGGGGACGATTTTAAGCGTTCACCTTCTCGCCTGTACGTTCAGCCATTTTCTCATCCATTCTGCTGCGGTCACGTTCAAGAACCGGCTTCAGGTAGCTTCCGGTGTACGACTCTTTTACTTCTGAAATATCTTCAGGCGTGCCGCATGCAAGGATGGTTCCGCCGCGGTCTCCGCCTTCAGGGCCAAGGTCGATAATATAATCAGACGCTTTGATAATATCGAGATTATGCTCAATGATCAGCACAGTATCACCATTATCCACTAAGCGCTGCAATACATTCAGCAGACGTGAAATATCATCAACGTGAAGACCTGTTGTCGGCTCATCGAGAATATACATAGACTTTCCATTTGAACGCCTGTGCAATTCTGAAGCGAGTTTCACACGCTGCGCTTCCCCCCCGGAAAGCGTAGTTGCAGGCTGTCCAAGTGTAATATAGCCAAGTCCAACATCTACAATGGTCTGCAGCTTACGACTGATCTTCGGAATATTTTCAAAGAATGAAAGTCCATCTTCTACTGTCATTTCAAGTACATCTGCAATATTCTTCCCTTTATATTTCACTTCAAGCGTTTCACGGTTATAACGTTTTCCGTGGCAGACTTCACAAGGCACATATACATCAGGCAGGAAGTGCATTTCAATTTTAATAATTCCATCACCGCGGCAGGCTTCACAGCGTCCGCCTTTTACGTTAAAGCTGAAGCGGCCTTTCTTATAACCGCGCACTTTCGCTTCGTTTGTCGTTGCAAAAACGTCGCGTATATTATCAAATACACCTGTATAAGTCGCAGGGTTTGATCTCGGCGTTCTGCCGATAGGTGACTGGTCAATATCAATGACTTTTTCAAGCTGATCGATGCCTTTAATTTCTTTATGCTCACCAGGCTTTACCTTTGAGCGATGCAGCTTTTGAGCAAGAGATTTGTGAAGGATACTGTTAATGAGCGTACTTTTCCCTGATCCTGATACGCCTGTGACAGAAGTGAAGACACCCAGTGGAATTTTCACATCTACTTCCTTCAGGTTGTTTTCCTTTGCACCTTTAATTTCAAGCTGTCTCTTTTTATCAGGCTTTCTGCGTTCGGCAGGTAGTGGAATAAACTTTTTCCCTGATAAATACTGCCCTGTCAGTGATTTGGTGCTTTTCATCACTTGCTTCGGTGTGCCGGCTGCTACAATTTCGCCACCGTGAACACCCGCTCCAGGACCCACATCAATCAGGTAATCAGCAGCAAGCATTGTATCTTCATCATGCTCAACGACGATCAGCGTATTTCCGATATCACGCATGTTTTTAAGTGTTTCAATTAAGCGGTCATTGTCACGCTGGTGCAAACCGATTGATGGCTCATCCAGAATATAGAGAACTCCTGTCAGCTGAGAGCCGATCTGTGTTGCAAGTCTGATCCGCTGCGCTTCACCGCCTGACAGCGTACCTGCAGCACGGCTTAATGTCAGATAATCAAGTCCGACATTGACGAGGAATGAGAGCCGCTCATTGATTTCTCTTAAAATCAGACGCGCAATCTGCATTTCTTTTTCAGTTAGCTCCACATGATTAAAAAATTCCTGTGCTTCTTCAATTGAAAAAGAAGTGACGTGTCCAATATGAAGATTCTGCACTTTTACGGCCAGACTTTCACGCTTCAAACGATGCCCTTCACAGCTTGGGCAGTGGTGCTGCGCCATGTATTTCTGCATTTGCTCGCGGATATAATCTGAGCTTGTCTCGCGATAACGTCTTTCAACGTTTTTCAGTACACCTTCAAAGTTAATTTTATTTTCACGAACCTGACCAAAATCATTTTCATAGCGGAAATAAATTTTATCGCGGCCTGATCCCTTAAGGATCTTATCCATTTTTTTCTTCGGAATATCTTTAACCGGAATATCCATATCGATATCATAATGGTCACAGACTGCTTTTAGCATAGATGGATAGTACTGAGAGCTGGTTGGTTCCCAAGGTGCGATCGCATGTTCATTCAGTGTCAGGTTCCAGTCCGGAATGACAAGATCAAGATCCACTTCAAGCTTTGTACCAAGACCATCACATTCAGGACATGCACCAAATGGCGAGTTGAATGAGAACATACGCGGCTCAAGTTCTTCTATTGAAAAGCCACAGATTGGACAGGCATGATGCTCATTGAACTTGATTTCTTCTTCACCAATTACATCTACAATGACATTGCCATCGCCAAGTTTCAGTGCAGCTTCAAGTGAATCTGCCAGACGTGCTTCTGCACCTTCTTTTACGACAATCCGGTCAATAATGACTTCAATTGAATGCTTTTTATTTTTATCCAGCTCAATCTCATCACCGATATCCATCATTTCACCGTTTACACGAACGCGGACATAGCCCTGCTTCTTCACATCCTCAAGCACTTTTGCATGGGTACCCTTACGACCTGAAACGAGCGGTGCAAGCACCTGGAGCTTTGTACGTTCAGGATATTCATAGATACGGTCTACCATCTGTTCCACTGTCTGTGAGGTAATTTCAATTCCATGATCAGGACAGACGGGTCTTCCGATTCGCGCGAATAACAGCCGTAAATAATCATAAATCTCCGTTACAGTTCCGACAGTTGAACGCGGGTTTCGGCTCGTTGTCTTCTGATCGATAGAAATGGCCGGTGATAATCCTTCAATTGTATCCACATCCGGCTTATCCATCTGACCAAGGAACTGCCTTGCATAAGCAGAGAGCGATTCAACGTATCTTCTCTGCCCTTCCGCATAAATCGTGTCAAACGCGAGCGATGACTTACCTGATCCTGAAAGACCGGTCATCACAACGAGTTTGTCACGCGGAATCTTGATATCAACATTCTTAAGATTATGGGCTCTTGCGCCCTGTATAATAATCTGATCTTTACCCATCGTCAGGTCATCCTTCCGCTTTCAGTTCTAAAATGAGGTCGCGCAGCTCAGCCGCTTTTTCAAAATCAAGCGCACGTGCTGCTTCCTTCATTTCAATTTCCATTGACTCAATGACTTTTCCGCGTTCCTTCTTAGACATTTTCTTCATCTGTTCAGCAGGAGATACATATTCTTCTGCTTCTTCAACAGCATGAGTAGCCCTGATGACATCACGGATCTCTTTATTAATCGTAACCGGCGTAATACCGTGTTCTTCGTTATAGGCAATCTGCTTCTCACGTCTGCGGGCTGTTTCATCCATCGCCCGCTGCATGGAGTCTGTGATTTTATCTGCATATAAAATAACGTGTCCATTTGAGTTACGGGCAGCACGTCCAATTGTCTGGATCAGTGACCGGTCAGAACGCAGGAAGCCTTCTTTATCTGCATCTAAAATCGTAATTAGTGATACTTCAGGAATATCCAGCCCTTCTCTTAAAAGGTTGATTCCGATCAGTACATCATATTTACCAATCCGCAGATCCCTGATAATCTCAATCCGCTCAAGCGTCTTCACTTCTGAATGGAGATACTGCACCTTAATGCCGATTTCTTTCAGATAATCAGTCAGATCCTCAGACATTTTCTTCGTCAGTGTGGTAATCAGCGTCCGTTCATTTTTCGCGATCCGGTCCTGAATTTCACCGAGCAGGTCATCAATCTGGCCTTCACTCGGACGAATTTCAACGGTTGGATCAAGCAAACCGGTCGGGCGGATAATCTGTTCGACCATTTCATCTGTATGTTCCATTTCATATGGACCCGGTGTAGCTGATACATAAATCGCATTATGCACGTGCTTTTCAAATTCCTCAAATTTCAGTGGGCGGTTATCCATCGCTGAAGGCAGACGGAAACCGTGATCCACCAGAACTTTTTTACGCGCCTGGTCTCCGTTATACATCCCGCGGACCTGTGGCAGTGTCACGTGTGACTCATCAATCACAAGCAGGAAATCATCCGGGAAATAATCGAGTAGTGTATAAGGCGTAGCGCCTGCTTCTCGCAGTGTCAGGTGTCTTGAATAGTTCTCGATCCCTGAACAGAAGCCCATTTCTCTCATCATCTCAAGATCATAACGCGTACGCTGTTCAAGTCGCTGTGCTTCAAGCAGCTTGTCTTCTTCTTTAAGGATTTTCAATTGTTCCTCAAGCTCTTTTTCAATATTCTCAATCGCAACACGCATTTTTTCTTCACGCGTAACGAAGTGGGATGCCGGGAACACAGCTACGTGATCGCGATCACCGAGAATCTCACCGGTTAATGCATCCACCATTCTGATCCGGTCTATTTCATCTCCGAAAAACTCCACTCGTATACAGTGCTCATCATTTTTAGCCGGGAAAATTTCAACCACATCGCCGCGCACCCGGAAGGTCCCTCGGGTAAAGGCAATATCATTTCGCTCATACTGTATATCAACAAGTCTTCTAAGCAGCTGGTTACGCTCAATTTCCATGCCGACTCTCAGTGAAACAACAAGCTCTTTATATTCTTCTGGCGACCCTAAACCATAAATGCATGAAACGGATGAAATAATGATGACATCATCGCGCTCAAATAGTGAAGATGTCGCTGAGTGACGCAGCTTATCAATTTCATCATTGATGCTTGCATCTTTTTCTATAAATGTATCTGTCTGAGGCACATAAGCTTCAGGCTGATAATAATCGTAATAACTGACGAAATATTCGACAGCATTATTTGGAAAAAACTCTTTAAACTCACTGTAAAGCTGTCCGGCAAGCGTTTTGTTATGGGCAATGACCAGCGTTGGCCTTTTGACTTCCTGTACAACGTTTGAAACCGTAAAGGTCTTCCCTGTACCTGTCGCACCAAGCAGTGTCTGATGCCGTTTCTTCTTTTCAACACCCTCTACAAGCTTCTTAATTGCAGCAGGCTGATCCCCCGCCGGCTGATATTTTGACTGTAAATCAAATTCCTGCACCATTTATTCAACGCCTCCTAAAATCATTCCGAAAAAAACCTTCTTCTATATTCATACCCTTTATGATGAAACGAAACAGGGTTTTAGGCAAATTAATTGTCTCAACTAGTTTACCACCATGAGATAAAAAATAACAGCAAAAAGCGAACATACATTCTTAAAATGGTTTTTGATCCGGTTTGAAGCAGATTGCTACCAGACGTGAGTGGGATTGCTACAAGTTTCCCTGAAATTGCTACAAGTTCCCGGGTGTATCACTACAACCTGGAGCAAAATTGCTACATCCCGCACTAAAACAACGACAACTAGCCTAAAGCGCAGATCAGCGGCTATTCAGAGTCACACAGAAAAACAGCGCCGAATCTATGCGATTCCGCGCTGTTTTTCTGTGTATTTCTTCATGTATCGGTTTACATACCAGAGTCCGAATGTCAGAGAAGCTGCGTCTACAATAATGACATACCAGCTGCCGGTGTAGCCTTTATAAGACGAACCGGCAATCAGTGCAATGGTCAGCAGCATTGCGATCGTTCGGCTGTATGTGATTCGCGTAAAAAGAATAACTAATAATGCCGGAAGAAAGATGGCCATCAGAATTTTTGTGCCCATTTCATCACCTCACGATTCCATCATACTGAACTCATTTTGATGCTGCAATAAGATTTTCCGTAATTTTACTCAGTTCTGAGTGAGGGATGAACTTTTCAGCAAGCATGTCAGGCAGCACTTTTTCAAGGAAGAACGCCACACTTGTCATTTCCCTGAATTTCAAAATGGTCGATAAAGCCTCCTGATAGATCTCCAGGAAAATTGGCTCCGGATTCCCTTTTTGAATTTCACCGAACGATTCATACAAAAGGTCAATTTTATCAGCGACGGATAAAATATTTCCTTCAAGCGAGCGATCCTTACCTTCCTTAAATCGTGCAAGGTAGATCGACTGGTATTCTTCCGGGAATTCCGCCTGCACAAACCGGTGCGCCATTTCCTCTTCCACTTCACTGAACAGACGGTTTAATTCAGACGAAGCATACTTCACAGGTGTTTTGATATCTCCTGTAAAAATCTCAGGATAGTCATGATTTAATGCTTTCTCGTAAAGGTTTTTCCAGTTCACCATTTTCCCATGATGTTCTTCCACTGTGCCGAGGAACTGGGCAATCTTCGTTACTTTAAATGAATGAGCCGCCACTGTGTGCTCGTTATATTTAAACTTACCGGGACAACGATAAAGCTTTTCCATATCCGATAAACTTTTAAAATAATGATGAATTCCCATAAGCTCACCCCGTTATTTTTAGCTAATCGTAGCATTGACCGTGTTGAATGTACAATACATAGTATGCGAAATTTTTGCTAAAAGATATAGACAGGTGGCAGTTTGTTTTATTTCGATCATCTTTGAGTGTCATTTAATCACCTCTTATCCAGACCCCCGAACACATAAAAAAACAGCCCGATTCCTCAGGCTGTTTCACGATTCCGGTCTTCAATTAAGATCAGGCCGAGCTGATGGTGCTGTCCTTCGTATAAGGCAGCCTGCGTGTAGCGGATTTCGCCGGCGTGGTTGTAGACTTCGAGTTTGCAGTGTGCGCGGTTTTTCTGCACTGCTTCATAAAATTCACGTTCGTTTTTAACTGCAATGCCGTTGACTTTGTGCACCCTTTCACCGCGCAGGAGCCCCATTTTTGCAGCGGGTGTGCCGGGCAGTACGTCAATGATGATGACGCCTTTGTCTCCGTTCAGGAAGTGATAGCCTGACTTTCTGCAGACAATGCGTGTTTTGAGCAGAATGAACAGTCTGCCGGCAAAGGCAATCCCGAATGCACCGTAGATCAGATACGGTGCCCAAAGTGAACCTGCTGCAACAGTCGCTGATAAGACGCCAAGCCAGGCTACCTGTGTGCCGGTTGTTTTTAGGATTGCTTTTGGCAGATCATGAACGACTGTTAATTGATAGCCGAGTACTGCCGGAAAGATCATCAGTGAGAACGTATCCCCTCCACCAATCAGCGGCCACCAGCCTGCTTCACTGATCAAGCCTGATGGTACAGGAATCAGCAATGGCACAAGCCAGACCCTTTTAGTGAAAAAAGCGCCTGCCTTCATGCCGCGGGGTGTCCGGATTAATCGGGGCGAAGTCTGTTTGACTGCGTTCAGCTGAATCATCAGCCCTTCAGCTACAAGCAGAAGCCCCATTAAGATCCCTGCCGCTAAAAATACGTCAGGCAGCGGCGGAATGATGTCCGGAAGCGCCACATCATAGTAGTCTAGGGCCAATATAGTACCTAACACCACCGGAAACATAAATCCTGCCGACAGCAGTCTGAACTGTCCGGTAACTGCCGCTAAAATCATGACCATACTGACAACATAGATCCAGAAGACATCTATAACGATGCCCGCTCCGCTGACTATAGCAGATAAAACCAGCCCGACTGCGAGAGAAACGCCGAAAAAGCTGAGCAATTCTATGTACCACGGTTTGACCGCTGTTCTGACATCACGACGCTCCCTTTTCAACCTGACTGCCCCTGCCACAATTGCTGCGATCACGCTAATGAGCAGCACCGGATTCAGCACGCCTGCCAATAGCGCACCCGGTAATTCACTTAACCAATGATTGAACATACGATCCCCCCGGTCGATAACAAATTCTTGTATTTATTGTATCAGACCTGAAGGAATCTCTGTATAGGAATTTCGCCCGGGGATATTGCAACCTCCCCGGGCGAAAAATTAGTGTCTTGCGATAAATTCAATTGCAGACTGCAGCTGGTGATCATGATTCGGGTTCTTTTTATAGAGATTAAGTGTGGATTCAAGCTTTTTCAGCGTTGATGTATTCACTTCACCCGTTTCTTTTAAACGTGATCTCTTTTGAAATTCAGTGATCGCTTTTTCAGTCTGGGCGCTAAAGTAACCGTCTGTGCGGTCTATTTCATACCCGAGACCATCGAGCAGCTTCTGCAGTGAAGCAACTCTTTCATCGTTCATTCCCTTTTTCAGTACAATGGACGATTGAACAGGTGACAGCTCAAAAACCTCCGGCTGGACGACTTCTAAAGTTGGCTGAATTCCTTTACGGTGAATCCAGCGCTTATCAGGCGTCAGCCATTTTGAAACCGTCAGCTTCATCTGACTGCCGTCACCAAGCTCAAGTGACTGCTGAACGGTTCCTTTTCCAAACGTTTTTGTGCCGATCAGCGTATAGCCTTCCACTTCGTACATCGCTGCTGCCAGAATTTCAGATGCGGATGCGCTGCCTTCATCAATGAGCACAACCACCGGATAATCCTTATTTTTATCAGACGCTGAAGTCAGTGCTTCTCTTTTACCGGAGCGCTGTTCAATATACATAAACGGCTTTTTATTCGTAATGAAATTGCCGAGCACTTCCTCAACGCTTGATAACAGTCCACCGGGATTCCCGCGCACATCAATCATTAACCCTGTCAATTCTTCTTTTTCAAGCTCGTCTAATGCAGCTTTGACATCCTTGCCTGTCCCCTCACCGAACGTTTTAATTTCTATGTACCCGGCCTTTTCCCCGTCACGTTCATAAAGCTGATGCGTGACCGTTTCAACTGGAATATCATCGCGCACGACATTGATTGTTAAAGACTTCTCTGACTCTCCTCTTTGAATGCCAAGCTGGACGCGGCTGCCTTTAGGTCCTCTTATTTTAGACGTGAGGTCATAAATCGTCAGGTCATTTATTTCTTCGTTATCTACATGTGTAATCACATCATTCGGCTTCAGTCCCGCTGCTTCGGCCGGCGAATCTTTTAATGGTGCAACAATAATAAATTTCCCTTCCTGCTGCGTGATTTCCGCTCCAATCCCGCTAAATGAAGAATCGAGTGAATCATGAAATTGCTTTGACGCCTCTTCATCCATATAGACAGAATAAGGATCCCCAAGTGCGGCGACCATTCCTTTCAACGCGCCATCAAGCAGCACACTTTCATCCACCTTTTCAACATAACTTTCCTGAATCATCTGCTGGGCTTTTTCAATCTTTGATTTCTCCACAGAGACTTCTTCAGGCACACGCTTAATGATAAACCGGTCTGCACTGTAATAAACGCCTGCTCCAAGTACCATACATAACAGGATCATGAGTAGTCTTTTCACCTGCTTCCCCCTTTCTGTTACACATTATGAAGCTGAACTTTCACTTAGAAGTCTATCCATACTCTTTTCAAGCTGATCAGCCGTCACCGGTCCAAAAAACGTTTCATATATTTTCCCGTCAGCCGTTATGATGACAGTGATCGGAATGGTAAAAATTCTGAATGTTTCCTGCATCGTGCCTTCCTCATCTAAAGCGATTGGAAAAGGTACCTGGTGCTCTTCAATAAAACCTGAAACGTTCTCTTTCTTATATTCCTCTTTCGTTAAATTCACACCAATCAGCTTGATATCAGAATACTCAGCTGAAAATTGATTCAGCTCCGGAACCTCGGCTACACAGGGCGGACACCAGCTAGTCCAGAAATTAAGAATCAGCGGCTGTCCGGACAAATCTTTCTTTGAAAGCTCAGTCCCATCCTGCATCATCAGCGTAAAATCCGGCGCATCCTTCAATTCCGCTTTCATCACCGGCTCAACCACTACCGGTTCTGCACTGATTAAAAAAAATATTCCCGCACAACACAAAAGAGCAAACGTCCATCCAGCTAATCTCTGAACCCTCATATCCTGCCCCTCCTTATGGGGGAGTATATGAGGAAGGTGTGATTTCATGACATTGGTATTTTATAAGCTGGCTGATGATTGGAGCTTCAGGGGTGACGCTTTCCGGACGGAGGTTGCTGAGCCTCCTCGCCTTCGGCTGTGGGGTCTCAGCTTCCCTCTAATCGTCCCGGAGTCACCCCCTCCAGCGAGAATCATCAGCTATGCAGATACTTAGAAAGTGGTTAGTACACCGTGTGATAAAGAGGTTTACGCTTTTAATATACAGGTGAGTTAGGGATAAATCGAAGTGTAGCGGAGCGGAAGGCGGGGATTCCGGGGCGATAAAGCGGTATAGTCGAGACCCCTCCGCCTGAAGCGCAGCGAAACGATTTAAGGATAATAAAAAAACCCCCAAACCGAAGCCTGGGAGTCTGCTAGATTAGAATGAGATATATTTACGAGGGTTTACAGCATTAGATTTTGCACCGTTCCACAGTCCTTCATGAAGTTCGAAGTGAAGGTGTGATCCGAATGAAAATCCTGTGTTACCCATGCCACCGATATACTGGCCTTTTTCAACATAGCTACCCTGTGATACACCAATGCTGCTCAGGTGCGCGTACATTGTAGAATATGTTTTACCATTGATATTGTGTGTGATCAGGACCATATTTCCATATCCACCATCATTGAAGCCTGCTTCAACAACATAGCCTGAAGCTGCTGCTGAGATTGGCGTTCCTGGTGAATTGGCAATATCAATACCGTAGTGATATCTTGGCTTACCATTTAGAATATCGTGACCGAATTCTGTTGTGAATCTGCCATATGACGGGCTTGTCCAGTCGCCTGCTGATACAGGTGCTGTAGCCTGTGGTGTACTTGATGATGAACTGCTGCTCGCGCTACCACTTGTTTGTGACGCTGCTGCTGCCTGACGCTGTCTTTCTGCTTCAGCTGCTGCCTCAGCTTTACGCTGACGTTCAAGTTCTTTCTGACGTTCAATTTCACGTTGTCTTGCAAGTTCAGCAAGGCGTTCCTGCTCAGCAACAATACGACTTTCAACGTCTGCTTCCATTTCATGCAGGTGCTCATCTTCTACTTCAAGCTTAGCGATTTCTTCTTCATATTCAGCTTCCTTAGCTTCTAGGTCTGCAAATAATGCATTTTTATCAGCTTTTTGACCATCAAGATCAGCCTTTAGTCCGTCAAGCTCAGCTTTTTGTGCTTCAAGCTCTTCAAGCTGCTGCTGTACTTCTTCTTCTTTTTGCTCAAGAGATGCTTTATCCTGACGCTGTTCTTCCATGATTTTACGGTCTGCATCGACTAATGTATTTACTGCTGAGAAACGGTCAATGAAATCTCCGAAGTTTTCAGCGCCAAGCAGTACATCAAGATAGTTGACTGATCCGCCAGTTAATTGAATCGCACGCGCACGTTCTTCAAGCAGTGCTGTACGCTCTTCAATTTTCTTTTTCAGCTCTTCAATCTCTCCGCGGAGCTTTTCGATCTCTGCGTTTGTTTCATCAATTTCACCTGAAACTGCGTTGATTTTATTTGTTGTATCTTCAATCTTACTATCAAGTTTTTTAATTTCAGCAGTAACTTTCTTCTGCTCTGCTACGATTTCTTCAATGCGGCTGTTGGTTTCACTGATCTCACCGCTGATTTCTTGACGCTGGCTTTCAATTGATGAACGTTCTTCTTTTAAGCTATCTAATGACTCAGCAGATGCTGTGTTGATTGCCGGGATGCTTCCTGCAATCAGTGCTGCTGCCAATGACAGGCTGACGAATGACTTTTTCACAAAACTGTTCTCCCTTCAAATCTAGCATTTCGTTTATCTCTGTTAAAGCGGGCTGATGATAAAATGGCTTTAACAGTACATTTTCTATTTTTCTGTTTAAAATTTATACGCGCAGGAATTTTCTGACGGACATAAAGCTTCCCCATACGCCGATTACGACGCCCATCAGTAGAATTAATGCGTTAATCTGGTATATGAACGGTGAAAATTCAAGGATCTGGATAAATGAATCTTCAAGCCGTGGCTCCATATATTCATAGACGTTGAAGTAGATCATGGATACGGCTGCAATCGGCAGAATTGAGCCGATGATGCCTAGCCAGATACCTTCAAGAATGAATGGAATTCTGACAAACCAGTTAGACGCGCCAACCAGCTTCATAATCTCAATTTCTGTTCTTCTTGCAACAATTGTGATCTTAATTGTGTTTGAAATCAGGAACATTGCGGTAAACAGTAAACCGAAGATCAAAACGGCACCGACGTTTCTGCTGACTTCAAGAATGCTGAACAACCTGTCGATTTTCCCTTCACCGTATTCAACAGAGTGAGTATACTCAAGCGTGTTGATCTGGGAAGCGAGTCGTTCAGTCTGTCTCGGGTCAATGGCTTTGACGATGAACTTATCACGGAGCGGGTTATTCTGTTCGAACAACGCCATCTCTTCACCAAAGCTGTCAATCAGACCGGATAATTCTTCTTCTTTTGTGGAGTAATCGATGGATTCAACTCCGGTGAGCTGCTCAATTTCCTGCTCTAACGATGCGACTGCCTGCTGGTCAGCTTCTAGCTCGACGTAGACATTCATTTCAACATCGTTTTCTATATCATCTGCGACTTTATTCATATTCAGCATAAGCGCTGTGAATACGCCGACAAGTAATAGCGTCACTGTAACTGCACTGACGGATGCAAATGTCATCCATCCGTTTCTCGCAAGACTCTTAAAACTTTCTCTGAAGTGTCTTGTCACTGTACTAAATTTCATAACCGTAGTCCCCCCGCTGTTCGTCACGGACAATTACACCATTTTCAATGGCAATGACACGGTGGCGGATCGTGTTAACTATTTCACGGTTATGCGTAGCCATGATAATTGTAGTGCCGCGTGAATTAATTTCTTCAAACAAGTTCATAATTTCCCATGAAGTCTCCGGATCAAGGTTTCCTGTCGGCTCATCAGCAATTACCACTTTTGGTGAATTAACGATTGAACGTGCGATAGAAACTCGCTGTTGTTCCCCTCCGGAAAGCTCATCGGGCATCATGCGGGCTTTGTGTTTCAATCCTACAAGATCTAACACTTCCATTACTTTCTGTTTGATGACCTTTGGCTGTTCCTCTATCACTTCTAAAGCAAAAGCAATATTTTCATAAACGGACAGTTTGCTCAGGAGTTTGAAATCCTGGAACACAACCCCGATATTTCTGCGTAAGTAAGGCACACGCTTGCGCTTCAGTTTCGCAATATCAATGCCGTTTACCATAATCGTACCTTTTGTCGGCTTTTCTTCACGGTACATCATTTTGATAAATGTAGATTTACCAGCTCCACTCGGTCCGACTACATAGACGAACTCTCCTGACTGGATCTTCACTTCAAAACCGTTTGCAGCCATGATACCGTTCGGGTACTTCTTGTATACTTCATTCATTTGTATCATAAAGAGTTACGCACCTTATCTTTGAATTTCCATAATGACTGTTCTGGCTGATTCTTCTATATGCTCGCGAAAGCCCGGCATAATAGGAATAAATGGCTAATTATGTCGGCATATCGTTTTTTTGCACAAGAACATTATATCATTCTAGCGAATTTTGTTAACGACATTTATATTACATTTTCATTTCGGTGGTGAAATATAAAAAAGCATCTTTCTCCAAGTTAGAAAAAGATGCTTTGATTCAATATTATCATTGCATTCCTGACAGCCATTCAGCTACTACTTCAGCTTCTTCGCCTTCAATTAAATTAGAGGGCATACTGCCTTGACCATTTTGGATCACACTCAGGATTTCTTCCTGGCTCAGTCTTGAACCTACCTCCTGCAGGTTTGGTCCACTAGCACCTTCCAGGTTATCACCGTGACAGCCTGAACAATTCTGAATAAAAATTGTTTCAGGATCCATTTCACCTGCTGAAGAACCCGTATCAGCCGCCTCTTCTTCACCGCCACCACACGCACCAAGCAGCACTGCAGAACCCAGTACAGCACCAATCCACCATTTTTTCATCAAGATCACTCCATTTTTAAAAATTGTAAAATCTTTTCTTGAAATAACAATTTACTCCCTTTTAAATCCTTCACCCAACACTTCTGAGGCATCATTTACAATGACAAAAGCACCCGGATCGATCTTTTTAACTACATTTTTCAATTTTGTGAATTCTGTCTGATCAATTACGCACATTAAAATCGGGCGCTCATGATCTGTGTATCCACCATATGCTGAGAGCTTTGTCACACCTCTGTCGACTTCAGCAAAAATAGCCTGACTGATTGCTTCCTGGCGGTTTGTAATAATATGCACCATTTTCGAACGCTGCCAGCCGACCTGCACAAGGTCAATCGTTTTACTCGTTACGTAAAGCGCGATTAAAGCATATAACCCCTGTTCGATACTGAACACGACTGCTGAACTGAGCACAATCAGACCGTCAATCAATGCAATACTCGTCCCGAGACCAAGGCCGCTGTACTTATGTATAATCTGCGCAGCCAAATCTGTCCCGCCTGTAGATGCTTTACCTCTAAATACAATTCCTAAACCAATTCCAACACCAATACCGCCAAATAATGCGCCGAGCAGTGGATCCTCTGTCCATGGTGCCCAGTTTTCCGTCAAGAATACCCAACCAGGCAAGGCTAACGTTCCAACAAATGACTTCAGCCCGAAGTTTTTACCGAGCAGAATGACTCCCGCAATAAATAATGGAATGTTAAAAGAATACTGCACAATCGCAGGACGCCACTCAAACAATCCATTTAAAATTGTACTGATCCCACTCGTTCCCCCGGATGCCACTGCATTTGGAAGAAGAAACACATTAAAAGAAATCGCGACAAATAAAGCCCCGATAATCACATAAATATAGTCTATTGCACCATGCCAGCGTTTCGGCTCACTTTGACCACGGCGATTCTGCTTACTCATCGACTGTCACCCTTTCACTATTCAAGTTTACACCGCTAGCGAGTATAGCATGAAGCGACATTTCTGTGAATATTGTCATGCTAGAGCGTTAGTGCGGTGAAGGGTTGGAGTTATGTTTGGATAAGGGTGTGGTGCAGCGCGCTTTCGTTTACTTGTTGCTGTTTTGGCTGGAGTTGTAGCAATTTCTCTCGAAGTTGTAGCGATACACCCGGGAACTTGTAGCTTTCCACGTCCAGGTTGTAGCAATCACATCAAAAGTTTGTCCTATCCGCCCCCGAAGTTGCAGCACCACACCCTCTTGATGCCTTTCAGACACATAAAGCCTGTTACCCAAGTGCATGCAGTGCTGGGGGCTTTCTGTCGGCATAGTTGCAGCTGTTTTTGCGCGGTAGGTAGCAATCCGGCTTCGGGTTGTAGCGATACACCCGGGAAGTTGTAGCATTCCACGGCCAGGTTGTAGCAATCGCCCATCAACTTGTAGCAATCGCCTCCGCACTTTGCCCCCAATTTAAAAGAAAATCCGCTGCACTCACGCAGCGGATCATCATCAGTTATTAATTTTCGAACGCAGATACGCGTTAATAAACGGATCAAGGTCACCGTCCATGACGCCCTGTACGTTACCTGATTCTGTACTCGTACGGTGATCTTTAACCATTGAATACGGGTGGAATACGTATGAGCGGATCTGGCTTCCCCAGCCGATTTCCTTTTGCTCACCGCGGATATCAGCAAGCTTTTGCTCCTGCTCTTCAATCTTCAGCTGATACAGCTTTGATTTCAACATCTTCATCGCTGATTCACGGTTTTTGATCTGTGAACGCTCTGACTGACATGATACAACTGAGCCTGTTGGAATGTGGGTAATCCGTACGGCAGAGTCAGTTGTATTAATGTGCTGACCGCCGGCGCCGCTTGCACGGTACGTATCGATTTTCAGGTCTTCAGTGCGGATCTCAATTTCAATATCATCATTGAATTCAGGCATGATATCACATGACACAAATGATGTGTGACGGCGACCTGATGAATCAAATGGTGAAATACGGACAAGGCGGTGTACACCTTTTTCCGCTTTCAGATAGCCATACGCGTTATGGCCTTTAAATAGAAGTGTAACAGACTTAATTCCTGCTTCATCTCCAGGCAGATAATCAAGTGTTTCCACTTTGAATCCACGCTTTTCGCCCCAGCGCTGATACATACGCAGCAGCATAGAGCCCCAGTCCTGTGACTCAGTTCCGCCAGCACCCGGGTGCAGTTCAAGAATCGCATTATTTTTATCATACGGTTCGCTTAACAGCAGCTGCAGCTCAAACTCATCCAGCGTTTTGCGGAATGTTTCAAGCTCAGATACCATTTCGGCGTGCATATCTTCATCTGCTTCTTCTTTTAAAAGCTCGAGTGTCACTTCGAGATTTTCCTGCGTGTCGACCAGGTTTTGATAACCGTTCACGACATCTTTCAGGGCATTTTGTTCATTGATGATGCCCTGTGCTTTTTGCTGGTCATCCCAGAATGTTGGTTCTACCATGATTTCGTCGATTTCAGCGAGTTTTGCCTCTTTGTTTTCTAAGTCAAAGAGACCCCCTGAAGTCCGCCAAAACCTTGGCTGTTTTTTCGAGCTCGTTTCTTACGTCTGATAATTCCATTTGAGTTCCACCTTATTGTAAAGTTGTGTTTGGTTTTGCTTAAAAGCCGCTTGTGATCTCCGTGGAGGGCTGCGCTTTCCGCTGCCGGTCCGGCAAGCCTCCTCGGCTAAAGCCTGCGGGGTCTCGCCTGGCCCTTCCCGCCGCAGGAGTCTCCGCCCTCCACTCCAATCACAGGCTGAGATTACTTAAAAAACATGAAAGTATTCTTATAAAATTAACTATTATAAATCACAGATAAAAAGCTCAACTATATATGACTGAGATGCCTTTGCAGACATGTGTTTGACATTTTGATAAATACCATCTTTATACCTTCGCAGCTGATGGTTGAAGCGGAAGGGGGCGACTCCGGGACGATTAGAGGGAAGCTGAGACCCCGGAGGCGAGGAGGCTCAGCAACCTCCGTCCGGAAAGTATCCTCCTGGAGCTTCAACCATCAGCCAGCTTTTTTGAGAGATATATTTATTTAAACCCCGTGGCAATTCTTATACTTCTTCCCGCTGCCGCATGGGCATGGGTCGTTGCGTCCTACGTTATTTTCTTTGCGGACCGGCTGGGTTTTTTTCTTCGTTTCGCCGTCTTCTTTCGGATTAACCGCCTGTCCTTGTGCAACTTCCTGACGCTCGATGTTGTTTCGGATTTCAGCCTTCATCACGTATTTTGTGACCTCTTCATTTACAGACTGCTGCATCGTCACAAACATCGCGAAGCCTTCATTTTGATACTCGCGCAGTGGATCGATCTGACCGTATGCACGCAGGTGGATACCCTGACGCAGCTGGTCCATTGCATCGATGTGGTCAATCCATTTTGTGTCAAGTGAACGGAGCAGCACGACTTTTTCAAATTCGCGCATTCTCTCGCCAAGCTCTTCTTCACGCTCATCATAACGTTTTGTTACTTTATCCATAATGAATAATTTCATCTGTTCGTTTGATTTGCCTTCAAGCATGTCAGCTGTAATCACATTTTCAGGGAGCAGGTTGGCGAAGATATAGTGCTCAAGACCTTTCAGATCCCACTTACTCGTCTCTTCAGCCATTGGTGCGTGTGCATCCACTGCGTTGTGAACAGTTGTTTCAACCATTCTGTCAACAATATGACGAAGGTTCTCTGATTCAAGAATTTCATCACGGTCAGTATAAATGACTTCACGCTGCTGACGAAGCACATCGTCATACTGAAGAAGCTGCTTACGCGCATCAAAGTTATTACCCTCAACGCGTTTTTGTGCAGATTCAACTGCGCGGGATACCATTTTACTCTGAATTGGCTGTGAATCATCCATACCAAGACGTGACATCATATTTTTCATATTGTCAGAACCGAAGCGGCGCATCAGGTCATCTTCCATTGAAAGATAGAACTGCGTCACACCAGGATCTCCCTGACGTCCAGAACGTCCACGGAGCTGGTTATCAATTCGTCGCGATTCATGACGCTCTGTACCGATAACGGCAAGTCCGCCAAGCTCTTTTACACCGTCACCAAGTTTGATATCCGTACCACGGCCGGCCATGTTTGTTGCGATTGTTACGGCACCGCGTTTACCGGCGTCAGTAATAATCTGCGCTTCACTGCCGTGATTTTTTGCATTCAGTACGTTATGCGGAATGCCTTTTTTCTTCAATTCGCTTGCGATCAGTTCAGATGTTTCAATCGCAACTGTACCGACAAGCACCGGCTGACCTTTTAGATGGCGATCTGCGATATCCTCGATTGCTGCCATATACTTTCCTTTAACAGAAGCATAGATCAGATCGGCTTTATCATCACGCACGATTTCGCGGTTTGTCGGGATAACAACAACTCTCATATTGTAAATGTTGCGGAATTCCTCTTCCTCTGTTTTCGCTGTACCTGTCATACCGGAAAGCTTTTCGTAGCGGCGGAAATAGTTCTGGAATGTGATTGACGCCATTGTCATTGATTCATTCTGGATCTCAAGACCTTCTTTCGCTTCAATTGCCTGGTGAAGCCCGTCACTGTAACGGCGGCCTTTCATAAGACGGCCTGTAAATTGGTCAACGATGACAACTTTTCCTTCTTCTACAACATAATCAAAGTCACGTTTCATTGAAGCATGCGCTTTTAGCGACTGATTGATATGGTGGTTAAGCGTTACATGCGCATAGTCAAAAAGGTTATCAATACGAAATGCTTTCTCCGCTTTCGTGATCCCCTCTTCGGTCAGCTGAACGCCTTTCGTTTTCTCATCATACGTGTAATCCTCATCAATTCTGAGGTTACGGACAAATGCATTCGTCTGGATATAAAGCTGCGTATTTTTCTGCGCCTGACCCGAGATAATCAACGGTGTTCTCGCTTCATCAATTAATATCGAGTCAACTTCATCAATTACGGCGAAATGAAGCGGACGCTGAACCTTCTGCTCTTTATAAAGAACCATGTTGTCACGCAGATAATCAAAGCCCAGCTCATTATTCGTGCTGTATGTGATATCAGCTAAATAAGCTTCACGCTTTTCATCCTTATCCATACTGTTTAAATTCAGTCCGACAGTGAGCCCTAGGAAGTTATAAAGCTGGCCCATCTCTTCAGCATCACGGCTGGCAAGGTATTCGTTGACTGTGACAACGTGGACACCTTTACCGGTAATCGCATTTAGATAAACAGGCATTGTTGACGTCAGCGTTTTACCTTCACCGGTTTTCATTTCTGCAATGTTACCTTCGTGAAGTGCCGCGGCACCCATCATCTGAACGCGGTACGGATCAAGTCCAAGCACGCGTTTTGCGCCTTCTTTAACAACAGCGAACGCTTCAGGCATCAAATCGTCAAGCGACTCACCCTGTTCATAACGCTGTTTAAATTCATCTGTCTTTGCACGGAGCTGCTCATCTGAAAGCTGTTCAATACTGCCTGCTTTCGCGATCACCTGGTCAGCTACTTTATCAAAACGTTTCACATCACGCTTATTACCATCAAAAATTTTATTCAAAATTCCAGACATGTTAACGCTCCTTTATATAACGGGCGGAAAAACCGTCCTTGCTATTCACAATGCAAACAGAGTTTATACCCCTGTCACGTTTACGTTAAACCTATTTATACACCTATTTATCTTATCACTTACATGGGGGATATACAAGAAAGCCGGGGAGTGATACGACTTTCGAGTAGGGGCAATTGCTACATCTTTAGAGTGGATTGCTATAACCACGAGCTGGATTGGTGCAAACTGCCGGGTGTATCGCTACAACTTCAGCAGGGATTGGTACAACTCCAGTAAAAACTGCGACAACTCAGAAGCTCCCCCACACCCGGCTCTGCATGCACTTAGGTAACAGGCTTTTAGTTTCTAAAAGTCATTAAGAAGGCGTCGTGCTACAACTTCGTTGGTGGATAGGACAAACTTTTGCCGTGATGACTACAACTTCAAGCCGGATACGTGTAACTTCCCGGGTGTATCGCTACATCCCCAAGCCGGATTGCTACAAGTAACCTGATAACTGCAACAAGCTTAGTTATTTCTGGAATGAATAGGGCTGATAAATACCCGCTCCCTTCCAGCGACTTCAGATTTAATTCCCAGTTTATTCATATAAGACAGCACCTGCCTGCTATTGGTCAAATTTAAAAATGCTTTAATCTCAGCAACATTCAATGTAGCGCTATTTAATAAAAAACAATCAATTACATTTTGATAGAGCATATCATTCACCTTTTTACTGCAGGTTGTACAACGCCATCCACCGTAAACGTGTGGTGCAATTGTGTTGCAGTCATAGCACATGAATCCTTTGATGAGTTCAATGCGGTCAATCCCTAGACCAAGCAGGTGATCTTTCCAGAATGGCGTCACACATCGATCAGCAATGGTTTGATAAATGAATTCGATTTGAGCTTGTGAGAGATAACGCTGAAGATGACTTTTTTTGATTTTTCGGAAGTGATAAGTGAATTGTTCGATGCGATGAATTTTTTCGTAGATTTCTGTCTCTGAATCTTTAACGGCAAATTCGACGTTTTGATTGGTGTAGATGACCTGGTTCAGGACCGGCACGCTGATATTGACCTGCTTCAAAATATGTTCCACACATTCAGTATGTCATGACACTTGAAACAATGGGCAGGTAAAATACTCTTTCTGATCGTTCAATATTCGGGTCAGACTGCCACCCTTTTTATCAAAAAACAGGGTTCCTACCATGTTTTTCACTTCACTAATCAGGATAAAATTCGGGGTAATAATAATGGAATCGATTTGAAAGGTTTCTTTGAAGAGGGTGAGCAGAGAGGTTTTCAGGTGGAGGCAAGTTGAGGAAAGCAATTTCGAAGCAACCTGATCATAATAATTTTCACCATGGAGCCCAGAATCTTCAATGTTTAATTTTTTCACGAGTTTCTGATAACTAGGGTGATGATCTGGGAGCCGCCTTACTGCTGTTTGATAAGTCTTATGTTTGATAGAGGGGGTTCTTTCATTCGTATACAAAATGTCACTCCTTTCTGTTAATAGATATATTATATTTCAGGGTAATGGAATTTACTAGAAGATTCATTATGTTTCTGAAGGGCATTAAGAGGGTGTGGTGCTGCAACTTTGTGGGAAGATCGGACAAACTTTGATCCGGATTGCTACAACTATGACGGGAATCGGTGCAACTTCCCTGGCGTATCGCTACAACTTCAACTATTATTGCTACACCTCTGGCAACAACTGCGACAACTCAGCCGTTCCGCCTAACCCGGCTCTGCATGCACTTAGGTAAAAGGCTTTTAGTTTCTTGAAGGCATCAAGAGGGCGTGGTGCTGCAACTTCGGGTGCGGATAGGACAAACTTTTGCCCGAATTGCTACAACCTGGCCGTGGAATGCTACAACCTGGCCGTGGAATGCTACAACTTCCCGGGTGTATCTCTACAACTACGACGGAAATTGCTACACCTCCGCCAAAAACCGCGACAACTATGCTTAGCCCCGGCCCACACCCCAAAAACAAAAACCGGGCATCCGCCCGGTTTTACGTCCGTTCCATATACTCGACAACTTCCATATCCACATACCCTTCAGCCTGCTCGCGCATTTCAAAGTTTTCGGTATGGAGGTAGTTGCGCAGTGCTTTGTGTAGCGACATACCTTCTTTTAGATAACCGTGCCGCACGAGCTGGAGCTCAAGCTTCTTTTCGACTTCATTTTCGATCGGTACGATGAAGTCTTTTTTAGCCGGCGCAAAGTACAGCTGGTGCAGGCGGTAGATCCGGTTCAGTTCATCAACCGGGGTCGTATGATCGTCAACGCGAAGATCAATGTAACGGTCATTGTAACCACCGTAACCACCCTTATCTTTTACAACTAAAAGCGCTGCTGACTGCTGACCGCGAGAGTCTCCTCCGGCAGCCTGGCCTGCTGCGAGTGCGGCTAACAGTCTGTCTGCGAGCGGCTGTCCTTCTGCATTTTCATAGGCGCGTGCCATTGATTCGACTGTGCCTTCTACAAGAATATTTCCCTGCACGGCAAAATGCTTCCCAGTCATGCCGCCAGCCCAGTCGTAGCACTGCTCACCTGTGTATGTAGCTGCATTGCCCTGATTATCAATGATGCCTACCTGTCTGTACGCACGATCTTCATCATCTTTTGTTAAAAGTTCAATCGTTTCTTCAGCTGTTTTACCGGCCATAATAAATGTCATCGCTTCAGGTCCGTACGCAGTATTTGCATAAGATTGTGTTGCGACTGCACCTACGCCCGCAACTGCATGAGGGACAACGGCGCCAACTGCTAAAAACTTAGACTGTGTCGCGACGCCCCATTCTTTTTCTACCGGATCATAACCCACAATTGAATACGTCATCTTCAGCACTCCCATCAATCAAGATGCTTATATTTACCCTAAGAAAACCGCTCCGTAAACCAGTGCCCCGGCGATCACAAATGCAGGATGCACCTTAAACCGTTCCAGCAAAACAAAGCTGATCGCTGCCAGCACAACGGTCTGCACAGTCCCGGTTGCTTCAATGGCATCTGCGAAAAATCCCCACGTCATTACGCCTAATAGCACCGCAATCGTCGGGCGCACAAGCGTGGACATTTTTTTCACACGCGGAGAATCCTTATATTTCATAATGAGTCCAAGGAGGACAATCATCAGAATTAACGAAGGCGCAATTGTTGCAAACAGCGCAACCCCGGCACCTAAAAGTCCGCCTTCCGCATAGCCAATATAGCCGGCCATTTTCGTTGCGATCGGTCCGGGCAGTGAATTACCAAGTGCAAGCACCTCTGAAAATTCCTGTGTCGTCATCCAGCCGTAGCGGTCGACGACTTCATTTTCAACAAGCGGTATGGAAGCTGGTCCACCGCCGTATCCGAGAATCCCCGGTATAAAAAACGCTAAAAAGATTTCCCAGTAGATCATGCTTTAGCACCCCGCTTTCCGCCAAACAGCAGCGCATACAGCAGAATGCCGAGAATCAGAATCGCCGGATGAACGCCTGCCAGTTCAAGCAGCACGAAGCTTCCGATAATGAGTGCAATCGCAATTCCCCAGCCAAATGCATTTTTGGACTTCTTCACAAAATCCCACGTCAGCACAGCTAGCAGTACACCAACGACCGGCACCACTGCCTGCGACATGCCGTTCACCCATGACACATCACGGTAAGCGTTCAGTGCCATCAGCATCACAATCATCGCAACAACGGATGGAAAAGTCGTTGCAAACACTGCGTTAATCATGCCAAGTATGCCCCCAACGCGATAGCCGATATAGCCAGCCATCTTTGTTGCAATCGGGCCCGGCATCGCATTGCCGAGCGCCAGTACATCTGAAAATTCTTCATCACTCATCCATTTATAATGCTCCACTACTTCTTTATGAACGAGTGGAATCGATGACGGTCCGCCGCCAAAGCCGAAGATGCCGACCCTGAAAAATCCCATGAACAGACCGCCCTGTTTATTCTTAGCCAATTCTCATCACCACGCTGCAATTTGTCCGTCTGTACGGGATTCTGTCCCGCCTTTTAACACGCCAGTCTCAAGGTCGCGCCAGATAATCTGTCCGCGGCCAAAAGATCCACCGTCTGTTGTTACTTGAATCGTATGCCCTTTTCGTACAAGTGCCTGCGCTAAATGGTTCGGGAAATGTGGCTCCACATGAACCGTCTTCCCATTCATCCACTGCCATCTCGGCGCATCAAGGGCTGCCTGCGGATTCAGGTGGAAATCAATCGTATTTACCGCCACCTGGAAATGACCCTGCGGCTGCATATAACCGCCCATCACGCCAAACGGTCCGACTGCCTCACCATCTTTTGTAAGGAACCCTGGAATGATCGTATGATACGTCCGTTTACCAGGATTCAATGCATTCGGGTGTTCAGGATCCAGACTGAAATCATGCCCTCTGTTCTGCAGCCCGATACCAGTGCCAGGCACCACAACGCCTGAACCGAAGCCCATATAGTTACTCTGAATATACGATATCATATTGCCTTCATCATCAGCAGCCGCAAGATAAACCGTCCCCCCCTTTGGAAGCTCCATCGGCTCAGGATCGATCGCTTTCTCACCAATCACTTCACGGCGCTTATCTGCATATTCTTTTGATAGTAGCTCCTCAGTTGAAATCGGCATATCCGCAGGCTCCGTGATAAACGCCTTCCCATCTGTAAACGCAAGCTTCATCGCTTCAATTTGCTTGTGATAAGTATCCGCACTCTGGAATTCATCAAACTCAAACCCCTGCGCAATATTCAGCGCCATAAGTGCAATCATTCCCTGACCGTTCGGCGGGATCTCCCACACATCATAGCCGCGGTAATTCACAGACACCGGCTCGACCCATTCAGGCTTAAACGCTGCAAGATCCTCTTTTGATAAATAACCACCATGCTCTTTCATATAAGCATCAATTTTATCAGCCAACTGCCCGCTGTAAAAGCTCTCCGCTTTCGTATCTGCAATCTCTTTTAACGTCTCAGCATGTCCTTTTGACGACCACATCTCACCAATCTCAGGCGCACGGCCATCCGGTGTAAATGTGTCAAACCATGATTTGTAGACATCATCCTTGAAAATCTCTTTGAATTTCTCAGTAGCCGACTTCCAGTACTTCCCGAGAATCGGTGACACCGGATATCCCTCTTCCGCCAAACGAATCGCAGGTGCCATCAGCTTTTCAAAAGGCAGCTTCCCGTGCTTCTCAGAAAGCTCCGCCCATGCAGCCGGCACACCCGGCACAGTTACAGGCTCCACGCCAAACACCGGCATCTTCTCATAACCGCGCTTCTTCATTTCTTCTATTGAAATAGACTGCGGTGCCGGACCACTCGCATTCAGCCCGTGTAATTTATTCTTCGTCCACACCAGCGCAAACGCATCGCCGCCAATCCCATTTGAAGTCGGCTCCACAACAGTCAGCGCAGCAGCAGTTGCAATTGCTGCATCAATCGCGTTGCCCCCCTGTTGTAAAATTTCTAATCCTGCCTGCGCAGCAAGCGGCTGACTCGTCGCCACCATACCCCGCTTCGCAAAAACAGTATTCCTCTGTGATGAAAATGGATGATATAAATAATCAGTTGTCATCTATGTACGCCCCTTTTATTTCGAAATACGAACCAATGCGTTTTATTATAGTCTAAATTGAGGGAAAATTCTAGTTTTGTTGTGAAAGTAGATAATAGTCTTAGGTGGACCGTTGATCTTCGCTGCAGGGGGACGCTTTCCGGGCGGTAATTGCTAAGCATTCTCAGGCAAGCTTTCCGGGGTCTCAGCTTCCCACATATCCTCCCGGAGTCGCCCCTTCCGCTACGATCAACTTGGTACGTGAAAGTAAGAATTCTCTTCATAATAATGGACTTTAATATTCTCTCTATAACTAAAAAATATAAAAAGCTGATAGATGACAACAAAATGTTGGACATCTATCAGCTGAATCATTCTAATATTTAGCGTTGATCGGAGTGCAGGGCGGCGACTCCAGTGGGAGTAGACGGACAGGTGAGACCCCGCAAGCGCGCAGCGATGAGGAGGCTCACCGCCGTCCGCACGGAACGCAGATCATAAGCGATGTTATTCCACAGATTATGACTGCTTCTTCAATTCCTCAAGCTCTCCAACAAACCACTCTTCAACTTTACGCGCTGTTGACGACACGCTGGAAGCCGTTACGTCAAATGCTTCGCCGGCTTCTTTTTGCGTCATTGGCAGCTCAGTTGCGTGCTGGGCCATCAGGTAGGAGAAGGTTGCAAGGTATGTTGCAGGCTTTCTCACTTTTGCACCGTGTTCAGCAAAGTAAGCTGATGCGATATGGCATGCAAACAGAGAAAGGTCTTCATCGCGCTGATCCCAGAATGTTTTCAGCTCGTGAAGCGCTTCTTTTTGATTGTCTGATTGAAGCGGTTCTGTCATCTGCTCAATCCAGTCACCGTTTTCAGCTTGCTCTTCGCGGCCAACCACTGCGCGGATCACGTCCACAACGCCTTCTGTTGAAATCCATTCGCTGCGGTCGTCAGTCAGCTTTTCTACGCGCGACTGTAGCACAGCTGCTTCGCTTTTCATGTAAACAGATGGGAACATAAACCCGTATGGCACCCATTTATCTTCAAATGGAAGAAGTAATGTGAACAGATAATCAATTGGAGCCCATGAATGGAAGTCCGGAATCGTCACTTCATACGTTTCACCAGTGATCATATCCTTCATATCCACTCTGCGCGTGAGCTCTTCCATATCAGTCACTTCAGCCACAATCGGCTTTGGCTGCTGCCAGTTCTCAAGCAGTTCCTTCAGGCGGGGGCGCTCAATTGAAGGCGTCCGCTCATCAAGATACTGCTCCCAGCTTGACGGCTCGCCGTGAAGTCCGAAAAGATACGTCAGGAATACAGTCAGGAACTGAGGTTCATTGAACACTTCCTGCACTTCCTGAAGCACATATTCATAATCCTTTTTAAATGAAGACTGCTTTGGCGCCATCGCTTCGTTTAAGAAACCAAGCTGAAGGTCCATCTGCTCCTTCACCAAAATCGTTTCGATATTGACAACTTTATTTGCACAGCATTTTTTATATTTCTTACCACTGCCACACGGGCACGGTTCATTACGTCCAATTTCCTGCATGTCGGCACTTCCTTTATAAAATAATCACCCATTATTGTAACACGGGCGCGCGAGAACGCAAGAAAGTGGCGATTTTACGGGGTTTGCAGAGGCATGTTTACAAACTTGATCCCAACTTGTAGCAGTTTCTGCAAAAGTTGTAGTAATCCCTGCCCAGGTTGTAGCGATACACCCGGGAACTTGTAGCAATTACTAGCTAACTTGTAGTATTTCAGCCAAAAGTTTGTTGCATCCACCCACCTAGTTGCAGCATCACCCCTCTTCATGCCCTTTAGAAACTAAAAGGCAGTTACCCAAGTGCATGAAGAAGAAAATCCGTTAATTGTCTGTGTTTCCGTCCGGGCGGTAGCAATCCCCGCCCAGAATGTCTTAATCACTTTTAAACCCCAAACGTCTTCCCGCCATTCACATTCATATTCTGACCCGTCACAAAGCTGGCCTCCTCACTAGCTAAAAACCTGACCATATTCGCAACCTCTTCAGGTTGACCAAGCCGCTTTAATGGTACATCCCTCAGATAGCCGTTCGCACTTTCCTCTGCGACCTCACCATGTCGCTCCACCGGGATAAAGCCTGGATGTACAGCATTTACAGTAATATTGTATTTCCCTAATTCATTTGCCCAGGAGCGGGTCATGCCGATCACTGCTGATTTCGCAGTCACATAATTTGAGAATTCAGGATTACCTAATTCAACAACTTCGCTTCCAATATTAATAATGCGTCCCCATTGATTTTCTTTCATTGCAGGCATCACTTCTTTTAAAAGGAGTAACGGTGCTTTTGCGGTAAAATGCAGTTGATCCAGATAATCTTCCCATGTCACTTCTTCAAGTGACAGCTCAGGCTGTGGACCTGTCGCATTATTGACAAGCACCTCAACCGGCTGACCGAAAGCTTTATGCGAATCAGCGATCAGCTTTTTCACCGCAGCTTCATCTGTCACATCAGCCGGTATTGCAACTGCCTCCCCACCGGAATTTCTGATATCCTGAACTATCGCTTCAGCCTTTTCATGGTTGCTGTTGTAATTAATCACTACCTTAAAGCCAGCCTCTGCCAGCTTGACTGCCATACTTTTCCCAAGGCCTCTTGAAGCGCCTGTTACGAGTGCAACTTTGTTTGTCATATGAATCCTCCTTTAAAATAAGCGTTTGTAGACCCGGGTCTGTCCCGCCCAACACAAAAAGAACGCCCCACCAAGGGACGTCCTCATGAATCAAGCTTCTGTTTCAATCAATCCATACTTCCCGTCTTTACGCTTGTAGACGATGTTTGTACCGTTTGAGTCAGCGTCGGTGAAGACGTAGAAGCTGTGGCCGAGCATGTTCATCTGAAGAACAGCTTCTTCGCTGTCCATTGGTTTCAGATTGAATGTCTTTGTGCGGACAATGTCGAATTCGCTTTCGTCACCGTCATCTGCGCCGATTGACACCGGCTCCAGTTCTTCAATGCCGTTTTCCGCGTCAACCGTTGTTGCGAAAAACTCTGGTTCATTTGTTTTTTCACGGAATTTACGATTTACTTTTGTTTTGTGCTTACGAATCTGACGCTCTAGCTTGTCGAGGATTAAGTCGACTGCTGCGTACAGATCTTCATGACGCTCTTCAGCGCGAAGTGTCAGTCTTGGCATTGGGATTGTAACCTCTGCCTTTGTCTGCTTATCGTTATACACCTTTAGATTAACATGCACGTTCGCATCAGGTGTATCGTTGAAATAGCGCTCTAGCTTATCGATTTTTTTCTCCACGTACTCGCGGATTGCTGGAGTTACCTCAATATTCTCGCCTCTGATATTATAATTCAACATGTAAACTCCTCCTTTGAATCTTAAAAGCTATACTACCTATTTCTCCTCTACCCTTGCTTTCTCCTTCTTAATCGTAAAAGATTTTTTAATTTTTTGTCGAAATGGTTGCTGTAAAAAATGGGTTGTGCCACAATTTAGACTTTCGTTAATATGCCCCGCGAATGTGCGGATGAACCTCTTTTACGTAGAAGTCATGAAGCTGATTTAATTCGTGCTTTGTAAATGAAGGTGTGTGTAATGCCTGCAGATTCTCTTCAATCTGAGACTGATTTTTAAAGCCGGGAATTGCACATGTTACCTCTTCCTGATCTAAAATAAAGCGCAGTGCTGCACGCGCCATATTGACACGTCCTTCCACAATCCATTCAAGCTCTTTTGTCAGCTCTACACCCTTTTTAAAACCAAGCCCTGCAAAGGTTTCCCCCACATTAAACTGCTCACCGTTTTCATTAAATCTGCGGTGATCATCTTCTTCAAATTCGTGATCTAAAGTGAACTTATTTGTCAGTAGTCCACTCGCAAGGGGAAGGCGTGTAATGATCCCGACGCCCTTCCTTTTTGCTTCAACAAAAAGCTCTTCAAGCGGTTTTTGACGGAAAATATTAAAAATGACCTGTAGACTTTTCACATTCGGATTTTGCAGGCAGATCATCCCTTCTTCTACGGTTTCAACACTGACACCATAATGACGGATTTTCCCTTTGTCCTGTAGCTGATCCAGCACGTCAAACACACTGCCATCGGCCAAAATTTCCTTTGGCGGGCAGTGGATCTGATACAGATCAACGCGGTCACGCTCAAGGCGCTTCAGACTGTTATCAAGGTAAGCCTCCACCTGCTGCATTTCATATGTTTTTGGATCATGAATGTCACCTGCACGGCAAAATTTTGTTGCAATATGAATACTTGATTCCTGCCCCTTTGTCGCTTTTGCAAGAAGCTCTTCACTATGGCCATCACCATACACATCGGCCGTATCGAAGAAGTTCACACCCCGGTCAATTGCATAATGTAAAGACTTAAGCGCTTCCTGATCATCCGATTTTCCCCAGGCCCCACCGATTGCCCAAGTACCAAAGCTTAATTCACTCAAACTGAGTTCTGTATTGCCTAATTGACGGTATTTCATTTCACAACACGCTCCTTACACTCATTCAGCATTCGACTTATTTCTTTAGTTTGATTGTACACCTGTTTATAGACAGAAAACAAACTTTTGTAAAATTCTTTATTTTCCATATTTGGTTTTACAACTGTTCCGACAGCTAGAAAACGGTCTGCACACTCAGTTAAATCATTGAACCAGCCTGACCCAACAGCAGCAATCATCGCAGCGCCCATCCCCGGTCCCTGTTCAGAATTTAATTTCAGGATTTCCGCATCAAAAATATCTGCTTGCAGCTGCAGCCAGAAGTCACTTTTTGCTCCGCCACCGATCGAAACAATCTGATCAATGACCTTGTCCCGGTCTCTGAAAATATTGAGTGACTCATTTAAAGAAAAGGTGATGCCTTCAAGGACGGCGCGCGTGAAATGACCTCTTGTATGCCTTTTATCTATACCAATAAAGCTACCGCGCACGATTGCATCTGCATAAGGTGTACGTTCCCCTGATATGTATGGTGTAAATACCAGACCTTCAGCGCCAGCGGGCGTCAATGCCGCTTCCTGAATGAGCTCATCAAATGACAGATCCGGTGCAAAGTTTTTTCTGTACCAGTAAAGACTGTCTCCTGCAGCAAGTGTTACCCCCATTGTATAGTAGGCATCCGGCACGCCATGGTTAAAGTAATGAACTTTTCCTTCAAAATCCAGATCCCCTCTTTTCTCGTAAGACAGGACAACACCTGACGTACCGATACTGCACATGCTGAGCCCTTCCTTTAAAACGCCTGCGCCAATTGCACCGCAAGCATTATCAGCACCGCCTGCAAATACTTTTACAGAGGCGTTCAGCCCTGTTTCACTGATCACGTCAGGCAGCAGTTCACCTGTCTGATCAGTTGAAAATAGAAGCTTAGGACACCGGCTTTCTTCTATTTTAAATGCTTTAAGCACTTCACTGCTCCATTCACCTTTTTCTACGTTTAATAAAAGCGTACCCGCCGCATCTGACAGATCCATTGCCATTTCACCCGTCATCCGGTACCTGACATAATCCTTTGGCAGCATAAACTGGTAAAGCCGTTGCCAATTTTCCGGCTCATGCTTTTTCACCCACAGCATTTTTGGCAGTGTAAAGCCTTCAAGAGCAGGATTTTTTGTCAGTTCAAACAGTTTTTCATTACCAAGCGTATTTACAATGTCATGACACTGTTCAGTTGTACGTGTATCATTCCATAAAATCGCCGGGCGAATGACTTTACCTCCCTCATCCACCATCACAAGACCGTGCATCTGTCCTGCAAAGCTGATGCTGTCAATCTTTTCATCAGCCGCCAGTGATGAAGTGATTTCCTTCAAAGCCTGAAAAGTTCCGTTCACCCAGTCTTCAGGATCCTGTTCGCTATAACCAGACTGCGAATTGATCACGGGATATTCTCTCGATGCTTCCTTTACGACCTTTCCATTGTGGTTCACGAGCAACACTTTCACAGCACTTGTGCCAAGATCGACTCCGATTACATAACTCATTCTGATTCCTCCTTTAGTGTGTTAAATATGTAAATCCCCCGGACCAGCCTGCCCGGGGGATCATGTTATACGCGTACTTCTGACAGCGTTTCAAGCAGGTACTGATTTAGCAATCCTTTCAGACGCTCCTGTCTGCCTGATTCATTTTTGATTTCACCGAGTGACAATGCATACTGCTCAAGTGATTTTAGGTCAGCTTTTCCATTTACAATATCCAGCCCGATTCCTTCTGCAAATGATTTGTAGCGGTTTTCAATCACATTTTCAAAAACGCGGTCCTCGATCAGTTTAGCAGCAACCTTTGCCCCAATGGCAAAGCTGTCCATGCCTGCGATATGTGCTTCAAGCAGATCCTCCTGTGCAAATGACGCACGTCTCACCTTTGCATCAAAATTCAGACCGCCGGAACCAAGCCCGCCGTTTTGAAAGATCTCAACCATTGCAAGTGTCGCAGCGTAAAGGTCCGTCGGGAACTCATCTGTATCCCAGCCAAGCAGTGTATCACCCTGGTTCGCATCCACTGAACCAAGCATTCCGTTAATTCTCGCCAGGCGCAATTCATGCTCAAATGTGTGACCTGCAAGCGTTGCGTGATTGGCTTCAATGTTAAATTTGAAGTGGTCAGCGAGATCATATTTCTGCAGGAATGACAGACTTGTTGCCACATCAAAATCATACTGGTGCTTCGTTGGTTCTTTTGGCTTTGGTTCAATCAGGAACTGCCCTGTATAGCCGATCTCTTTTGCATAATCAACCGCTAGATGGAAGAACCGTGCCATATTATCCATCTCAAGCTTCATATCAGTATTTAAAAGCGTTTCATATCCTTCACGTCCGCCCCAGAACACATAGTTTTCAGCACCTAGCTTCTTAGCTGTATCAAGTCCCTTTTTTACCTGGGCAGCAGCATAGGCAAAGACGTCTGCGTTATTCGTTGTCGCACCACCGTGCACGTAGCGCGGATTTGTGAATAGATTTGCTGTGTTCCATAAAAGCTTCGTTTGAGATGTGTTCATATATGACTCAATCATATTGGCAATATCATCAAAGTTTTTAAATGATTCCTTAAGAGAATCGCCTTCAGGTGCAACGTCTACATCATGGAAGCAGAAGTAAGGTACGCCCAGCTTTTCAAAAAACTCAAATGCAGCTTCCACACGTGCTTTTGCAAGGTCCATTCCGCTATAGCGGTCCCATGAACGGATCATTGTCGGTGCACCGAACGGATCGGTGCCATCAGCTGTAAACGTATGCCAGTAAGCGACTGAAAAGCGCATCCACTCAGCCATCGTCTTTCCGTTTATTGTTTCATCAGCTTTATAATATTTGAACGCCATTGGATTTTTAGAACCTGCTCCCTCAAATTGAATCTTTCCTTCATTAAAATGTGTCATTTGACTTCCTCCTCTAATAATTTGATGTCTATCGTGGCTTCAATATTTAATATTTCACCCGGTGCAATAGACCTGAACCCTGATGCAGGATCGTCTTGTAAGTGTGGCGCGTTGGTGACCCAGGTATAAGGTTCCGGACAGATAAATCCTTTTTCTTCATGAAAGATCACCCAGTTGGTTACGTTGTCAGATATTTGATAATCAATCCTAATCTGATCTTTAGGTCTAACGATGGAAGCCATCCGCCCACCGTTATCCGTAAATGCATCATCCAGTAAGACACCTTCAAGTGATACTGGCAGATGTGCAATACTTCTTTGACCAGTTGGAAGATTTCTTTCATTCAGCTCCCATTGCTCATTCACTGACACCTGAAACACATCAGTTGTCGCATCAAATATAAAACTTGTATGCCAGCCGAATCCCGCAGGCATCTCACTATCGCTCAGATTCCTGATCCGGCAGCGCTTAATCAGTGATTCACCCTTCAGTTCAAAATCGAGCTCCACCTGAAAATGGTGCGGAAAACCTTTTGAAATATCAGGATGGTCTTCACTATCAAAGACGACGGTTAGTGATGACTCAGACTGACTTTTGATACGAAAAGGACGCTCACTGACAAAACCGTGAATATGATTATTTAATTCAGGTTCATTTAACGTCAGCTGATAAGTGGTTCTGTTAAATGTGAATGTGCCATCTTCTATCCGGTTCGGTGGAAACAAGACTGGTGTACCAAATAACACTTTTCTTTTTAAGTAAGCTGCCTCATCAGTTGGTGCCCTTAAAATCTCAGTTGATTTTCTTTTTAAAGACATTAGGTTAGCACCTTCAGACAGGATAATGACAGCTGTTAAATGCTGATTCTTAAGTTCAACTGCATCAGGAAACCATTTCAGTTTGAAGCGCCTCCTTTTTTCTGCTGATCTGGATAAAGCGGTGGTAGGCAGGCACCATAAAGGCCACTGCAAAAGTCACGAGTCCAAAAAACGGAATCAGTGCAGGGATGGCCGCAAACAACAGAACCAGTGCAGCAGCGCTGAATGCCATCAAAAGCGTGTGGAGCGGGCTGATGATTGCAATGAGCGCAGCCTGTTTGACGATCTGAATAAAGCTGAGTTCATAGTGAACCCATACCGGAAACAGGTATAGTGAGATACCTCCGATTACTGTGATAAAAAGGACTGTTGCTGCAAGCTGCACTGGATGAGCGCCTCCGTTGATGAAAAAATAAGCGGCCTGTGTCATCAGCAAAATGAGTGTACCCGTAAACAGTAGGGCCGGCTTCCATGACTTAATACAAGCCGTAATAAATGCTGTATGAAACGTGCGCCAGATTTTCAGATCGGTTTCTCCACGCAGCCATTTTCTGATGACGATGAATGCAGCAATCGCTGTCGGTACAGCTGTTAACCCGATGCCTGCGATTAGGTAGACGAGCCAGATCAAGTTCAGCCATGCGCCTTTTGATATCCATTCACATATTGTGTACAGCCCGTTCATGGTCTTTTCCATGAACCTCATCTCCTTTAGATTCATCAAGCCATAAAATACTTGTCACGCCGCGTGGATAATATTTACTGCCGGCAATTTCCCCATTGATAATCTGATCACTCCAGCTCCAGAATGACAGTTCAGGATGCGTAAGCCACTTCACGTGCGCAGCATCTGCAGAAGAATCGACATCCTTTTGCATAATTTCCCTGGCAATAAACTGGCACAGATAAATTTTGCTGAGCCATGAGTTGCCACTTGTCGAAGAAAGCTTCCAGCCGTTGTCATCAAACAAACAGACGCCTTTTTTCAGTACTGCGTCGAAATGTGTATGAAGTGCTTTTAAATAGCGTTTAAACGGACCATCCTCATCCAGCGCTTTTTCAATTCCAAGGACGTAAGGAAAAATCAGTCCTTCAATGGCCGGGATGATTTTTGAGTCGTTATTTTCACCCATGACTGCCGGAATGTAACCGGCAGTTGTTGTAAAAGAAACCATTGTGTCAGCTGCTTTTTCAGACTGGCTGTACGCCTGTTTAGCAGATTCCTGCTCACCAAGCTCAGTCAGCAGCTGTTCAAGCGCGAGATAGGATGCCCACGTTTTCCCCGCAAGGTACAGGTTATTTCTCGCTTGACCAAGTGAAACATCCAGACTGTCATAAGTCGTAATTTCAGCTCCACCCATCGTTCTGGATGAATCAAGCGCCATAATGCCGTTTCGTTTCGACGGCTCCGGATGATCACGGTTCACAAGGCTTTCAAGGCAGTCTTTTACGATCTGCTCGTTTTGCTTCAGCCACTCAAAGTCCTCAGACTGTTTGACATAAACAGCCGCTGTTAAAATCCAGTTCACAAGCTGCTCATGTGTCATATGTGAAAAACAGCCGTCAATACCATACAGTTCATACGAAGAGTAACCCGGTCTCGAAAATGTATTGGCAACACCCATATCATGCGTAAAGCTGATCCCGCCCGGATACGTTTTTTCGTCGCCAGGAAATCTCACTTCATCACGATAACTGTAACGCTCAATAAATAAATCAAGCTCATTTTTCACGGTCCATGGATTCATTTTCATTTCAAAAAACAGCTGATCCACCGTCAGATCAAACGTATTCATCATGCGGTATTCGCCCTCATTCACAATCCATAAAGGCTTGCCGTCCTGATCTAAGAACTGTGTGCTGCCGTAATAACTTCTAATCGCATGATTCATCATAAAGCGCTGATCATTTGACAGGTTTTCTGAGGCAGTAAGCTTATTAGCTGCGACTGAGCGCTCCTTTAACTCTTCAAAATTTGCATGTGAATAAGCCGCCACCTCTTCAATTGAGTCAAACAGCTTTGTATAGTAATAGCTGCTCTTCATGCCCGCCGTCACATTGCCATCCCGGTAAAAGCTGATCACAATATCAAGCGTTTTTTTCTCACCAGCCTGCACGTCCACTAAAAGCGTCCCAACCGTTCCTAGTCCAAACGCCCAGTTTTCCTTATGCGGATCAGTCAGGATGTTTTCAAGACTAAAATGCATCGCGGAATATGCATCAGGATCTTGCGTCGTAACTGCAGTAAATGTCCCCTGACCAAAGCCTTTCGCATCCATTGTGTCATCAAGTTTTCTGACAGATGTATAAGCGTCAGTCCCCTGGTATCCGAAAAACGCTCTTCTTGTACGGCTGCCTTTTGTATTATCAATCGTAAGCGTGGCGAGTACACTAGGTACAATCACCATTTTCATGTCATTGTCGCTCGCCTGATCAGGATCTGGTACGCCTTCAGCCTTGGAGTAAATCGTGAGCTCCATATCCCCCGCTTTAAACGTGTCAGTGCCAAGTTTAAAATCACGCATCACTTCATCTTTATCATACTGGTGAAGGATTTTTGGTTTATCAGGATTAGGGTCCATATTTTCAATATCATAGCGCTTGCTTTCTTCCTCGGTCAGCTGATGAAAAAACGGAAATGCATCGTAATGACCTTCCTGTGCTGCTGACTCCAGTCCGATATACACGTTTTGCGCAGGTGAACGTCCAAGCTCGACATCCATTCCGCCTCCAGCGCCCGGATAGCCGAGTGTGAAGCTTGAAAATGCGCCAATTGGTGAATGATGTGCGTTGAAAAATTGATTCATGCGGGTCATCCTTTCTTGTTATGTATGATTATGTGCTGCAGTAATCAGGATTGGGCGGACTTGTCGCAATTGTCGCCGGAGTTGTCTGTTTTTCTGTGAAAGTTGTCGCGATACACCCGGGAAGTTGTTGCAATCCCGGGCCAGGTTGTACCTTTTCCCACGCCAGGTTGTACCTTTCCGCCCTAAGCTACCGCCCCGACTCTATCCCTTAACCGAACCAGCCGAAATCCCTTCAACAATCCGGTCGCTCAGGAAAATAAAAGCGATTAAAATCGGCAGGATACTGATTACAAGCGTTGCACCAATCGCACCCCAGTCTGTTGAATACTGACCAATAAAGTTCTGAATACCTACAGTCAGCGTTTTGAACTGATCCGCACTGATGAATGTGTTAATAAATACAAATTCATTCCAGTTGTAAATCATGTTGATAATCGCCGCTGTTGCAATTACGGGAGCTGTCATCGGCAGTGTGATCTGGAAAAAGATTCTGTGAACAGAAGCCCCGTCCATCACAGCTGCCTCTTCCACCTCACGCGGCAGCACCTGATAAAATCCGTAGAGAATCATAATCGTGATCGGCAGGTTAAATGCCGTGTACGTCAGGATGATTGATAGTGGATGATTGATCAGGTCCAGATTAGAAAATGTGTTAAACAGCGGAATTAATGTTGAGTGAACTGGAATCATTAATCCAACCATGAACAGTCCGAGAAACAGGCTGCTCTTTTTCCACTTCATTCTCGTCAGTGCAAATGTCGCCATACTTGCAAAAAGAATAGTCAGTAGCACGGCTGAACCTGTATACAGTACGCTGTTGAAAAAGTACTGACTGATGTTGCCTTCTGTCCAGACTCTGATATAGTTCTCCCATCTTGGCGTTGCAGGTAGTGCGAATGGTGAGAGTTCAAATACTTCCTGATTATTTTTCAGTGAAAACAATACGAGCCATACGAGCGGGAATATCTGGAACACGCCGACAATGGCAAGCACAATATACAGAAGCGTCATGCTGATGGTATGTCTGACTTTTCCTTTACTTCTTTCCGCAGCTTTTTGGCGTGCTAATGCGGATTGTTTTTCAGTCAATGCTTCATTTCGCATAAAGCAGCCTCCTTAATATTGAATATCTTCATCTGATACTGTCACTTTTCTGATCAGCCACGTAATCACCAGACAGATGACAAGCAGGAAAAATCCGATGGCACTTGCATAGCCGAAGTCAAAACGGCTGAATGCCTGACCGTACATATACGATGCCATTACTTCACTCGCACCGTTTGGCCCGCCATTTGTCATCACATAAATGAGATCAAAGTATTTCAGTGAACCAACCACTGCGAGAACAATCGTTACTTTGATAACGTTCATAATCAGCGGAACCTTGATTTTCCAGGCAATATCCCAGGCGCTAGCTCCGTCGATTTTTGCTGACTCAACAAGTGAATCCGGAATATTTTTCAGTGCTGCATAATAGATCAGAATATAAAAGCCAGCGTACTGCCAGATAATCGGGATAAAAATCGCAAACAAAGCGAGTGACGGTTCAGCAAGCCACGCCGGCGGATTTTCGATACCAATTGAGATGAGAAGTGTGTTTAGAATTCCGTTTGTCGGGTGATAAATTTTCATCCAGAGCTGCGCGATCGCAACTGAAGCGAGCAGCATGGGGACAAGATAGATTTTTCTGAGAAAATTCGCTCCTTTAATTTTGCCTGCAAGTACAAGTGAGATCAGCAGGTAGCCGATCAGGCTCAGTGCTGAAAAAACAGCCAGCAGCAGCGAGTGCCAGGCACTATCCCAAAACGCAGCATCCCTGATCAGTAATGTGTAATTTTCAAGCCCAATAAAGGTCATCTCCCCGATCCCGTTCCAGTCCATTAAGCCGAAATAGCCGGTCTGAAAAATCGGAATGTAGACCAGCGCAAGGAGTAAAAGCAGCCCAGGCGCCAGATAAAGCGCAATCATTTTCTTACTTGATAAAGCCTGATCCATATGAATCATTCCTTTCATGGTGTCGAGCGATATATAAGTTCCCACTCAAAATAAGACCAAATTATCATTAAAATCCCGTTTTTTGCGTAAAAGAAAAGACATACCCAAACTGGTGATATGTCTCTTCTTATAGTCAGCAGGAAGCTTACTCGGCGGCGAGCGCTTCTTCGTGCTGTTTGACAAAGTCTGCAGGAGTTACTTCTTTACCGTACAGTGATTGGATCAGATTCAGGTGCGTTTCTGCAACGCCTGCACTCATCTGCACATCAGCAAACAGTGTCAGGTTGCTTGAGTTTCCGAGTTCGTCGAGTACATCAATGTACATCTCAGGCAGGTCAACAGATTCTGTATCAACGACTGTTGCAGGAATCACACCCGCATCCGTTACAGAACGCTCACCCCATTTTTCAACGAAGAACTTAACGAATTCTTTTGCTTCATCCTGCACCTCAGAGTTTTCAGAAACGAATAATCCTACACCAGGTCCGCCAACCCAGCTGTCAATATCGCCTGCCCCGCCGTCAACTTCGGGGAACTTGAAGAACCCGATGCTGTCGCGGAATTCCTGTGGTACGTCTTCATTCGTTGTATAGTTTGGCAGCTCCCATGTCCCCATCAGATACATGCCGGCATTTCCATTCATAAATTCAGATTTACCTTCGTCATTTGACAGACCGTTGAAGCCTTTGTTAAATGCATTTGCATCGACAAGCCACTGAATTTCTTCTGCTGCCTGCTCGAGTGCAGGGTCTTCAAATGATCCTTCGCGGTTGATCGCCTGAGTTAATACTTCCGGACCTCCAAAGCGGTCTGCTAAGTACATGTACCAGAGTGAACCTGTCCAACGGTCCTTATTACCGAGTGCGATTGGTGCAACTCCTGCTGATTCAAGCTTTTCAACGACTTCTTTAAATTCGTCATACGTTTCCGGTACTTCAATGCCGTGCTCTTCAAAAATCGCCTTGTTGTAATAAACGGGTGCGATATTCAATTCAAGTGGCAGTCCGTATGTCTGATTATCAATCGCATACGCTTCAGTTGTACCTGCGACGAATTGATCTTGCAGTCCGTCACCAAGTACGTCATCAAGCGGCGCAAACAATTCACCTTCCACAAACGGCTGCAGGTAGCCTGCTGCCCATGTTACCCCTACATCCGGCAGATCATTTGAGGATGAAAGGACTTTGATTTTATTTTTATACTGTTCGTTTTCAAGGACCTCAGTTTCAATCGTGACACCAGGATTTGCTTCTTCATATTCAGCGATAATATCTGAAGCAATCATATTGTGCTGCTTAGAGCTTCCCGATGGCCAAAGGTGCATGAATTTTACAACCTTCTCGCTCTCCCCTGCTGTACCGCTTGCTTCTTCCCCCGATGAACAACCAGCCATAATCAGTGCTGCTGTCATAGCAGCTGCAGAAAATGATAACGCTTTCTTTTTCATGTAATGTGTGCCCCCTTTTGTTTGTTTGAAGCTGACTTAAGTGTAGCACCATAAAAATCTTGCCGGTAGGTCACACTGATTGGGGAAAATTCCACTTTGATTAGATTGAATTTTCTGCTATCTATGATGACGTCTGAACTGTCCCGGCGTCAGTCCTTCATACTCCTTAAAAATCTTATTAAAATATTTTGCTGTCTGATAACCAGCCGTTTCTGCTACATCAGCAACCGGTATCGTTGTAGTTAAAAGCAGCTGCTTCGCTTTTTGAATTCTCTTTCTCGTGACATAATCACTGAATGTAAGTCCCGTCTGTTCTTTAAAAATGACGCTGAAATAACTGGGATTTAAGTGTACATGCTCCGCTACTTCCTTCAGTGTCAATTGTCTGCTAATATGCAGGTCAATATAATCTTTACCAGCCTGAACGGGTGAAGTCATCTGCTTTTGATTCTGTTCAAGATCAGCCAGTGAATGGTCAGCTGCTTTTTGCATAATGCCTGCCCGCTCCTGGGTAAACTCTTTTTCAAGCGCCTCTTCTACAGACTGAATCAGCTTTTTCTTTTGCACAGGCTTGACCAGATAATTGAGTACACCAAGCCGGATTGCAGTCTGGGCAAATTCAAACTCTGAATGACCCGATAAAATCAATGACACCGGCTGCTGACCGGTCTGCTGAATTTCTTCTATGAGCTCAAGCCCAGTCATTTCAGGCATACAAATATCAGTGACCAGTACATGGACTTTTTCAGCCTGTGCTGTCTGAAGTGCTTCCCTTGCTGAACCAGCCGAGCGGATTCTGAATCTGCCATCCGCCCACACTTCAAGTGATTTCGTCAGTCCCCTCAGCGTTGTTTCCTCATCATCCACAATTAAAATCGTTCTCTCTTTATCCAAAACGTTCACCCTTTGATTCGTAATAAGGTAATTCGAAATACACCATGGTTCCTTTACCTTCAACACTATCAATCTTTAATCCTCCTGTTTCATGTCCGGCAAAATGTAGCAGCAGCCTGTGATGCACGTTGGCAAGAGCGACACCGTTTCCTTTTTTAGAGGAAATACCTTCAGCCTTCATCGCTTCTGTCACTTGACTCAGTAATTCGCCTGACATACCCGGTCCGTCATCGCTGACCATGACCATCACGCGATCCGTTTCTGTCTCAGCCACTTCAATCTTGATTTCACCAGGCTTCACCTTACCTTCAATCCCATGCATAATCGCATTTTCAACGAGCGGCTGGATCATCAGCTTTGGAATCTGAATCGATTTCGTCTGATCCGGTAAAATAACCTTCCATTTCAATCGTTCTCCAAATCTCATTTTCATGACAGACATATACCGCTCTGCATGCTCAAGCTCATCCTGAAGGGTGACCCACTCATTCTTCCGCTTACCGTTTGCAATCGTATACCTGAACAATTCAGACATCGTCACGACATGCTCAGCCAGCTCACTCTCGTCTTTTTCTTCTAAGAGCCAGTACAGTGCATTCAGCGTATTAAAAAGAAAATGTGGATTAATCTGCGCCTGAAGCGCTTTCAATTCTGCCCGGTTTTGAATCAATTCTTTTTCATAAACGACCTGGATTAAGTGGTTCGTCTGTTCAACCATCTGATTATAGGTCTGGTTTAACTCATTAATCTCAATGCTTGAAGACCTGATTTTATTTTTCTGCAGCTGACCTTCGCGCGCTTTTTTCATCGTTTCAGTCAGTTTAAATATCGGCTTGGTGATCACGGTTGAGAAACCGTATGATGCTGCTCCAAAAATAATCATGCCAAGCACAGCTGACAGCAGAATAATCAGCCCGAGGACACTCGCACCTGAAGCGAGTGCCGTCATTGGTGTGGCAATATAGGTCGTCCATCCAGTGACGGGTGACGTTTCCTGAACAAGAATATGCTCCTCACCGTTCAACGTAATCCGCTGCTCACCTTCCTGATCGAGCAGTACTTCAGCAAAATCAGAATTCGTCGTGATGATATTGTCGTTTGAATCCGCCAGCACCTTCGCATCACGGTCCTCCGTCCGCTCTCCATCAGAAAACCTGAAATAATTCGGATCAATCCTGATCACAAGATATCCGCCGCTTGCAAAGCTCCGCTCAATCAGACTGATCCGCCTGATCGCAAGCAATGAATTCGGATACTGGGGATCCTGCCCCACCCAAATCTGACGCCCCTGTTCATAATCAGCGCGCACCACCCAATAAGGCGCAACCCGGTCATACAAATATGTATCATCTAGCGGAAACAGCCGCTCATTCCCAGCGCTATACATTTCAAAAGACTGAATCCCGTCAGAATACGCCTGAAATGTATTCCCGATTGTCAAAAGCGATTGCCGCTGCTGAAACGTAGCCTCCTCACCGTCATATAAACGGGTCAACAGCTGCTGAACTGACTGATTCGTTGCCACCTGTGTTGTCAGCAGGTCAATCTGATCATACAGCGTATCCGTTTTCCCGGAAGCCTGTACAGCCGTCTGCTTTAACTGACGCTCCGCATTATCCCGCAAAATCTGGCCCCCAAAATGATAAGTTGAAACCGCCACAAACCCGAGCACAATTACCATCACAATCAGAAACACGATCGAAATCTGATTGCGGAGCGTATTATACTTTTTCAAACGCTGGACCAAAACACCCACCCCCTTAGCATTTTTCATTTACTTTAACAGACTATTTCGATATGCGGAATAGGAGGCATTTGGAAAATGTTCTGCAAACGATTGAATAAACCAAATCTGATTTATGATTTAATCGTTTTTTGAGAAGCGTGTTTGTGCAAGGTCTGCTCTCACTAAAAACCCCCGGAGCATTACGCCCGGGGGTGAAAGTATTCGGTATCTGCATCTTTAAAGTAAGGATAAAGCGGGTTATACGGATGATCTTTCAGATGAATCTGCATGTCGTGCAGGTCTGAGATGATCTGGTCGCGTTCTTTTTCTTTTACCATGAATTCAACGCCGTATTGATATAGCTTTTCTTTCAGCTCAGTTTTCCTCCGGCACTGACCGGGCAGTTCAAACTGCTGTCCGTTGATTTCAAAGTAGAATTTCATCATTACGTCCTGTCTGATCGGCAGTTCCATTTTGCCGGTAAATGAAGACTCTACCACTGAGCTCCACCTTAACAAAAAACAGAAGCCCACCCAGGCTCCGGATTCCTCATCATGCATTCAACTTAAACTTCCTAACCTCACCAGCCAGTTCTTCAGCCAGCCCCGCAAGATCATCTGCGCTCGCAGAAATCGTCTCCATCGTGCTGAGTGACTGCTCGCTTGAAGCAGCAGCTTCTTCAACACCGGCTGCTGATTCCTCTGAGATGGACGCGATTTCCTGGATGGATGCGTTCATCGACTGGCTGCCCTGAGAGATATCCTGCAGATTATCTGCGATTTGACCAACCATTTCAATCATGTCTTTGATGGATCCATTAATTTCATTGAATCGCTCACCCGTCACAGCAATTTGTCTCGTTCCTTCGTTTACTTCTTCATAGCCCTGCTCAAGTGATCCGACGACGCTTCTTGACTCTGTCTGGATCCCATTTACAAAGCCGGTGATGTCATTCACTGAGTTCGCCACCTGTTCTGCAAGCTTACGGACTTCATCCGCAACAACCGCGAACCCCTTCCCCTGCTCTCCTGCCCGCGCTGCCTCGATTGCAGCATTTAACGCTAAAAGGTTGGTCTGCTCAGCAATGTCACGGATCACACCGACAAGTTTCGAGATTTCATTTGTCTGATGATCAAGACCACGCACTTTTCCAACCGCTTCAGTCATCACCTGATCAATGACCATCATCTGCTGAATGGAAGATTCCATCATCTGCGAGCCTTCTTCCGCACTCTGCATCACAGCACGTGAACGGCTGGTCACTTCCTCACTCTGCTGGTTCGTATCCTGAATTTTCACTGAGAACTCTTCCATCGTTTCAGAAAGAGAGCCTGCATTCGTCGCCTGCGCTTCAGTTCCGGAAGCAATCTCCTGCATGGTAACAGCAATCTGCTCGCTGCCTTCGCGTACTTCATTTGCGGACTGTGTCAATTCTTCACTTTGTGCAGATACATTGTCAGTTGCTAATGCAATTTTGCTTACTACAGCTTTCAGGTCTTCCTGCATTTTGTTAGTTGCTGCCACAAGCGTTCCGATTTCATCTTTACGTTTTGAAATAAGCGGTTCGCGTGTCAGATCCCCTTTAGATATACGCTCCATCCTTTTGGACACATGCTTCAGCGGGCGTCCGATTGTCCGGCCCATAAATACACCAATTACAATTGCGGTAATTAACGCCACTGCGCTAAGTACTAAAATAATTAGTTCGTTTGCATTGAAAATTTCAGCATTCTCATCATTTAACTCATCCGCTACTTCTACGCTGCGGTTTTTCAAATCGACCAGGTCAGCCTCTGCCATTTCAAAAATAGAACCTGAAGCACCAAGCCCCTGTGCAGCTTCATCAAAATCGCCAGCCTGGATCACCGAAATATTCCGTTCAACCGACTCACGGTACACTGACCAGTTCTCTTCAAAACTCGTTAAATATTCAGACATTTGCGCGCCGGGATTCGTTGCCCATAACATATCAACAAGAATATCCACCTGCTCCAAGTTACTTTGTGCATCAAATGTCATACGCGGACTCTCAAGCAACACCGCACTCGACATCTTGACACGTGTATCCTGAGAAACCCTTGTCAAGTCCGTTACCACTGAAAGCGGCACTAGTCGTTCCTCATACATCGCTTTACCGTTTTCATTCACCACATTCAAAGAATTAAAGCTCACAAAACCAAGCACCAGTAAAAGCGCAGCAATGATTAAATACGAAACAATTAATTTCCCTCTAATCCTCAACACCCTAACCTCCATCAAACGTTGTATATATATAGTTTCATTATCAGGTATTTCGACTTATTTGTGAAGAGTTTTTTGGTATTATAGTTGTGAATAAAGTAGAGACATGATAGACCCAGGTCTACAAAACCCGTCACCACTGACTTCATTATCCAAAAAAAGACACCTCCCATAAGAGATGTCCTTTGCACTTACCTGCTCACATCAACGTTACCACCTAAGTGAGGCTGTGCTACATGCTGTACGGCCTTCACCTGCGAACTGTTCATCATTTGCAGCAGTGATGCGGCGTTCTGCTCCGCGTGATTCATTGTTTTATTCATGATTGCAAGCGATGCTTCCTGCTTTACTTTACCGTGACTCAAACCAATTGATAGTGCTGCGATATCCATACATTTTCCTCCTTAATGCGTTAAGTACTCCTGATACACCTCTGAAATTCCTGCATCCAGCCTTTTAAATGCAGGAATCATTGACAGCTGCATGATTTCTTTTACTTTTTCAAAAGCCTGATCCGAAAATGCCGCAACAACCTGGTTGGCTACTTTCACGATCTGATCAAAATGAACAATCAGCTCTGCCGGCGCAGACGGCTTGATCGCTAATTCAATCTGCGCGTAACCTTTCATTGCTTCTTCAAACATGTAGACGGACTGTTCAAACTGACCTTCGTTGATCAGACGCTGTGTGTGATCTAGTGCTTCAACAACCGTTTTACCTAATTCTTTCGTTCTAACCACAACTTCTCTGAATCTCTCATCCATAAAAACCTCTCCTGACAGAAAAAGTCTGAGGGATCATCCTCAGACTCATTTAATTTCTCTTATCGTAAAATACACCGTCTGTTGTTTCTGACTCTGCATATGGATTATTATACTTTGCTGCAGATTTTTTCTTGTGACCTATCTTTTTGATATCCTTCTGAATCTCTAAACGCAGGTCCTGCATCGCTGTATCTATTTTCTGATTCCAAGTGACAATATCATTCGCAAGCTTCTGCTCATCAGGCGTCTCGGGAACCTTTACATCTTTCAGTATACTTTCCCTTTTCTCTAAAAGCTTTTCAACTTGTTCAATCTTTGTGTCGCGATCCTCATCAGACTGAACAACGGTATAAAGTGCTTTTGTCAGCTCATAACAAACCTCAAGACTCATTAAACCGTTCCGCCTGCTCCAACCTGCTGCAGCTTGCGATTTTCCTGGATGACCTGCTTCCAGACATCGCGGAATTCCGTGACAAAACCTGCCACTTCATCTAAAATCTCCGTGCTGCCCTTCACGTTCGCTTCCATCAGACGGCTGATTAAAAAGTCATACAGCGCCAACATATTTTTCGCCACTTCCTGCTCTGTTTTTAGCGTCACAGAAAGCTCGCGTAAAATCGCCTGTGCTTTTTGGATATTGATATTTTTCTGTTCTATGTTTTTCTGCTCGATCGCCATTTGTCCCTGTTTAATAAACTTCAGACAACCATTATAAAGCATTAACGTCAGTTCACCCGGTGAAGCTGTGTTCACCGAATTATTTGCGTATGCCTGCTGTGGATTTCTTACCATGCTGCCACTCCTCTATGTTTAAAATCCTGAACTAAATTGTTGCATCAGATAGGCTGATTGATTGTTCGCCTGCTGAATTGCTTTTTCCATGGCTGTGAATTGTCTCCAATAACGGTCTTCTACCTGAATCACCCGATCTTCAAAACGCTTAATTCTGTCATCAACATCATTCAGATTCCGCCCGATTGAGAATTGCTGATTTGTTGAGAATTGGTTACCTGCTTTTTGACGGAATTGATCCATCGCTACATTCACCGAATCAGTTAAACGGTGAAGAATTCCTTTAGCACTTTTGTCAGTTGCATCTGATCCACTTCTAAACAAGTTCTCAACTGCTTCAGGATCATTACTCAAAGCTTCCTTCAGTTTAGCTTCATTAATCTCAAGCTTTCCGCCTTCACGGAAGTTTGAAGTTGTCGTGATCCCGATTGCTGCAAGCTGGCTAAAAGCAGAATTTGTCTGGTCGTTAGAAACCGGTGAGTAGAAGTCCATTCTCATTGATGATAGCGCACCTGTTAAAATAGGGTCACGTCTTAGTAAACCACTTCTTGCTTTTTCTTCAAACTGCTCCTGCTGTTTATCCGTTAGTGCTTCACGCTCTTCATCAGAAAGCGGATTGAAATCACGGTAACGTTCTTCAGTCGCCTTTTCATTTATCGCTGCGATCAGCGTATTATATTTTTCAACGAATTCTTTAATGTTGTCAAATACCTGATCATTGTCATTATTAATATTCATGGTCACCGGGTTGCCGGGTTCAAATGTCTGGTTTAATGTAAATGTAACGCCATTCATATTAAATGTGTTTGTCGTACGGTTTGTTGTCAGGCCGTTTACTGTAAACTCAGCGTTTTGAGCATTTACTTTGAGTGAATCATTTGGATCATCCATTGAAGTAAAGCTGAATCCAAGAACATCTGTTACAAATGACATATCTTTAAATGAAACGTCAGCTTCTGCTGCATCAGTATTATATCTGCCCGTCTCAGTTCTCATCATTGACACCTGATTCGTCTGAGTATCCATAAACATAGATAGACCAAGTGAGCTCTTATTGACCTGTTCAAATACTGAATTTAATGTCTGGTCTGGAGTGAATAAAAAGCTTTCAGTAATTTCACCTTTGCTTGAATGAGTTGTCAGCGACATATGTGAGTATTGCTGTCTAAAGGTTGCCTTCACATTGGTTTCGCCTGATACATTGTCATTTAACGTCACAACACCTGTATTCAGATTCACCTCTCCAACAACCTGATCATTTTGATCCTTTAAAGCCATCTTTGTGCGATCATCAGTAGCAGAAGGGTCAGGATCCACTAACGTATAAGTATTCGCTCCAGCCTCAAGCTTAAACTCTGCGTCTTGTGCAATCATTTTTGTACCAAGGTTCAGTGTCTTCGTCCCATCAGCTATCTTTAAATCTTTGATATGCTTATCCGCCACATAGTCAACCGTGATTTTAGAGTTGGCACTGACTGCACTGCCAAAAGTCAGTTCACCTGAGTCAGAAATCTTCACCTGGTTTTTACCTGCTTCAAAACTTGCACCACTATCAATAATATTAAACACTTTACCATCAACTTTAACCTTCATTTTCTCGGTTAAAGCAGTTTCAATTGTTGCACCATTCAGATCAAGCTGATACGTTGCGGTACCATTACCATTAAGCGTTTTTTTACCAACAGCACCTTCAGCCCAGGTTAAACCAGTAATCGATTGTTCACCCATCGCTTTTGTCGGGTCAATCTTACTTGTAGCAGTTGAAACCCAAGATTCCGCTTTTGCGAGAGATTTCACTGAATCGATTGAATAAGATCCCTGCATCGCTGCTGAAGAAGCCGTGGCCGTCACTCTTGCCTCATCAGAAGACGTCACAGCCCTCGCTCTAAAAGAAGTCGACAGCTTCATCTGCGTCAGCGTACTTCTAAAATCCATCATCATCGTATTAATCGTTCTATAATCATCACGCTGCCACTCAAGACGCTGCTTATCCTGCTGCAGCTTCTGTAATGGCATACGCTCAGCCTGCATTAAATTCTTAACAATCGAATCTATATCCATTCCACTTGCTAATCCACCAATACGCATTTACCTCACTCCTTACACTTTTCGATCCACCATCAATCCGATAAATTCAGTCATCGCTGCGTAAGAGTCCAGCAGCTTTTTAGAAGGAATCTCTTTGATCACTTCCTTCGTTACCTCATCCACAACCGTCACATAGTACTCACCAAGGTCCTCATGAAACTCAAACTTTAAATGAGAGTTCGTTGGCTTCAAAAAATCATTCAACCCCTGAACAGCCTTTAAAACCTCCGCCTGACTTAAAGGCTCTTCACGATAAACCTTCTGCTGAATCGAACTCGCCTCCGGCTCATGTGACCCCCGCTGTACATTTAAAGAACTAAACTTACTTTCCTGAATAGATGAACTCCCCGCTGCCTCTCCAACCCTGTTCATAGATTTTCAGCTCCTGTAGTTTTAATTTTTATATCGGATAGAATCAGGATTAGTTAACGGTTTATTAGAAATTGCATAAGAAAAGACTCCGGTAAAATACCAGAGTCTTAAAAAGTGTAAATTAACGAAGTAACTGAAGTACTCCCTGTGGCTGCTGGTTAGCTTGTGCAAGCATCGCCTGAGCTGCCTGTGAAAGGATAGAGTTCTTAGTTTGGTTCATCATTTCTTTAGCCATGTCTACATCACGGATACGAGATTCCGCAGCAGTTAGGTTTTCAGAAGATGTGCCAAGGTTATTGATAGTATGCTCTAAGCGGTTTTGATTAGCACCCAACTTCGAACGTTCTGATGATACAGTATTAATTGCTTTCTCAATTACGTCAATTGAGTCACGTGCATTAGCACCAGTATCAACTTTTACGTCTGCTAGAGTCCAAGCCGTGTTTACTCCAGAAGTTACACCACCTGTACCTAAAACACCTGATTTCATGCTGTCAATTGAAATATTAAGTCTTTGTTCAGCAGCATTGTTTGCACCAATTTGAAGGTCTACTCCATCAGCAGCAACAGTAATGGATTGACCAGTAGTATTTGCTACCCCTCCATTTAATCCGCTATTTACTTCGAGAGTAATTCCAAATGCATCAAATTTGACATTGCTACTTTGTCCAGCTGCAGGATCTGCGATAGCTGTAATTGTTTGAGATACGCCATTTGCATCCTGAATTGTAATGTCAGTGTCTCCACCATTATCAGCGACAGTTAAAGTATATGTGCCAGCACCTGTACCACTAATTTTGACATCATTAATACCATTTGCAACAGTTAAATTAGCGCCAAGAGTTGGAGTATTTCCTAAACTACCATCTAGTAACTTCTTACCATTAAATTCAGTAGCATCACCAATACGATCAACTTCAGTGATAAGTTCATCTAATTCAGCTTGAATTGCATCTAAATCTTCAGATTCATTAGTTCCATTAGAACCTTGTACTGCTAATTCACGCATTCTTTGTAGGATAGAGTGAGTCTCGTTTAATGCACCTTCAGCAGTTTGTATTAAAGAAATACCATCTTGTGCATTACGTGAAGCTTGGTCAAGACCTCGTACTTGTGCACGCATTTTCTCAGAAATCGCAAGTCCAGCTGCATCATCTCCTGCACGGTTGATACGAAGACCAGAAGCAAGCTTTTCCATTGACTTAGATTGAGCGCCAGAAGCGTCAGAAAGCTGACGGTGTGTATTAAGTGCAGCAATATTGTGATTAATAATCATGATTTTTTCCTCCCTGAGTTGTACCTGTTCACTTCCTTGTGAACGGTAAGTTTTATAGCAGTTCCTAAAGGTCGGCCGCCCTGTATTTCCTGCTTACATTAGTAATATCGGCACCGGGTCGAATTGTTTAACTGTTTTTGAGTTTTTTTACAAAAAAAATCCGCCTCGATGTGCGGATTAGTCGTTTGAGAATAGTTTTGTGAGGTCTACAGTGTTGTTTGCTGCTTCGTTTTCTTCCTGGATCGCGAGGAAGATTTCTTTTCTATGTATGTCAACATGCTTTGGTGCGTCAATTCCAAGCTTGATCTGATCACCCTGTACGGATAGGACTGTGATTTCGATGTCGTCGCCGATTCTTATTGCTTCGCCTGTTTTTCTTGTGAGTACTAACATACAATCACTCCTTCACGGCAGCCGCTGCAACTGGCTGTTTTCTGGAGTAGTGGTTGAGGATGACCTGTTTTGCTTTTTTGTTAGAAAGGTTAAAGATCAATGGCGCCTGCAGGTTAGCTGTTGAGCCGTTAAACGGTTCTCTGACTGTCAGGATTACATAAACCAGTGAATCCTCAGGTTTTTCAAGTGATAGTGCGTGAGTCACAGCGTCATCAAGCTTAATTTCATATTCTTTAAAAAAGGAAAACGGATTGCTGATAATAAAACCTAGCGACGGCGTGCTCACTGATTGAAGGACAAAAAACACTTTATTGCCTTCAAACGAAAGAACAGTAAACTGCTTTTCATCCTCAAACCCAGGAATACCTTTTTCAAAATGCCAGATATCTTTTCCTTCGATTTCAACCTGACCGTGGTACTTTGTTTCTATCTTCATGGAACAAACAGCTCCTATTTTAGATTTCCTGATTCACAACGCTGAAGCTGATTGAGTTCAGCTGCTGCATGTGAATTTTTACTTCCTGTGGGGTGTAACTGATTCTTGTTTTTTGTGCACGTGTATTGTTTTCTACTCCGCCTTCAGTGAACTGGATATCAGTTGTGCCGGGACGATAATCGATTTTCACACTGAATGGAGGTGGAACATAACCAATGTTAAATGATGGTGGCGGACCTTTATAGTTTCTTTTCGCAATGGACTTGATCGGATCGCCGCCATTTTCAATTTTCATCAGTTCATCACCTTCTGCTGAAACTCGCTGCATGCCTTTTAGCACATCTTGATTTCCTTCAGCAGCCCATTCACGGATGCGGCGGGAAATTGGTTTAATATCCATCGACGCCCAGGCTTCTGACTGATCAATTGTCAGCCAGCCCTTCGTTGTAGTGATACTCATGTCAGATGGAGTCTGTTTCAAGTCAAGTACTGCCTGTGGCTGTTCAATCCGCTGCTGACCCTTTGGTGATTCTATACCAATTCTGGCCTGAGTCAGATTAATTTGTATTTGAGGAATGTTCATTGGTTATTCCCCTTTCTTATCTAAGAAAATCCATCAGTGAAGGCTGAATAATCCGCGACCCTACAGATAAAGCCGCACGATGTACACTCTCCTGCACCTTCATATCTGTAATCACCTTTTCAAAATCAATATCTTCATTATCAGACATAACGCGCGTCGCAATCACTTCCTGCTCGCTCACACGTGAATCCATCAGTTCAATGCGGTTATACCTTGCACCGAGAGATGAACGTTCATTAGACAGGTTTGTCATATGTGTATCCATATTCGTTAAAAAGTTATTGATATCATCACCTGTCGTATTTTCATCTTCAAGTGTCGCGATAATATTATCAATATCATCAAACATTTCCTGAGAAAATACTGAAGTGCTATCAACGTTTACTTTAATATGAACACCTTTAGAAAGCTCGATCTCAACAGACTCATTATTTTCAGGATAGACACCATTCGCTACATCAAGCGGCTTATTTGTCGTATCAGTTCCGTTAAATAAATATTTATCACCGAACTTCGTGTTACCGATTTCCTCAATATGCTCTTTCAACTGCTCTACTTCAGCGCGTGTTGCTTTTCGCTGTTCGGCATCATACGTATCATTGGAAGTCTGCACAAGCAGTTCACGCAGCCGCTGCATCGCCTGATTTGCTTTATCAAGTGATGAATCAGCGTTTTCCACCCAGTTATATGCTTCTGAGAAGTTACGTTTATACTGCTCAACTTCTGTTAGATTACGGCGGTAAAGGACACCTTTCATTGCGACAACAGGGTCATCAGACGGCCGTGAAATCTTCTTCTGCGTTGCGATCTGCTCCTGCTGTCTCCCCATTTTTTCATAGCTCTGCGTCAGGTTGCGCAGCATGTTACTTGAAAGCATTGATTGTGTGACGCGCATTTATTTCACTCCTTATCTGCCGACTAAGCCCATGCCGTTAATGATTTTATCAAGCATTTCATCGACCATTGTAATGTTTCTGGCAGCTGCATTGTAAGCATGCTGGAACTGAATCATATTTGTCATTTCTTCATCTAAAGAAACCGAGCTCACTGACATTCTTTTTTCATCAACTGACTGCTGCAGGATTTCGCTGTTTCCTGCCAGACGATTTGCCTGAAGACCCTGAACACCGAGTTTACCGATTACGCCTTCATAGAATGAATTCATTGAAGCATTTTCAAGCTGATTAAATGGCGTGATATCAATGGTTTCATTCCCATCAAAGCCTTCAAGTTCAACGGAAGTATCATTCATCAGCCAGTTTTGAATATTAGACAAATTGATTGCATTCTTACCGTCTCCAGCATTGACTTTCCCTGGCTCACTCAGCGTAGTTGATGCTGCGATTTGTTTGGAACTGATATTCTCCATTGAGATTAATTTGGATGCATTTTTATGATCAGGTGCAAGGCTTCCGAAAAAAGCTGCTCCGGGATTTCCTTCAAGATCATACCCTTTTTCATGTACAGCATTAAATGTCTGGGAGAATGTATATGCCAGGCGATCGAGGTTATCGAGCATTTCAGGATAAGTCCCTTTCACCTGAGTGTTCCCACCCGCATCCTGATAACTGTATCCATAAGATTCAATCAGTCCTCTAAGTCCACCCTGGGAGAATAAAGGCGTGCCATTTTCATCTGACATCGCCATTTTTTTTGAAGGGATTTCTTTTCCATCACTTGAGAAAATACTGATCTCACTGACTGCATCAGGTGTTGAAGTTGAAAGCTTTCCGCTTCCGTTAGAGAAACCGAGCTGATAGAAACTGTCTTTTGAAACAAGAATATTGTCTTTTCCATCCGCTCCAATGATGCTGATATTGTACAGACCCTCTGCTTCAGCAGCAGGATCACCCTCTGATTTTGTTGTCGTTACGCGGATATTAATGTAACCTGACAGTTCATCTACAAGACTGTCTCTTCTGTCATAGAGATCATTTGGAATATTCCCATGCGGTTCTACATCACTGATCTGGCTGTTCACACTCGCTATCTGTTCGAGCAGTGAATTCACACTGTTCAATGATACACTGATTTCGTTTCCAATATTATCATTGATCTGATTCAGTGAATCATTCAGGTAATGGAACGTATCAACGACTGACTGACCACGTTCAAGCACAACGTTTCGTGCCCCATCATTCTCGGGGTATACAGATAAATCCTGCAGAGACTGCCAGAATTCACCCATCACTGCTCCCAGTCCATTTGAAGTTGGTTCATTAATAATGTTTTCCATCTCACTGATGGCATTTGATTTCGCATCCCAAAACCCAAGCTTGTTCGTTTCCTGACGGTATTGAATATCAAGAAAAGAATCACGTACGCGCTGGATTGAATTTGCTTCAACACCTGTTCCCATTTGACCGGGAATCTGCGGGCGGTTCATTGCTGCCGGTGCGAATGGCGTCGTTGTACCAAAATTCACACGCTGTCTCGTATAACCGGGTGTATTCGCATTTGCGATATTATGTCCGGTTGTATGCAGAGCACTTTGCTGTGTAAAAAGCGCGCGTTTTGCTGTTTCAAGTCCCATAAATGTAGAACGCATCTTTGTTCCTCCCTAACAGTCAGGCTTGTGAGTCAAACATCGACCTCACTGGCTGATCGTCTTCGTTATCTTCTTTCGAATAATTCATTGAATCAGGCTGAGGCATCAAAAGATCTAGATTAAGTGACACAAACTGCATAGATTGAGTCAGCATATCCTGATTCAGCTCATTCACTGCTTTCAGCTCTATAATCACCTGAAGCAGCTCTTCTTTTTCCGGCTGAATATCCTCATCACCTGTCAGCTGCTGGCGTTTCGTTTCAAGTGCACCAATTCCCTGAATATGTTTTTGTTCATCTTTAATTAACTGATTTAACTGATCTAAGTCATTCTCTTTAATTACGGCAGTCTTTCGCTTTGCGAGTCCCAGCAGACTCTTGTGCAGTTTGATCTGCTGCTGGAGAATGGTTTTGATTGATTGTTGAGTCATGTGGTTCCTCCTGTTGTGAAGGTAGGTGTGACGCAGTCAGGGTCTGACCCTGACTGCAGTATCCCGTCGGTGAGTAATGAAGCCAGGGTCTGACCCTGACTTCAGAAATAACCATCACATTATATATCGGACGTTTTCTACATTTATCAAGACTTATGAATACACATTTATAATCAGACCCTGAATCTCCCCTATTGTACCCAGAATATCGAGTCCTTTTTTCTCTTTATCCAGCACCTGGTTTGTCAGGTCTATCAGCTTCGAGTCAATTTCTTTCACGATTTTATAAACCTTGGTGCGGCCTCTCCGGTTAAAGCCCCGCTGATCTTCAAGCTGTAGACCGTTGTTTACGGCTTCCTCCATGAATTTTTTCACAAGGCCTTTATATTTCCTAAGATCTTCTACTGTTCTGGAGTCTGAAAGTTTCTTCCCCTGGTCTTCTATTTCTGCACTCATTGCCGTCAGTTTATCGATCAGTGTTGTCGTACGTTTTTTAGACATTACGTCCTGAAATGAGACTGATTCTTTTGCAATCTGTTCTTTCTTTTGGGTTTTATTAGTTTCAGTGGTTTTGCCTATGCGTTGAACGTCCATGCTGAATCCCTCCATGAGGTTGATGGTGTACGTAGAGGCAGGTCTGTCCCTGGTCTACGCTGGAGCGAAGTCTGGGTCAGACCCGGACTTCGCTAAAAAATGGAGAAGCAGGTAACCTGCTCCTCCATTGATTGTAACATTATTGAAGCAGCTGCAGAATGCCCTGTGGCAGCTGGTTAGCCTGTGCAAGCATTGCCTGTCCTGCCTGGTTAAGAATATTGTTTCTTGTAAACTGCGACATTTCTTTAGCCATATCAAGGTCACGGATACGCGATTCTGCTGCAGTCAGGTTTTCGTGTGCTGACTGAAGATTTGTGACTGTGTGCTCAAGTCGGTTTTGGAATGCCCCAAGCTTGCTTCGTTCAGCGGAAACAAGTTTAATGGCGTTATCAAAAGTGGAAATTGCTTTTCTTGCGTCCTCTGCCGTCATAACATTAACACCCTGCTCAGCATTTGTACCTGCAGAGGTAATTGGTGTACCATCAGCTGCTCTTGCGATACCAAGCTTTGCTGCATCCATTGGTTCAATGTCAACAACCATGGTTTCTGATTCATTTCCTCCGATTTGGAACATGAGACTCAGCTTTTCATTTTGAGCAGGGTTGATATCTGCATCTTTAATAGCGATTTCCATACCATTTGAAGGACGCGTTGTATCACCTGCTGTTTTAATCGTCCCGATCGTCAGCATGTTTCCTGAAACTGATTTCGTCTGATCAACAGCAGCTACATTTGGGTTACTATCATTAATTGCCGTTTCGAGAACTGAATCGATCTCTGTCAAAATATCCTCAATTGATTTCCCATCAGGATTAATGGTCATTGAAGCCCCGGTTGGTGAATATGGAACCGGTGTACTGGTTGAGTCAATAAAATTGAATGTAAATCCGTCAATTGTAATGGCATCTCCCGCTTTAGGCACTTCACGTAATGTAATGGTCACCCGATTTGCATTAGATGCTTCTTCATCAGCAACAAAAGTACCTGTTGCCATCACAGCATCAGTTTCAACATTTTTATATTGAAGCTCAGATGAACCAAAGTTTGATGTGATTTCTTTTTTGAAGTACGTTTCAGCTTCAACATCTGCTGGAGATACTTTTTCAGCTGAACGGATAATGAGACCACCATTTTGTTCAACAGCAGTTCCACCAGCGTTCGTAGATCCAGGTACAACTGTCGTCATTAAGTCCGGATCAACCGTCCCAATCGCAGCGCTTAAAGCCGAAGTTACTTTATCCATATTAGAAACTGCGCTTGCTGCATCAGTTGCAGGTGTCCATGCACCAAGACTGACTACAACATGGTTTGAATTTGTAACGCCGCCAGTTGTATCAAACTCATATGTTCTTCCATTAATAACGACTGTTTTTTCATCAATTCCTGTGTTGTCACCAGCAAGCTGTGAAAGTGCTTCTGTTATATCAAGCTTAATCTCAGCAGGCTTAGATGGCGCTGCAACAACAGTACCTGAGAATGTATCAGTACCATCAAATGTAACGTCAGCTGAACTCACACTCGCAAATGACTTGCCAAATTCTGATCCATTCAAAAGCTTCTTCTGGTTAAACTGTGTCGTATCCGAAATCCGGTCAATTTCCTGCGTCAGCTGATTCACTTCATCCTGAATCGCCTGACGGTCGCTGTCTTCAAGCGTGTCGTTTGCTGCCTGTACGGATAGCTCTCTCATACGCTGAAGAATATCGTGTGTTGATGAAAGTGCTCCTTCAGCTGTCTGAATGAGTGATACAGCATCAAGTGAGTTTCTCTCAGCCATACCAAGACCGCGGATCTGTGAACGCATCTTTTCTGAAATTGCCAGTCCTGCAGCATCATCTGCTGCACGGTTAATACGAAGTCCTGATGATAGTTTTTCTAAGCTTTTTGAAGTGGCGTTCATTGTCTGATTCAGATTTCTGTATGCATTTAATGCCTGGATATTATGGTTAATTCTCATTGATTATTTCCCCGCTTCCATTGTGTTAGGTGTCTTCTCTTCGACCATGACATGCTGTTCATAAGCATTCGCTTTTGATGGGCGTTTCATCGGCTGGCTGCTGAGTGTGGCCTGCCTCCATGAATGGCTAATGTCTTTCAGCATGACAAGTACTTCTTCAGCCTGCGTGACATCCTTTTTAAGGTTCGCCATCACAATTTCATCAGCCATAAAGTTGTACACTGCATCCAATTGATCTGCAATGATGCCGCTGTCATAGTTCAACCCTGCACCAAGCCGGTGAAGGATATCATTTACACGCTGATATGACTGATTTGCTTCTATATAATTTTGTTCCTTTGTATCCTGAATCGCTTTTTCCAATTTCGTAATTGCTGCTTCATATAAAAGAGAAGTCAGCTCCTGAGGTGATTTCTGATATAAAAGTTCTTTAGATAAAAAGTTCATCGTTTCCCCTCCTGCTACTCTCTTTATCGGGAAAAACCGGAAATGATTAATAGGTAAATTTACATTTATATAAAAAAGCAGACCCGATTTTTATAGGTCTGCCTAGTAACTCTTTTCCATTTCTTCAATCAACAACAGGATCTCTGCAATCACTGCATAGAGCTGTGGCGGAATCGATTCTCCGAGATCAATATCCAGCAGGTCAGCAAGCAGGCTGTTGTCTTCTTCTAAATGAATATCGTGCTGTTTGGCGAGCTCAAGAATTTTTTCAGCCAGTGCACCACTTCCCTGCGCAACCACATGCGGGGAATCATCTCTTTCATCATACCGGATGACTGCTGCAGTAGGACCGTTGATTTTTCTCTTGGCGCCAGGGTTGAAATAATGTGGTCTCATATAGAAAAATCATATCCTTTCTCAGTCATGATTGGCACTGCCTGTTTTGGCGGATTTGACACCTCATCATTTTCTTCCACAGTCAGTCTGTCAAACTGCAGCTGCTGAACACTGTAGCCGATCTGTTCCAAACGATCTTTCGCAAGTGACGTAATAGGCTCCATCCTTTTTTCAAAATCAGGCTGGTCGTTTTTCATTTTAATAGAAAGATTCCGCTCAGAAACATTCAGTGATACACCAATCTCCCCAAGCTTTTTCGTATCAAAAAGAAAATACAGGTTGCAGTTTTCCCAGTCGACCTTCTGACTGCCATTCTTCGACTGCATATACACTTTAAAATTCTCCACTTTTTCCTGGAGAATAAACGGCAGTGTCATGACCATACTCTGAAGACCTGAGGCGTCCGTTTTGCTGAGCAGCTGCTGTCCTGTCAGCTGAGACAGCGTCTGATCAGCCTTTCCTTCACCCGCTGCCATTTTCATCAGCAGCGCTTTCAGTGAAGCTGCCTGATCCTGGCTTTTGTTTAAAAGCGTATGTGCCTGTTCGTTGTCAAATGTCATCCCCATCGCACGCACATGCTCAAATGCATGACGTGCTGACGGTTCATTCCGTAAGTTCTGCATTGACTGCTGAAGATTTTGAGCCGTTACTTTCTGGAGTGAAGGCTGCTCAAGCTGCATCACTTCTTTTGACACAAAGTGCTGCACTTTTACATCAGACGGTTTGAATTCAATCTTTTCCATCATAGCTTTCACTTCTGAAGTGATTCGTGCTGCCTGTGCAACTTCTCCTTTAGCTAAAAGCTTAGATGCCTCAGCAAGCTGACCGCTGGCTTTAAGCAAATTTTTCTCTGTTTCCATGTTCGTATACAGCATAAAGTCGCCTTTTAAAATGGCTTTATCAAGCATTCTGATTGTCGCTTCAAGGAGCGGCTTCGAATGCTGCACCTGCTGACGATTTGCAGTAAATTCAATCTGACTTAAGTTTCTGGTCATATCTTTTTGTATATGTTTAAAATCAATTGCTGCCTGCGACATTTTTTCACTGATTCGTGTGACAATTACATCTTTAGCGTGCATTGGAATCTGTGAAGTCAGTTCCTCTGACAGCAGATACTGCGCTGAAGCAGCTTTTAGTGGATATACGGCAGTCGCCTGTTCAATTCCCTGCATCATGATCTGTCTCGCCTGAAGCTCCTGACCATTTTGGACAAACTGATCTGCTTTAAGTGCAGTTTCCTGAAGTGTCTGTCTGACATTTGTATCGATTTCAGGATTATTTACTAAAGATGAGAATTGTGCCGTCACTTTTGAAATGTCGGGCATTTTTTGTATAGCCGTTTTAACATCCTGTACAAGCAATGCTTTAGATTGATCAGTGTTTTGAGTCTGAATAACAGGCTGCACAAGAGCGTCCAGCTTTAAAGCGTTTTGAAGCAGTTTTGAAGCTGCGGGGTTTTCTTTCAGTAGAGCGGAAAGAACTTTGTGAGCTTCTGCAGCTACGGCCTTTACGTCACCAGTCGCTTCAAGCTGCTTAAACAGGCCTTTTGCTTCGACGGATCCACCCTCCGCAAAAATAGACAGGGCCTGAACCAGCTGCTGCCTGGCTGCCTGATGTATCTGATTTGCAGAATGCCTTTGACCTGGCATCACTTCAACGCCGGCTGATCTCAGTAGATCAGTCACGGCTTTACTGATTGGAGGGCCATGTAGTGCAGAATGGATTGCTGTCAGTTTATTTGCAGTCAGATCAAGATTTTTGGACATTGCTGCCTGAATGGTGTCGAGCTTTTGCTGGGAGGTCGCATCTGTTTTTGTTAAAAATTGATTTAACTCCTTCATTAGTACAGGATCCACTTTTACGCCTTTAGCTGATAAAAGCTGTAATGCATTTTTTAGTTCAGCTGACACTGGTTTCCCGTCATTCATCTTGACGATATCAGGTGGCTGTTGGGTTGGCTTCTGCTGTGATTGTTTAACAACAGGGAGACCATCTTTCGTTCCGGTCACTTCCAGTTGAACACGACCTGAGTCCGGCAGCTTGCCTTCAGTCTTCACCTTGACTTCCTGACCTCTGACCTGCAGCATCGCTTCATTGCCATTTTTACTTTTTACCGTGGCTGAAAATAAATCACCCTGCTTTAATGACACTTCCTTTTGACCCTGCTGCTGACTGCTGACTGATGGATCCATTTTAATTTGCACGTTCATTACACCTCCATTTATACACAAAAAATTGCCCATTAAATGAGCAATTTTTTATCAGGACTGCCGATAGAATTTCAATAGATTTTCAGCTGTTTTGCTTGCATCAGGCTGATATGTTCCGCTTTCAACCGCTGCTTTCAGCTGATCAATGCGCTCCTGACGGCCTTCCTGTACTTTATTTAAGCCCTGCATTTCCTTTGCTTCTGCTGAAATCTCTACCTTATCCGCCTTTTTCTGCTTTTGAAGCTCCGCCTGCTCTACTTTTGCTTCCTGACGTTTGTAAGGGTTAATCGGATTCTGATGGAAAGGATTTATTTTCAAAGCGCTCACCTGCTTTCTCTAGTCGATATTGTTTTGTTACCCATTATATCGGCAGGCTGAACAAAAATTAAAGACACACAGGAAATTTAGAGTAAAAGTCCCATGTGTCTTATGATTATCTGTCGCGGTTTGACAGATAGGTTTTCTTATTTTGACTGGCAACAGTCTCACGGAATTCCATGTTAGATTCATGCTGCTTCAAATCACTCTGAATTCTGTCAGTGCACGAGCGGCAGATCTTTCCCTGATTAATAATCGTGCCGCAGCTGTCACACGGATAGCCAAGCCCTGGAAATTGCGCGGGATGCAGCCTGCGTTTGCGTACCCATTTATGCAACAGTTCAGGTGAAGCGCCCGTTACTTCTGTAATCCGTTCAATCGACGCCGCTCTATTTTCACGCTGTCTAAGAAAACGGTATACTTGTTCAAACAATTCTTCTTCCTCTTTAGCACATTTCGGACATACATCGCGCAGCCCGTTATAATTAAATATCGCATTACATTTTGGACAATTTCTTAATTCCGCCATTCGTTTATCCCCCTCGGGTGATTTTCTTATAGTATAAAACGAATGAGGAATAAATGGAAGCTAATGTATAGGTCTTTTTGTTTATCAATCACAACTTTATCACTATTAAGTTGTTTTATCTCCCTATCGTCACTGACCTGATCCCGCCTGCACCAGCTTTTTTTAACACTGTTGCAGCCCGCCTGATTGTGGTTCCGGTTGTATATAAATCATCAATTAAAATGATCTGTTCACCATTCAGTTTTTTCACCACTGTGTATGGATTCTCACCTGTATGCCTGTCATGCTTCTGCTTTTTTGCCTGTGAAGTTTCAGTATTCTGTCTAGTCAAAAGCCGCTCATATTTAACCCCCGCACACTCTAGCATTGCTTCCGTCTGATTAAATCCTCTTTCCATCAGCCGTTTCGCACTGACAGGGACTGGCGTGATGATGGCTGTCTTTTTAAAAGGCTTCAGCGTTTCAATAAGTTCTTTCCTGAAGCAGCCCGCAAGCGCATAATCACCGTTATACTTAAATCGTTTCAACCATTCTTTTAATGCAGGATTATACTGATAGATTGAAATATTCGAAGTCAGCACATCCTTGAGTTCAGGGTGCACCGCCCACTTTTCACAATCACCACATAACTCGTCACGTTCCATACCACGCGAACAAACCTTACACCTCGGACCTTCTATTTCCACCAGTTCCGCTCTGCACTTATCACAAAATGGATCCTCCACCCTTTTAAAAAGCACATCGCTCCAGCAAATGTCTTCAAACATTACAGTGTGACAATAAAGGCACCTCATACCATAAACCCCTTCACATACCCAAGCCGCGCCGCCTCTTTGTTCATCAGCACAATATGCCGCTGCGCCTTCACGATCGCGTCGGTTAATCCATGATGAAAAAATATCACGTTTCCTTTTGGCTTCAGCGGATCGCGTCCGACTCTCCCGGCAATCTGAACGAGTGCCGCTTCTGTAAAAACAGGATCATCCGCACCAATCACCGCCACTTCCACGCCTGAAAACGTCACGCCTCTTTCTAAAATGGTTGTTGTAAGGAGGACCTGCGTTTTTCCTTCTCTGAACGCCTGCACCTTCTCACCGCGTTCCGGATCAGCAGAGTGAACGGACGGTACTTTTAAAATCGTTGAATAAACCTGCATGGATTGAATGTCAGGCATAAATATAAGAGATTTTGGACGATTGGATAACCACTTCAGCAGTGCGGGATCGACCTTTTCTTTAGTCAAACCCTTCCGCCAGTTCCCAAGCCACTTCGTCTCAGGTACAGGCAGCGGATAGCCGTGAAATCTTGCAGGAATTTTGATTGTTTGGTCCGTTTTAATTTTTCGTGAAGGTGTGGCACTGAGATAGATCAATGTGGAGTGTGCTTTGCGGGCTTTAGCCGAAGATTTTTGAAGCGCTGCATCTGCTGAAAAAGGAAACGCATCCACCTCATCAATCACCATCACATCAAACGCTTCCCTGAACCGGAGCAGCTGATGCGTGGTGGCAATTGTAAGTTGTGCATGTGGCAGCCTGTCTTCACTGCCGCCATAAAGGGATTCAATCTGAGTCGTTGGAAAAGCTTTTTTGAGGCGCGGGGCGAGTTCCTGCACAACATCTCTTCTGGGTGTGGCGATGCAAATACGAAGATTTTCCCGGAGCGCTTTTTCAATCATATGAAACAAAATCTCCGTCTTCCCTGCCCCGCAAACCGCATGAACCAAAATGGATTTTTTCGTTTCAATTGAATTGACCAGTGCAGCGGAAGCTTTTTGCTGAGGAAGCGATAACTCACCCTCCCACTGCAAAATCGGTTCAGCTGGAGGCGGCTGAGTGAACGGCTCATCCTTCCAAAGTACAATCCACTCACACTCAGAGGCCTTCCCCATCTGAATACAATTGCGGCAATACACACACTGCTTTCCGCACTTCCCGCAGTCATGCGCCGCTAATAAATACCGCTTCCTATTCCCGCAACGCTGGCAAAGTAAATTCTTAACAGCTGGGATTAAGTCTATCTGGTTTTGAAATTCTAATAAAGGAAATTCATTGAGGACTTCAGAGAGCAAAAACTGTCTTCCGGAGAGGAATTGTTGGGGAGTAGTCATTTGGGGGGAGCTCCTTTTTTGGGGTTATTTTGTTGTAAGAGTAAGATCGCAAATTTAAGAGATAATCAATTGGTAGAGAAACAATACTTTCTTTTTGCACATAGAATACAGAGTTTTTCTAGCCTTAACATTGATGAGGAAATTTACATTTTTATTAAATACTTAGTGTAGCGGAGCGTAAGGCGGTGACACCGGGACGATTAGTGGGAAGCTGAGACCCCGCAAGGCGAAGCATGAGGAGGCTCAGCATCCGCCTGAAGTGCAGCGGAACACATTAGAGTGCTTGACCCTTATTAACTATCACTTCTTCATCCACCCAAGCCCCATCGAACCCTCACCAAGGTGTGTACCAATGACAGGTCCGAAATGGCTGATCCGGAACGTTACATTCGGCAGTTCACTGCTGATTTCACTTTTCCACTTCACCGCTTCTTCCTCACGATTGGCGTGTATAATGACAGCCTGAACTTCCTCATATTTCTGAGCGTCTTCTTTTAACAAATCAACAATCCGTTTCATCGCTTTTTTACGCGTACGGATTTTTTCAAAAGGCTCAATTTTTGTATCAACAAAATGCAGTAACGGCTTCACCTGCAGCATGCTTCCGATTATCGCCTGTGCATTCGAAAGGCGACCGCCCCGCTGAAGGTGCCCTAAATTATCCACCATAAAATACGCGTGCGTTGTTTCCTTCAGTTCATTTAAACGGGCAAGAATTTCTTCGGCACCCGCACCGTTTTTTGCCATCGCAGCCGCTTCAAGCACAAACATCCCCTGCACCATACAGGAAATTTCAGAGTCAAAAGGATACACTTTTATCCCTTCAACCATCTCACCAGCCTGCACAGCACCTGCGTATGTACCACTGATCCCGCTTGATAAATGGATCGTCACCACTTCGTCATGATCCGTGCTCAGTTCTTCAAACAGAGAAGCAAACGTGCCCACTGCAGGCTGAGACGTCTTAGGTAAAGCGCCACCTTTGCGGACCTCCGCATAAAAGTCGTCCGTTTTCAGATCAACTTCCTCTTCATATGTCTCGCCATTCATGACGACACATAGTGGGACCATGCGTATACCATACATCTCGCGCAGTTCCTCCGGCAAATAAGCCGTACTATCAGTTACCACTGCCGTTCTCATTAAATCATCCTATCTATTTGCATTTCCAACTAAATGGATACTTATATATGACACTTGTCATGTCCTATTTTATCCTAATCACATGAGGTGTGCATCTTATTTGGAAAAGTTTTTTGGCGCTCAAAATCGCGAACACCTACCTCAGCCTTGCTCTCACTGCGCTTAACCCGGGTATATCGCTACGTCACGGCGAAGCATACCTACCTCATCAGCCATGATACTACGCTCGACTGCCCCCACCTCCCCCCTTCCAAAACCAACAAAAAAGAGCACCCTACTCTGGCACTCTTTCCTTCAACACTTTCTTATAATAAAACTCTTCACACTGCTCAATGGTCAAAGGCTTAAAGAAATAATATCCCTGCATATCATTGCAGCCGTTCATCTGCAGGAAGTTGCGCTGGTCATCGGTTTCGACGCCTTCTGCCAGCACATCTAGGTTAAGGCTGTTTGCTAGCTTAATGATGGAAACGAGGATGGCTTCGCCACGTTCATCTGTGAGAATCTGATCCGTGAAGTGTTTATCAATTTTGATTTTGTCTACAGGAAACTGATTCAGGTAGGACAGAGTGGAATAGCCCGTACCGAAATCGTCGATTGCCACACGTATGCCGAGATCACGCAGGCGTTCGAGTGTTCTGACACTCTCTTGATGAGAAAACAATTGAATATTTTCTGTGATTTCGAGTTCAATCTGATGAAATGGAATATTGAATTCGTAAATGACTTGTTCTAAGAATGCGATAAAATTTTTGTTCCTGAAAAGTCCGGAAGAAATATTAAATGCAATGATCCCATCGAATTTGAAATTCTTTTTCCAGGTTGAAAATTGTTTCAGACAGCTTTCCAGCTGATAGCGCGTCAGCTTCTCCATCATGCCGGATGTTTCAGCAATCGGGATGAATTCAGCAGGTGAAACCACTCCAAGCACCGGGTGATCCCAGCGTGTGAGCACTTCAACTCCTGTAATCCAATTCTTCGTTGAATCTACCTGAGGTTGAAAAACAAATTCCAGCTCTCCGCGTTCAATCACTTTTTTTAGCTCCTGCTGAATAATTAAGTCACGCGAAACGCTTTCATGCATCATTGGATTATAAAGGACCGCTTTTGACGACTGCTTCTTTTTTGCCTCGTACATTGCGATATCCGCCTTATCAATCAGGGTATCAACAAGGTTGCCGTCTTTTGGATACTGACTGACCCCGATACTTGGTTCAATATGTATTTCGGGACGATCCGTTAGTACAAAGGCTTTACTGAACATGGCTATAATCCGGTTGCCGAACTCAATTACTTCTTCCTGATTCATATTTTCAGGCACCAAAATGAGGTACTCATCACCGCCAAGGCGTGAAATGGTCAGGCTGTCAGGCAGATTTTTCTGAAGACGTATGCCAATCTTCCGGATCAGTCTATCCCCTACATCATGACCATAAAGATCGTTGATGATTTTGAACTGATTCAGGTCCAGAAAATAAATCGTAAAAGGGTTATTTTTATCTATATAGTCTTTCATCAGTTCATAGGAATAGCGTCTATTTGGCAGACCGGTTAAATGATCCGAGTTGGCAGACTGCCATAAAGACTTTTCAAGCTCTTTTTGCTTATTCGTGTTCCGGAAATAAACGGATAGACCGCCCTGTCTGTTTGGATATGCATGAACATCAAACCAGCTTTTGTTGGGCTCATAATATTCTTCAAACCGCGTCGGAATCTGGTCATGCATTGTTTTGAAATAATACTCTTCAAAGCCTGTTCCCCATGCTTTCGGAAAGAGCGTCCACATATTTTTTCCAATCATTTCTTCACGTGTTTTAAATAATACTTTTTCAGCTTCATGATTCACATAGGTAAAACACCATTTATCATCTAGTGAGAAAAATGCTTCGTTCATACTTTCTAATACATCAACTGCATTCTCAGCAACAATACCTTTATCCATCCCAGGGAGAATCTGAAACAGCATATACTGCTCATTATATTTGGTGATGGTAAGTTGACAATATTCTCGTGACACTGTTCGGAAAAAATAATCATAAGATTTATTTTTTCCACGCCAGATCTTCTGACATTCCTTTTTAATATGCGGCGCACATATTAATTTATTCAGTTCACTATATTCTTTTCCCGCATGATCGACCATGTGATCAAATTGCTTCCAGGTAGCGTTTGATAGTTGAACTTTACCGCTTTCATCAACGATTGCAGCCGGTAATTTTAACAGATTAAGTAAGTTTTTTTCATCCATGGTCATCACCTCCAAGCTTTTTCATAAAACCTGCATTTACAATACAAATATCGTCATTTAAATTCAAAATTGAAACAAATTGTTAATCATTATCGTAAATATGTAATTTTGTATAAATATTATCCTACTCATATTCAGTAAGTTTTCATTCTATAAAACCTGTAACTTCACGCAATGTGTATAATTCTGAAAGTTTTTGACTAACACAAATCAATTATTGATATTGGACTCTTGTTTCGTTGCAAGACATACTACGTTCCTCATTTTGAAATATTCAATTATGATTCTGGTGCTAACTGTTAAATAAGTTCACGCTCTTTTTAAGAATCATAAAATGACGGTTTCTAGAGTTATTACACATGATATAAGACAAAAGTCATACACACTAGTATATTTTACTATCTCATATATTTTATTAAATGTGCTTTGATACAAGATTTATAATAATGTTACGCAAAAAGCCTGTTATATATTGGTACTTAGGCTATGTAGAAATTTCTTAATTGACAACTTGTATATACACGTTATAGGATAAGAATTGTTAAATGAAAGCGCTGTTTATTGAGCAGGCATAAGAGAAGTAGAAGCGGATCTGTCCTGGACCTACAAAACGCAATGGAATGCAGATTGCTACCAGGTGATTGCGGGATTGCAACAGCCTTGGTAATGTTTGATGCAAGTGACCGGGTGTATCGCTACAAGTTAAAGTGGGAATGCTACAACTTTGGCAATCATAACGACAGCTCAGCTGGTTCATCGCGCAAGCCGGACAAATAATGCGACAAATCAGGCAGAAATCACTACATCCAGCACTGCACAAAACCCTCTCAATACCAGTGTTTTTTCCTGAATAAAGGGAATAGATGACTAGCGCCACGGAAATGAAAACGGTTTCGAAAGGGAGGTTTCATAGATGAGCGATGTGAATCGTGAACAGGTGCGTCAGATTGTTGAAGCAATCGGCGGACAGGAAAACATCGACACAGCTACTCACTGTGTCACGCGCCTGCGCTTCGTCCTGCATGACGATAGCAAGGTGGATAAGAAAAAGCTTGAGTCAATTGATCTTGTAAAAGGGTCTTTTGCCAATAGCGGACAGTATCAGGTAGTGATTGGTCAGGGTCTTGTAGATAAGGTATACAAGGTTCTTGCTGAAGAAACAGGTATTCAGGAAGTATCAAAAGATGAAGTCAAAAGTGCAGCGACGAAAAAGATGAACCCGCTGCAGCGTGCGATTAAGCTTTTAGCTGACATTTTCATTCCTATTCTTCCGGCAATCGTAACAGCAGGTTTACTGCTCGGTTTGAACAATGTATTAACAGCATCGGATTTATTCGGCGCTGACCCGCTGATTGTTACCTATCCTCAGTGGGCTGACATTGCAGAAGTCATAAACATTATAGCCAGCGCCGCCTTCACCTTCTTACCCGCTCTGATCGGCTGGTCAGCGGTTAAGAGGTTCGGAGGCAACCCGTTAATGGGTATCGTGCTTGGTTTAGTACTTGTACACCCTGCCCTGTTAAGTGCTTACGCTTACCCGGATGCACTTCAGGAAGGCACAGTACCAACATGGAATTTATTTGGCTTAACCGTTGAATCAATCGGTTATCAGGGTCAGGTTCTTCCGGTATTAGTGGCAGCTTATCTGTACGCCCTGATCGAAAAGTTCTTAAACAGACGCGTACACGATTCAATCAAACTGTTAGTTGTTGCACCGGTGTCAATCTTAATCACAGGGTTTGCAGCATTTATCGTCATTGGACCACTAACATTTGCAGCAGGTACAGCAGTAACTGATGCAGTTGTTTACATGTTTGAAAACTTCGGCTGGTTAGGCGGACTGATCTATGGTGGATTCTACGCAGTACTTGTTATCACAGGTATGCACCATACATTCCTGCCGGTGGACTTACAGCTGATCTCAGACCAGGGAGGTACATTCCTATGGCCAATCCTTGCACTGTCTAACATTGCACAAGGGTCTGCAGCATTTGCGATTTTTGCAGCAACATTCTTCATGAAAAATAAAGACGAGAAGCTGAAAGGACTTGCAAGTTCCTCCGGTATCTCAGCATGGCTCGGCGTCACAGAACCCGCACTGTTCGGGGTTAACTTACGCTATAAGTTCCCATTCATCTGTGCACTGATCGGTTCAGGTATCGCGGGACTTCTTCTTGGTGCCAACTTCGTCCTCGCCAACTCAATCGGCGTCGGCGGTGTACCGGGTATTATCTCAATCCAAAGCCAGTTCTGGGGACTATTTGCAACCGGCATGGCAATCGTCATCGTCGTACCATTCGCACTGACACTTGCTTATGCACTGATTGTGAAAAAAGGTAAGCTTGAAGACGAGTAAACATGGATATAGAGCTGTGAGAAGAAATTTTCACAGCTCTGTTTTTCTTTTAAAAGAGTAGTGAGTGTTAAGAACCGTTTCGCTGCGCTTCGGACGGATGCTTTCCGTGGCTGGGCGGTGAGCCAGCAGGCTTCGCCATGCTCTGTCTCACCTGTCCCTTCCTGCAACAGGAGTCACCGCCCTATGCTCCGCTACACTGAATTTTCATTTATTATTTGAATTACACTTTGAAATTTATGCTACTTAATTGTTTTCAGGTTTAGTTAACTAATACAACTTTATATAAATTTGTATTTATTAGTATTTATCAAGCAGATTGCAGCGGAAGGCGGTGACTCCGGGACGATTAGTGGGAAGCTGAGAACCCACAGCCGAAGGCGAGGAGGCTCAGCAACCACCGTCCGGAAAGCATCCGCCTGGAGCTGCAACCTGCGATTATTAAAACTATCACCTTTTTAAAAGGAGGAATTCAAATGGCACAGCCATGGTGGAAAAAAGCAGTGGTATATCAGATTTATCCGAAGAGCTTTAATGATACAACCGGAAATGGTGTCGGTGATTTAAACGGGATCACTGAGAAGCTTGATTATTTAAATGAACTGGGTGTCGATGTTCTTTGGCTGACACCGCCTTATAAGTCGCCTCAGCGTGACAATGGCTATGATATCAGCGATTATTTCTCAATCCATGACGAGTACGGTTCGATGGAAGACTTTGACCGCATGCTTGAAGAAGCACATAAGCGCGATATCCGCATCATTATGGACATTGTTGTGAACCATACGTCTACTGAGCACGAGTGGTTTATTGAATCACGCAAGTCTAAAGATAATGACTACCGCGACTTCTACATTTGGAAAGACGGCAAAGAAGACGGTGCTGAGCCAACGAATTGGGCATCAAAGTTTGGTGGTAATGCATGGCAGTATGATGAAGCGACTGGTCAGTACTACCTTCACCTGTTTGATGTAACGCAGGCTGATTTGAACTGGGAGAATGAGAAAGTGCGCCGTGAGATTTATGACATGATGAATTTCTGGGCTGAAAAAGGTGTGGATGGCTTCCGCCTTGATGTGATTAACCTTGTATCTAAACATCAGGATTTCCCTGATGAAACGGGTGACGGTGACGGACGCCGCTTTTACACAGACGGCCCGCGCGTTCACGAATATATGCACGAGATGAATCAGGAGGTCTTTTCAAAACACGACCTGCTGACGGTTGGTGAGATGTCTTCAACGACAATCGATCACTGTATTAAATACTCGAACCCCGAACGTGAAGAACTCAGCATGACGTTCAACTTTCACCATTTAAAAGTCGATTATCCAAACGGTGAAAAGTGGACTGCAGCTGACTTTGACTTCCTGCAGCTGAAAGACATCCTTTCAACGTGGCAGGTTGGCATGAATGAAGGCGGCGGCTGGAACGCACTGTTCTGGTGTAACCATGACCAGCCACGCGTTGTATCGCGCTACGGAAATGACGGTAAGTATCACAATGAGTCCGCGAAGATGCTTGCAACATCCGTTCATATGATGCAGGGTACACCGTACATTTACCAGGGTGAAGAGTTCGGAATGACGAATCCGAAGTTCACGTCGATTGATGAATACCGTGATGTAGAGTCGCTGAACATTTATAATATCCTGCTTGAAGAAGGTAAAAGCGAAGAGGAAATCCTGAAGATTCTGCGTCAGAAATCACGTGATAATTCCCGTACGCCTGTTCAGTGGGATGACAGTGAAAACGCAGGATTTACAAACGGTACGCCGTGGATTCCTGTTGCGAAAAACTTTAAGGAACACAATGCAAAAGCAGCGCTGGAAGATCGCAACTCAGTCTTCTATCACTACCAGAAGCTAATCCAGCTTCGCAAGGATTTTGATATCCTGACAGACGGCAACTATGAGCTGCTGCTTGCAGATCACCCATCAATTTTCGCTTATACGCGGAATACTGAAGATGAAATGCTGCTTGTGTTAAATAACTACTATGCAGACGAAACGAAGTTCGAAATGCCTGAAGCACTTGCTGAAAAACTTGAAGGTTTCACGCGTCCGGATTTACTGATCCAGAACTATAATGATGTAAATGGTGACGCTGAGAAATATACACTGCGTCCTTATGAGTCAATTGTGTTTCATTATAAGAAGTAAGATATGAAAACCGCCCGGAATGAATGATCCTGGGCGGTTTTGTCTATTTTCACGCAGGTGGTGCAGCGCCCGAGTGTCATATATAGGCTGGCGAACGCTGTGTTTGTGCCGGTGACGTAGTGATACACCCGGATTGAGTGCGCTATCATTCCCGTTGAGTGACGTATCAGCGCGATTGACTGCGGTATCCACCGATTTGAACGAAGCACTACACCCACTTTATGCATTTAAGAAACTAAAAGCCTATTTCCCAAGGGAATGAAGCTGGGCTTTCTATCTTTCCAGCACCAGCTCCACAGCCCGCGTAATCACCCGTACTCCCTGCTCCAAACAGTCATGATTAAACCGCATATCAGGATGATGCAATCCAGGTGTGAGATCTGCGCCTAGTGCGAGCATACATGCCTTCAGCTCAGGCTTTTCTATCGTATAGAAATGAAAATCATCACTTCCCGGCGTAACGACACGCGGCCTGAGCGCTTCTTCCCCCATTTCCTGCACAATCGCTTCACGCATGATCGCTTCTGCTTCCTCATTCACAGCAGCACCCGGCGTATAATCAATCCAGTTACCCTCAATTTTCACACCAAGCATGTGACTAAAAGAGGTGACCTTTTTATCAATCTGCTCCTTTAATTCATCCATCGCCTCATTCGTCTGCGCACGCACGTCCAGCGCAAACGTTGCAGAACCCGGAATGATATTATAATTTGATGCGCCGGCATGAAAGCTTGTCATTTTAATAGAATGCGGAAGCATCGGTGAAATTCTGACTGACTGCAGCAGCTGACCGAGTGCAAATCCGGCTTCAATCGCATTTACACCTTGATGCGGCCTGGCGCCATGCAGGTCTTCCCCAGTAATTTTTCCTTCATAAAAGATCCCGCCGCCGTGTGATATAGATGGTGCAGCCTCACCAAAGGACAGTTCATCTTTCGGACGAAGATGCACGCCAAACAGCGTCGTCAGTCCGTCAGCCCCACCATTTTTAATGACAGAAAGGGAGCCGTTTCCCTGCTCCTCAGCCGGCTGAAAAATACATCTAAATGTTCCTTTTAGTGTATCTTCCTTCTTTTTCAACGCTAAAAGTGTCCCGATCCCAATCGTCATATGTGCATCATGACCGCAGGAATGGTTCGCTTTCATCTCACCGTTAACCTCCTGCCAAAGCGCATCCATATCCGCACGGAAACCGACAACCGGCTCACCACTTCCCACTTCAGCAATCAGCCCCGTATGCTTTTTAAAAAGCTGAACGCCTACGCCTTCCCGCTCCAGCATATGCGCAATATAATCAGTCGTCCTCACTTCTTTAAAACTCGTCTCAGCAAGCCCGTGAAGGTCCTGCCACACCTGCTCAAGATTCATCCTCACACCTCCGCATGCAATTCGCTCAAGTCCTTAAGTATCTCTTCATCTACATCCACACCAAGCCCCGGCTTTTCCGCTAAATGAACATAAGGCACTTCATATTTTAAATTCCCTGGATCTTTTGAAAAGAGCAGCGGTCCAGTCAGCTCAGTCGTCTCAATATTTTTCCTCGCAATCGCAGTATGATAACCCGCAGCAGAACCAATTGACGACTCCACCATTGAACCGATTTGGCATGCCAGTCCCGCTGCTTCAGCCGTTTTCGCCATATGAATAATTGGATAAATCCCGCCACTCTTCATCAGCTTCAAATTAATTTTATCTGCAGCACGCATTTCAATGGCTCGCTGCAGATCTTTTTCAGTACAAATACTCTCATCAAGCATGAGCGGCGTAACCGTTGATTGGCGTAGTTCATTCATTTCAATAAATGCTTCAGGAACAAGCGGCTGCTCCACCCAGTCCAGATTCAGCAATTCCGTCTGAGCAAGCGCTCGCTTAGCCGTTTCATACGTCTCCCATCCCTGATTCACATCAACACGGATCGGTACATCTGCTCCAACAGCCTCTCTGATCTTTCTCAAACGCTGCACATCAAGTTCCGTATCACCGCTTAACTTGATTTTTAGATGCTTATAGCCACTTTCAAGCGCTGCGAGTGCAGCCTCACTCATTTTTTCAGGTGAGCCAATCGAAATGACCTTTGGATAACTCAACTGCTCATGCGCCTTCCCGCCGATCAGGTCATAAACAGGCACTCCCGTTATTTTGCCCATCAGATCAAAGCACGCAATATCCACCGCCGCTTTAATCGAAGGATTTCCCCTAAGCGCACGATTCATGCGGTAGTGAATCTCTTCAATCTGAAAAGGTGACAGCCCCTTCACCTCAGGCAAAATCACTTTTTTTAAAAGCGCAAACGAACCATAAAACGATTCCCCCGTCACATGCTCATCAGGCACAGCCTCACCATACCCCTCATAGCCGGTGTCAGTAGTGAGTTTTAATATAATGGAAGGCATTGACTCGAACCTTGCATAAGAAACTACAAATGGTTCCTTTAAAGGAAGGTGTATCCCCCATATTTCAGCACGAATAATTTTCATCTCTAAAACCTCATTTCCCAGGAAATATGTCGATATGTACAGAAAATGCACCTCTTTTGGGAGATGCACTTCTTCAATCAGATGTTAATAACCATTGATCTCCGTTCCAGGCGGGGAATTTGTAAAATAAGATAGTTGCAATTTAATTTTTAGATACATCCCTCTTATAAAAGTTCACTCAGCAAACCTCGTAGTGGAGAACGGAGACTCCTGCGGCAGGAAGGGCCTGGCGAGACCCCGCAGGCGGAGCCGTGGAGGCTTGCCGGACCGGCCGCGGAAAGCGGAGTTCTCCACGTAGAGATTTGCGGTTTCTAAGTCAAACTAATTTATGGTGCCGCAATAAATTGAATCGACGCAATCTTCCACTCACCGTCAACTTCTTTCAGAATCGTTACCTGACGACCGCCTCTTGCGGCCTCAGCTCCCGAATCCGGATCCGTCGTCGTCAATTCCATATTTGAAAACACCTCAGCCGAACCCTCTTCATATCCGCTGATCGTATGCTCAACCACTTCTCTGTGCACATCAAACTGGTTATACACTTCCTCAAGCGCCGCACGCTCTTCTTCTCTATCATAATAACCATCTTCATATAAAAGCAGGTCCAGATAACCCTCTATATCTTTATTATTAAAAGTCTCAATATACTCATCAAAGACCGCCATAATTTCCTCTTCAGCCTCAGCAGGCACCTCTGCACTCTCTACATTGCCTTCTTCATCAAACACAATACCTTCCTCAGACTCACCGGTCCCCTCAGAAGCATGCGTTTCCTGACCTTCACCAGCCAGTCCATCATCAGCACTATTTGTATTCGTACTCTCTTCATCACTGCATCCTGCAAGCACAACCGCAAGCAGACCGGCAGCAATCGATGTCTTCCAAACTCTGTTCATACAAACCGTCCTTTCTGCTTATCATTCTTTAACTCTACAAAGTGGGCTGACAGTTTCCGCGTCAGGGTTACTTCGTGGCCGGGCGGTGAACCAGCAGGCTTCGCCATTTCCTCACCCGTCCCTTCCTGCCACAGGAGTTGTCCCCTGCAGCTCCAACAGTCAGCTGTGTAAATAAAAACCATGGATTATATCATGGCTAACTTTGATATTATTGAATTTTAGAATTAGCACCTACCAGCGGATTCTTGGAGTGGGGGACGGAGACTCCTGCGGCGGAGAAGCGACAGGTGAGACCCCGCAAGGCGAAGCCTGAGGAGGCTCACCGCGCGGCTGCGGAAAGCGCAGTCCCCCCACGGAAAGAAGTAGCGGCTTATTAACTCAAATATCATATGAAAATAATGGTACATTCACTAAAATCCTGTCCCCTCATATGATACAATAAACAAGGGTGATATATATGGCAACTACAAATAAATATATGAACATTTTTCAAGAACTCTCCGAAGAAATAAAAAATGGAGTCTTCGAGCCGAACTCTTTACTCCCTTCAGAACACGAACTGTGCGAGCGATTCAACACATCACGCGAAACAATCAGGAAAGCGCTTACACTTTTATCGCAAAACGGGTTCATTCAGAAAATGCAGGGAAAAGGCTCCCTCGTTCTTGATATAAGTAAAATGACATTCCCTGTCACGGGGCTTGTCAGCTTTAAAGAAATCCAGCAGTCACTTGGACGGGATATCCAGACGACTGTGCATAAACTTGAACTGATCGAAGCAGAAGACTGGCTTGCAAACCAGCTCGAATGTCCTCAAAACGCACTCGCCTGGGAAGTGGTCCGTGCACGAACCATTCAGGGCGAACGAGTCATACTCGATAAAGACTGGCTGCTTCAGACAAGCGTCCCTTCTTTAACAGAAGAGATCTGTGCAGACTCAATCTATGCCTACCTTGAAGGGCAGCTCGGTCTGAACATCTCCTACGCCAAAAAAGAAATCACAGTCGAGCCTGCAACTGACGAGGACCGTGCCTTGCTCGACCTTGATGGCTACAGCCACATCGTACTCGTTAAAAACTTCGTGCACCTAGAAGACACATCGATCTTCCAATACACCGAGTCGCGCCACAGACTTGATAAATTCAAGTTTGTCGATTTTGCGAGACGCCGGAAATAGGTTGAAACTCCGCTGGTTAGATGGCGGGGTTTTTTTATTTGGTGGCGTACGGTGGGTCTGGGGACGGAGTTAGCGCAACGGGCGGAAGGAAGGACCGGGGACGGAGTTAGCACTACGAAGGGACAGAGTTAACCCATTTAAGTGTGTTAGAAGTGAAGTATCAACTCTGTCCCCAAATAGAAAAGTGAAGTGCTAACTCCGTCCCCACCAAAAAAGCCCCGCCGCAGCGGAGCCCAAAAAACTATTTATCGTACCTCAACCCAGCCATTCTTAATCGCAGTCACAACTGCCTGAGTACGGTCATTTACATTCATTTTCTGAAGAATGTTACTTACATGGTTCTTAACTGTTTTTTCTGAGATGTACAGGCCTTCACCGATTCCGCGGTTACTTTTACCGTCTGCAAGCATCTGCAGTACTTCGCATTCACGCTTTGTCAGCAGGTGAAGCGGGCGGCGAACTTCCATCTGCTGGAAGTTACCTGTGAATTCTGCTTCAGCCAGGCGTCGGAATTCATTTACAAGGTTTACGGTTACTTTCGGGTGAAGGTAAGATCCGCCGTCAGCAACAGTTTTAATTGCTTCAATCAGTGCTTCTGAGTCCATCTCTTTTAGCATGTAGCCAAGCGCACCTGATTTTAGCGCGTGTGATACGTAGTTTTCATCATCGTGAATCGACAGGATAATCACTTTTGCATCTGGATGCTTCTGAATAAGCTGTCCTGTTGCTTCCACGCCGTTTACGTTTGGCATGTTAATATCCATTAATACGACATCCGGCTGGTGTGTTTCATATAGTTCGATTGCCTGAGAACCGTCATCGCCTTCTCCTACGATTTCAAATGTTTCTTCAAAATCCAGGATGCGTTTTACACCTTCGCGGAATAACTGATGATCATCAATAATTAGAATTTTTGTCATGTTTGGTTCCCCCTCAATCTTTAACTTGTAATTGGTACATTAATCGTAATTGTAGTGCCTTTTCCGGGACTTGACTGAACTTTCATTTTTCCTGATACAAGTTCAATTCTCTCTTTCATTCCCATCATGCCATATGAGCCCTGCTTTTTTGCTGAAGGATCGAAGCCCTTGCCGTCGTCTTTAATAATTGCATTCACGCAATCAGGACGAATTTCTACTTTCACAATGACTTCAGTTGCCTGTGCGTGCTTTACGGCATTTTGCACAGCTTCCTGAATCAGTCTGAACAGTGAAACTTCATATTTTGGATCTAATCTTGATTCTTCCCCAATTTGCCTAAATGATAACTTAGTACCATTGCTATACTCTTCGATCGTACTTAAGTATTTTCTGAGGGTCGGAACAAGACCAAGGTCATCGAGCGCCATCGGTCGGAGGTCATAGATGATGCGGCGGACCTCTGACAATGCTGAGCGGACCATTTTTTTATAGCTTTTTATTTCTTTTATGGCTTCTTCAGTGCCTTTTTCGTTGAAAACACGTTCTATAATGTCTGATCTCATAAGTACATTTGCCATCATTTGAGCCGGACCATCATGTATTTCCCGGGAAAGTCTTTTACGTTCTTCTTCCTGCGCTTCAATGATCTGCATCCCGAAAAGCTGCTTTTCAGCTGCATCTTCAAGTGCTGCACCGACCTTTTTCAAGTCACTGTTCAGGTAACTCAGTACAACTGAAATCTGTGTCACCAGGTTTTCAGCACGTTCAATGGTATCAATCATATTTTGAAGCCGGCGTTCAAGGTCATCTCTTCTCTCTCGCAGCCGTTTTTCTTCCTGTCTATTAACAGAGAGTTGCATCTGAAGATCGTGTGCCGTTTCGTATGCCTGACGTACCTGTTCTTCAGAAAAATCCTTAAAATGGTGGCTGACTTCTGCAAGACGTTTTCTTGCAAAACGCGAACGGCGCTCTAAGTCATCACCTGTATAAATAACACTCGCAATTTTTTCGCGTATGAGAGCAAGCTCATTGACGAGCTGGTCGTATTCATTACGGGTCTGCTCACCTATTTCAAAAATTTCTGATTTGCTCTGATCCACAGTCTCTATCATTTTACCCAGTATTGAATCAAGGACCTGGGTGTCTATACTATTTGCGGACACGTGCAGACTCCTTTCTTTCATATACATGTCTTTACAAAAAATTATACTGTTAAACCAGTAAAATTGAAAGTATTGTGCTAAATAAAGTTTCGCACCGCAACATGTCGAAAATACGCAAAAAAGAAGCTATTCCAATATATTTTCGAAACGTCCTTTTAAGCAACAGGACCTTACCCATTATAACATCATCACTTTGTCGCGATATTAAAGTTGCATTACAATTGGCGCATATGACATTTCACCTTTGTTGCATCTCTGCAAAAAATGACGCAGCACGCAATTTCTTGTTATAATTGTGTAATAAACAGTCGAAAGTCAGGAGTAAAATATGCTAAAAAAATATTTAACAGTCGCAGGTTATAGTGAAAGCGAGATCACGATTCAAAAATCCCGCTTCATTACCTATACAAAACGAACTGAAACAGAAGAAGAAGCGCAGGCTTTTATACAGGAAATTAAAAAGAAGCACCCTTCTGCGAACCATAACTGCTCAGCCTATATGATTGGCGAGCATGATTTGATTCAGAAAGCGAACGATGATGGGGAACCATCCGGAACTGCCGGTGTCCCAATGCTTGAGGTGTTAAAAAAGCAGGGGTTAAAGGATACAACAGTAGTCGTCACGCGATATTTTGGCGGTATTAAGCTTGGCGGAGGCGGTCTGATCCGTGCGTACGGGAAGTCAGTTACTGAAGGGCTAAAAGCTGCAGGGGTTGTAGAAAGGTCATTAAACCGCATTATGATGTCCAAAATGGATTACACATGGCTTGGAAAAGTAGAGAATGAAGTCAGGTCTTCAAAATACCCTTTAAAAGACATACATTATTTAGATGAAGTGTCTGTTGAAACGTATGTTAAAGAAGATGACGTAGATGCTTTTACTGAATGGATGACTGAACTGACAAATGGTCAGGCTGTCATTAAACAGGGTGATATGGTGTACCGCGAGCAAATTGTAACCGAATAATCGACAATTGTAATGAAAGTTTCATTTTACGGATAGCGGGAAAACAAGTAAAATAGAACCTGGCGATTCTTTTGCCCGTTCTATGACAGGTTTTCCCGGTCATTAGCAGCGTAAGTATGATTTGGAAATCCCTGAGTAAAGGAGCCACAAGAAAATATGGACAGAAAAACGTATAAGAAAAAGGCGAAAGCAAAGCGCGTCAGAAAAGTGATGCTGATGGTGGGATTACCACTGCTTTTAATCGCTGTTTCAGGGCTGGTATATGGAGGTTACCTGATTACTAAAGCTAAAAACGTGGCAGATGAGTCTTACGAAGAAGTTGAAGGAAGAGAACAATCAGAACTTCGTGAAAAAGAAGTTGATCCTGATGTAGACAATGTATCTGTTTTATTCCTTGGCGTGGACGGCAGTGATGTACGTGAAAACGCTGACGGATTTCAAAATGGTACAACCCGTACAGATGCGATCATTCTCGCTACACTGAATAACGAAGATAAATCAATTAAACTGACAAGTATTCCACGTGATACACTTGCATACATTCCTGAAGTTGAATATGAAGACAAAATTAATCACGCGCATGCTTTTGGCGGACCGAAAGCATCAATGGAAGCAGTAGAAGGACTGCTTGATGTACCGGTTGACTATTATGTACGCATGAATTTCTACGCATTTATGGATGTCGTGGACGCGTTAGATGGTGTTGAAGTAGATGTTCCATTTAATATGTATGAAATGGATTCTAATGATACTAAAAATGCAATCTTCCTTCCTGAAGGCGAGCAGATTGTCGATGGTGAAGAAGCACTTGCATTTGTCCGCTCCCGTCATATGGATAGCGATATTGCAAGAGGTGAACGACAGCAGGAAGTCATTGATGCGATTTTAGACAAAGCTAAATCCGCAGGTTCCATTAACCGCTATGCAGATGTCATTGAAGCAGTTGGTGACAATATGAAAACAAACATGAGATTCTCAGAAATGAGATCATTCATGTCATATGCGGTGAATTCAAACCTGTCAGTGGATATGCACACATTGCAGGGTGAAGGCGTCATGTATGACGGTGTTTATTATTATGAAGCTTATGAAGATGAACTGGAAACAGTCCGTTCTGACCTTCGTCAGCATTTGGGATTATCATCATTTGTATCAAATGATGATTCGTCGAGCCTGTCAAATGACAGCGAATTCGGTGAAACTGCCCAGGAAGATGATGAAACACAGTGGTAAAATGAAAAGAGCGCTCAGATGGCGCTCTTTTTCTTATTCTACATTAATTAATTCACTTTCAGCTTCTCCGTTTCTTTCGCTGTAAACCACTCCGTAATCTTCTACAACATAATAAACGTAGCCAGATGAAGGCTCAGTTACTTCAACCGCATCTGTAAATGTGCCAGCCTCAGTTTCAATCGTCACCCCTGTATCAGTAATTTCACGCGGCGTTGTAATACCGACTCCAACTTCCCACGTCGTTCCAATTTCTACTGGGTATCCAAGTACCTGCACGCCTTCAGAATTGAGAATGCCGTAATGTAAGCCATTCACTGCCTCATATTCAATTGTTTGATTCGTTTCTCCAAATTGATTGGTGTTTTCCCACAGGTAATATTGTCCCGATGAATCAATTCCTGCATAAGTAATTTCATCTACTTCACCTGTTGTATAGTACTCAATCGTAAACGTATAAGACTGTTCTCTCGCATAAGAGGTCAGATCTCTAGGTTCTTCCTGAAAATCTTCATTAAGGCTTCTGGCAAGAAATGCTGAGAAATCGGCACGACTGACGCCTTCTGCAGGACGATATGTACCATCTGGGTAACCGTATGTGATATTCGCTTCAAGGAATCTGCTGACATAGTCATATGACGCCATATTGCGGTTTAGATCTATAAAAGAATACGGCGCTTCTTCATCAAAATTGAAAGCACGTGTCAGCAGAATCGCCATTTCACCTCGTGACACTTCTTTTCCAGGTCTGAAAGTTCCATCAGGATATCCGCTGATGATGCCTCTTTCAGTCAGTTCATTAATATAACCGCTAGCTCTGACAGACTCACCAACATCAGAAAACTCACTCGAAGTAGGTGCTTCTTCAAGACCGAGTGAACGTCCGATCATAATCGTTGCTTCCGCTCGCGTCACTTCATTCGCAGGACGGAATGTCCCATCCGGATAACCCGAAATCACATCTTCCTGTTCAAGATACATCATTTCTTCATAAAAACGCTGTGAACTGCTCAGATCTGAAAATTCTGCAGCGCTGGCCGGAGTAAGCAGCATCAGACCTGCTGCAGCCGGAACAAAGCTTCCTAATAATTTCTTTTTCATAAAATCTCTCCTTTTAATTATTTCCTACTCTTTCCATACCTTAACACAGGACTTTATAAACCAGCTTTTTAAAAACTGATTCATTCGAACAGTAAGACGTTATAAAGCGAAAAGTCCCCACTTCATCCCTCTTAATTGCCGGATTTTTTTTCATATACAGGAAAGCCCAGCTTTTAACAGGTATATTTAAGGGTCTAAAAGGGTATTGAGAACTGTTATAAATTCCTTTATAGTCTAAGTTGGTTTAAAGAGGAGTTAATGTCAGCATGAAGAGAGAAATCAAATCAATTTATTATATCCGGACATTTGCAATGCTGATGGTCGTGCTTGTACATGTCACCGCTCCTTATGAGCATTTATTTTCACCTGACACCATTCAGCACTTTTCCTATCACTTTGTGAACCGGATCATCCGCGTAGAAGCCGGCATATTTATTATGCTAGTGGGTATTGTGTTCTTTTACAATTACAGAAACAGGATTTTTACAAAAGACGTATTCTTTCAATACTGGAAAAAGCGCGTCTGGTTTATCCTTGTCCCTTATATTATCTGGTCATTCATTTATGAATATGAAGCATTCTATTATGGTCACAGCGTATTTGTCTGGAGCGAAGTGATTGAGCGCGTTTTGACCGGAGGAAGTAAATATCAGCTGCATTTCATTTTTACAGTCGTCCAGTTTTACCTGATCTTCCCGCTTGTGCTCTGGATTGCACAGAAAAGTCAATTCATCAGAAAGTACATTTGGGTGTTTGGCATTGTAATTGAATTTTACTTTTTCTTCAACAGAGCGCCGTTCGGACTCAGTCAGTACCCGCTTTTTGTTGAAAATATGGGTGCATTTTTACTTGGTGCATCAATCGGACTGTATTATGAAAAAATTACAGCGTATATTACATCTAAAAGAACATGGTTACTTGCAGGCGTTTTTGCCGTTTCATCAGTTGCACTGATTTTAATCCGCTATCAAAATGCATACGGTGCGGAGCGGGTTCCGATTCCTGAATCACTCTATAAAGGCATCGCGATGGTTTTCCTGCTCGTCGGAAGCCTGTTCTTCTTCTTTCTTGCTGAAAAAATGGTTTCAGCTTATAAAGAAGACACTACGACACGTATCAGACAGGTTGCGTATTATTCATTCGGATTTTATTTACTGCATCCACTGATTATCAGACAGATGGAGATTTATCTGCCGATTAAGGAATCCGGCATATCGTGGCACCTCGCCATTTTACTTCACTACATTTTCGTTGTGATCATCTGTTACCTGATTATCTGGTTCTTTCACCGGTTCATACCGGGTGCAGGATTGTTTTACGGTAAATTACCAAAGAAAGCGCCGCTTTTCTGGCAAACAAAAAAAGAAGCCTGATGAGGGCTTCTTTTTTTGTATTAAAATCTGTCGCGCGCTTTTGGTCTGAGACGTTTTAAAAGCGGCTGGTAACTATGATGCACTAAACCAATGCTCTCGACGAACAGCTCAATGGCGATCAGTAGAATTCCGATAATCAGGATTGCTCCCCACACCGTTGACATTGAGAATAGTGTAGCTGCAAGTCCAAACATTGCAGCGATCATGTAAATGATGATCACCGTCTGCTTGTGCGTATAACCCATATCAAGCAGCCTGTGATGCAAATGCGATTTGTCAGGTGCTGATAACGGCTTTTTCTGAACGAGTCTGCGGATGATCGCAAAGAACGTATCTGAAATTGGTACACCAAGAATGATCAGCGGAATAATTAGTGAAATCACTGTTACATTTTTGAACCCCTGAAGGGCCAGCACGGAAATCATAAAGCCAAGAAACAGCGCGCCTGTATCGCCCATGAAAATCTTTGCCGGGTGAAAGTTATAAAATAAAAATCCAAGTATGCTCATCAGAAGGATTAATCCAAGTGACATAACAAACATGTCACCTTTTAACATTGCCATCAGAGTGATGGATACAAGTGCAATCGAGGACACACCTGCTGCCAGACCGTCAAGACCGTCAATCAGGTTAATGGCATTTGTAATGCCGACAATCCATAAAACGGTAATTGGAATACTCAGGAATCCAAATTCAAGCTCTCCGCCAAATGGAAGGTTAATGACTTCAAGGCGAACGCCACCATAAATGACAACTAACGCTGCAGCAAACTGACCGGCAAGTTTTACCTTTGGTGAGATTTCACGGATATCATCGACAACTCCGGTCACAATAATGATAAAGCTTCCGATTAGAACTGGCCATGCGGCTACATCTCCGGGCGACAGAATTAAAAACCCGATGACAAAACTGATATATATTGCCAGACCGCCGATTCGCGGCATAATTTTCTGGTGAACTTTACGATGATTAGGCTTGTCTGTTGCACCGATTAAAAAGGCAAATTTGATTACGAGTGGTGTAATAAGAATTGAGGCAAGCAGACATATGAGTGCAGTTATGAGAATCATCAGGAACCTCCTGTATCTATCTTATCCATTTTTATAATTTTTCAATGCGTTTGTTTTTTCCAAATCATTTTTCCAGTAACTTGCTCAGCTATTAACTTTTGAAATTATAGCACTTTTATGTGTATCAATCTAGCATCATTTTACCTTTTCTTATTTCTCTGTCGAAGGGGGCTGCTGGTTTCCGTTTCAGGCGGATGCTTTCCGCGGCCGGGCGGTGAGCCCGCAGGCTTCGCCATGCCAGGTCTCACCTGTCCCTTCCTGCCGCAGGAGTCACCGCCTTACACTCCAACCATCAGCTGTGCAGATATATGATTGGACTATGACAAAGTCATTATAATAGTAGACGGACTATTTTACGTGCGGGTTTCACTTTTATTGTATTTTTATTAAATTCTCCGATAAGGGGGCTGATGATTGAAGCTCCAGGGGGGACGCTTTACGCTCAAATCATCATTTGTGCAATACAAAATGTTCACTTTTCTATGTTCAAATTCAATAATCTTACACACTATATATTACTTTCACGATTTTAATAGACATTAAACTCCTACCATGTCTCTATCTGACACAGATTTCAATTCAGCTCATTCTTTGGTAAGATAGAAACAGTGCAAAAAATTGCTTTCATTATAAGGAGAAAAAAGATGATTTCACTGTTCAATCAACTTAAAACAAAGAATCAATATAAAAAATATACAAAGCTTGTTGACAAGATCAACCAGCTTGAGCCTGAATTTGAAGTGTTATCAGATCAGGAATTACGTGGAAAAACCGCTCACTTTATTGAACGCTTAGGAAACGGTGAAACAATTGATGATATTAAAGTAGAAGCGTTTGCCACTGTCCGCGAAGCATCAAAACGTGTGCTTGGTATGCGTCACTTTGATGTGCAGCTTGCAGGCGGTCTTGTCCTGACTGAAGGAAATATTGCTGAAATGGCTACAGGTGAGGGGAAAACGCTGGTCGCTTCCCTTCCGAGTTATGTACGTGCGCTTGAAGGCAAAGGTGTACATGTCATCACGGTAAATGAATACCTTGCACGGCGTGATAAAGAAAATATCGGTCAGATTCACGAATATCTGGGACTGCGCGTTGGTCTTAACCTGCCTATGATGCAGGCTGATCAGAAGCAGCTTGCTTATGAAGCTGATATTACATACGGTGTCGGCAGTGAATTCGGCTTTGATTACCTGCGTGACAATATGGTCAAATCATTAGCGGACAGAGTGCAGCGCCCTTATCACTTCGCCATAATTGATGAGGTGGACAGCGTACTCGTCGACGAAGCAAAAACACCTTTAATTGTTGCCGGTAAAATGCCTGCTAACGAAGATTTTCACAGGGTGGCTTCAATGCTTGCAAAGCGCTTCAAAAAAGATGCTGACTATGATTTCGACGAAGAAACGAAAGCAACCTCTCTTACAGACCAGGGAATTGCAAAAGTCGAGGAAGCATTTGATGTTGATAACCTGTATGACCTAGAACACCAGATGCTTTACCATTATGTCATTCAGGCAGTCCGGGCACATGTGATGTTTGAACGCGACGTGGATTACATTGTAAAAGACGGTAAAATACTGCTCGTTGATATGTTCACAGGACGCGTCATGGAAGGACGCACAATGAGTGACGGGCTTCATCAGGCAATTGAAGCCAAAGAAGGCCTTGAGATTACCGATGAAAATAAAACACAGTCCCAGATCACGATTCAGAACTATTTCAGAATGTACCCTGTCCTTTGCGGCATGACAGGTACTGCCAAGACACAAGAGAAAGAGTTCAGGGAAGTATACGGAATGGACGTTGTTCAGATTCCGACAAACCGTCCAAAAGCACGTGTGGATCAGCAGGATAAAGTATTTCAGACGAGCAAGCAGAAGTATACAGCCGTTGTAAAAGAAGTGGCTGCACGTCATGCAAAAGGTCAGCCAGTACTGATTGGTACCTCTTCTATTCTCCAGTCAGATAAAGTTGCTGCCTACCTGAAAGATGCCGGACTCAGCTATCAGCTGTTAAACGCCAAATCGGTTGAGCAGGAAAACGATTTGATTTCACAAGCCGGTCAGCTGAACCAGATTACAATCGCAACCAATATGGCAGGCCGCGGTACAGATATCCTTCTCGGTGAAGGTGTAAAGGATGCCGGCGGATTATTCGTACTGGGTACCGAAAAACACGAAAGCAGACGTGTAGATAATCAGCTGCGCGGAAGATCCGGCCGTCAGGGTGACCCGGGTGAAAGCCAGTTCTTTATTTCACTTGAAGACGATATGTTCCGCCGTTTTGCACGTGAAGAACTTGAAAAGCTGCGTAAAAAGATCAGCCCGGATGGAGACGGTCAGATCGATCAGAAAAACGTCTATGAATTCGTTGAGCGCACCCAGAGAATTGTGGAAGGCGCACACTTTGGACAGCGTGAGTATAACTTGAAGCTAGATGATGTGATCAATGATCAGCGGAAGATTTTATTCAGCCTGCGTGACCGCGTACTTGAAAAACGCGATCTTGACGGACTTTTAAAAGAGATGACAGATAACACAATTAAAGGATCGATTGAAAAATACTGCCCTGAAGACGCACCAGAAGAAAGCTGGGACGTAAGAAAAGCTCAGTCTCAGATCAATAAGTGCCTGTTAAATCAACCGTCATGGCCACGCTCGGTGGATCACGTCAGACAGCTTGAAGAAGCCGTATCACCTGAGCGTGAACGACTGTTTGAAGCGATTGACCGCTCTGCTGAAGACAGAAGATTTCTTGAAGGCATCAAAGGTGTCATTCAGATGCAGATTGATCAGCAGTTCGTGCGTCACATTGAAAGCATGTTAAGACTGAAAGAGGGAATCGGTCTGCGCAGCTACCAGCAGGAAGATCCAATGCGCATTTATCAGCGTGAAGGGTTCGAGTTATTCGAATATCACTTTAGAGAAATTGAAAAGCGCAGCGTCATCGCGTGTACGGCTATGATTGCAAGACACCAGGAAATTCAACAACAGGGAGTGAAATAAATGTCTATTTTCTCAATTTTTTCAAAGCAGAAGAAAGATATGACTAAAAGCGGCCGTGACTCCGCTGTCGCCTCAGATCAGCTGACCGGTGGTAAAAACCAGTCATCAGCTGATCGTGAAGTAACGACAAAACTGTCTTTTCATCCTGAATGGACAGTGGAAAAAGAAAAAGAATATGTCTACCGATTCTTAAACAATGACCTGGCACCGTTAAAGCCAAACCAGCTTTCACTGTCAGGGATTGATATTGAAAGAAATGAGCGAAACGGTGACCTGCACGTCACAGCATTCGTACGTCAGAGTCTGGCAAAGCCCATTAACCTGAAGAAAACTGATCTTGTACTTTTAGATCAGAATGAGCAGGTGATCGCGAAAAAACAATTCGACTTATCAGAGCTCGGTCAGCTTCCTGCAGAAAGCAGCCGTCCGTGGATTTTCATTTTCGACAAAGCATCACAGACTGAAACCGAGATTCCGGAACAGGACTGGCAGCTGTCATTCCTCTTAAATGCAGGCAGCGAACACCGACTTGATTTTGATCCAGCCTGGGAAAAGTCACTCGATGATCAACAAAAACAGGCTATTGAAACATTATACAAACGCCTGCCTGAATTGAAAAAAGATCAGGTTAACCTGACAGGCATCCAACAAAAACTTGACGCTGAAGGTAACCTGCAGGTAGACGTATTTATCCGAAACACATACGAAAAAGAATTGTCATTTGAACAGATTCCACTGCTCGTGCAGAACGAGGAAAAAGAAATCGTCGCTCAGGGGACTTTCAAACTCGATCAATTCAAAGTAAAAGCCAACTCAACAAAACCATGGCGCTTTATTTATCCTGCCTCAACGCTGAAAGATTATCAGCCTGACAAGATGAAATCATGGAATGTGCAGGTGGTTCAGTCTGCAGATAAGATTTAGTTTTATACGTATGCTCTCTGTGTTTATTGGCAGAGGGCTTTTTTGTGTGCCGCCTGTACCAAGTAAAAACACCCTCTGCAATTCAACTGCAGAGGGTGTTTCCTTTAGTTAATCTTAAACGTTGTGATACTATCCTTATCCATCAGAATGCCATTTTCAGATTCAGCATAGCGTGTAACGACGAGCTGATAAGTCTTTCCTGGCGTGTAGCCGCCTGATGGTGGAGTGACTGTCAGCTTGTCGCCATCAAGTGCTTTTACCGCTACATTTTGCCTCACACCGCTCTGGTCTGTGACGTATGCATTTACATTATTCAATGTGGCCGCGTCCATTTTACGGCTGAAACGTACAGTCCATACTTTATCTGAATTTACATTTTTCACGTTTGTTGTGTTTGTAAATGCAGGTTCTTCATACTGTGATGTGTAAAGTGCTTTCACATCATCAATATAAATGAAGCCTTTATTTTTTTGTGCAGAAGACGTTTCTGCAATATAAATTGACTTAAATGAAAGTGGCAATGTCAGGTTCCCCGGAACGTCTGCTTCGACGAACTTCCAGCCCTTCCAGTCAAGTCCGCCTTCTTCTGTAAAGCTGATTGTATGACTTCTGCCATTGGCATCCTCAACTGTTCCTCTCAGCCAGTGGTTCTCACCGTCTCCGTAAACCCAGGCTCCTATTGCTTCAGGACGTCCCGGCAGCTTCACGCCGTTCTTCATTGTGACGTAAGCGGCTGAAGTCGCAGATCCTGTATTTCTGAAATCATAGTCAAGCTTAAGTGAAGCACTTCCCTGCTTTGGCTGAAGGACTTTTTCAAGTGAGCCCGAGGCCTTTCCGTTTACAGCTGTATAATTCATTGGTGTTACAGATTCAAATCCGTTTGCTGCAAAAGGTTTGTTTGTAACAGTTACAGGAATGGAAGCTGTATTCGATCCAAACTTCGCTGTAATCGTTCCTGATGCTTCAGAAGCTGCTGCAATAAAGCGGCCGTTTGCAATTGCTCCGGCGTTTCCGCTCACGCTCAGTTCAATATCATCTTCATCCAGCGTGATTGTCTGGCCATCCAGTCTGCCTTTTACCGAAAGCGGTACTGATTCTGAAAGGCCGATTCTGATTTCAGATGGTGCAATCAGCAGCTGATCAAGCTTGTCTGTTACAGTAACCGGCACGCGCGCTGATTGTCCTTCATAGCCAACTACAACCGATCCGCTTCCTGAATTCGTTGCTTTAAATTCTCCATTTACAATCTCACCAACGCCACCTTCAACACTTAACGGCGTGACTTTGTTCTGATCAATTGTCAGTGGATTGAAATACTGATCCAGTACATAATCTGCTTTAAAATTAAGTGTGTTGCCTTTAAATACTGCCCCGCTTTCTTCCGGTGACACTTTTAAGTATCTCGGAGAACCGTATGGTGCAGTACTCACTGCCTGAATCGTAGCTGAGACTGAACGTTCCCAGCCGTCAGATGGTTTGTTTACTAGCGTTGCATAAGGATTACCGTACTTTCTTGTAACCATTGCAGTTGACCCGCCGCCATCAAGGTTGATCGCCTGATGTGCGCCGATATTTACCAGATAATTCGCAAATTCAGGCAGTGTCATGCCGGCACTGTGACCAGCCTGACGTCCATCTACTGTGACCATAAATACTTTTTCACCAGTGCGGTCAACAGCGACTGCCGTTCTCGGCGCGCGTGATGTTGTGCGGGGGCTTGTCGGATCGATTGAAAGCTTTCTGACACCGTCCTGAACAAGCAGTGGTCCGGAAGCGAGCATAAATTCTGCATTCTGCCACCTCTGGTCTACATTGATATTCAGGTCAATCGAATCTCCAACCTTCATGTCGCGCAGTTTCGCTGCTTCAGTTCCCTGGGCTGACAGCACGTAGCCATCATCAGGAATCGTTGCACTCGTATGCTGTCCATACGGGCGGATTGACGAAACCTTACCAGTGACCTTCTCCCCAAACTCAAGTCCGTGGTCAACAGTTTTGGATACGCCTCTTACAACAACTTCAAGACCAAATGAGTTTGTCATTGTGCGGTCATCACGATGTCCCGGCGTAAAAAGTACACCTTCATCTGCTTCACGCACTTTATTCAATCCTTTAAAAGTAAACGACTTTCCATTATGCGTGACGTTAACGCCCATGTCATAACGGTCAACCATCGCTTTACCGCTGCTATTCACACCGAATGCTGCCGGTGTAAACATATAGTCTGTGTAGGAAGCGGAGATGCCGCCAAGGTTATCAATCTTATTATTTCTCGCGACCAGATAGGATGAGAGTCTTGTTTCCAGATGGAAAAATGACGCATTGATTGCTCCTACTACGTGATTGCGCTCGGCTGAATTCTGCATCGCCGTTTTTGAAACAGTTGCAACAGAATTAATCGGGCTTGGTACGCCGAGATTAACCTTTGCATAAGGGTTTGTTAAATCAATTTCAGTAATATTGGCTGCCTGTGGATAGCCGGAGACAGTCAATCTTTCTGATTCGTGTGAGATCCCGGGTGACAGTGTCATTGAAGCCGCTGCACTCGGTGAGACTAGTGATATTCCTAAAGCCATAACGACGAGAATCTTAAAAACAAATAGACTTGCTTGATTTTTCAACGTATGTACTCCCTTTTTTTCATTATATTTCTTACAATACACCCATTTTACAGGAGAATTACAAATTGCTCACCATGTACAAAGTGCTATTTTTTGTAAGGTGATGATGGCTGTGGTGAAAAGGTAGTGGATGTGCGGTGTGGTTTATAAATGATGGGGTTTCCGGGTGGGGTGCCGGGTTTTTGTGCGGTTCGTCCCGATTTGCGTGCGGTTCACCTGGGTTAGTGTGCGGTTCAACACGATTTGCGTGCGGTTTGTCCATTTAGTGCATTTTACGTGCGGTTCACCTATCGGCCCCACTTTCATGCAGCCCTCGAAAACCACAAAAAGGAAAGAAGTCTGCCTCCACTGCCCGGCAGACTTCTTTCCTCGACTCAACCAAAGTCATATTGTGTTTCCATATGCTAGCCATCAAAACAAGTGTAAGAAACCACAAGCCCATTGTACCATAAATTTCATGTCATGATTAGTCTTTTTTCATAAATAATTGATGTGCATGCGTTGTGGGAAAAGAACCATCTGATTCGGTAAATCAGCGTCAAAAAACAGCTTTTACATCACAACGAGCAGCAAACTGTTTTAATAATACATCTCTGTACTCAGATAATTGACCGAGACTTTCAGATTACCGTTCATTTTTCTGAGTTCATCCATCACTTCTTTATCACGCACACCCTCTTTTGTCTGGACAATGTAATCAAGCTGAATCATCGTGCCCAGATTCGTTGTTTCAATTGAACGGAGCGCGTAGGACTTCATATATTTAGATAGAACCTGCTCGAACTTGTGCTCGTCATGCAGGTTTTCAGGTACTGTAAGCGTCAGACGCTTTCTTGAGGAACCTGTTTTACCAAAATTGATAAAATACAGGAACATGATAATAATTGATAACGACACAGTGAAAATAATCGCCAGGATATAAAAACCGAGTCCACATGCAATCCCTGTTGCCATGCCGAAAAAGATGAAGGCGATATCTTTCGGATCACTCATTGCGCTTCTGAAACGGATAATGGAAAATGCTCCGACCAGGCCGAACGCCACAGCGACATTATTACCGATTACGATCATAATTACTGATACAACAACACCCATAATAATGATGGTCTGGACAAAAGACTGTGAGTAGCGCGCCCCTGTGTGTGTAAATCTGTATATGACAGCGACGATGGTTGTCAGAATAAAACTTAGAATAATTGCTGCAAATGCTTCAAGTACCGTCAGCCTGGATGTAACATCTGCAAGCTGCTGTACTTCGTTGAAAAACGAATTCATCACTTCACCTGAACCTTTAGTTTATTTTCTGCTGTTTATGAATGTTTGTTGTTAAATCAATGCTTGTGCAATACTTTGAGACGCTTTGTTTGGGCAACTCGAATTCGCTTAACAGCCTAGCGAGCCAAAAAGGTACGCTGTTGGACACTTTTACCTCAAGCACGACATAACCCGGATCAATAAAATACTGACCCCGCGGCCCGTTCTCAATCCGGAGATCATCATTGCGGCACATCAGGTTATAATCAAATGTCACCCTTAAATCTTTTTCTTCTATCCCCATAAATGCCTGCCGGTCATAGCTCACAACCACTTTTGGCTTCAAATCATACAAATCTTTGAAATGCAGTACTTCTCGCATAATCTGAGGATTTGAAGGGTTGTACTTTGAAAGATCAGCATTCCACTGAGGCTCTTTAATTGATTCATAAGCTTCATTCAAAGGAATCACCGTACGCCGCTTATTCACGACATTTTTAAACTTCTGTTTCACTTCAAAAAACGCCTGACTATTCAGATCTGCCTGATCATAAATGCGCAGTCTCAGCTTCTGTCTGAAACGCAGCTTATTTCTTGTTTCGTAATAAATTTTATAGTCATCAGAATCAAAATACAGACTGATAATATTATACTTACCTTCCGGATTGCCATATGTATCAACATTCATATGCGGCATAATCGCCTCTCTGAATCTCTTATATTGATCCATTGTAATTAAATACTTTAATTCATATCTCTTAAAAATTTCCTGCGCCATTTTTTCACCTGCTTTCATTCAAACTAATTGGCTCTGTATAGGTGGGCTGGTGATCTCCTCTTCAGTGGGACGCTTTTCGGACGGTGAACTGTTTTATGGTCCAATCTTTATCGCTCGGTAAGCCGGCGGGGCCTCAAGCCTCCCTCTATTCTTCCCGGAGTACCCCCCTGCAGCGAGAACCACCACCTATGCAATTAACAAATATTGCATTTCAAAACCGCTCTATAACAACAATAATTTTACATTCTTTAATTAATTGTAAAGAAATATTAAGAAAATGTAAAAATTATTACTATAAGCTAGTATACTTGAGATGGAAGACATTTCAAAGTGTCACTTGATGTTGTAAGACGTCAATTTAGGAGGATTTATGAAAAAAATATTACTGTTAATATTGCTGGCAGTTACGGGTGCAGCATTATTTTTTATTACATACAGTCTTGCAAATGAGTCAATTGATTTTGATGAAAGCTTTGAGGAAGCTGTCAGGATAGAGTTAGGACTCGGTGAAAGAACGCTGAGTGAAAATATTACACGTGATGTGGAAATGCTCGATTTGAGAGAATACAACCTGACGAGTATTGAAGGGATTCAGTATTTCAAAAATCTGAAAGTACTTGATCTCAGAAATAATGTGATAGAAGATGCTTCCCCTCTAAAAGACCTGAAGCATTTAACTGAAGCAAACCTGAGTTTTAATCAAATTGAAGAAGTCCGGTTTTCAAGTACTTCAATGACACAGCTGGATCTTGAGGGAAATAAATTAACGGATCTGTCCTTTGTTGAAAATCTGCCGCAGCTGATTGACCTGAACGTCAGAGATAACTTTATTCAGGATCTTTCTCCGGTGTCATCTCTTGTTCACCTGATTGAACTGAATATCCGTGGAAATCAGATCAGTTCTCTGGCGCCTTTATCCGTATTACCGCACCTTGAGGATTTGAATGCGAGAAATAATCAGATTAAGGATGTCACGCCAATTAGTGAATTGCCATTGAACGACAGACTCTACTTATCAGGAAATGGCATTACAGATTTTGCACCGTTAATTACGATTGCTGATAGTACGTATGATATTGACTTTGAGATTACGTCTACTCCGCCTACTTTTTCTATTAAAAGCGGCAGCATCTCACGGGGGGCTGAATTGCTGATTGAAGCTGATCACAATACAAAGATTTTTTACACGACAGACGGTTCTGATCCGACATTGAAATCGAATGTCTATACTGAAGCGATTGTATTAAATGAAGATTTACTTAAAAGTCAGACACTTTTATCAAATACTGATACATCACCAATGAGTGCGCCGCGTGAACTTAACCGGCAGGATGTTCAAAAGGGGATTACGATCAAAGCCCTTGGCTACTTCGAAGGCACATTAAGCCCAATTGCCACTGAAACGTATTTATTCAATGAGGAGCATCAGTTTCCGGTCGTGTCGATTACAATGGATCCTGATGATCTGATTGATGAAAAAGAAGGGATTTATGTACCAGGCGTTTATCATGATGAAGCAATTGAGCGGTCGGGCAATTATTTTCAATCCGGACGCGAGTGGGAAAAGACCGCTTACCTCCACTACTTTGAACCAGACGGCACGCTTGGATTTGAACAGGATATTGGCGTCAGAATTAACGGCGGCTACACGCGCCGGTTCCCGCAAAAGAGCCTGCGCATATACCCGAGAAGCGATTACGGCCAAAGCAGAATTTACTATTCGATTTTTGAAGACCGCGAATATGCGGAGTTTAATCAGCTGATCTTACGAAACGGAGGGAATGATTGGTACAGCACGATGATGCGTGATGTGCTGATGCAGTCGCTGATCATGGATCGGGGAATGGATTTCCAGGCGTATCAGCCTGTTACAGTTCTTTTAAACGGTGAATATTTCGGTATTCATTTCATTAGAGAGCGTTATACAGCTGAGTACCTTGAAGTTGCCTATAACCTTGAGGAAACAGAAGCAACAATTCTCGAGAGTGATGTTTCGGGTAAAAGAGGGTTCGTTGTAGATGAAGGACTCGCTGGAGATGATCGTCATTATAACGAGATGTACGATTATATCCATGAACATGACATGTCTGACCCGGACCATTTATCTTTTATCGAAGAGCAGATGGACCTTGATAACTTCCTTGAATATGTAGCTTATCAGGTATACTATGCAAATTTTGATTCATTCTCCAATAACACCTCCATCTGGCGCAAAAAAACAGCCTATCATCCGGAAGCGCCTCAAGGTCATGACGGAAGATGGCGCTGGATGCTTTTTGATACTGACTTTGGTATGGGCTACAGTCCACAGGAAGGCTCATTCAATCAAGATACATTCACATGGGTGATGAGAGATCACCCGTCAGTGTCGATGTTCCGTAATCTTATGCAAAATGAAGCGGTACAGAATCAATTCGTCAGTATTCTGAATGACCTGTTAAATGAAAACTTCAGTACGGGGCATGTGCTGTCAGAAATCGACCGCATTCAATCTCAAATTGAACCAGGTATGAATGAACATATTAAAAGGTGGGGGTACATCAATTCAGTTAATGAGTGGCGTGAAAACGTTGATCACCTGCGTGAATTTGCAGTTAAACGTCCATCTGTTCTGAGAGGTCAGCTTCAAAGAAGGCTTAATATCGGTAACACATCTCTCGCAACGTTTAAGCTTGAAGGTATGGAGTCAGTTAAAATTAACTCGCTTGAAATTAATCAGCCTGAGTGGAGCGGAACGTTCTTTTCAAATGTACCTGTTATCATTACGTCTGAAAAAAGACTGAGCGGCATTGAAGGTATGGAGCTGATATCTGATGAAGACGGCAAGTTTACTTATCAGGTGCAGATCACATCGGAGCGGACATTCACGCTGATCGGGAGATAGACCTGATTGATTTTAACATGATTCAGGCGGTGCAGCTGGTTCGGGGTTTGACGGTTCTACTTTTGGAATCCTTCTAAAAGTGAGCCGCTCAACTCCGCCCCCACTGTGCCGCCTCTTTGTTATGCCTGATTATATCTGCACCACATTCACACACTGCCACCTGATTCCTGCCATTATGTTTAGCCTGATAAAGTGCACTGTCAGCAAGTTCAAACAGATTTTCCCCGAGTGCTTCACTCTGATAAAAATCGGCCACACCGGCTGATATGGTGATGGTGATATGTAAATCATCCTCTATGTGAAATGTTACTTCTTCAATCCGTTTTCTGATCATCTCAGCTTTTTGAACAGCTGTTTCAAGCTTATAGTCAGGCAGAAGCAGCGTAAACTCCTCTCCTCCGTTTCTTGAGAGAATATCGTCCTTTACTGTATATTTCTTCAAAACCGATGCTAACTTAATTAATATGTCATCTCCGGCAGTATGTCCAAAGGAATCATTTATTTTTTTGAAGTGATCAATATCGATGACAATGATTGAAAACGTCCTCCCCGCCTCCTGGGCAGCCTGATAAAATTTATTATAATAGTAATCAAACGTCCGCACATTATTCAGGCCTGTTAAAGGATCCTTCAGGGCATCTTTCTTATATTCGAAATACAGATCAGTTCCCCGCCTGATGTATATTGCAAAATACATGACAAGAAAGCCGCCGATAAATGTACTGATGATGTGCATAACCGCGTAATCCCATATCGCAGGAAAATCAGGTGAGACAAGTACAAGTGCCAGCGAGAAGATAAGCTGACTGTACCCTAGCATTAAAGCCCACTTCGGCCACCTGTTCATTTTCACATACTGACTGATTAGACCACAGCCGACACTAATGAATATGATCATTACGAGTGCGACATGTGAAGAAATATTTACGTCGATCATATACCTCCCTGCAATGATCATTGCTCCAGCAATTAATGCAGGTATCATCCCTCCCAAGAAGGCAACCATCGCAATCGCAACGTGGCGCAAATCAAGGATCGTGATATCATTTACAGCCAGGCTGAAGTTCATTAATAAAATGCCGAAGAAACCTGCAATGATTCCATCAACTACTTTCAGTTTCAGAGGGGCATCAAGGGTCAGCTTATTGTGTTTGAACAAATGATGCCAGATAAAAACAAATGTAATCATAATTGAAATGTTAACAAACAGCTCCCTTATCATGAAGTTCCCTCCTTTTATCATAATAATACCACTTTCCCCTTACATTTATCTTACGCAAACTAAAATTTCAGATAATTTAAGCCCAAAAGCAGCTTCTTAGCATTTGGGCTTATTGATACTTAAATATTCGGTTTGCTGAATGCTTTTTTTAACAAAAGGGCAACTGCCAGTCCAATCAGACCTCCCAGCATATCAAGGATGACATCATTGACACTTGAGGTTCTTCCGCCTGTCAATTGCTGATGATATTCGTCTGCCATTGCAATCAGTAACGTGAGGAAAAGTGTCAGTGCAATAGACCGCCATGTAAATTTCAACAGATAAAAAATCACGTGATACATAAAAAAGCTGATTAGAAAAAAGATTCCGAGATGTGCACCTTTGCGGATTAAGAATTCTGTGAACCCTGCATAACCGTGCGTGTCAACGCTGATCCATCTGCCGCCGTAGGGCACACTGAACTGAGCAATGAGATGCCTGTACCAGTCAGCCGAAGTCCACTGCTCGAGAAAAGGAATAATCGACTGTTCCTCATAGGTCTGTGAAGAAGAATAATAGATGATGCCGATTAATATAAATAAAGGGATGCAGCGTATGACTGCACCCGTTAATCTGTTAGAAATGATGTCGTTTGTGTTCATGTGGATCCACCTTATATGTTAGATAGGTTTTGATATGACGGATAATAGTTATAGTTGGAGCTGCACAAAAATATTAATCTTGTCAACATGACTAATTGTACGATCTATCCTACCACACTTTTCCTTCTTTTTGAAAACCGGACCCCACAATCACACCTCTTCGTTCACTTTATCTGCCAAGGAAGATTTGAACATAATACGTTCTGTATGTTCCTCCTTCAGCATAGCCAATACCTACATGTGTATACGATTCATTTAACATATTCGCTCTGTGCCCCGGACTGTTCATCCAGGCATTCATCACTTCTGTCACACTGCTTTGACCGCCAGCAATATTTTCACCCGCAGCTCGGTAGCTGACGTTAAATTCCCGCAGCATGTCAAATGGGGAACCGTAGCGTGGTGAGTTATGTGAAAAATATTGATTCTCCATCATATCCTCGGCCTTCAATTGCGCGACGTTCTGCGCGTCATCTGCAATCTGAAGGGAGGAAAGACCGTTTGCCCTTCTGATTTCGTTAATCTGATCAAGCATCTCTTCTGCAACTGGATTCTCTTCCACAACAGGCGGTCCGCCACCATTTAATTCAAACACACGTGTCAAAAATGCTGAGAGCTGTGACCGGTTCACTTCACCACTCGGATCATAAGTCGCAGATGATGTCCCTTCAGTCAGCCCATTTGCATAAAGTGTCATAATCCAATCATGCGCCCAGTATGACGGGGGAACATCTGAGAGATTTTTTGATACAAAACCTTCAAGGTTAAAAGCTTCTGTAAGAATTTTAGCCATCTCTGCTCTCGAGAGCGTATCATCAGGATTAAAACGGGATGCTTTCGCAAAAACCCCTTCATCTGTCAGCGCGGCAATATAATCATATCCTGCCACTGAACTGCTGACATCAAGAAAACCGGGATCCGGACGCCCTGAAGTATCAATTTGAACCGCTCTACCAACCATAATTGCCGCCTGGTTCCGCTTCACTCCGGCATAAGGTCTGAAAGAACCATCCGGAAACCCGCTGATCACCTGACGTCCTGACAGCTCCATAATTTCCTCAAAAGCCCAGTCGTCCTCACTCAGATCCGTAAAAGACCTTGCTGAAGATTCCCCGGGAAATAAAAACGCTGTCAAAAATAATAGAATCGCTGTGTTAAGAATCGTCCATTTTTTCAAATTCATATCCTCCTTTTACATATATCTCTACTCTTATCATAACGAATGATAGGTGTGTAGAAAGGATCATTTTTATTTAAGCTTTATTATAGTCCATTATTATAATTGCACAGCTGTTGATCGTAGCGGAAGGGGGCGACTCCTGCAGGAGAAATCGGACAGGTGAGACCCCGCAGGCGAATCCGAGGAGGCTCACCGCCGATCCTGCGGAAAGAGTCCCCCTGGAGCGAAGATCAGCAGCCAAGTTTAACAGAGCCAAAAATATAAAAAGATGAGACAATCATTTGTCCCACCTTCTTTTTGTCAGATTACCTTCTTGAAAGCACGTCTTTCCGCATAATCTTTGCAGGAAGAACACACATTCAATGTCTGATTTAATATGTCTATGTATCTGGTAAGCTGACTTTCTTTCTTTTTACAAAGTGTGCAGGAAGGTTTAAATAACTTCAGCAAGTTCACACTCCACCCTTCTTTACCCCTGGTTCTGTCCAGACATACACTCTCACATATGAAACTATCATACTATTTTAGGAAAAATTACACAATACTTTTTCAAACTTTTACATAATTAGTTAAAGGTGTTTTTCAATTGGAATGCGTTATCATTTAATCTCTTAAAAATGAACCAGGAGAGAACATCGTCTTATTTAGATTGTTCATTTAGACCCAACTATAGTAAAATTAAGGAACAATCAGGGGAGAAGTCAAATACAAGGGAGATACGTTATGGTAACTGAGGTTTATATGGTGAGACATGCGCATTCTATTTTTTCGCTCGAGTTTGAAGAAACACGCGGGTTATCAAAGAGCGGCTGGAAAGCGGTTGAAAAAGTAACAGACGTACTTCTGAAAGAGAATATTGAAGTGATCGTCTCAAGTCCCTACGTCAGAGCAAGGCAGACACTGGAAGGACTTGCGAAAGAGCTGAATATAGATGTAATAATTGATAAAAGGTTCCGTGAAAGGGATCTTGCTGCACGCGATCATCATTTTGATGACCCGCTGTCTGCAATCAAAAAAGTATTTGATGATCCGGACTTCCGTTTTCCGGAGGGTGAATCCAATAATGAAGTAATCGAACGTGGAATTGACGGGCTGAAAGAAGTTGTCGGAGAACACCAGGGAAAACGTATTGCAATTGGCATTCACGGTAATATTTTTGCCTGTATGATGAGCTGGTTCGACGATAGGTACGGATTCGAATTCAGTCTGCAGACGACAAAACCTGATATTTACAAACTGACGATAGATGACCTTTTTCAGCTGAAATCAGTCGAGCGGCTATGGAAGACAGACTGGATTCCGGAGTGAAAATAGTCTAGAACCAATAAATGCATTTCTTTAATCGTTTCGTTTCGCTGCGCTTCAGGCGAACGCTATACGGACGGTGGTTGCTGAGACCCCGCCTTCACCTGCGGGGTCTCAGCTTTCCTCTTATCGTCCCGGAGTCGCCACCTTACGCTTCGCTGCACTCAGATTTCAATAAAAAGTAGTAAGTTGTCCTGACACAATTACATCTTCTCTTTTTTTAATGTTCAGCGAGTATATTTCCTGACCAAATCCTCTTTTTCAGAAGCGGTATTATAATGAGATTTTCCATAGATCAGCGCTGCATAGGTTGAGTCGTCCTTATTATCAATTCTTAAAATGACTGACCCTTTTTCACCTTCCCAGTAAACATCATACAGAATATATTCTTCTTCCGCCTTAACTTCGTAAATACTCTCTCCAAACTCAAGGTCTGCCTGAGGCTTCAGCAGGTCATAAATCTGATGCAAGAATTCATCTTTATGATAAACAATTTCTCCCATCATGAAATCATGCATTTTATAAGCTAGAATACCATTTTCAAAAATATAGACGAGCTCTGTGTCATAGCCGAATTTAGACGACTGGTAATACAGCGCTGATGACCGCCCGAGGTCTACGTAATCAACAGGATTGTTGTGAATCCGCAATACTTCTTCTTCAGTCATACCAATTTCCACAGTTCCCTTTGCGACAGGGGCCGGGTCAGGCTCCCAGTCAACTTTGTAACGATCATCCATTGCCCTGCTCATAAAGGCAGAAAACTGCGCACGCGTTACTGTTCTGAGCGGCTGATATGATCCGTTTGAAAAGCCGGCAGCAATGCCCTGGTCAGACAAAACGCTGATATATTCCTGTGCCCAGTAATTTGTCTGTACATCAGAATAGGTAATCGCTGTATTTCCTGAAAGATTAAAAGCCTGGTAAATCATATAGGCCATATCTTCACGCGTCAGCGGTTCATTGGGTTTATATTCACGTTCCGCCCGCACAATTCCCTCATCCGCAACTGCTGCAATGTAGCGGTAAACGCTTTTATCAAGGGGAACGTCTGTATATCCCGGATCAGGTCTGTCCCGTAAACTCAAATTTAACGAATTTGCCAGCATAATCGCTGCCTGCCCACGTGTTACATCCGCTTCCGGCTTGAAACTCCCATCATTGAATCCATTAATGACGCCTTCTCCGCTCAAATATAAAATTTCATTGATCGCCCAGTGAGTTGATTCCACATCCTTAAATTTAGCGTCCGCAAAAGCCGGCAAGCTGAATCCTAGCGTTAAACATGTTATGGCAATGACTGCAATGATCTGTCTGATGTCCCTCATCCCCCTTTTTATTAAACTAACGTGATTTTAAAAATACCGCCTGAGTGTGCAACTCAAGCGGTATTTTTACTTACCTACTGCTTCTTTCTCAACGATTTTTAACAGATAATCAAGAAACGGCTTGCGAAGGTCTTCCCTTTTAAGCGCAAACTCAACTGTCGCTTCTAAAAAGCCCTGCTTGTCCCCAACATCATAACGGCGGCCCTCAAAATGATACGAATACATCGCCTCGCGCTGCGCAAGCTCTTTTAACGCATCAGTCAGCTGAATTTCCCCATCCTTGCCTGGAGGTGTGTTTTCAAGAATATCAAAAATTTCAGGTGTAATAATATACCGTCCAAGAATTGCCAGGTTTGAAGGTGCATCTTCAACAGCCGGCTTCTCAACCAGATCCTTCACCTTAAAAATCCGGTCCTCAACATGATTCCCCTGCACAATCCCATATTTATTAACGTCCGTCTCAGGAATTTCCTGTACCCCTAAAATCGATGTCTTATACTGATTAAACATCTCAAGCATTTGCTCAAGACACGGCTTCTCATTTTCAACAATATCATCACCGAGCATCACAGCAAACGGCTCATTCCCGATAAAACTTTTCGCACAATAAATCGCATGACCAAGACCCTTAGGCTCTTTTTGTCTTATGTAATGAATATTCACCAGATCCGAAATCTTCCGAACCTCCTCAAGCATCTCTTTCTTCCCCTTCGCTTCAAGCTCCAGCTCAAGCTCAACCGACTTATCAAAATGATCCTCAATACTCTTCTTATTCCGGCCGGTAATAATCAAAATCTCCTCAATCCCCGACTGCACAGCCTCCTCAATAATATACTGCAAAGTCGGCTTATCCACGATCGGAAGCATCTCCTTCGGCTGAGCCTTCGTCGCCGGCAAAAACCTCGTCCCAAGACCCGCCGCAGGAATAATCGCCTTACGCACCTTCATGTTATTTCCCCTCCCCTGAGATAATATATGAATATTTTAACATAAATTTGTGAGTTTTGTATGTGCAATATTGGGGACTGAGATTGTAGTATCATGCGATGTACAGCGAAAAGACAAAGTACACGGCAGAATAATTCCAGCAACTATTCAGTTTAAAATGATAAAAATAAAGAAGTCAGCTAATAAATCAACTGACTTCTTCTTAACTTCCGTCTTTTATTCCCGGTTCTCAAGCACCCTCATGACATGAGGCTTAATCACCGGCCCAAGCGTTCTCGCATAAGTTGCTGTAATATGATTATTATCAAAATAAGTTAACACATTTCCAATGACAGCATGACATGTTTCATCATCACAGAAATAATCATTTACATTTAAAAACGTCACGTTTTCCGGAACCCGGTCAAGCTTATTAACCGGCGTTGGATCACGAAGAATCTGATCAACCGGCTGATTGCAGCTTTCAGGATGATCGGGATTTTTTTCAACGCAGCGCAGCACACTCTTTTCAAACCATGGTGTGTCCTCCATCAGAAATAACGGCATATCGCGCTCTTCAAAGAATTCCCACGCATTGATGAACCCTTCAGGCACTTCATCGTACATATCGACGCGCAATCCTACATCGGCTACTGCAAAAATTAAATCAGGATCATCCTCAACAAGCTGGTCCTGCACATTTGCAAACCACTCGTCACATTCCTTCAGATCAGTCAATATGTCTGTCGTAAAGCGGCAGCCGCCTTTGATATACGTTTTTATCAGGATGTTTTCTTCATCGGCAAACTCCTGCAGCGCAGGCAACCAATGCGCTGAGTGTGATCCGCCGACAAGCGCGACCGTATTCTCATACTCTTCCGTTTCACCGTATTCACAGATCCTTACGCCAACCGTCCCTTTTCCTAAAAGGCACCTGTCCGGATAAATATCTGCACGGTCCTGATAGGCGTTGTCAAGTGTTGGCAGGAAAGGCTCCTCAAAGTCCGCAATGCTGTCCAGTCCACCGTCAAAAAGCTTTACTGTGGCGCCTGGATGAGGATTATCAGGATCATAACTATCCGAAATATCGATCTCCTCCTGCACAAGCGCCTGACTTTCATACACCTGTGCAGCTGACACAATCGAAAGCGCCAGTACCGCAATGACAACCGCCGTTCTTTTTAAATGAAAAGCAGATGTACGAATCGGTTTTTCCACAAATTGAATAGTGAGATAAGCAAGCAGCGCAGACACAGCCATAACCGCAATTCCATGCAGCACAGATACGCTCTCCACTTCAAAATAAGCATAATAAAAAATCAGCATCGGCCAGTGCCACAGATAAAATGCATAAGAAATCCCGCCAAATTTCACCAGCGGCTTCCAGCTCAGCACACTGTACGCACTGAAATGCTTCGCCTCATTTCCGGCAACAATCATCAATACAGCAGCAAGCACCGGCCATAGCGCTGCATATCCCGGAAATACGTCCGAAACCTGAAAAATAATGCCGCCGCTCAACAGCGCAATCAGACCAACCCAGCCAAACACCCATGCCAGTGGCTTCAACACACGGATCTTATGAATCGTCAACGCCAGAATACCGCCCAGTCCAAACTCCCACACTCTTGTGAATGTATGATAATAAGCAACTGGCTGATTCACTTCCGTTAAATACACTGAATATGTAAACGAAGACACGATTACAAGACCAATGACTATTAATAAAAGTCTTTTGAAATCAGCTTTTTTAAATATTTTTAACAGTGTAATGCCTACAAAAAACAGCAACAGCCAAATCAGATAAAACTGAAACTGAATACTCAGCGCCCAAAAATGCTGATATGGCGACGCTGCATAATTTGAAGCGAGGTAATCCACCGAATCAATCGCCAGACGCCAGTTCTGAAAATAAAAAGAAGACGCCAAAAACTCATCCAGCACCTGCTGTCGCGTATAAAGCGGCATCACAACAAAACTGATCACAAACGTCGCAATCCCAATCAGCCACGCAGTCGGCAACAGCCTTTTCAACAACTTAACCACATACGAAAAATACAAAATCCGGCCATTCCGGCGATACATCGACAACAGCGACGTCGTAATCAAAAACCCCGACACCACAAAAAACACATCAACACCACCCGAAACCCGGTTAAACCAAATATGATAAATCGCCACCAAAATCGCAGCAACAGCCCTTAAACCCTCTAACTCCTCCCGCAACTTACGCGGTTTTACTTCCTGCACTGTATTCACTCCATATCTATTATTGAATCTAGTATATTTTATCATAGTCATGTACATGGTGGGGACGGAGTTCGGACTTCGGAGTGCGGGGACGGAGTTAACACTCTACTACACTCGAGTTATTGCTTGGACTGCCGGGACGGAGTTGACACTCTATGATGAAGTGTTAACTCCGTCCCCCAAAAAGAAAAAAGTTAACATCTATTTACATAACCCATATTGTTCTTTATAATGAACATAAAATACTCTAAAAAGAACTAATTCTATAAATATACAAATAAAGGGGTTGTTTTTATGAAAAAGAACAAAAAGCGGTATATCTGGTTCAATTTGCTGAGTTTCCTGCTTGTTTTGATCATCCTTTCAGGAGGGATCTATTTGCATAATATTTACCGGTCATTTGCAAGTGCAACCCAGCAAATGCATGCAGGAGTCACCTGGGAGAAATCAGATAAGCGCGCTTCTGAGCTGCGTTTTGAAAAAGAAGAGCCTTTTTCAGTCCTTCTGCTCGGTGTGGACGAACGCGAAGATGATGGAGGAAGATCTGACACGATGATCGTAGTGACAGTTAATCCTGAAACTGAAACGACAAAGCTCCTCAGCATTCCAAGAGATACTTATGTGGAAATTGCCGGGCGTGATACCATGGATAAAATCAATCATGCATATGCATTCGGCGGAGTGGACATGACAATTAAAACCGTTGAAAACTATCTGGATATTCCAATCGATTACTTTATTCAGATCAATATGGATGGGTTCATGGATATCGTCAACGCCATTTCAGGCATCAGCGTGGTCAATGAATTTGCATTTAAAACAGGAGGATTTTACTTTCCGGCAGGCATGATTGATCTGACAGGTGAAGAAGCGCTCGCTTATGCCCGCATGCGCTATGAAGATCCTGATGGCGATTTCGGACGCCAGCAAAGGCAGCGCCAGGTCATCGAAGCCGTATTAAGAAAAGCGGTAAGCTTTCATTCTCTATTAAGTGTAAATGAATTTTTTGAAGCAGTCGGTTCCAATATAAAAACAAATCTGAAGGTTGACGAAATCATTGATATTCAAAGCAAATACAGACCCGCTTTAAACAACTTCAATGAAGAATCTCTAGCCGGCGGGAATGAACTTTACATCAACGACATTTATTATTATGACGTCCCGGAACCGGTCCTGACATCCGTCAAAGCTCAACTGCATAAAGAATTGGAGCTTGAATAATTTTTTTGATCGCTTTGTTCTCAATTAAGAATTTTAGTGGCGGAGTGCCGGGACGGAGTTGACGCTCTATCATAGAGTGTCAACTCCGTCCCCAAAAACGGCACTCCGCTCTCATTACTTTTTATAATGCTTCCTAACCTCCTCAAGCATCGCTACCTTCTCCAAATAAGCAACAGGTGCCAGGAAAGTAATCGTCACCACACCAGGATGCCGCCCGATTTCAATCGAACCTGTTATAGTTGTACGATTCATAATTTCAGGAACAGTCACCCCAAACAGATCGGCTGCACGCTGCAAACCATTGTCGGTTGCAAGATTCAGGTTGGCGCCCGTGCCAATTACTGATACAGGAAGTGATTCTTCGAGCTTTTCGATATTCCACTGCTTTGCGACTGCCTGAGCTGATTTGAGTTCAGCTTCTGTAAATGGCTTCGCTGTGTATGGAAGGTCTTCTTCGTTTGGCAGAAGGATAGGTCCTTCAAGATTTGCACCTTTTATTACGTGGACCTGAAGATGCACAATACCTGAAACGTCAGCGGTATGCCCGGCAATTTCTCCATCTCCCTGCATCGCATGCATATCACCTAAGTACACCCCGCCACCCGGTACTTTTACAGGACAAATCAGTGTCGATCCTGCGCGTACACGGCTGATATCGAGATGTCCGTCAGTCCTGTGCTCATTCAGCTCGTCCTCTGTCACCTTATAATCATGAGGTGCGCCAACTAAAAACGATCCGAAATCACCTGCATTGTGTGAATCTGGAAGTGGTTTTGAAGGCGTCGTGCCAAGCTGTCCGAGAAACGGTCTCATCCTTGCTACCACACCAACTAAATCATGCGGCGCAAACGTCACAATCGGGTTCTGCACCGATGCATCCGGCGTCATCATATAGTGACGGCCATCACGCGCAATCGTCTCTGCCGACTCCTTTGACATCGTCACCCCGACATCACCATGCTCGCTAAAGCTGATTGTATAGCCGTTTGTAAATACAAATGGCGTCACATCGGCATGACAATTCGCACATCTGATGGCTTCCTGTCCAATCCCTTCAATCACCGTATCCGGATACATTGTGCCGCATTCCGGACATTTTACCGCAACAAACGGATCCCCAAGAAAACGCCCATCTACCGGCGCATCATTCCCGGAAGCCGTCGCAAGTGACGTCACATTAATCGAATGAATCTTCACCACAATCGCATCACCAGGCTCAGCCCCCTCAACAAACACAGGCTTCGTCACCTCATGACCACCACGAATACACGGCGTAATCATCGGCCCCCAGCAGCCCGGCGCTGTATTCGCAATAATATGCCCGCCATCACGAACCGGCCCAAGCATCTCTTTCTCCGGATCCAGCACCCCATCAATAAACGAATTCACCAGTAATGTATCAGTCGCTTTACTCATATCCTTCTCTCCTTTCTGAAAATTCAGTTTAATTATAGCGTAGAATTGCAATCATCTCGAGTTTGAGGTTTTTGGGGCTGCTGGGGTTGTATTGGGGACGGAGTTTGCACTCTATGGCCCGGGGACGGAGTTCACACTCTATAATGAAGTGCAAACTCCGTCCCCAAAAATTAATCCTCGCGTTTACCCGCTCTCCAAATCACCCCAATTGGAATGCCAAGGATTCTAGAAAGCTGTGGTCCAGAAATATCTTTTATGGTTTTTAGGTGTTGGATTACAATCGTTTTTTCATCTATCGGGAGTTTTTTGATGTCGGGGAGTTCAATGGAGCCTACATGGGATTTAATTACGTCCATAGCTTCAATATCGGAATGCTTACTTCTGTGTGGGGACTTTCTTTGAGGAAGTTCGTAAACAGCTTCTGTATATTCAATAAAATTATTCACTGCTTTAATCGGATCACGTGAAAATAACTCTAAAATCTCTTGGTGGTCACTCAAATCATTGTAAAAATTCCGTTGATTATAATATTCCTTGCAGCTGCTCCAAAAATATAGCGCAGGAAATTCAACAATAAAACTGCGTACACAGTTTTGATGAATATACCGGATCGCGGTATGGAGGTAAGAAATGTTTTCAATCGGACTGCTATAAAATCTCCCCGCATAAATTGAACCTTTGCCTCTGTACTTATTATTGAAATACCTTGCATAACTTCCATTAAGACTCTGCATAATTCTCGAAATAGAATAGTCTGATTCTTTTATTACAAGATGATAATGATTGTCCATCAAACACCAGGCATAAATCTTAAATCCCTTCTCTTTTTTGATGTTTGATAATTTTTTAAGAAACATTTCTCTGTCCGCATCATCATAAAATAGCAACTGAGAATTAATACCTACAGTATCAATATGATAAATACCTGTACTGCTAATTTTTCTTTTTTCTCTGGGCATCTTAGTCTCTCCTTAATTTTTGGGGACGGAGTTTACACTACACACAAAATGGAGTGCAAACTCCGTCCCCAGTTTTCCAAACCCCGGGACAGAGTCAGTACTCCACTCTAAATAGAGTATGAACTCCGTCCCCAAAGTCCAAGCCCTACCTCAAAACACCAACCATCCGATTCAGTACAGCTGCCATTTCACCGCGCGTCAAGTTCGCTTTTGGTGCGAAGCTGCCGTCTTTTTTACCTGCGATGATGCCAAGCATTTCGGCCTGGTAGACTGCGTCACGGGCGTAGTCTGAGATGCGGTTGTGGTCTTTGAATTCATCTGGCATGAATACGGTTGGTGCCAGATATGGTGCGCGATAGTTGATGGCGCGCATGATCATGGCTGCCATTTGTTCGCGCGTGATTTGTTCGCCTGGCTTGAATGTGCCGTCGTCTTTACCTGCAACGATTCCTGCTTTGTGTGCTGCTTCGATTGATGACGCAGCCCAGTGAGAGTCTTTTACATCAGGGAAAACGCCTGTCGGTTCGACTTCAGGAAGCTGCATCGCTCTTGATAGCAGGGCAGCAAATTCTGCACGTGTTAAGCCAAGGTATGGTTTGAATTCGTCTTTCGTTTTTCCGGCAGTAATATTAAGGGATGCCAGCGTATCAATATCATCTTTTGCCCAATGGTCTTTAACGTCTGCAAAAGTGATATCATTTTCGATCACCTGATAGAGTCCAGGCTTTGTCATCATGAATACCAGTCCGTCTTCAAATTCTGATCCGCCTGCATAGTGCCACTTGCTGTCATACCTTTGTTGAACCGATACTTTATTCACATTCTTTACGTTTTGCTTGTCGTATACAACATTTGCGAGGAACAGTTCATCGAAAGTTTCGATCACTTTTCCATCTGCAACAGCAACAAAGCGGAAAGCATCTGAAAGTGCTTTGGCATTGCCGCTAAGCTTGGTTGAGTCGTCTGTTGCGATGTTAAATGCGACGTGAGTTGACGATGCTTGATTTTTAAAGAAATCAGCCGGCACAAGTACCTGGAATGGTCCTGAGCGGAATTCGAGATCCTTTTTAGCTGCAGCAAGCACTTTTACAGCCGCTTCGTTCATCATCAGCGTAGCATCAACTGTGCCATCTGCCTGCTGTGGAATCGCATTGACCATAAAGAAGTCATCTGAATCCTTTACTAGCTGCTTCGCTTCTTCCTCACCGATTGTGATAACGCGAGAATCATCTGCACCTTCTTTGAAAAGAATAATGTCTTTTGCATAACGGACATTGCCAACAACATCCATCGCACTGATCTCAAAGCGGTTCAGTCCCGGCTCCAGCTGCAGTTCAATGTCTTCAACCGTTGTTTCAAAAGCCTTCTTTTCTAAAAGTTTTGTAGGCACTGAAGCGAAAATTTCGTCTCCATTCACATAGAGACGCACATCATCATAGTTATCTTTGACATTGACAGAAATGACAGGATTGTCAGCATCTTCACCTACGATAAATGGTGTATCAAGACCTGAGACTGTAAGCTCTGGTGCTTCACTGTCCACAATAATCGTGCGGTTAATGCTGATTTCATTGCCTTCCTTATCAGTTGCAGACACAATGACATCGTGAATATCATCACTGTCAAAAGTCACGCGTGCAAAGAACACGTAATTCTGTTCGTCGATTTCAAATGAATCTACTTTTTTACCGTTTACCGTAACTTCTTTCACACTTGAAGCATCCGTTACATAACCTGAAACGAATGTTTCACGGAATGGTGTCGGCTCAAAGAATGCCGGTGAATCAAGGAAAATTTCAGGTCCTTTTGCATCTTCACCCTGCTGAACCGTTGTCTTTACGCGGTTACCTGCAAAATCAACCGCTTCAACCTGAATGCGCTGCTTTTCGTTAATTTTTTTGTCAAACGTAAATGACTCTTCTTCAGGAGACAAATAAAAGTCAGTGACACTCTGTCCGTCTACTAAAATATCAACGTACTGAACAGCATGATCATCCTCTGAAGAGAACGTGATTGTTGAAGCTGCTGTATCTAGCTCAGCTTCTATTTCCGGCTTTTTCGTATCAATTTTGACCGGCAGTGAAAGCTCCTGCCATTCTGCTCCTTCAAAATCAATTTTTGCCTGAAGCGTCAGGTAATACTGTCCATCCGGCGCTGTACGGCCATTCACTTTACCATCCCAGACCCAGGCAGGTGAGAATGTTGCGCCTTCTTCTTCAAGTCCGTCAATATAGTTTTTACGAAGCTCACGGTCAGTACGGATTGTTCGCAGTGTGCGCCCGTTTTCATCAGTAACCGTTACCTTCAATTCTTTCGCATTTCTTAAAAGGGATACAACAGGCATCACGTCATCCTGCATGCCATCACCATTTGGAGAAAAGGCGATTAATTCAGGGTCAACCATATATTCTTCTGCAAACGGATCTACGCCAAGATCTTCAGCGAATTCACCATAAAAATCAAATGAACGAACGCCTGTGTAGCCGTAATAAGTCATCTCATCCCACTGCGGCAAATCAAAGATCGGCGCAGCAGTCCAATCCCCTTTAAAACCTGCATACGGTACAGTCAGCACAGGGTTCATGTCAGTTGGATCCGTAAAAGTGACAAACCCCTCTACAAAATAACCATTTTCAAAAACGTCTTCCGGTAACACTTCTTCTCCGTCCTGGAGCAGCGTTACATCTGAAAGGTCAATTTCAACTTCAACCGTTTCAGTCGCAAGTGGTGCAACTTCAAGCGTCAATTCTTCTTCCCCATTTAACAGAAGACCTGCTCCTGTAATGTCCTGACCATAAATCAGGTTCGGTGCAGTTAATCCTTCTGAAAGCGCATCTGTCTGCGTATTCACATCAACTTCATAGACAATTTCTTCATCAGTCAGGTTCTCAACTTCGAGTTCAAATACAGCTGTATCACCATCAATTTCTTTTAGCGCAACGGCTGTATCACCCTGCTCATCTGTTACAACTGCTGGTGCAGACAGTGCGGCATGAAGTTGCATCAGACCTGCTCCCTGACGGCGTGGTGAAATCGTAAGTCCATTTGGATCCATCACTGGTGACGCTGTATTCATCATAATTGTCTTAACCCAGTCAGATCTGAACTCTTTGTCCACAGTATCTTCAAGCTGCTGCATTAATAGTGCAGACCCACCCGCGATATGCGGCGCAGCCATTGATGTACCGCCTAATACAGCGTATCCGTCTTCATTATCAGTTGATAAAATACTGCCGCCCGGTGCTGTAATTTCCGGCTTAAACTCAAGGTCCGGCGTCAGCCCCCATGAAGTGAAATCGCTCATCATACCTGCAGTTGGATTAGGCTGTGTTAGCTCATCCCCGTTAAATGAAAGCTCAACCACCGAGCCATCAGCCAGCGCTTCAGCAAGACGGTCTCCTTCAGATTTCACCATAAACAACTGTGGAATCATGATCTCAGGATCAGTCGCCATATTAACAAAACCATCTGTGTTGTTATAAATAATGGCACCGGCAGCTCCTGCATACTGTGCATTCAGCACTTTAGACACGAAATCAATTTCCCCGCGCTGAATCAGAGCATATTTACCTGCAACATCAATCTCAAAAAAGTCTTCTTCATATCCAAGACCTGCATGTACAAGTTCAAAATCCGTCTGGACATAATCCTCAGGATCTTCTTCATTTGCTACAGAATAAGGTGCAAGACCTGCATCTTCACCGTCAATTGTGACCTGCACCGCTTTAGAGTCAACGAAGACATTATCAAGCGAAGCAACTGTCAGTGCATTTTCAGATACAGCCGGCGAACCCACTACGCCGTAATCCGGATTCCCTGCATATGGATAATAATAGCCATCTCCAAACATAGCAGAGTTACCCGCTGAAATAGACACAAGTATACCCGCATCCACTGCACGCTGAACCGCCTGCTGCTCAGGGTCCTCAGCATCCACAAACCCTGCAGTCGCGCCTAGGCTCATATTAATCACATCCGCCCCTAAACGGATTGAATCATCAATTGCTTTAATGAACACATCACTATAAGTGGTTGAAATCAATGGATCACTGCCAAACACCTTCATCGCAAGCAGCTGTGCTTCAGGCGCAACACCCTTCACACCACCATTATCAAGGTCCCCATTTGCAGCAACCGTCCCGGCTACGTGCATCCCATGAGACGCATCCGCTCCGAAATCCTTCACCTGTTTGTTCTTATCAAAATAGTTATAGCCATAAGGCATTTTTTCAGTTAAGTATGTACCTTTAAGACCAAACTCTTTAATTGCTGCATTAACATCGCTTTTATCAAGCTTTACATCAGTTTCATTACTGATCACCATATCACGGTGGGACGGATCCATTCCGGAATCTATGATCGCAACAACCAGTCCTTCGCCACGGTATCCATAATCCTCCCAGGCAAGTTCCTTTTCAATCAGTTCACCTGTATAACTCATATCCGGTTCAACCGCCGGACGCTCATACACATTCGCAATATGTACACGCTTCACACCGGCAATCTGCTCAATCTTCTCAATATCAGCAGACGGAACAGTCATACTGAAACCATTTACAATCGTCGTAAACTCATTCTCAACAGAAGCCGTCGAAACCTCTCCTGCCTCATTCTTTGCATCCTTTTGACTCTTCAGGACCTCATCAATAATCCGGTCCTGCTCAGAAACACTCAGCTCCTGAAAATCCGCTCCATCCTCTGAAGCAATCTCCACAGCCGAAGCCCCCTCAAGCTCCACGATCACCCGGACCTCTTCATCCTGAGCCACATCCAAAGCAATCGCATCACCACTCCTCACCGGCTTCTCAAGCGGCAGCGCCCCATAAGCAGCACTACTAAAAGCCAGCATCAGCACAAACACACAAACCAACAACTTCCTACCCACAACCTCAACTCCATTTCTATTCAAAATATTTCCTAACAATATTATTATAGAGTTATTTTTCTGAAAATTGTGTAGGTATTTTATACTGTTTGTTGGGTTGGGGGTGGGGGTGGGGGGTGTTGGGGACGGAGTTTACACTCTATGCAGATTTGGTGTTTAGGGGACGGAGTTTACACTTCAGGCAGAGTATGGGGACAGAGTTCAATTATAATGAACTCTGTCACCGCATGTACTTTAAATGAAACGCTAACTCCGTCCCCTAAATATACATTTACTCAAAAGAAAAACCCCGGTACGCATTACCAGGGTTTATAACATCACGATTGACACATCCACACAAACCCGCGCTCGAGTATATTCAGGTGGTGGTTTTTGATTGGCTGATTGTTTAAGACGTTCTTTTTTAAGATCACCCGTTCTATGTATTCAGGTATTTCATTTTCCCCAAGCATCCACTGGTTTCCTTCGATGTCCCGGTGGTTTCCCTGCACGTTAAGTTTAACGCGCTTTTTGAAGCCGACGATTGAGTATATATAGTCGTGGAAATAAGGCGGGATGATCTCTTTTAAAAGACTGATTTTTTTCTCATTTTCATGCAGCGGATTTTTAATTCTGATATCACCTTCCGACAACCAGACAGGACGTTCCGGACTTCCATCAATCATCCCCTTCGCTTCATTATACTGGATAACAAAAATACCACCGCCCGTAAAAACAATCCTGTCTATTAACAGATCTTTTTCAAAAGAACGGTGTGTCAAACGCACTTCATTAATGGTTCTGTTATCGATCCTAAGATCAAGGCTGTTATAACTTATCTTATTTTCAGCTGATTGAACCACGTACGATTCCCCCTCTAAATGTCCACATGAATTAACAGATAATTCTATTATAACTGTAAAAATTAACAGTTGAAACTGATTTTTAAGGAATAATAAGGTCTTATGACTCAAATGACTGATCAAAAAAACCAGTCATAACTGTGTATCCTTTAACTGGAACAGTTTGCATCCATCTCAAATATATCTGTATTTGCACGCAAAGTATGCACACAAATCATACTGTTTCCGGGCATCACTAGATGTAAACCTGATTTACTGATACAATTTTTAAGTTAAACAATAATTTACGGGGTGATACGAATGACAAATAACGATATTCTAATACGTTTACGATATGCGCTTGATCTTAAAAATACTGAAATGATTGAGATTTTTAAACTTGGCGGAGTTGATGTGACAAAAGAAGATGTGCTGAAAATTCTCACGAAAATAGACGAAGACGAATTTTATGATCATGATGAGCCTGAAGAGACTGATCAGTATATTAAATGCACAAACTCAATGCTGGAGTCTTTCCTGAACGGCTTTATCACATTTAAAAGAGGACCTCAGAAGGACAAAAATGGTCAGCCGGTTAAGCCGGACCGTTCCATTAAAAATCATGCCAGCGTGAACAACGTACTGCTGAAGAAGGTAAAAATCGCACTCACACTCACAACCGAAGACATGATCGACCTCTTCGATCAGGCCGGCATCACCGTCACAAAAGGAGAACTCGGCGCCCTCCTCAGAAAAGAAGGACATAAAAATTACAAGCCTTGCGGTGATAAGTATGCACGGAATTTTCTTAAGGGATTGACTTTACGGTACCGGGATTAACACTTGGGGACGGAGTTCGCACTCCATCAAAAAGGGACAGAGTTCACTTTAAAATTGACAACTCTGTCCCCAACAAATGGAGTATAAACTCCGTCCCCAAAGTGCCATTTTTATACCTCAATCCATCTCTCCTCCTCATTACTCCTCAAAATTGCATCCACAATCTTCATGTTATAATGACCATCTTCAAAATTAGCGAAATAGCTTGTTTCATCAGGAGTTTCAACCTTTTTATAAAAGGACATCATTAAATTTTTTAGGCAGTCCGGCCAGCCTTCCTGATGCCCGCCTGGAAAATGCGCGTACGCACGGGCTTTTTCGGATAACAACGCTGGATCTTTCATGAGGATCTGGTTTGCTTCATTTCTTTTGCCGATCCAGAGGCGATTTGGTTCTTCCTGGTTCCATTCAAATGAGCCATCAGTTAGCGAGATGGTGAAGTGCAGGTTATTCTTTTTGCCGGCAGTTACCTGCGAGACGTTAAACATGCCTTTTGTCCCATTTTCAAATTGAACGAGTACGTTACCTGCATCTTCGGATTGAATCGCGACTTTTTCAAACTGCTCAGCTTTTTCATGTGTAAAAGTTGAGCCGGCTCCATCCACAGGCTTTTTACGCTCAGAATGAAGGGTTGTGAGGTCAGCCATTACTTTCACAATCCGCATGCCAAGAATATGTTGCATCGTGTCACACCAGTGTGAACCGATATCTGCAATGGCCCTGGACTCGCCATTTAACGCAGGAGCCATACGCCAGCTGTAATCTGAATCATACAGGCACTAGTCCTGTAAATACCCCCCTGATACTAAATGTGGCCGCCCAAATTCCTGATTCACAATTTTCACACGCGCTTCTTCCACCATTGGATAGTGGCGGTAATTGAAGCACACACCATGAACAAGTCCGGACTTACTTGCTATTTCAAGCAGTTCAGCTGACTGATCACGATTTAATGCGAGCGGCTTTTCAGATAACACATGCTTTCCAGCAAGTAAAATTTTCTTATTCAATTCAAAATGAAGCACATTCAGCGTGCAATTATGTATCACATCAATCTCTGGATTTGCCAAAAGCTCATTCACATCATCATAAGCAAACGTTAGCCGGTACTCACCCGCAATACGCTCCGCCTTCTCCCTCGACCTCGAAACTATCCCAGCCGCCTCAACACCTGGCAGCCTCTTCAACGTCTCCAAATGCGCCATCGCCGAAAACCCCGAGCCGATTACAGCAGCACGAATCAACTTTTTCATTGGTTGAGCCTCCTTTTTCAGGGAATATTCTGAATTTTTATTATAGCATAGATAGCAGTTTGGGGACGGAGTTGGCACTCCATCAAAAAGGGACAGAGTTCACTTTAAAATTGACAACTCTGTCCCCAAAAAATGGTGTGTTAACTCCGTCCCCAAGATGAAATCACCCCGGCCAGTCGCTTCACACCCTCAACAATCTCATTCTCATCCGCTGCGCTGAATGACAGTCGCATTTGATCGAGTCCGTCTTCCTGTTTTAGGTAGAAATGTTTTCCGGGTATGTAGGATACACCTGCTTCTGTCGCTTTTTCTAAAAGGTCTGCGGTGTCTGTTCCCGGGATGGTGAGCCAGACGAAGTAGCCGCCGTTTGGTTTGGTCCAGGTTACGTGTTTCGGCATATGTGCTGAAAGTGCATTTAGCAGGGTGCCGCATTTAGATTGATAAAGTGACTGGAGGTTCACTAAATGTGCTGTCCAGTTCACGCCGGCGAGATAGGTAGCCATGGTTGCCTGGGCAAATGGGTGATCCAGATCCTTTTTAAAGCGGAACAGCGTCTCGGTCCATTGCTGATCTGCTGCGATCCAGCCGATACGCATGCCTGGAGCGACTACTTTTGATAAGGAGCCGATATAAAAAACTCGGCCTGTCTGATCCATGGATTTCAGCGTCTGTACCGGTTCGTCAAAATGAAGTTCGCCGTACGCGTCATCCTCCATAATGAGAAAATCATAAGTCGTTGCAAGCTCAATCAAATGCTTTCTTCTTTTAAAAGAAAGTGTTGTTCCGGTAGGGTTTTGGAAGGTTGGTATCGTGTATAGCACTTTAGGAAGCGGCTGATTTTCACGGTTTCTTTTTGCTAACATTTCTTCAAGCTTCTCTGTCAGAATCCCATTTTTATCTACAGGCACAGTCAGAATCCGGTCAGTATAGTTCTGAAAAATCTCAAGTGCTTCCATATAGGTCGGCGATTCGACGACGATCCAGGTTTCTTCATCCATTAACATGCGAGCGACTAAGTCAATTGCTTGGCACGCACCCGACGTGACGAGCAGTTCTTCCAGCTTGATATGTATATCTCTTTCGTTCATGCGATTAAGCAACCATGTTTGAAGCTGATCGATTTTCGGACTGCCCACATAATGCAACGGCAGATCTTTTTCTTCATTTAAAAGGCGTGTGACCGCCTGTTGTAGGTCATTCACCGGCACAAGCGAGGTATCCGGAAAACCTGAGCTCAGCCGCACACACCCCTCCGGCACCACCGGCATCCATGCACCGGGCGGCTCGTGTTTCATGGAAGATTTGATGTGTTCGGAAAAGTATTTCGAGACGTTCATATGGCTTCACTCCCTGATTTGGTCAGTGTGAGTATATCAATTTTACTGGTAATAGAACAATGCGGCAGAAGGGGGGACGGAGTTGGCACTCCATCAAAAAGGGACAGAGTCCACTTTGAAAGTGACAACTCTGTCCCCAAAAATGGAGTACTAACTCCGTCCCCACATTACCTTAAAAGAATAATAGATGTGCCATCAGTGCTGCGATTGGCAGACTGATAATCGTGCGCTGTAAAAATACGATGAATAGTTCCCAGATTGAAATCGGGATTTTTGATTTTACTAAAAGTACGCCGATTTCTGACATGTAGATCAGCTGTGTGAGTGATAATACGCCGATGACGAATCTTGTCAGTTCTGATTCGATTCCGCTTCCGATGACTGCCGGCAGGAACATATCTGCAAATCCGACGATCATTGCAGGTGCAGCCGCCTGGGCTTCCGGGATTCGGAGCAGTTCAAGCAGCGGAACGAATGGATATGACAGGTACGTGAATACCGGTGTAAATTCAGCAATGATAAGTGCGATTGTACCGATCGCCATCACGAGTGGAATGAGCGCAAACCAGATATCAAGCACATTCACAATCCCTTTTTTCGCTACACCACGGTAACTCTTCACCTGATCCGCCTTTTCAACAGCTTTCTCGACGCCCCATTTAAAGTTCGAAACGCCCTCCGGCACAACTTCTTCAATCTGCTTGCCAACGGGCTCATAATACGTTTCTTTTTTACGCGAAAGGGGTGGAATTCTCGGGCAAATGACTGCCACAATTACACCTGTCACAATTACGGTAAAATAAAATTGCACAAACATGCTGTCAATATTTAAAAATCGTGCGATGACTAAACTGAACGCAATCGATGCAATCGAAAAGTTTGTAGCAACCACTGCTGCTTCACGCTTCGTATAGTAACCGGACTCATACTGCTGAGTCGTGAGCAGCACACCGACCGTTCCGCTTCCCATCCAAGATGCCAGCGCATCAATAGACGAGCGGCCCGGCAGCGTAAACAGCGGCACCATTACTTTTCGCACAATCGTCCCGATAAAATCCATTAAGCCAAACTCTAACAGAAGCGGCATGAATAAACATGCAAATAAAAACCATACCATCAGCACCGGAATCAGATCGTATAACATCACCTGTCCAGTGACAGGCGACCAAACCAGCTCAGGTCCCACTTCAAAAAGTGTCGCTAAAGCAAACAGCGCACCCACAGCACGCAGTACCACCCAAAACGGCGCTACGTCGAACAATAACGCAACAGCAGGCTGCTTTTTCACCTCACTGAGCATCGGGAGTTTCACCACTAAACTGCCAAGTGCCGACACTACAAGAATAAGCGTCATAAAGCCGGGAATATAAGCAGCAATCGCACCTTGCAGACTGTCCGCCATAATCCCAAGACCAATCGTCACCTTCCCATCAAACTTCACCGGCACAAGAAAAAGTAACACACCAATTAAAGAAGGCAGCCAAAACTTCATGTACTGCTTTGCTGAATAAACATTCACGCTTTCACTATGTATACGTTCCATCTCCAATGACCTCACAATCCGCTTTTAAGATGTTTTATATATTATCATTATTTTGTATAAAAATACAATGGTTTTTTGTATACGTCAGAGCTGGGTGTTTGGGGACGGAGTTGGCACTCCACTAAAAAGGGCCAGAGTTCACTTTAACAGTGATAACTCTGTCCCTCAAAAATGGAGTATGAACTCCGTCCCCACCACTACCCGCGACTCAACCGCCACCCCCTTAAATAATGAACACCAAACACCAGAAAAATCACCCCTGGGATTAAAAACAGTATCAATGCACCAAGTTTCGAACTTGCGAAACCGAGTGGGTAGCCGATCCAGGGGATGGTGATGCCGGTGTATTGACCAAGGACGGCGCCTGCTGGGATTGCATCGATGTCCGGGCCATCGTTGTTGTCGCCTTTTGTGCGGTAGGTGACAGCATCACCATGAATAATTTTTTCAATGATGCGGTGGGTGATGAGGATGCCGTCTCTTTGAAATGTGATAATATCTCCCGGCTCATATTCTGTTCCTTCTTTTTCTGTGAGTTTAATTTGAATAACTGAGCCGGTTCTAAATGTTGGTTCCATTGATCCTGAGAGCACATTTTTGAATTGGTAGCCCATGAATGATGGATCTGCTCCGGTGATTCTTGCTGAAATGATTGTGTAGGCGATCAGGATGATCAGAATAAATGCACCCCACTTAAGGAACTTTAGCACTTTGTTTACATATTTATTCTGCATTCTCACCACTCCAGACTTGCCCGTTCTCATGATTCAGGGCTGCTTTCTTCACTGATTTCTTCCTCTTCTTCAGTCACAGCCGCTGCTTCAGCTTCTACAGCTTCTTCCTCGGGAACTACGACTTCTGTTTCTTCAGCTGGCGCTTCCTGCTCTTTCGGTGTTTCAACTGGCTGCTCTTCTTCTTTTGCAGGTTCTGCAGGCTGTTCAGCTGGTTCCTTAGCCTTATCTTCTTCAGGTTCTTCTACCTGTTCAGAATCAGAATCCTGATTGTCTTCTTCAGCTTGTTTTTGCTCTTCTTCCAAACGCTTTTCTTCTTCTAAAAGTTTATTCTCTTCTTCCAGACGTTTTTCTTCCTCTAAACGCTTTTGCTCTTCTTCTTCCTCTTGTAAACGATCCGCTAATGTATACAACTCTGACTGTTGCGTCTGCAGGCTTTGTTCCTGCTCATCAAGTTCAGAGATCCCTTCATTGAAGGATGTGATCAGGCGGTTATATGCCTCCACTTTTACCAAATCAGCCAGACCTGCTCCTTTAAATTCGACTATGCCTGAGAGGATCGGCGTCTGGTGATCAATATAATTTTTCATTTCCCTAAATTCCTGAACCATTGTTGCGATCGAATTTTGCATGGTATCATCTAGTATTTTATTACTGTTTACAGATGATGAAAACTGGTTGAGGACGGATGGGTTCTTCATCTCCAGGCAATTAGGGTGATAATATTTGTTGAACTGAATTTCTTTTAAGAGAACGGAAAGCCGGTCGAGTTCCTCCTCCAGATCTGACCATAGATTCTCCAGAGCCTCCAGCTGGTCTCGGGTTGTATTCATTGTGGTCTGGACCTGATTGATTGTCCCGTTCAGGCTGTCAGCCGCTTTTCTGACCTGGTCACTGTTCGCGCCCGTCTGGATGTTTTTTGTGTTAAATGAAGGTTTTTTTACAACAACTGAATAGATCTGCTTTTCGAGATTTGCGACCTGGTCAAGAGATGCCTTCGCTTCGGTAAACTGTTTTTCTAAAGTTGCCGGAAATACTTCGCAGGCCTTCATTTGACCGTGAAGCTCCTCTGTGTCGGTAAACGCACCATATGTACCACCAGCCACCTGGCCCATGCAAAGAATTAAAAAAGAGGAGGCTGCAATACCAGCCTGCAGCTTCCTCATTTTTTTGTTGTATTGACGCCTCTGACTGAGACGCTCATTCTGAATCCTGTCAGCACGCTTCAACATACCTATCACTCCTGTCAGCTAAATGAATTATCTTTCAACCGCTTCTTTACGTCCTGTCTTCAGGTCAACCTGGGCAATGGCACGCCAGATCGTAAAGATCGAATATAATAGAAGAAAAGCGCCAATACCGATGAATATAAAAGCACCATTCTTTGTGTTAATCGTGTTCAACGCGTAACCAACATAAGGCACTGTGTAACCCGTATATTTAGCTACAACATTCTCAGCAAGCACCGGAGTCACGTCAACATTCTCATTATTGTCACCCTTCGTCCGATACATCGTTTGCTCACCATTCTCGATCACCTCTGTAATCCGGTGAGTCGTCAGCCGCTGCTCATCCTCCATATACGTGATGACATCACCAACCTCAAACGTCATCCCCTCATTAACCTTCTCAACCGCAATCACAGATCCAGTCTGAATCCCCGGCTCCATTGACCCTGATAAAACGGTTTTCAGCTGGTACCCAAGAAACTCCGGTTCGCCGCCAGATGCCCTGGCAGAAACGACGATGAATAGTATGAGTATAAAAACAGTGAACAGAATGAGTGAAATCAGGTGACTCGTGAGTTTTAAGACAATTTTCATGGTGATCAACCTTTCTTGTTTGTGATAATAGTTTAATTTTCTTCACCTTTTATAAAGTTAGATTATAAAACGTGAAGAAAATTAAGGAGGAGAAAGGAAGGCTTGACCGACCTTTCTCTTCATTAAACTAATTTACCTTTCTTCACCATCTGTTTGCATAGCTTCGAATGTCCACTCAAGCTTTAACTTATCTTTTTGGAAGTGGTTTTGATCTTCATGGTTATCTACAAATTCATATTGAATATAGATTGTATCGTTTGTACCTGCAGCAAGTTTTCCACCTTTTTCTGCAAAGAATTTGCTCCAGAAGTTTCCTTCAATCACATCAGGTGATGAATTCTTCAATTGGGAAAGAGTTGTTGACCAAATCACATTATCTAGCTTATCTTTGTTCAGCATGAAATTTACACGAATGTGATCTCCTAAATCATCACCATTGTTATTATGACCACTATCAATGACCTCATAGTCCGTATAAAGGTCAACTGCGCCGATATCCAATGAGCCGTTGTTCTCAAGCTTAAATTCTCTTGTCATCGTATCACCAGGCTTAATATTGTCTACCTGGATAATTTTTGTTGGATCTAACGCCAAATCCAATGTCCCCGCTGCAAAAGTATTATTCGAAACCTCTGTGTCACTGAAGTACGCATATGTACCCCCACCAATTAATGCTAACCCCATTGCCGCTGACGCTACTCCAAGACCTAGTTTCTGCTTGATACCCATTCAAATCTCCTCCTCATAATGTGGTTGTTTGTTCGTTCGTTTTCGAGATTATTTTGTTCTCGATAACGAATCAACAACCTCACTATAACTCAGGAAGAAATTCGTGAAAAGAGCCAAATTCGTCCATTTATTCTATATTAAGAACAAAAATAGTCTTATTATCTTTATTTTCCTCTTATTTACTTACATTTTTAAATTTTTTGATTATTTTATACTTATTTGAGAACTAACATAGTATTGACGCACCATTTCAAATTATATAAGAGTTGGTTAATATGTATGAGGTATCAATTGGGGACGGAGTTTGGACTGGGGACAGACTTTAACACATCCTACTTAACTCTGTCCCTGCTATACACATTTCATGTTACTTTCACCTCCGTCCCCAACATGCTCCTAATATTGCGTCTAATCCTCGTAACCAAACAACACTTCAATTTTAAACCGTTTCATTGTAATATAAAGTTAGAACTTTCAGACAACCTATTATATAACTGGAGTGACTATATGGATAAAATCAAGCATCCGGTAACGCTGATTCTTTTCATACCAATCGCACTTATCCTTTTAATCGCTGCCTACTCTTCCTCACAAACTTATGAACAGCAAACGCTTATCCCTGTGATGAAAAGTCTGTCTGCTCCTGACTGGCTTCGGACGGCCATGGATCAGGTCAGCTTCACTTATGCAGGCAGTATTGTCAGCACACAATCACTTGGATACGCAGGTTTTACTGAATTCTTTTTAAGAAAAGGTGCACACGTTATTATTTTCTTTTCCATCAGTTTCTTTTTATTCAGACTACTTATTCATCTGATTCCATCTGTAAAAAAGGCAGCACTCCTGAACTTAGCGCTTGTTATTCTTTTTGCATTCAGTGATGAATTTCACCAATACCTTACAGGCGGCGGACGGACACCTACATTTCAAGATATTATACTCGACACAACCGGAGGAATACTCGGTTTAACGGTGGCGTATGGTGTGTTTGTGCGTTATAAGAAACAACGAAAGAATCGGGGACGGAGTTAGCACTCCATGTGAAGTGTTAACTCCGTCCCTAAAAACGAAGTGCATACTCCGTCCCTTAGACCTCGTCCCTTTACAACCTCCTCAAATTCAGCTATTCTTTAAATCGTAATAATTACGTTTTAAAGAGAGGGTTATACCTATGACAATTCCTGTAACAGTACTAAGTGGCTATTTAGGTGCCGGTAAGACGACTTTACTGAATCATATTTTACATAGTAAGCAGGACCTGAGAGCGGCTGTGATTGTAAATGATATGAGTGAAGTGAATATTGATGGGGGACAGTTGAAGAAAGGTTATTTTTCGCGGACAGATGAGACGCTTGTGGAAATGCAGAACGGTTGTATTTGCTGTACGCTGCGTGAGGACCTGATCATTGAAGTAAAGAGGCTCGCTGAAATCGGGGAAATTGATTATATCATCATTGAATCCACAGGTATTTCAGAGCCGATTCCTGTAGCTCAGACTTTTGTTTATGAGGATGAAGAAACCGGAATTGACTTAAGTCAGGTGACCCGCCTGGATACAATGGTGACGGTTGTTGATGCACTCAGATTTGCAGATGATCTTGAAAGCGGTGAAACGCTGCTCGACCGAAAACAGACCGATGATGAGCAGGATGAACGGGACGTGTCTGATTTGCTAATCGATCAGGTCGAATTTGCCGATTTGATTATTTTAAATAAAATTGACCTGGTTTCTACAGAAGAGGCAGATGCGATTCGTGTACTGCTGAAGACGCTTAATCCTGATGCAAAAATTCTTACGGCATCCTATGGCCAGATAAATCCGTTGAACCTTTTAAACACCGGGGCTTTTGACTTTGAAAAAGCAAGCCAGGGAGCTGGATGGATCAAGGAGTTAAATGAAGAGCACACCCCTGAAACTGAAGAATATGGGATTACCTCTTTCCTTTACAAAAAGCAGCACCCCTTTCACCCCGCCAGATTCTATCAATTTTTAAGTGAATTACCCGAAGAAATTGTTCGCTCCAAAGGCTTTTTCTGGCTAGCAACGAAAGAACAGTCAGCTGGACTTGTCTCTCAGGCCGGCAAATCAATTCAGTTGCAATCAGCGGGGACATGGATTGCCGCTTTGTCTAAAGAAGAACAGCAGCAAGCGCTAAAAGAAGAGCCGGAACTGAACAGCCGCTGGCACCCTGAATGGGGCGATCGTCTGAACGAACTCGTCTTTATCGGGATCGGGTTGGATCAGGAAGCCATCGTGAAAGAACTGGACCAGTGTCTGCTGACAGAAGAAGAGCTTGAGTCAGATTGGCGAATGCTTGAAGATCCGTTTCCTGATTTTTCGGGGAGGTGACAGTGGGGTCGGAGTTGTCACTCCACTAAAAAGGGACAGAGTTGACTCCAAAGTAGAGTCTGAACTCCGTCCCCCAAATAAAAAGGGACAGAGTTCACTTGGAAAGTGATAACTCTGTCCCCATACATGGAGTATTAACTCCGTCCCCAATGTCCCAGTGTTAACTCCTAAACCCCCAGCAACGTCCGATCCGACAACTCCGTCCCCTTCATTTTCCCGAACTCGTTCAGTAAGTCACTCACTGTCAGATGCTTTTTACGTGCACCTTCTTCCTCAAAAATAATCTTACCCTTATCCATCATGAGGATGCGGTTGCCGAGGTCGACGGCTTGCTGCATGTTATGGGTGATCATGATGGTGGTCAGTTGTTCACGCTCGACGATTTCTTTTGTAAGGCGCGTGATGAGTGCGGCTCTTGATGGATCGAGGGCTGCTGTGTGCTCATCAAGCAGGAGCAGGTCCGGCTTTGTAAATGTAGCCATCAGTAGTGACAGCGCCTGGCGTTCGCCTCCTGATAGTAGGCCTACTTTTGCGCGGAGACGATCTTCAAGACCGAGTCCAAGTGTTTCGAGCTGTTCTTTGAAAAATGCTCTGCGTTTCGCTGTCACACCGAGACGCAATGTGCGCGGCTTCACTCTGCTATAGGCAATTGATAGGTTTTCTTCAATTGTCAATGTCGGTGACGTCCCTGCCATCGGGTCCTGGAAGACTCGGCCGATGCGGCGGGCTCGCTTGTATTCAGGGAGTCCGGTGACGTTCTGGTCACTGATCAGCACTTCTCCAAGATCCGGAAACATTTTTCCTGCGATGATGTTGAACAGCGTCGATTTCCCGGCGCCGTTACTGCCGATGATCGTGATAAAATCACCTTTTTTGACATCAAGCGTAATATCGTCAATCGCCACTTTTTCGTCAGGCGTTCCTTCATTAAATACTTTGTAAATATCGGTTAGCTGAAGCATATAACACTATCCTTTCTGCGCGCTGAGTCGTAAGCGGCGCTGTCGTTTTCGAATCGTTTCTTTCTGTTTGGCGATTCCTTTTGGCAGGACGAGTGCGAGAATGACGATGATGGCTGTGATCAGCTTCAGATCTCCCGTCTCCAGAAATTCTACGCGCAGTGCGAGTGCAACGATGATTCGGTAAATGATCGCGCCGACAATGACTGCGAGCGTTGTGCGGATGATGGTCTTTTTACCAAAAATCGCTTCTCCGATGATCACGGATGCAAGACCGATGACGATCATTCCGATGCCGGCATTGACGTCAGCAAACCCGCTATACTGCGCAACCAGTGCGCCTGCAATGGCAACCAGTCCGTTTGAAAGCCCAAGTCCGAATACTTTGTAAAAGTGGATATTTCCTGAAAATGACGTAATCATCAGGTGATTATCGCCGACTGCTCTCAGTGCAAGACCGAACTCTGTTTTTAAAAAGAAATCCAGCATGATTTTTACGATCAGGACGAGTGCGACCATGACGATCATGATCGCCCACGTACCGCCAATGCCCTGGCGGATCCACGTAAACAGGTGGTCCTGAGCGAGCAGCGACACGTTTGGTGCCCCCATAATGCGCAGGTTAATGGAATATAGCGCGATCATCATCAGGATGCCTGATAAAAGTGGATTGATGCCGCCGACTGTATGAAGCAGGCCTGTGATGGTTCCTGCAATAAAACCTGCTGCAAATGCTGCCGCAACAGCCATCAGCGGATTCACCCCATTTACAAGCATGACAGCCGCAACCGCTGCACCGGTGACAAAGCTTCCGTCCACTGTCAGGTCCGGAAAATCAAGAATTCTAAATGAAAGATAGACGCCAAGCGCCATCAGTGCAAACATCAGTCCAACCTCAACTGACGTAAAAATCGACATCCACATACAACTCTTCCTCTCTCCCTTTGATCAAAAAGAGCGAAGCAGCGCGCTCCGCTCATTGCTTTTACTCAGTAAATTCAGCCATTTCTTCCCACTCCGGCTTCACTTCAATGCCCATTTCTTCAGCTGCATCTTTATTAATCATCAGCTTCAGATTGCCTGGATACTGAACCGCCATTTCACCAGGATCAGCGCCTTCAGTTAAAATCTCTACTGCCATCTGACCAGCTTCATAACCGATGTCTTCATATTCAAATCCGTATGCCGCGAACCCGCCGCGTGCAACAGAATCAAGCTCTCCAACAAAAAGCGGAATGTCCTGATCATTTGCAACACCAATCACCGATTCAAGCGCGGACACAACCGTGTTATCCGTGATGATGTAAAATGCATCCACTTTTCCAACAAGCGATTCAGCCGCCTGCTTCACATCAGCAGAAGTCGAAACAGCTGCTTCCTCAACCGTCACATCCGATCCAGCAGCCGCTTTTACCGCATCAACCTGTACAACCGAGTTCGGCTCACCCGCGTTGTACACCATGCCGATTGACTTAACATCAAGTTCATTTGTCATAAATTCAACTGTATTTGAAATCGCATCCGGGTGCATATCCGTCGTACCCGTTGCGTTACCACCCGGCGCTTCCATATCAGCAACCAGATTTGCAGCCAGCGGGTCCGTCACCGATGTAAATACAATCGGAATATCAGCCGTCGCATTCAGCGAACTCAGCGCACTCGGCGTTGAATTTGCGAAAATCAAATCCACACCATCCGCAACAAACTTCTGCGAAATCGACTGACTATTATTCTGATCACCCTGCGCAACCTGATCATCAAATGTCACATCAAGTCCCGCTTCCTCAAACGCACGCTTAAACCCTTCAGTCGCAGCATCCAAAGACGGATGCTCCACAATCTGCGTGACCCCAATCGTATATGAAGCCTCTTCGCCGCCACCCTCAGCCGACGTCTCAGAAGTCTCTCCTCCACAAGCCGCTAATACCATTGCTGCAGACAACGCTGCACCCGACAACCATAACTTTTTCATCTCACTACCCCCTGATATACTTTTACACTTCGACGCTTTTATGCTTTTATGTGTTAAAGTTATTATACATGAATGTTTTGAAAATTCAATAGGGTTTTGAGATTTTTTTGGGGCTGGATATTGGGGACGGAGTTTAAACTCCATTCTGAATGCGAACTCTGTCCCCAAAATATTGGAGTGTTAACTCCGTCCCCAGTGCACAACACCCTATACACAACCCCCAAAAACAAAAAAGCACCGCCTAAGCGATGCTCTCGATCAATCCAACTCATCAACTAACGCATTTACTTCTTCGAGGTGTTGATCAATATTTTCTTTTGTCACGTATACGCCGAAGTCATCAGGGGTGTTCTCTGTGTTGCCGCTGATGGTGTGCGCAATGTGGTCACCTACTTCTGGATAGAAGTGGTGGCCGTCGAAGTAGTTGTAGATGTTGTTGGTGATGCTATTTGGATACATGAAGTTGAAGACGCCGCCGTAGATGTCTACAAGGTCACGCAGCCACTGCTCATAATCGTCCATATGGCCTTCTTCTGCGAGTACTTTAAAAAGTTCTGTTGAGATTGGCGTTGTGTAGACGATATATTCAAGTGACGGATGATCGGTTTTGACGAGTTCCATGATTTCCTTATAACGGCTATAGTATTCATAATTTTCACCGTAAAAGACGTCCCGGAAGCGTTCGATTTTATCGTCTGTATCCTGCTGAACTTCTTCTTCAGACAGCTGTGCAGCATCCGCTGTGTTCTGCCTGTCATAAACGCGTTCAAGTTTTACATCATCAGAAGCGGACATTTCCACATTCTGAACCGTGTAATCAAACACATCGAGTGAAAGCAGGTTTTTATAACGGTAAAAGCGTTCCTCCACTTTGCTGACGTAATTCAGAATTGATTTCGGCTGAGAGGCTTCCTGTTCGCTGGATTTGAAAAAGTCTACGCCCAGGATAACTCTTTCAAGATTCCCATCACTTTCTTCAAGTGCGTAATCAATCATCGTCCGGTATTCCCGCATTGACAGGTTGGAAACAGAATAGTTGAAAACGTCCATTCCTTCAAATTGGTGCGGGTCAACATAGGTGCTGCGGCTGCTTCCAACCAGAATCGTGTCGTAGTTGAAGTCCTGAAAATAGACCTGACTGGTTTTTTGTTCACGTTCGTCAATCACAGTCTGGACGTCGTTCAGTTCATGTTCATGGGCAAAGGTCCACATCGGATCGATGAAAAAGTTGAACGATCCGAAGGCCAGCGTCAGTGCCACCACAATGCTGACCACCGTCATTACAAATTTTTTGTCTGACATAAGAAACCACCTTAAAAGTTGAAATACAGGAATTCACTGACTTTAGTTAACTGAGTAAAACAGAATAATAGAAGTACTGAGACGAATACAACGTTAAATGCAGTCGGTTTCATTTCGTCTTTTAGCTGAATCGAATTTTTAGCAAACAGTGCAATGACTGTTCCTGCAAGGAGCATAAACAATAGATAAAGCAGGTTTTCTTCAAGGTTAAATGCAGCGTATGGCAGGCTTTCCGGCATAAATGCTGCAAGCTGTTCCGGCAGCACAACGCCATTTAACCCGGTCATTGCCTTTAACACCTGAAGCGCCTGGTCGATTGAAATCGCTCGGAAAAATACCCATGTCGCATTCACAAACTGGAATGTAATAAACCATGCAAGTAATTTCGGCATGCTGAATCCTGCCTTTTTCCACATGCGCGCGACAATACTGGCAAGTCCGTGCAGCACACCCCATAAAATAAAGGTCCACCCCGCACCGTGCCAGATCCCGCTGATAAAAAAGATGATGAAAATATTTACATAAGTCATAAACGGTCCTCTTCGGTTTCCACCTAAAGGTATGTAAATATATTTTGTCAGGAAACCTGAAAGCGTGATGTGCCAACGACGCCAGAAATCCTGAATATCCAGTGCCTTATAAGGCGAGTTAAAGTTGATCGGCAGCACAATATTAAATAGCAGCGCCGCACCAATCGCCATATCCGTGTACCCGCTAAAATCGAAGTATAGCTGAAAAGTATACGAAAGCGATGTTACCCAGCTGTCAATAAACGTAAGCGAGTCAGCAGAGCCGTATCCCCTGTTCGCCCAGATCGCAAAATTATCAGCAAGCACCACTTTTTTAAACAACCCGACCGCAAAAATAAACAAGCCGAGACGAATATTTGTAAAGTTTAAACGGTGATTGCGCTTATCAGCAAATTGCGGAATTGTGTCACTATGCTGTACAATCGGTCCCGCAATCAGCTGCGGGAAAAACGTAACAAACAGACTGTAATTCAAAAAACTGTAGCGCTCCGTTTCATAACGATACGAATCTACTAAATAAGCAATCTGCTGAAACGTATAAAAACTGATCGCAAGCGGAAGCAGCAGATTCAAAATTTCAAACTCCGCCCCAATCACAGCATTCAAATTGCCAACCACAAAATCATAATATTTAAAATAACCAAGTAAACAAACGTTAAAAATAATCCCAAGTGTCAGGACCGTTTTACGAAATCTCGTAAACTTTCTTTTAGATAAATAAGTCCCCAGTCCAAAGTTCACAAACAGCGAACTCAGGATCAGCGGCAGATAGGCAGGATTCCACCATCCATAGAAAAAAAGAGAAGCAACAAGCAGCCATCCCTTCGAAAGCTTAAAATTAACCTTATTTAAAATAAAATACAACACAAATACAATTGGAAGAAACAAAAAAATAAACTCAAACGAATTAAATAACAATCAAATTCTCCTCCACTACTTAACGCGTGTGACTAAACCTTCTATATTATAGTATAAATTTTGGAATGGTGGAATGGGGTGGGTGAGATTTCACGAGGGAATGCAGGTGCAACAAAGGGACAGACTTCAAATAGAAAAAAATAATCCTGAATCATTGATTGCAGAAATCTATTAACTCTGTCCCTGTTGTGTCAACTCCGTCCCCAACTATGGAGTGCCAACTCCGTCCCGGCACTCCACCCTACAAATACATCACCTCATCCACCCACCGCCGGCACTCACCAGCCATACGCCGCACAATCCAGCGCTTCGGCAGATCATCGATTGTCTGAAAATCTGCTACGCTGATGTCGCTCAGCAGTTTTTTGAGTGCCTCGTATTGGAGCAGGTTTTCCTGATAGGCGCGCTCGAGTCCATTGAGTCCTTCAGGGTGGTTCAGGTATTTTGTGTAAAAGTCTTCGTAGTGGGTTTCGATCAGCTTTTCGATTTCTCTGTTAGTGCGCTTTTTCATGTCGCTCACGGATTCTGTGCTTGTATCCCCTCTCAGCTTGTCTGCCAGTGATCGTTGGAGTGATTTGGACATTTCCATGTAAAAAACGGTGGATTTCATCAGTTCGTATTGATAATCCAGTTCATTCATATGGACAAATTTTATTCTGCGTACTTTTTCGATGATCTTGTTCATGATGAGCTCAGCTTGATAATCTGCCAGGCGGGCCTGAACCTCTTGTTCGATTAACGGGATCAGCCTCTTCTTTTCATCTTCCATCAGTTGATTATCCGGATTCGTCTGTTGAGGTATCTGTTTTTTAAAAAACTTCATCAGATTTTCTCTCCTTATGAAAAAAAGCTGCAATCGCAGCTTTTTAATAGAAACGCTTAACACTTTCGAATTTAGACTTCCAGTACGAGTTTTCAAGACTTGAGATCATGACGCCGTTATCTCCGGCGTGGATAAATTGGTTGTTGCCGATATAGATGCCGGCGTGCGAGATACCGGGTTTATAAGTATTTTCAAAAAAGACAATGTCACCGATTTGCGGAACAGCTACTTCGTATGAGCGCGCGTGCAGTCCTTCTGCATTTACCCTGGCAATGTCAAATCCGGCCTGCTGATAAACGTAGTAAATAAAGCCGCTGCAATCAAAACCCTCAGGAGTTGCGCCTCCCCAGACATATGGCGTGCCTGCAAGTGACACCGCAGTTTCAATAAGGACTTTGACACTTTTAGCACCATCTGAAGTGTGGACCGGCGTTGACACTTTTTCAGGTTGTGAAGGTTGCTTCGGTGCTGACAAATATAATTTTTGACCTGCATAAATGTTGGTTCCTGACAGCTGATTGAAGCTTTTCAGATCAGCAAGGGACATGTTATGTAAAAGCGCGATTTTACTCAGCGTATCGCCCGGCTTTACCGTATATTCCCCTGATGCATCAACATTCTTCACTAGTTTCGCTTCAGCTGATGGTACACTGGCTGCTGCTTTCAGTGAAAGCTGCTGGCCCGCATGGATAATGTGTCCTTTTAACTGGTTGAGATCCATCAGTTTTGACAGGCTGATCCCGTGTTCGATTGCGATTTTTGATAGTGTATCTCCAGGCTTCACAGTATAATTACTACTGGCAGCAGAAGTTGATGTTCGGACAGTGCGGATCTGAACGGAAGAACCACTCACTTTTAACGTCTGACCGGCAAAAATATGATGACCTGTCAGCTGGTTCAGCGTCATCAGGTGACTGACTGTTGTTTTGTGCTTTGCTGCAATCGCAGATAAAGTGTCACCCGGCTTAACTTGATAGATAGACTGCGCTGGTGCTGTGTTCACTGCATTTACAGATGCCGTCTTTCCAACCTTCAGCACCTGGTTTGCGTAAATGACGTCGGACTGTAGCTGATTCATTTTCTTCAATTCATCCAGAGTTAAATTGTACTTATTCGCTATTTTCCACAATGATTCCCCACTGCCAACCTTATGGGTGTTGGCCTCTGTTTCATTCTCCGCACTAAATGCTGCCACTGCAGCTGACGCGATTAACGTATATACAAGCTTTTTCAATCCCACACGCTCCTCTGCCAATTCATCTGATAAAATTGTTACAAGCTCTATTAAGAGTGGACAATTCTCCTGCGGCAAGCATTCATCCTCTATTATAAAAGACAGAATATTTATATATATTTAATCCTATTTTAAACGCAAAAGACTCATTTGAATGTTACAAAAGTATTACAAAAATAGCTTTTCAGTTTGGGGACGGAGTTTGCACTTCGGGGACAGAGTTGAATTAATGGATTTTGTACACATGATCCTCACAATGCTATAATGCCAATAAGATATATTTTACCAATTTACTGGAGGTCAAAGAATCAATGGTCACAGGAGAATTTTTTCCGATATTTTTATTTATGTTTAACCTTTTCGCAATCTGGTTCGTCATCTGGTTTGCTACGTCAGTGGTCAAGTATCAGAAGGAACAGATTCAGATTTTAAAAGAAATTGCCGGGCGCCTTGAAAAAAGTGACTTTAAAGAACGAAAATAACAATCATGAATATTCTTTGTCTAATACTCTCTTTTTAATACACGCAACTTCATACATACTATAATAGGGTATATCATTAAGTTGAAGGAGTGCTGACAGAATGAAATTCAAATCGTTATGTTTAGCCATATTTGCTGCGTTTCTATTAGCAGCCTGCAGCAGTGATTCTGAGAGTCAGGGCCAAGCGGGTGCAGATGAAGCAACTAACATCAGGGAACTGGTCCAGGATTTCAGCACGAGGGAAGTCAGTGCTGAACAGGCTTCTATTACCGGTGAAACGTTGACCATCACAGAAGAAGATGGCAGTGAACAGACACACGACATCACTAGCGAAGATTTCTTTGTCTCAATCGCCCCCTATGTAGATCAAACCCACGCATGTACTTATCACAGCTTAACCGGCTGTCAGGGCGAAATGGTGGAGGAAACATTTGACGTTTATATAGAAGATTCAGAGGGCAACGTGATCATCGACGAGTCCATGACCACATTTAAAAATGGCTTTATCGACCTCTGGCTGCCTCGTGACGAAACGTACCAGCTTACAATTGAGCATGACGGGCTCGTTACAGAATCAGAAATATCAACATTTGAAAATGACCCTACCTGTATAACAACGATGCAGCTTGGGTGAATGGGTGAGCCAGGGTGAGCCTTGGCTTATTGTATAGGTGCAGTGTGGAGTTTTGGGACGGAGTTTGCACTGCACAGCTTTGGGACGGAGTTTGCACTTCGGGGACAGAGATGAAAATGAATTGATCAAAGTCTGTCCCTTGACTGTTCAAATTATAATAGCTTAAACTCCGTCCCCAAATTATAAAGGCAGGTGCAGCTCATGAAATGGATCCTTTTTATATGCAGTGCAGTGGTTGCCATCATTTTTTATATTGTTAATCAAATGACGGTCTCCCCGGGCACAAGTTCAGGAAATGGGAATCCCGCGATGCTTGTTGGGTGGGTGCTTATCCCTGTTTTGATCATGATGGTGCTGACATGGCTAAAAGTGATTCGGATGCGGGCTTTGAGTAAAAAGTTTACGATCGCAGGTATTTCGTTCATTGCACTTCATCTTATAGTGGGCATAATTTATCAACGCATTGCTTTGGACGGTTACCGCAATGTGATTCGGAAGGCATTGATTGAGCGGGATGGAACGGTAGATGAATCCTATCTTACCTCGATTACATCGGGACTGACGATTCATGTAAACAGCCAGTACTTTAATGTAAATACATATTTGATGTTTATCACCGCTTCACTTTTGATCGCGCTGGTTTGGCATGTGTGGGACCTTATAGATAAAGGTAAAGAAATCTAATCAATACTCAACCTCCTTTTCCTAAAATTTCTAATTTATGTTACAATGCGTATAGGAATCACCGACGTATTAATCAGCCATTTGAATACTTTTGAGGAGTGGGGAAATGAAAAAGATCAGCGCACTATTATGTACACTCGTTTTATCATTCACACTTTTACCTTCTGCTGCTTTTGCCGATTCGCATGACGAGGAGAATTTTGGGCATGAGCCATTTATCAGCGGCTACACTGACGGGACTTTTAAGCCTGACCGTTATATCCAGCGTGAGCAGTTTGCAATTATGCTTGCCAAAAGCCTCGGTCTTTCGATTGAACCGCGGGACACAATTTATAAAGACGTGACAGCTGACGATTATGCGTCCGGCGCGATTGCTTCTTTATATGAAGAAGAGATTATGTTCGGGAAAACGTCCGGTCATTTTTATCCATCACAATGGATCGACCGCGCACAGGTTGCAGCAATTGTTGACCGCTGGGTGAAGATGCAGTGCGAAGCAGACTCTGACAGCTACGGCTTTTGTGACAATACTTACAAACCATCCTACTTGGACATCCCTTTCTATCACTGGGCAAAAAAACAGATTGAAAGCCCGGAAGCCTATGGCATCATGGAAGGCTACAATGACGGCACTTTCAGACCCGAAGAATATATTAAGCGCGATCAGGCAGCCAAAGTACTCAACAGACTATTTGACCGCGAACCACATGTCGAAGGACTGACCGTGCCATTTATTGACGTACCTGAAGACCACTGGGCGTATGATGAGATTGCAGAAGCAGCGGTTAGGCATTGATTAATATTGGATTTAAGCCAGGGGGAATTGATCCCTGGCTTTTTTGTGTACGTGTGCATGCTGGCGGTCTCACCGCACGTAAATCCTTCCAAGTGCAACAAAAAAAGCCGTGAACCACACGTAAAAATCGTGCGCGGCTCACGGCCAGCGGATGAGCGAAGTCTGGGTCAGACCCAAACTTCACTTTTATTTCCATATTGTGTAATTCAGTCCGCGCTCCTCTATTATTCTGATCGAACCCGTTACAGTTGTTTTTGTGAAGCGGTCGCCCAGTGTGTCAAAGATTGCTGGCGGCAGATCATCTTCTGTTGCGCTCCATGAAAAGAATGCATCTTTAGGATTGACCCCATCGATAAATTCCTGTGAACCTGCGTTGTAGCCGAAGTTATCTGAAAGGATCATAACGTCTGCTTCGAGGTTTCGATCGGATGCAAGAAGTTCCGCTTCTGTTTCAGGACCTGCATCACTCATTAAAAGAAAATCATTTTTATAACGGTTAATGTTGAGTACAATGGTTCCTTCATCAATATTTTCGGATTGGTCGTCTGTATGAAGGACTTCAACTGTTGTTGCGTCCCAGGCAGAGTAATTGTCCCCTACTTCGGCTTTTTGATATACAGCGTCTGAGTTTTCAAGTGCTTCCTGGTATGCAGTATATTCAGGCGTATCGACCTGCTGACCATTGTCAATGACGCGTTTCACATCATAGTTTTCAAGCACGTATGCAGCATTGCCAATGTGATCGGGATCCGGATGTGTTAATAAAAGTGTATCGATATTCCCTTTAAAATAAAGCAGGTCATCAAGTGCCGACTGAAGTAGTTCAGGGTCGCTGCCTGTGTCAACCAGAAGTGTTTCGTCATTAGGATAAGTGAATAATATGGCATCACTAGTACCAACATCAAGTATTTCAACGATCTGACCGTAGTGGGACACTGCGAATACTTCAGGAAAATCAGCACGTGCCATCATCGCTGAAAATTCTCCGCGCTTGAGCGGCTGGTTTGGTCTGAATTCGTAAGTGTAACCACCTACATTATATCCTTGTGTAATATAGTTTTGTGAGATTTTACTGATTGCCTCATAAGCAGCCATATTTTCAGAGATGTCTACAAACTCAACATTATGATTATTTAATAATTCCAGTTCATAAGTACGTGCAAGAAGAATCGCCATATCCCCCCGCGAAACCAATTTACCTGGTTTGTATGTGCCGTCCGGATACCCTGCAATAATCCCATTTTCAACTGCTTCTGCAATATAACCGCTTGCTACACTTGAACTGTCAACATCACTAAATGTTGTTCCCTGCTTCTCACCATCATAGCCCAGCTTTTTACCCAGCATAATCGCTGCCTGGGCACGTGTAATGGCTGTTTCAGGTCTAAATGTACCATCAGGAAAACCATTGATGATTCCTTTATCAAATAAATATTCTACCTCATTATAAAATCCATAATTCTCCTTAACGTCGTCAAACAATTCCTCTGCTGCTGCAGGTTGGACTCCCATTGATAAACATAAAGTAACTGCAGCTGCTGATATGTATTTCTTCATAAAAAGTTATCCCCCTAAAAAATATTTATTACTTGAGTTAAACATGTAATTATACCCAAAAATATTTCACAAAAGAAATATTAGTAATATAAATGTAATATTAACACCATTTTTTGATAAATTAAACCCATTTTTATAATTTAATGGAAAATTATTTTTCATGCAGTAAGGGTCAGACCCTTACTGCGCTATGCCCCGAACTTTTTTCCACTCAACCTCATTGACCAGCCATCACAAAAAACAACTCGCCATCCATACTTTTGAACTCAGCATAATAATCCACATCATCAAAAGTGAAGTTCGCTGTATACAGGTCACCAAGAATTTGTGTTTCGACCTCTTTGATCTCAATGTCCTGACCTGTTGCTGCTTCCAGATCTTCTACTGTTACATTCCCATTACCCATCAGCATCACTTTTTTAATTAACTTTGTATCTTTGCGGTGTAAAAGAATGAATTCCTCATAGTTCAGCATCGGGCTGCCGGCGAAATATCCAACTTCGCCTTCCCCTGCTTTTTCAAAGACAGTATCAACCGAATCACCAGGCACCACACCTGATTCGAAATAAGATGAGAATAAAGCAGTGAACGCAGGATCATCAGTTAAAGGAAGTCCGTTAAATAAATTGAACACACTTTCATCAAGGACAAGTTGATCTTCCTGGAGCGACAGAACCTCGTCATTTATAGATTCGTCTTCAAACAAAACGGATAATTCACCTTCAGTCGTTTGATATTCCAATGAACTCTCACCTGAGTCAATTCCTTCATATCTATAAGCCTCAATCACTTCAAAACCATTTCCGCGCTCAGTATATCGAAGCAGTCTTAAAGAACTGTTATCAGTTTCATTATCCCCTTCATATGCCGTTTCGACCGCTGCCATCTGACCGACCGTTTCATTTCCCATCACTCCACTGAAACCAGTTGCCACAGCTTCAACTTCATACGCAGATCTCCACTGATCTGCTTCCTCATCAAAAACTCCTACGGCTAAATGAGTGCCAGTGCCAAGTACCAATTCATCTATGCCATCTTTATTAAAATCAACCACTTCTTCAAATACAACCGTTTCATCAGCTGTTAAATTTTTATACCACTCAGATTCAAAAGGTGAAGATGCCGGTCCTGCTTCAGTTACAGCAGGCGTTTCCTCCTTTTCAGCTGCCTGAACCTCACCAGCTTCTCCAGTTTCATTCTTAACCTCATTAGACTGTTTTGCCTCTTCATCCGAACATGCCGCAAGCGCCATCGCTGCTGTCATCACCATTATGTACTTTTTCATCTTAAATTCCTCCTGTAAATTCTCATGATGTATTTTTGATAAATAAAACCATAACTATAAAATGTTACTAATAAGACGTCTCAAGTAAGTAGACGTAACATTACTGTAATAGTTACAACATATTCGAAAAAAAAGAGGAAGTTTTTTGGGATTTATTTTTAGTGGGGATTTTGCTTTGGAAATGCTGCTTAGATGACAGGTGAGGATGGTCGACAAAACGAAATGCAACATACATCTCCTGAGACGCACGCAAATTCGCTGAAATGCAACAAAAAAGCCGTAAACCGCACGTAAATCACATGTGGCTCACGACCTGTACTAGACCTACTTCTCATTCAATTACAAACTCTGTAGCCATCATCTGTCTTTCGCCCCCCTCATCTCCAGCAATACTTACACTTTTAACAATACGATATTCCCCTTCTTTCAACTCACCATAAAAACCTTCCCACTCAACTTCCCACTCACTAGACTCGTTTGGAGCCAGGTCATATGCGATCGCATCAAATGCATTTGCATCTTTATAAACCTGATAAGCCTGATACCATTTACCGTCTTTATTTACTTCCAACGCATAATCTGCACCGTACCCCAGCTCTTATCAGTCATGTTTTCTATCACAACAGTCAGTCCAGTCGAAGTCACCGTACTATCCTTTACAGACATGTTGATTCCTTCTATTATATTAACTGTTTGATTTGGTGAAGGTTCCAGGTCATCAGCCAGTGTAAGTAATAACCAGTACACAGCAAAGAGAAAGATCAGGATTGCAATGATAATATAAAGTGTTTGCTATTTTTCATGTCCTTGCCTCCCTATACTTTAATCGTATGTGGCCGAGCAAGATCTGTCCCGACCTTCAGAACTTCACTGTCTTTACCATGATACCTCTTCAAAATCCGTCCCGGACAGGTACCCCTCTTCGCGAATCTGACTCTGCATATCCTGATACAATTGAGAAAAAGCCTCTGCGTCTTTCATATTTTCTGCTTTTAAATAGATAGAATAAACAAGACTCAAATCTTTTAACGCATCAAAGTTTTCCTGTGTCCGGCTTTCATTTATGTATAAAACAAAGTAGCGATCAAGCTCCTGAAGTGCTTTTGCAGGATCATTGTCGATCGAATACTGGTCAGGCATAAATTGACCAAGCGCTCTCATCTGACCAATCGCCTCTATAAGAATTTGCTCCGCATCATTCACGGTTTCATCCGCATCTTCCATCGAATCCTCATTTTGCATCATATCTGCCACAATCGCGACACTGCCTTCAATGTTCCCCAAAACATCCTCTGCCGCCTGCCGCTGCTGTTCTGCCTGCATCAGATGAATACCAACGCTGAAACACAATAATACAACAAACACGACTGTCCACCATTCAGGTTTTTTCGTTTTTGCCACTGATGTTACCTCCTCTCTGCTGTAGTGACTGAAGTCTGGGTCAGACCCATACTTCAGTCACTACTCCACAACCCCATCCTCCACCAACCGGCTCTTCTCATCAAGAGAAAATCCGCCCGGCGTCCATTCTTCCAGTACACCGTAACCGCCAATCAGTTCTCCGTCAATTTCATAAATGACTACCCGGATTTGATCTCCGGTTGTCTGCTCTTCTTCAAGCAAATAAGTATAAGTATCCGCTTCTGTCCCGTTCTGGTTATATTCAGCCAGGTCAAGTCCGTACCCCTGCAGCTGTTCAAGCAGTTCGGGATACAGATAGATTTCCTCTGTTTCCATAGACAGCTGCTCTGATGGCGTCCATCCTTTTTCGGACAAATATGCTTTGTGGTCCTCATTGATCGGTTCAGGTGTTGCCGCTTCTGTGCAGCCAGCGAGCAGTAATGTGAAAATCAGCGGTTTCCATGCTTTTTTCATTGTGCACCTCTTTTCTGTGAAGATGAGCATTAGGTCAAGAAATAAAAAGGAATCTTTTCCATTTTCTCACCTATTGTTAAATAGACGTTAGAAAAAGGAAAAAGTTCCATATTAAGATGGGCGGTGAAGTCTGGATCTGTCTCAAACTTCGCCATCACTGGCGCCTGATCAAAAAATAACATAGTGAAACAAAAAAACTAAAACAATATAAAACCAAATCGACCGCCACCAAATTTCTTTAAAGCTTGTCCAAAAGCTCAATCCACCTTCATCTGGAGGCAGGAGTGAGTATATTGAAACTTCTATATATAGCAGGAAGCTGAAAAAGATGATGAAAATCATATGCAGGATAAGGATCCAGTATTTTTCGATCATGATAGGTTCTTATGTATGTTTTCTAGAGCGAAGTCTGGGTCTGACCCAGACTTCACTCACTCATACCCACCAGGCCGTCTCTGATGCCACTGCCACGCATCAGCGATAATCTTCTCAAGCGTATCAAACTGAGGCTGCCACCCCAGCACGCTTTTTGCTTTATCAGATGATGCAATTAACACTGCCGGATCACCCGCTCTTCTCTCTTTCACTTCAGCCGGGATAGGGTGGTTCGTTACTTTTTTGGCGACATCAATGACCTGCTTAACTGAGTAGCCGTTCCCATTTCCAAGGTTAAATACGTCGCTCGGCTGATCTTTTCTCAAATATTCAAGCGCTAAATGATGGGCAGATGCCAAATCCATTACGTGAATGTAATCCCTCACACAGGTTCCGTCCTCTGTCGGGTAATCATCGCCAAACATATATATCTGATCACGTTTGCCAAGCGGCACCTGTAAAATCAAAGGAATCAGGTGCGTTTCCGGATCATGATCCTCACCGATCTCCCCGCTTTCGTGTGCCCCAGCAGCGTTGAAATATCTCAGCGACACGTATTTAATCCCGTAGCCACGGTCAAACCACTTCATCATTTTTTCCATCGCTAACTTCGTTTCACCATATGTATTCTCCGGGCTCGTCTCATCGCTTTCTAAAATCGGAATGCTTTTCGGCTCCCCATAGGTAGCAGCCGTTGAAGAAAATACGATTTTTTTAACATGGTTATTTTTCATCACTTCTAACAGACACATCATCCCAAACACATTATTGTGATAGTATTCGTATGGCTTTTCCATACTTTCACCCACTAATGAATTTGCAGCAAAATGGATCACAGCTTCGACCTGATGCGTTTTGAAAACCTTATCTAAAGCCACTTGATCTCTAAGATCAATCTCATAAAAATGTTCTGCACTAACCGACTCCCTGTGCCCGCTCTGCAGATTATCAACAACAACTACATCCTCATGATGATCAATAAAATGCCTGACTGTATGAGACCCGATATAGCCGGCGCCTCCAGTAATTAAAATGGACATGGTGATGACCTCCTTTTTTTATAATTTACCATATTGGGTGGGCTGGGACGAGTGGATTGGAGAGCGAGCGAAGTCTGGGTCTGACCCAGACTTCGCTCTCAAACCTTCCACACGATCGTCATCGGCACCCTATAACCCTTGCTAGTTGTCCAGCATTAAACTGGTTTTTCAACTCATGTATGATCTGGTTTCTTTCTTGTACTGGAAGGTGTTTGATTTGAGAGATATTAATTGACGGGTAGTGCTCCTGGATGAGGGCAAGTGCCTGTGTGTCAGTGAGGACGGGTTTTACGCTGATTTTTTTCTGAGGTAAATCGTAGACTGTCTCTGTGTATTCAGCAAATTGTCGAATGGCTTTTTGTGGATCTGGAGAGAAGTATTTGAGTACACCTTTTGTGTCGGTGAGTCTGGGGTATAAAGCACGTTGCTTGTAGTACGCGCGGCAACTGCTCCATTTATAACCAGCTGGATGAGAGGTCATGTGGCTTCTGACGGGGTTTTGGTGAATGTATCTGATGACGTTATGAAGCTTTGAAATCGTATTAACCGGATCGCTGTAAAACCTTCCCTGGTAAATGTGGCCGCTACCGTTATGCTTCTTGTTCATATAAATGCTGTAGCTGCCATTAATACGCTGCATGATTTTCGAGATCGATATATTCTTCTCCCGAACAACCAAATGAATATGATTATCCATCAGGCACCAGGCATACACATCAAAACCACATTCATCCTTCACTTTCAAGATCTTTTTCAACAAAAAATAGCGGTCAGCATCTTCATAAAAAATCAGCTGGTGATTGTTGCCTCTGACCGTAACATGATAAATACCGCTTCGACTCTTCTGACGGGGCTGTCTTGGCATGGGGGAAGCTCCTTTCGGGGAATAGTAGTGAGTGAAGTCTGGGTCAGACCCTTGTTCTCTCATAGATAATATGACGCGTAATATCTATAAAGTCAAATTATTCCGATCATTATATTTAGGGATCAATTTGGGGATGGAGCGAAGTCTGGGTCAGACCCAGACTTCGCTCTCCCCTATCCCTAAAACTCAATCTTCATCACTTCACCCATCAGCTTCGGTAGGTCTGTATTATCTAAAAGACCTGAGAATTTGTGCGCCTGGGCGCCGTATGCGTAGACCGGGACGTCAACACCTGTGTGAGCTGAGGTTGTCCAGCCGACCATGGCGCGGTCGCTGATGATTTCATTGATGGTCATTGTTGCGTTGTCAGCTTCTGCGATGACAGCTGCTTCTTCTTCAGTCAGTTCTATATCAGCGTATTCTTTTAACACTTCAGCTGCATTTGAACGGTCTTCGTTCAGTTCTGCAGCCATTTTGTTACCGGTTGCTTTCACATCGTGAAGGACATCGATGTTCAGGTCATACACACCATTTGAGCCGACTGACATACCGCCTGTTTCGTGGTCACCTGCAACGACAACAAGTGTGTTTTTGTCTTTTTTCGCATACTCAATTGCTGCTGCTACAGCTTCGTCAAATGCCTTCGTGTCGTTCATTGCCCATGTTGCATCATGTGCGTGGCCGGCCCAGTCAATCTGGGATCCTTCGACCATGAGGAAAAATCCGTCTTTATCCTGCTCAAGCGCGTCGATCGCTGCACCTGTCATGTCTGCAAGACTCGGCTGATCAGTTTCCCCGCGCTCAAGTTCAGGTGCCATTGCATCATCAGCAAACAGTCCGAGTAATTTACCGCTTTTAGCTGAAGTGAGTTCTTCTAAATTAGTTACATACTCATAGCCGTCTGATTCTGCTGATTCAATCAGGTTCAGCTCAGGCTGCTTTCCGCCATCTGATGCCGGCAGGAAGTAATCGCGCCCGCCTCCAAGGATCACGTCCACATCATTTTCAAAATACTGCGGTGCAATCAGTGCTTGATCACCGCGCGACTCAACGCTTGAGCCAAATACAGCCGGTGTTGCGTGTGTGATTGTTGACGTCGCCACAAGCCCAGTTGACTTTCCGGCCACTTCAGCCGCATCTAAAATTGAATCCACCTGCTCACCATCCGGCGTGACACCGACCATGCCATTATTCGTTTTCACACCAGTCGCCATCGCAGTTCCCGCTGCAGCAGAATCCGTTACCTCAGTATCCGCTGAATACGTCTGCATCAGCCCTTTTACAAGAGGATCAAAAGAAGACTCTTCCCCTTTAAACCAGCGATAGTTCGTTGCATAACTCGCATTGTAACCATCCGGAATCATATAAATGACATTATGTACTTTTCCATTCCCCTGACCAGCCCAGTCCGGTTTGCCGGAAGCAGTCGACTCCCCATCCTGAGTGCCAATCGCAATCCCTGATAAAACAAGTCCTCCTGAAAGCGCAAGTAAAGCTGTCTTCTTCAACATATGCCTGTCTCCCTTCAAAATAGCTTACGGAGAGAAGGTTATCAGAGGAATGTAAATAGGGCGTTACAGGATTGTAAATGATGGAAAAAATAAAACTATCATACTTTTTATTGGAATTATATGTGATATTTTAAGGAGTGAAGTTTTGGTATAATGTGCACTGCCTGGACGAAGTTGAAGTGTTATGATATGACACTTCAACTCCGTTCCAAATAATGGAAATTTACATAATTTCCCACTTTTTCATTTCCTCAATGCAGGTTTCGCCTTCTGAGTAAAATGTTACTTCATTTCCCTGCTCTTTTGTAAAGAAAAGAGAGGTGATTGTGTGTTCACCCTGGTTGATAAAGATTTCTATTGAGGATACGTCCAGGAAGACAGAGAGTTGGACAGGTTTTGTCAGATCGATTGTCATACTCCTGATAAAATCATTTTTGCTGACCAGGCTTTCAATTGGGTATTGAGATTGTTTCCGGTTTAGGGTGATCTGGTGATGCTGTTTGTCGAGTGTGAGTATAAGCTTTTCGTTTTTTCCTTTAAAGAAGCTGATGGAAAATTGTGAGCTGTACTGCATATTTAACCGGATATCCAAGCGTTGAGAGTTGCCATAGAATGCGGGATTTCTATAATGTTCTTTGATAAAAAATCGTTGTTTTTCAACTAGATGGCGCTGATGGTTTTCGATTAAATGATAGGGCTTTTGTATCATTCTGCCATCTGTAATAGATAGTTCTCTCGGAAGCGTCATTGAACCGTTCCAGCCGTGATCATGTGCATGCAGTGGATAGTTGATGTCCCACATATTCATCCATGCAATCATTACTCTTTTATTTTCTGCTGTCAGAGTGGTCTGAGGGGCATAAAAATCAAAGCCCTGATCAAGCTCCTGTTCTGTCTCTATAGTAAAGTAACCGGTGTTATAATCAAATTCTCCAATAAGTGCCATTGTTGAATGGACATTTTCAAACTGGTTACCCTTCCTGACCTTATCCTGGGGTGAAAACAATAGAACATGCTTTCCGTCAAGTTCGAATAAATCAGGACATTCCCATACTGTACCGTAGTCCGGACCAAGCTCAAGACGGTTTAAGTAGTTCCAGTTTACTCCGTTTTTGGATGTGTAAAATAGCACAGTGCCAGTGAGACCGATCGTTTTTGCGCCTACTGCCATGTAAAACGATTGTTCATGAGACCACACTTTCGGATCTCTGAAGTCTTCTAATCGGATGTCCTCCGGTATCTCTTCTGAAGAGATCACTGGATTACCGTGAAACTTTTCATAGTTGACTCCATCTTTAGAAATAGCCAGGCATTGCACCTGTCTGATTAACGGTTCATCCGGGAATGGGGTGGCATGCTGCTTCTTTTGATAGTGTTCGTCATACAACTGGTTGAGATGTGTGTCTGTGTGACCGGTATAGTATAACCAATGCTCATTCCCCACTGTCATACCTGATCCAGAAAACACACCATTCCGGTCGTAGGGCTGATCTGGTTTGAGGGCAATGGCTTTATGATTCCAGCGGATTAAATCTTTGCTGGTAGCATGACCCCAATGCATCGGTCCCCATTCAGTTGCATATGGATAGTGCTGATAGAATAGATGGTACTCCTGGTTAAACAATGAAAAACCGTTGGGGTCATTCATCCAGCCCTGAGACGGCATTAGATGATAATTGTGCCTGTATGAAGTATTCATTGATTTTGTGTTCATTACCATGTTGATCACTCATTTCTCCATGCTGCCAAATAGACGTCAGCTGATAGATTTTAATAGATTTAATCATTGTATGCTCTGGACCAATGATAGACAGGTGATCACTATTCTTTAGAGCAGGATAGGCTCTGCTTGAAATCATCTGCCGCTGATTGAGATAACATTCAATTGCAGAATGGTCGATATATACGTGTAAAAAGGGATTTCCATTTATATCAAGCCTTCCTCCCTGAAGGTCGCCCTGACGATTCAGTGAGCTTTCAGTCCGATCCAGCCATACCTGCTGTGCAGCAGGCTGATAAATCAAACTTGTTTTTTCCCTTCCGTCTTTACTTTTCTTCATCATAAGACCAACAGGCTGATCTGTTTCTGAAAATTCGATGATAACCTCGAGCATCTTTTCGCAGAGAGGTCGTAAAAGCCGATTGACATCTTTGATACTGGTATGAGTGAGATCCAGCAGCTTCTCTTTTCTAAGAGAAGTCAGTGCTTGCAGAGGCTTGATTCTCAGATCACCTTCTTCATGAGAAAGCTCTATAGGAAGTCCTGCGTTATGAGCCCATCCGGCATCGTATTCTTCTTTTTCACTACGATCACCCTGCAGAATTGAAAAAACGATTGATTTCCCTGTCACTGGATCAACAAAGCCGCTCGGGCCACTGAATTTGAAGCGACCATAATCCATCAGACGAGGTTCTTCATGATCAGGAATGAACCTGACACTGTCCCGGTCGAATTCACCAATATAATAGTAAGTATCTACGTGTTCATGAGACTCATGATCAAAGTAACTCATAAAAATCAGAATGTGTTTTGTCTTTCCATCAGCATCAGTTAACGGTAAAAAAACAGGCAGCTCCCAATTTGTACCCAGACTTGGAAAGCGCTCAATATCAACAGTGAAAAACTCTCCTTTAAAAGACCAGTCAACACAGTTTTCAGAAGTATAGGCCCAGGCTGTCGGACCCTTATCCATAATCCCTCCGCCGATAATCAAATACCAGAGATTTTCTTTTGAATCCTTCCAGACAAATGGATCACGGAATTGGGCTTTAATCCCCTGACGCTCAGTCTGACTGATCGCGATCTGATCATGCATTTTCCATTCTGAAAGATGAGGGTCATCAGGATCTGCGGGTGTTGCTATTCCAACGCCCTGATTATAGGTTTTAGAGAAATCAGCTGCCGTATAGAACAGGTAAGGAAGATGATCCGGGCCAATGACCGCTGAGCCTGACCAGACCCCTGATGGCGTCAGTGATCCTCTTATTGGAAATAAAGCAGTTTTTTCATTCTTCCAGAAAACCATGTCATCACTTGTCCAATGGCCCCAGTGAAGGTTCGAGAAGTATGGTCCTGAAGCATTTTTCTGATAGAACAGATGATACTTCCCGTTAAAGTAAAATGGGGCATGTGGCTCATTCATCCAGTGCTGTGGCGGTATTGCGTGATATTTTGGGCGGTGCGGATCATCCAGCAGTCTGGTTTCATCCAGATCAACTTCCTGTTGACTCACTGTGAACCTATTTGTCAGGCTGTTGAATTCATCCAGCACCTCTTCACCCGTTAATGCCGCCTGATCGATCCGGATCTCATCTATCAGACCAGAGAACATACCACCTTTAAAATAGGGGCCAATTGAAAATGGATATCTGTTTCGACCAATCGACAGTGTGCATGCTGATGATACAAAAGAATGCTGAAGCAATGCACTGCACGCGAGAGAGCCGTTGATATAGAGCCTGACCTGCTGATGATCATAAACGGCTGTGATCAGTGATTTACGGAAAAGTTCCAGTTGATGTTCTGTACGGAACTGATGAATCTTCTTCCCGTCGCCGATTTCAAACTGGACTTCCCCGTGCTGATAGAGGCTGAGTGAAAATCCGCGATTGAGCTCTCTGTCCAGCTGATCCATAATGGCAGTTGATACTCCGCCATGACAAGCCTCAAAACATCGTGGCGCAATAAGAGCTGACAGTGTAAATGTATCTCCCGGCTGCACCGGTTCATCTTCAATAAATGTAGAGTAGCCGTCAAAATCAAGTGAATATCCCCGTTTTTCTGATCCTGTCCACCTGGGTGCACAATTTTCTTTATACACTGCCTGATTAAAGATGTAATGAACATCAAGTATGCTGCTCCGGACATTTTCTGTCACCTGGCTACCATTTCCTTCATTAAATGTAAGACTGTAGATCAATGCCATCATGCCACCTCTTTATCACTTAATGCCGGACGATGAATTTTGCGGCATAATGTATTTTTGACCGAAAATATAGACAAGCAGGATTGGGATGGTTGTAATGGTAAGGCCGGCCATCACCTGATTCAGATATACTGGCTTGGTTTCGTTCATAATATTAACCGCAACAGCTAACGGATATTTATCTGTTTCTGTGAAGATCATTAAAGGCCAGACATAATCATTCCATGAACCGACAAATACTAAAATTCCCACCGTCATAAAAATAGGCTTTGAAATAGGTACTGCAATTCTCGTAAAGACCTGCCATTCAGATGCGCCATCCATAAAAGCAGATTCTCTCAGCTCTTTAGGAATCTTTTTAAAGAACACCATGAATAGAAAAATATTAAAAGCACTTCCGATATGGGGCAAAGCAAGCCCCCACACAGTGTTCACAAGGTTCATATCATTAATAATGATAAAGATCTGAATTAAAACGGATTGGAACGGAAAAATGATCAGGATCAGCAGCAGACCTGTGATCCATTTTTTGAACGGCACATTGAACATGGCAAGAGCATATCCAGCCAGCGAATTCACTAACAGGCTGCCAAAAACAATGACAAAACTATAAAATACACTGTTTAAGAAATGAACAGAGAACTGAAAGCGGCCAAACATTTCTTTATAAGGATCAAGCCATGAGCCGATATTCGAGAAATGGGGAATAAAGCTTTGAATCGTTCCCATCTCGTTTGTGATATCAGCAACAGACTTTGTACTGTTAACAAACATCCACACAGTCGGAAAAACAAAAAGTACAGTAAATGTCATGAGCAGTAAGAGCTTTGCTAATCTGATGAAGGTTTTCATCTGGTTAATCCTCCTTCACAAGCTTGCTCTGGGCGAAAGCAATCACAATTAAAATGAGCGCAAAGATGACAGTGATCGCACTTGCATACCCGATTTGACGATATCTGGTTCCCTGTTCGAACATATAAAGAAGAATACTCGATGTGCTTCCCTGAGGTCCGCCGTTTGTGAGTACCAGTGGTTCAACAATAATTTTGAATGTTCCTGTGGTGACAACGATTAATACAAATATGAGCTGACCTTTAATACTTGGTACTGTAACAAATCTGAACTTTTGCCAGGCATTAGCGCCTTCTATCGATGCAGCTTCATATAAGGAAGACGGAATATCCTGAAGCGCCGCCATGAGGATCAGCATCTGAAAACTGATTCCCTGCCAGAGAATAATAAATGAAATTGCAGGAAGTGCCAGCTCCGGATCTGAAAAGAACGCCTGTCTGGCAAATCCAAGTTCGGAAAGAAACATATTGACAATCCCTGTATTCGGATCAAGAATGTTTTTCCAGAGCAGCGCGACAACAATGATAGATAAAATATAAGGCGAAAAGAAAACGGTCCGGAAAAATGTATTGGTTTTCGTCTTTTTCGCAATTAGAATCGCTAAAAACAGTGAAATTGCCACCTGAAGCGGGACAATATATATCACATATTTAGTTGTATTAAAAAATGATTGAATCGCAAATTTATCATTTGCTAATTCTGCATAATTGCTGAAGCCGACAAACGAAATATCGTCAGGCTTCAACAGATAATAATCTGTAAATGAATAACCGACTGCCAGGATAAGTGGATAGACCACGAAGATGCCAATTAATAAGAAAGCAGGCAGCAGAAATAACATCTGAGTACTGAATAAAAACTTAATCGAATGATGCTGAGTAAGCCTCTCTTTCACTTTCCCAAGCATAAGTGGCAAGTGTTGATTTAATTCTCTAACTTTTTCCATCGAATACTCCTTTCTGCTGCCTGATTATATTAAAGTTTATCTGAATCTTTCTGCTTCTCTGTCAGCCTTTGCAATCGCATCATCTACCAGCTCTTCGACAGATCCGCTATCAAGCGCAATGCCCTCTACAATATCACCGAGTACATCTTCAAGCACCGGGAAAATTGGGGATTTAGGCTTTACATGTGCAGTATTGACAAGCTGATCAAGCATCAGCTTTCTTGGGTAATCACTGTATAATGCTGAACTGTCAAGCAGTTCTTTATGTCCCGGAATCAGACCGGCCGCCTCTTCCATAACTTGGGCACTTTCTTTATTAGTTAAGTGAGCAACCAATTCAGCTGCAAGCTCCGGATGCTCCGTTGACTGTGTTGCTGCGACATACCAGCTGCCATGAGGAGCAGACTGATGACCTTCTTTGCCGTAAGGATATGGCATCAATGACCAGTTCAGGTCCGGATATTCATTCGAAAACACATCAACCATCCACGATCCTTCAAAACTGATCGCTGCCTGACCAAGTGCAAATGCATTTTCCCTTACAACCGGTGCTACGATTCCTTCATCAAACAGTGTTTCAATCAGCGTCAGTGCCTTAAGTGTATTCTCACTGTTCAGATACCCTTCTGTATCAAGCCCGTTTTCTCCAACAAGCTCTGCATCATTGGAAAAAATCAGCGGAGAGTGTGCATACATTTGCCAGCCACTGTTATCCGGGAACATATGAACCGGTTCCTGACCCATATGATCTCTCAATTTTTTTGCATTACTGAGGAATTCATCATAGGTCCATGCCTGATCAAGCGTCCAGTTTCCGTTTTCGTCAGCCGGCACCTCAATACCTGCTTCTTCAAAAATGTCAGCGTTAAAAAATACAGGTGATGAAAGATCAAAGGACTGCAGTGCGTATAAATGATCATTCGCGCTTCCTGCATCCACAATCGTATCAAGGTAAGAGTCAATCACTGATTGATCCAGATGGTCTTCAAGCGGCAAAAGGATATCTGAATCTGCATAAGAAGCGGTATACACGCTTTCAAGTGTAATGATGTCCGGAAGATCACCGGTTGTGATTGCTGCATTCAGCCTGTCATTATAACCGCTTCCTTCACCGGTTTTCACAATATGCTCTACATTGACTTTAACGCCTTCATTAGCCTCTTCAAACTCCTTAGCCCGCTGATCATAGTTCTCTCCTTCCGGCTCATCAGCCGGCACATGAACCCAGACTGTCAATTCCTTAGTACCGTTTTCTGACTCAACATCTCCATTGGCATTACTCGAACAAGCAGAACTAAAACAGACCAGTGCAGAAACCGTTAAAAGACCAACTGCTTTTTTCATCATGACTCCTCCTCTTTTTGTGGAAACGCTTCCATATGAGTTAAAAAATAAAGGGCAAAGCCCCGGTGAAATCTGTTGTGGAAATGTTTCCATTTTCAATTTTAGTATATAAAACTCTCTTCATTATTGTCAATGCTTTTTTCTTTTATTTTGTTGTGTGTCCTTTAACAAAAGTAACCGGATGGATAACTGGATGAACCGTCTTTCCATTAATCCGCCTGATCAGAAGTTCCACTAGACTTCTGCCGATCGATTCCACCGGCTGTCTGATCGTAGAGAGTTGTTGTGCAGCATATACCTGAATCCCATCAAATCCTATAATTGACAGCTGTTCAGGCACCCGAATTCCCTGCTCCGATGCAAGCTGCAGCAATTCATATGCCATCAAATCATTCTCTGCAAGCACCCCGTCCACCGTATCACGATGTGTTAAAAAGTTCTTTAAAAAAGCCGTCTGATCTACAATAGGATCTTCTTCAATATAGTGTGTACAAGTAATATCCGAGGCAGCTGCTGCATCTTCAAAACCCTGCTTTCTTTTCTCAACTTCTGTCTTAAGGGTCCTGGAATATGTGCCAAGATAAGCAACATGCTTGCAGCCTGCATCACGCAAAACGTGCAAAGCCAGCTCTCCACCTGCATAATTGTCACTCGAAACATAAGGAATATTTTCAATCCGCCGATCCACAAGCACAATAGGCATTGTATGATCCACTTCACGTTCAATCTGATTATAAGAAATTCCAATAATGCCTGACACCTTATTCTGCTTCAACATATTAATATAACTTAATTCTTTCTCAATATGATTACTGGAATTGCAAAGCATCATCTTATATCCCCTTTGGTCCAGCTCATCTTCAATAAAATACGTAAGCTCTGAAAAGAAGGCATGATGAATCGAAGGCAGAAATAACGCCACAATCTTACTATCCTGACTCACAAAAGCCCTGGCTGTCTCATTTGGGACATACCCCAGCTGCTCAATCGCCTTTTCAACCTTATTCCTCGTTGCTTCACTTACATATCCGGACTGATTAATCACACGTGAAGCAGTGCCAAGTCCAACACCTGCAAGCTTTGCCACATCTTTAATAGTTGCCATCCCCATCACCTCACACAAGATCATATCACATGTGGAAACGTTTCACTATTAGTTTTTAAAAAGGGTAAAGCGAAGTTTGTCACTCTCCCAAACTTCGCTTCCAATTATACAAACACAATCCACAATACGAACGTCACAACAATCGCTGTCAATCCCTGTACCAGCGTAGCGGCGGTCTGCGCTTTATAAGCCTGTGTAACAGTCATCCCACTGAATTCTTTAACAACCCAAAAGTAGCTGTCGTTGACGTGTGAGACGACCATGGCCCCTGCTCCGACTGACATGACCACTAATGCGAGTGGCAGTGCGCCTTCGATACCCATTTGACCAAGGAGCGGTGCGATGAGTGATGATGTGATGACGAGCGCTGCTGTTGATGACCCTTGAGCGGTTTTCAGTGCTGCAGCGATCAGGAACGGGATGAAGACAAACATCGCACCTGTAAAGACATCGTTTGCAGCGAATCCTTCAATAAATGCTGCGACCGGCGTTGCTTTAATCACAGAGCCGAATGCCCCACCTGCTCCAGTGATTAAAAGAATTGGAGCGGCTTCTTTAATGCCGATTCCGATCCATTGTGTGAGCGTTTCTTCGTCATATTTTGGTAAAAGTGCAAAGGCGCATAATACGCCCATTAACAGTGCTACAACTGGTGCACCGAGGAAGAGGAATATGTTAAAAATCGTGCCTTCCCAGCCTGCAAATGTAATGACAGATGCGAAGCCGATCAGCAGGATCGGTACAAGAATGGGTGCAAATGATTTAAAAGTAGAAGGCATTTCACCGAATTCTTTTACAATCGCATCGTAATCGAAATCGTGATCATCTTCCCCTTCAATGTGAATCTTTGTACCAACTTTAATCGCCCACAGATAACCTGCAATAATTGCTGGAATAGCGACAATTACACCGATCAGAATAATTGTGCCGAGATAACTTTCAGCACCAATGTTACCTGCAGCCGCGATCGGTCCCGGTGTTGGCGGTACAAGCGTGTGTGTCGCAAATAGGCCTGTAGAAAGTGCGATCGCCATGGAAGCGACTGTCACTTTAGCACGTCTTGCCAAAGCCTTTTTCAGTGACGCTAAAATAACGTACCCTGAATCACAGAATACCGGAATACTGACGATGCTTCCGATCAGACTCATGGCAAGCTGCGGACGCTTTTCGCCAACAAGACGAAGTACGACTTCTGCCATTCTAAGCGCAGCACCTGATTTTTCTAAAATGACGCCGATAATCGTTCCGAATACAATGACGAGACCAATTCCGCCCATCAAGCCGCCAAAGCCGCCATTGACCGCTTCAACAACCGTTGCAAGCGGCAGTCCGGCTACAATCCCGATACCAAACGCTGCAATTAACAGTGACAGAAATGGATGAAGCTTCAGTTTTGCCGTTGCGAAAATGACAAACAATACCCCTAATGTAATAACGAATATTAATCCTATACCTTCCATGTAGAAATTCCTCCCCTTTGTTGTGGTGCGGCAAGTGAAGTTTGGGTCTGTCCCGGGAGCGAAGTCTGGGTCTGACCCAGACTTCGCTCACTCACACCAGCCTCATCACCTGCGAAGCCGTATCATAAAGCAACTCCTCCGCCCTCCGCATACATTCTTCAAGCGGCATAACGCCTGGAATGATTGAAAAACAAGCTGTAAATTGTTCATTTAGTTTAGTGAGATCCCCTGCCAGACTCCCTGAAATCAGGACGACTGGAACACGATGTGTGCTGGCGATGTTCGCGACTTGACCCGGCGCTTTGCCGTACAGCGTTTGCTCATCGCTCTGCCCTTCTCCGGTGATGACAAGGTCAGCTCCTGCGATAACATTCTCGAGCCCAATCGCATCTGCAATCAGTTCAGCACCAGACACGAGCGACGCCCCAATACTGAGCAGCGCAAAACCAAGTCCGCCGGCTGCACCGGCACCGGGTGTTACCATCAACTTGCTGCCGGTAGATGCTTCAACGAGATTCCCGTAACGGTTCATCGCTTCGTCGTAACGAAGAATCTGTTCAGGTGTGGCACCTTTTTGTGGACCGTAGACAGCGGTCGCGCCGCGCTGTCCGGTGAGTGGATTATCTACATCACAGGCAACGCGGATCTTCACTCCTTTTAGACCGGGATTAATTTTGCTAAAATCAAGCGATGACACATGCAGCAGTGATGAACCGGCTGCCGGTAGCTCAATGCCTGCTTCGTCAAAAGCTTTTACCCCAAGTGCTTGCAGCATGCCAAGACCGCCGTCGTTGGAAGAGCTGCCGCCAAGACCGATTAGAATAGACGTCGCACCGTTCCCGACAGCATGACTGATCGCTTCTCCTATTCCATAGGACGTAGTGTTGTCAGGATTGCGCATCGCCTCAGGCACAAGCGGAAGTCCAGATATCTCAGCGCCTTCAATGACCGCTGTACCGTCTCGCAGCTTCAGATAAAAGCTCTCCCTCGTTTCACCGAGTGGACCACGGCAGATAAATGGAACCTTCTCTCCATCCGTTGCAGCGAGCAGTGCATCCAGTGTCCCTTCGCCTCCATCTGCCATAGGCTTCAGCACTACTTTAGCATTGGGGTGAATAGCTTTTACCGAGCGACTGATGACTGCTGCGGCTCTTTCTGCGGATATACTTCCTTTAAATGAATCGGGTGCAATGACAACTTTCATTGGTTCCTCCTTTAGGCAGCACGCTTATTCCCTGCTGCCCGCTATTATTTCCCTTCTTCCATTCAACAGGAAAATGAATACGCTTACAATTGGCGAATGAGACGAAATTTTCTGTCAATAAAACAGAAAAAGTTGTGCACGTGCACAACTCAATGGTCGATATGTTGAAGAATGATGGCAAACAGGATGGTATCTTTTAAGTTACCAGGTGACAGCCCAGTTTTCTCTTCTATCTGTGTAAGACGGTAGCCAAGTGTATTACGGTGAATGTGGAGAGCCTCTGCTGTTTCTTTGATTTTGATATTGTGTTCGAGCAGTTCTTTAAGTGTGGATATGTACACTGGCCCAAGTGCCTCAAGCTTTTTTTGATAAGGAAGTGCAATTGCTCTGTAGACATCGTCAGGGATTGCATCGATCAACCGCTCAGGTTCCCAGTCGCTGCTTTTAGCAATGGTGCCTTTGCCTGCAAATTTGATCGCCTGTTTTGCTTCAAAGTAAGATGTGCGAAGGCCCGGGATGCCTTGATGAGACTCGCCAATACCAATCTGCAGCTGCGTTTGCTGCAGGATTTTTTCTGCAAAAGCCGATGGTTGCTGATCGGCAGGAAACGCGATAATGAATTCAGTTTCCCTGTACATCACAGAAAAAAGAGGATCCGCATTTGACTGGTCCAGCACTGTCTGCAGCTGTCCAACTTTATCAGAAAGGACCTGGTCGGACTGAATCACAAGCACGCGCCAGGTCCCTTCCATTCTTGCGTTCAGCGTGTAACGCGCTTCTTCAGCAAGATACGCTTCATCAATCTCTCGCGGGTGCAAAAGCTGATGCAGCCAGTTTTCCCACTGCCGCTCCTGATAAAATGCCTGGCGCTGAATATAAATTTGTTCAAGCGCAATCTCAACAGACGCTTTCGTCACGCCGGCAGCCTGCATAATTTCATCTGGCTCACCCGTCAGCCCGACCACGCCGGCCATCTGACCGCGGTGGATGATCGGCAGGTTGACTCCTTTTTTCGTCCCGGGAAATTCGTGCAGGTTCCCTTCATTTATGACTACATCCTTCCCACGCTCCATCACAGCAATGGCTCCCTGATGCACCTGCATGTGGCGGTCAGGATCAGAGCTTGCCACAATTCTGCCGGAGAGATCCATCAGGTTCATTGGTACCTGTATGTATGGCGTGAGCCGGTCAATGATTTCTGTTGCAAGGTTTTGTGTGAGTTTCATGTGGGTGCTCCTTAAAAGGGATGGATTTTATTAGGGGTAGCGTAACACAGGGGGGACGGAGGTGAAAGTGTCATTACATGTTAATTTCACCCCCCGTCTAAAGCTTTATTAGAACCATTAGTCATATTGATCCAGACTTCACTGCTTATCTACCACGTCAGATTGGTTAAGACGGGAAATCGCATGTCACACCAAATACAGCAGGACGATCAAAACTAACTAACATCAATGCAGAGAAAAGACCCTATATAAATTGGTTTTCCTACCATGCAGAGCCAGTAGAAGATTTATTTATTTATTCCTGCATCTATAATCATAATAAGGCAGGCCGATATTATTAATGTTACTAAAAGAGTTATATCTAGGAGGATGAATATGCAAAAGTCACTGATTGTGAATGGATACTGGGATAAAAAAGGTACTTGGACAGATACAACCGATCAATTAAATAAGTATTTTACTGAGGGTTACGAGATCGTTAACGTTTCTCCTATGGGCGCGTTCGGATTTGGATTCGGCTACGCGAATTCAACAAGTGATTCCTTTTCACAGCACGATTCTCAATCTGATCATGGTTTTGCCTCGCTTGTGATCATTGAAAAGAAGTAAATCATGCATGCAGGGGTGACTCTGACTGCACTTCACTGCCGGGACAGAGGTTAAAGTATCATTTCATGACGCTTTGACCTCCGTCCCAAGCATCTGCCTCACTCCACCCTAAACACCATCCGCTTCTTCGGATAATGCAGTTCCTGTAACATCAATGCAGATGCACGCTGGTGTTGTTTGCGAAGAGTTTTGAGTGAGCAATGTATGGTAATTCGGTCTCCGTTAGTAAATTCCACGAATGATTTACCGCGTTCCGTGTGTTCGTGAGCTTTATGATAGTGCTCAAGTGAAATCCAGGTGTTATCGATGTGTGCTGGTGAGTGTGTCGGGAAAAATATGATTTCATCGTGATGATTAATTAAGATGGGAATTTTACTATGAATGCTGAATTTGTATCTGACGGAATCCTGTCTGCCCTTGTAGGTGCTGCCACCCATAATACAGGCGTATTCCACCAGTTTTAATGAGGGTAGTTTCGAGTAAATTGTTCTGTCTTTTTCAATAATATGTGTCTGAAACTCGAGGTGTCTGGCGCATCTGATCGCCATTGTTGAAGTATTAATTTTATAGTCTGCTTGGTTTTCTTTCATCCATTTCTCCTCTGTTCGGCCTCTGCCAAAACGTTTATTAACGCGTCGTGAAGTATCCCTAAGAAGTGTCGTTACCTGTTTATTCGACATATTTTCTAAAAACCCTTCATCTATTTTAAATATTTTTACTTTTTAGTAAATATAAGTTATTTATTATGCTGAAAGTCACTGTATTGCGAAGTCTGGGTCTGACCCAGACTTCGCTCAAAAAGATACATTTTGCGCTTTTACGGTATTTCCCGTTTCTTTCGATTGTAACTTCGGCATTATTCGTCGATTTCCCATCCACAAACGTCACAAACGCCGTTTCGCCTATTTTACACTTGATTAGTAGACTACAACTAACCCAGGGAATACACGGCAGACGCGTCTCCATAATGGAGAAAATGAAATGACTTTTGAAGAACGCTATGAACAGTTTGAACCGATGATTTTTCATATGATGAAGAAGCTGCATGTGACGAGGGATCACGATCTTTATCTGCAGGAAGGACGGATTTCGTTGTGGAAGGCCTCTGAGAAATTTCAGGAGGAAAATGGCGATTTTGCACCTTTTGCCTACCAGTACATCCGCGGCGGAATGCTGGATCTGATGCGAAAGCAGAATAAGCTGCTGGAGCGAGAAACGGTGAAATCTGATGAATATTGGCAGATGAATATGGAAATGACAGAGGACAAACTGCTTGAGATTGATATGCTTGCACCTTACGCACAAGGGCTGACCGCGCATCAGAAAAAGTGGTTTTGGCATACGTTTGTGGATGATATGAAAGTGAGTGAGATTGCAGAGAGGCACGGGGTGAGTATGAGTGCTGTTAAGAAGTGGAAGAAGGGGGCTGTGGAGCGGTTGCGGGAAGAACGGGAGTGAAAACAGCGCAGTGAGGGTCTGACCCTGACTGCGCTGTTCATTTTAATCAAACAAAAATTCCCTCTTAATCTCTTCTCTGCTGATCCCGGTTTGCTCGTGTAAAAATGCAATGATTTTTTCTCCATTTTCTTCTTGAAGCAGTCTTTTATATTTATCAATATGTGTTTGAAACCCGTCAAAATAATCACTGGTGTGGTCCGGATGATTATATAATCTGCGATATTCCTCTAAATCTTTAATAGCTATCTTATCATTAATTTGTGCAAGCAGGTTTTTCCACCTGATTATTTCCTTACTATTACGTAACACCTTTTTTACTAACGCTTCTTTCTGCTGCTCTTCTTTAATTTGTTTGATATTCTGATTAACCTCTAATCTTGCATGAATGAGTTCACTTCTATTTTTCTTATCTAGTTCAGGCAGAAATGTCAGTTGATAGTTTTCTAAAAGTTTCTTACGGGGATGCATGTTAATCTGTTTATTTTTTTCTCTAGATTCTTTAATTTCATTTGTTTTGTTAATCATGCCAGGCAATTCGTTTGCGAGAGTCTTAGAATATTTGATAATATCCGGTCCATGTTTTTTAGCGAGACCTAGTATAAGTGGAACCTTAGACACGTGAATTCCTCCTGATGGTTTAGATACCTTATTATAGCATTTATTGATTCGTCAGAAAGCAGTGAGGGTCTGACCCTTACTGCATGCATGAAATTGATTAAATTGGTTTTCTAGAATAATTTTTAGGGAAAAGTATATATACAACGAAGTATTTAACTGCGATATGAAAGTCTTAACCAATTTCCGCTGCCGGGTTTCGGGGGTCTGTGTTTTGGTCTATATGCAGTTTAATATTTTAAAAACAAGGAGGAAAAAAGATGACAAAGGTTTCGTGGTCTAGATTCATGTTCTCTACAAGTCTGATCCTTGTATTGGCAGCATGCAGCAGTGATGAGCCTTCAGATGAAGCATCATCTGATGATTCGGGTACTGTAACAGAAGAAAGCGCTGATGACAGTGCAAATGAAAGTGCAGAAACTGAGCCAAAAGTGACTGAGTTTGAACCAGCATTTCCGGAACAAACAAGAGCACCTGAGGTAGAAACTGAAACAGAGCTTGATGTGGAAGTTGTTGCCGAGGGGCTTGGCGTGTCATGGGGTATGGAAGAGTTTGAACCAAACCGTTTACTTGTTACGCAGAGAGATTCAGCAGAGCTGCTGATTGTAAACCTTGAAGATGGTTCTGTATCAGATCCAATCGAAGGGACACCGGAAGTAAATAACGAAGATCAGGGTGGTTTACTGGATGTCACCATTGCACCTGATTTTGAGGAATCAAGAACCGTATTTCTGACGTTTTCTCAAGACCTGGAAGGTGGTACGGTAACTGCTGTCGGTAAAGGTGTTTTATCAGAAGATGAAGCCTCGCTTGAGGATTTTGAAGTGATTTTCCAGGCAACACCTGCATATGATGGCACCTTACACTATGGCGGACGTATTATCTTTGATGAGGATGGTAACCTATTCTTAACGACTGGAGAACGTTCCGATGTTCCGATTCGCGAACGTGCACAAGACCTGGACGCTTACTTAGGAAAAGTCATTCACATCACACAAGACGGGGAACCAGTAGAGTCGAATCCATTTGTGGAAGATGAAGATGCACTGGATGGTATTTACAGCTACGGTCACCGTAATATTCAAGGAGTGGACTTCAACCCCGCAACAGGAGACCTGTGGATTGTTGAATTCGGTCCGCAAGCTGGGGATGAACTCAACATTATCGAACCAGGTTCTAACTATGGATGGCCAATTGTTTCGTATGGTATCGAGTATTCTGGTGAACTAATCAACGATGGTATTGCAGAACACGAGTCTCAAGGCTTTGTTGAACCGGTCTATTATTGGGATCCAACCAGTGCACCAAGTGGGATGTCATTCTATGACAACGACGCAATTCCTGAGTGGGAAAACAACCTGTTTATCGGTGGTCTTATGCCGAACTATGTTGTACGTGTCGTGATTGAAGATGACATCATTGTTGGAGAAGAACGCCTGTTAACTGATGAAGGCGAGCGTTTCCGTGACATTCTTGTAACGGAGGATGGGGCGCTGATTGCAAGCACTGATGGTGGTAAGGTTTATAGGGTTACTGCAGCGGATTGAGCAGGACCCTATGTCAGGCATAACTTTCACACAATTCATTTCACTTATTTGTTACAAATCACTGGAAGATCAACATACCAATCTCATAACTGTAGACGTTTCAACGTGGCAAAAGCTGGTCATGTTGTTGACATTGCAGGATCAAAAAGATGACAATACTGGATCAACCGCCTAACTGTAACCTTACAACAAAAACAGTTTCATCATTTGTAAAAATCTCCCTTAGGAAAATTGTAGTGAATTGTCAGAATCGTGTAGAGTTGTTTTCAACATAAGGACATAAAATTAAACCAACACAAACAAACGACTGATAAAAGCGTTCAGCAGAGGACTTGATTTTAGGAGTAAACTGGGTAAAGAGACGGAGATTTCATTTTGGTTTTAAGACATTCTGCCTGAGGCGTTAACATACAAGGTTGACTGAGAAGTTTGTATCATTGAACATCTAAGAACAAATTCTTTTTGTAATAGAAAATCCTCATTCTGCATCTTATTTATATAGTAAGAAATCAGAGTGAGGATTTAGTATGAAGAACAATGTTCACAATGAAGAGGCTTGATTAACTGCTGTGCTTTGCTGGTTGATTCTTTCTGCGCTTTTGTAGGCGTCATAAATTCCCCAGACCCAGACGATCGGATAAGTAATAAAACCAATAATGATAAAAAACATAAGTGCATTAATGACCTGAATCACAATCATCAAAATCCCTTTCATGATATGTCCATTATAAATCTGCCCCAGACCAGTCCAAAAGAAGCTTAATAATGCAGATACACCAGGATTCTTCATATATATCTCTCCCTTCTTTATATTTTATAAGTACATATAACCAAAGACTATTATACTACTATTTTACAAATAATAATAATAATTTTTTAATTATGTGTTCACGAATTGAAAAAAGAGGTGAAGGTATTTTTCTACGAAATACCTTCACCTCCTCTAAATTTCTATCACTCTTCTTTCTTCTTCTCTTCAAAAGTATCATCATATGTCTCTTTCATATAATCTATAGACTTACCTTCAATAAAGTAAGCAATCAACGCTTCTGCCAATGCATAGGTCTGGCTGTTGCGATAGCGTCGGATACAATGTTACCGGCGATAGGGATGATTTTTAAGAGCTGTTTTGCTGCCTGACGCAGAACGAAGTCTACAGCTACGTTCAGTCCGAGTGCACCAAGGAAATCAATGACACCTTTTTTATAAAGCTTAGTGCCTCCAATTATGGCAATGGCTGAGAACATCGTCACCTGGAGTCCTGTGATGACTGGAAGGTCTGCGAGCCGGATTGGACTTCCTCCGTTGAAGCCGGTTGCGTCAGTTGTGCTTTTACCGGTTCTCCTTCAAAACTCCTTGTCCTGAAACATTTATGGATTTTTTACACTTACAAATAACCATGGAATCAATTCATCACTCATTTGTGATTTTCACTTATGCAATTGACTTGAATTGTCAGAATTGTGTTTGGAGCAGACGTAAACGCTAGAATAAAGTTGACACTTTTGCTCAATCAACCTCGCACTTTAGTAAAATAGATCGTCAGGTTATTTTATTGGAGGTTTGTATTTTGGAGGAGAAGTTAGTGTTATATATTAAGATTTAGGGATTACATCTGAGAAAGTTTAAATAAGCACAAATTCCTAAGGAGCTTATGATCTCAAGACCGACTGTCTATAAGTAATTAGAAATGACATTCGATGAAGCAAAGGCTATACTGAACAACCTTCAGGAAAGAAGAGAAAACTAGATCACTTTATAGACTGGATACTGGCTTGGCTAGAAGAGTATCCCTACCTAAGCAGTGCTCAGACCCATAATTGGCTATAATTGTTTTTGACATAGGAGTGTAAGATTATTTGTGACAAACAGTGTTTATTTCAACTTTGGTTTTCCTCTTTCTCTGACACTTAGTCACACGCTGAAAAAGAAATTAAATCGAATACCTTATCGTGAGTCTTTTTTCTGATCAAGTACATCTAAACCCAACAATTTTCAAATCACTCTTGAGAAGAATTCTTTAGATGAAATATGAACAGAGGTAATAAACACGATTCAAGTGAAATAATAAGTCGTCTTATAAACGTTTTAACAAACCTTTGATGGTCGGAATACTTGCGATACATCTGACAGCTAGAAAGCCGAGCATGACTGTATAGTTCATTTCCCTCAGGGTCCCGTACGACGATTTTCTCAAAGGCTCCGCTGAAGAACAGCCCCATATTGCTGGGAAGGTACTGCTATTCACGTCAAAATGCTTAAGAGTATTGAACTGAAAATTATAAAACCCATTCTAGTTAAATTAATTACCTCTTTGTATAGGGAACTATATGACTGAACATTTATATCAGCCCTAATAGTTTTTTACCCTTTACTTGCACTGACACTTCTTTGTAAAAGAATTTGTCTTTAACTGTGATCACTGAATTTCTTTTAATTATTTTGCATGTTCATTATCTAGTCTGTTATATGAATTTATGAGACTAAATCTTCTTGTATTTATATTATGTAGATCACCGGCAACAAAATGAATAAGATTTGATTCTAGTAGCTGTTTAAAAAGTTTTTTTATTTTTTCCAATTGTAATATCTAAAGAAAACGGAGTTACTTGTCTCAATGCGCTTTTCATAATCAGATAATGCATTTTCATAAATTGTTCCATGTTCTCAGCATTTTTCTCCGAATGAGCAATAACCAGTATATAACCTTATAAGTATAGTTGAAACAATTTATATTGACTCTTCCATTAACTAGTTGTAAATTTGTAAACCCCGTAATAATTTTAATATTTTTATAATTCTATTGTCTCAGTTTGATATAATAGAAGAAGGCTGTGTGCCTGGAAAACTATTTAGAAGAAGGAGTGTTATGAATGAAGAAGTCTTACGGTAAGTTTGCTACTGGTGCTGTGACAGCTGCGATGGTTGCGAGTGTTGTGGCACCTGTAGCGTCTGCAGATGATCATCAGTTCACAGATGTCAGCGAGCGTTATATGGAAGCGGTATCATTTCTGGTTGAGAGCGGCGCAACAAACGGCGTATCTGATACACAATTCGGCGTAAGCCAGTCGATTAAGCGTGTGGATGCTGCAGTTCTTTTAGCGAAAGCGTTAAAGCTTGATACTGAAGGTGCTGAAGATTCAGGCTTCACAGATGTCCCTGCTCGTGCGGTTGGTGCTGTGAATGCACTGAAAGCAGCTGGTGTGACGAATGGTAAGTCTGAAACTCAGTTTGGTTCTAATGACTTGGTAACACGAGGCGAGATTGCGATCTGGCTTGCAAATGCATTCAATCTTGGCGGTTCTGGTGATGCTTATTTCACTGATGTCAATGAGCGCTATCAGGATGCAGTCAGTGCACTTGTTGAATGGGACATTACTGCAGGAATTAACGAAACTCAGTTCGGTGTGAATAGCCAGGCAAAACGCGGTGACTATGCGATTCTTTTACATAACGCATTCTTCTCAAGCGCTGACTGGGACCTGACACTCATTCATACAAACGATATTCACTCTAGTCTTGATGAAGCGCCTCAGCGTGCAACTGTGATTCAGCAGCAGCGTATGATGCAGCCGAACTCACTGCTTGTGGATGCTGGTGACTATCTGACTGGTACACTTTACTGGCAGCAGTTCCAAGGATCAGCAGAGCTTGATTTCATGAATCATATGGGCTATGACGCTGTAACTTTCGGAAACCATGAATTCGATAATGGTTCCGGCGTTGACGGGCACCGTGCGCTTCAAAACTTCGTAACAAACGCTGAGTTCCCATTTGTCGGTACAAACGTTGACTTCTCCGGTGATGAGCGCTTCGACGGGCTTCAGTCACGCACAATTACAGATGAAGCAGAAGACGGCATGATCTATGATGCAGTCATTAAAGAAGTGAACGGCGAGAAAGTAGGTATTTTCGGTCTGACGACTGAAGAAACTGCTGATATTTCAAGTCCGGAAGCAGTTATTTTCGAAGAGTATATCGAGCGCTCACAGGCGACTGTTGATGCACTTGAAGACATGGGTGTTAACCGTATCGTGGCACTGACTCACCTTGGATACAATGACAGCCTTGACTATGACAATGACATTGAACTTGCTGAAATGGTTGATGGCATTGACGTAATCGTCGGAGGTCATACACACATTGCACTTGATGAGCCGATCATTGTGGAAGAAGGCGACGCACCAACACTTATCGTTCAGACAGGTGGTAATGGTGATACAGTTGGTACACTAAACGTTGACTTTGATGAAGATGGTGTGATTGAGATGTATGCAGGTCAGTTAATTGATGTTGAGCTATATGCACCTGATGCTGAAGCTGCAGCTAAGCTTGCACCTTATGCTCAAGGCGTTGAAGAACTTAAGCAGCAGTCTACTGGTGTTGAAACAGTAACTGAGCTTAACGGTGTACGTGAAAACGTTCGTACCGGCGAAACAAACCTTGGTAACCTGATTACTGACGGTATGCTGGCTAAAGCAAAGACGGTGAATCCAGATACAGTGATCGCGCTTCAAAATGGCGGCGGTATCCGTGCTTCAATTGACGCTGGTGATATCACAGTTGGTGAAGTGTTAACAGTTCTTCCGTTCGGAAACAACCTTGTCATCATGAACCTGACTGGCGCTGAAATTCTTGAAACACTTGAGCATAGTGTAAAAGACGCACCTAACGCAAGCGGTGCATTCTTACACGTTGCAGGAATGAAGTTTGAATATGATAGCAGCCAGCCAGCTGGTGAGCGCGTTGTATCTGCTGAAGTAATGGTAGACGGTGAGTATGTAGCACTTGATGTGAATGAGTCTTACTTTGTTGCAACAAACAAATTCACTGCTGAAGGCGGAGACGGATTTGAAGCACTTGAAGCGGCATATAACGACAACCGCGTGAGTGAGCCAGGATTCGCTGACTATGAACTATTCATTGAATACCTTGAGTCACTTGGTGAAGTGAATTATGCAACTGAAGGCCGTATTACGGATGTGAATGCAGAGTAATAGCTTGATGAAGCCGGGACATTATGTTCCGGCTTTTTTATTTGGTGGATGGGTGATGGGCGAAGTGAGGGTCAGACCCAGACTGCGCAAAAGCGCAGTCTGGGTCTGACCCTCACTTCGCTGCTGATATAAAAAAACATGCACTTCTACACGGAGGAGCATGTTTTTTCGTACAGTTCAGCTGCGTATTGTTCACCTTCTGGCGTGAGTTCGTAGTGAACCTGGTTGTTGATTTTTAATTTTCGGGTCATTGGTCTGGTTCTGCTGAGACCTAGGTGTACTGAACGTTTGAGTCCTTCGTATCCAAAAAGCTTAATCATCAGAATGTAGACAAAGTTAGGACGGATGGGCGCATGTAGTGTTTTAATTTTTAGCATATACATCATGAGAAGGATCCGCTGACTCATATCCCCCTGAAGCTTTAATGTATTTATCTCTTCATCAGACAAATGCTGGATGAATCTCAAAATCTCGTTCTTTTGAGCGTCCGATTCGTAGGTCAGTTCATCAAAAGCAGGCTTTTCAGCTTTAATCTGTTTTTCTATGAATTGTTTTCCGGCATCGCTGATGATGTATGTTTTTACTTTTTCTACTTTACCTATTTCATTAAAGTATCCTTTTTTTACACACTGATTAACACTGAGGTGAATGTTTTTCGGTTCCGCAATACCCGCAATCCTGTATAAATCTTTCAGGTTGGCAGCTGAAAGCATCGGTTCATTCATGTATTCTGACAGGTAATATCCCATACCAAGCGCAAATATCCACTCGATCCGGGTACCAAGCTGATGAATAAACGGTTTTATTTTATCACTATTAAATGCAGCTTCAGACAGTTTATTTTCTGAAGGAACAATGCTTTCAGGTAATATTTTTTTAAAATGATCCGGAGAATCTGTTTGAATGGCAAGCTCTAATTGAAGCGTATCAGCGTTCACTTGTATATTATCTCTTGCATGTCCCATTGCTAAAGATATATGTTGTGAAACGACTTTTTCGCTCCCCTTGACCTTATAATGATAGTCATTGAACTTTACATTGAGCTCCCATACGTCAGACATATGACAAACCCCTTCCTGAAACGTTAGTGTCATCTAGTTATTTAGTCACAGTTAATTTTAGTATATATTTTCCTCCAATGCAAGAAGAATACTTGAAAGTAATTGGATTTTAATGTGTTATTCATCTTTGTCTTTTATTTTCCAGGATGGTGAATATCGCATTAAGTGTAAAGAATACGATGATTTTTTTGAATTGAGGAGGTTTGTGATGCGTTATGTTCGGTTAGCCAGCCTATTTGATGCTCTGACAATTTGTGCTTAAAGTCAGTTGAAATCTACTTCTTACTACATTTATCCAATGAAAACGCTGTAATATAACGTGTTTGCGTCAAACATTACATATAAATGATGGTTTATTTACAAGGTATTTAAAAGTATAGATATCGGGTACTATGTAAGTTATGATAGCGAAGCGCTGTGTAAGTTTTAGGTTGATAAGCCATAGCGTTTCTACAACATGTAAACCCCGGACGGAGTGGTTCCCGTCCGGGGTTGTTTTGTGTTATAGCGAAGTCTGGGTCTGACCCAGACTTCGCTTACTGCAACTTATCCCACAGCACATAAATCATTCTTGCTGCGTGTGAACGTTTTGATCGTTCAAGTGGCTTGTAGCTGCCATCGTTGTAGCCGCTGATGAGACCGAGTTCGTATGCTTCCTGGATTTCTTCCTGCAGGAGGTAAAGATCTCCAGTATCAGTGAATGGCTCTTTTTTGACTGGTTGTCCGGTGCCGCCGCTGTATTTGTATGTGCGCACCATGAATGCTGCCATTTCTGCCCGTGTGATGCTGTCGTAAGGACGGAAATAGTTTGGTCTTTCAAATGTAATTCTTTCATCTGAAGCAATCTGCATGATTTCCTGTTTGGTTGTGTTTTCATCTGCAAGTCCGAGTCCTCTTAACAACATACTGACAAAATGAATGCGGTTGATGTCTTCATCGGGTGCAAAGATGGTATCAGACTTTCCGAAGATGACGCCGTTTTCCACTAAAGATGTGATTTCTTCATATGCCCAGTGGTCTGACGGTACATCTGTGAATGTTGGCATCTGGGTTTCTTCTGCGTTCAGGTTGAGTTCAAATATGCCAAATCCGTCTGCATTCTTCTCACCTGTGTAAGTGATGCGGTCAGATGCATATTTTTCAGCTGTCGGGCTTGAAAGGAATGATACTTTCACATCTTCTTTTACCGGTGCAATTGACCAGTTCATATCAGCTGATGGGTTGATTTCACCCTTTTCGGTGATGTAGTCCATGAGGATCTGGCGGTTTTCTTCAGCAGAATCCACGATCATTTCAGCGTTTGCAAGGTTAGGGAAGTTGCCGCCTCCGCCTGCGCGGTAGTTGTTTGTGATGACGATGAATTCCTGGTCATCTGCCACTGGTTCGCCGTTATACGCAAGATCCACAATGCGGCTTGCGCTTGCATTGTGTAGCGTTCCGTCTGCATTGTATTTCGCCGGCTGGGTTACATCAATCTGGTAAGTAACGCCGTCAATGACGTCAAAATTATAGGACGGGAAGTCCGGATTCAGCAGATTTTGAACGTCTGTTGAATCAGGGTTGATCTGATTGAATTTGCCTGCAGACATTTCAAGCCACTGGCGCACTTCTGAACCATTCAGTAGCAGTGCTTTTAACGTGTTGTCATACAGGTAGAGGTCGCCTGCCGAGCGGATTGTCAGGTCCCCTGTTTCAATATCTGTATATTCATTGATGCCATTGCGGCCCGCTTTAAATGGTGCACCTGCCGAGAGCAGTGGTGTGTCCTGATATTCAGGTGAATTCAGGCGGATGTATTCTTCTACGTACCACTTTTGAGCATCTGTCACGACCTGCACAGATGGGTCATCCTGTACGAGTGCAAAGTAGCTGTGAATTGGTGCGGTCGTTGTACCTAACTTACCCTCCGTATATTCAATTGTTGACCGGTGCGCTTCCTCCACCAGTGCCGCGATCTCCTCGTCTGCTTCAACACCAGCAATGGAGCGGTTTTCCGACTGGGAATCAGTGACTTCCCACTCACCGTTCACTTCTTCAAGCGTCAGGTCAATGACACCAAGATAAGCGCCGCCAAAGCCTGCCTCTACTGCAGCCACACCATTGATCGTGCCTTTTTCAGCATCAATATAATCCGGCACTTCCCCATTTACGGTAAAGAGGGATCCGAGTGAGACACCAGCTGGCGCCGGGAAAATGTCATGTGTATGTGAAAAAGTGATCGCATCAATCCCTTCCACCATGCTGAGCGGCAGTACGGCATTTTCAGAGAGGTCCCCTTTTACAGCGGCCTGGTCAAAGCCTGTATGAGCAATGGCAATGATGACATCCGCTCCCTCTTCCTTCATCTGCGGCACATACTTTTCAGCAGATTCCGCGATGTCTTTTGTAACGATCTTGCCGTCTAAATGTGCTTTATCCCACTGAACGATTTGAGGTGCAACGAAGCCGATATAACCAATCCTGATAGTCTGCTCCTCACCATTTTCATCAATGACGGCTTTCTCAACAATTTTGTAAGGATCATAAGCGGGCTGGTCATTATCCGGGTTGTCATCCCCATCATCCATATATGTATTTGCACTGACATAGCCAAAATCAGCCTCACCATAGACTTTTTCCATGAACTCAAGACCATAGTTGAACTCATGATTACCAAGTGTCACCATGTCATATTGGAGCGCGTTCATCACTTCAATCACCGGATGAACCTCCCCTTCTGCAACAGGCTCCACCTTTGCAAAATACGTGCCAAGAGGCGTTCCCTGTATCGTGTCTCCATTATCCACGAGCACATTGTTCGGTGCTTCGGCACGCGCCTCTTTAATCAGAGTTGCTGTTTTTAAAAATCCAACCTTTTGATTTTCTGTCCCCCGGTAATAATCATACGGAAACAAATTCGTATGCGTATCAGTCGTCTCCATTACCCGGAGCTTCACCTGATCACCCTCAGCCGCGTCCGCACACTGGGTCATGAACGCACCTATGAGTCCGAGTGACATTACTGTTCCTGCCACAATCAACTTCTTCAAAACATTTCATCTCCTTTCAATTTTTGGTACGTATTCAATATAGCATAGTTTTTGGTAGTGTGGCGTTGTGTTTGGGGTGTGCGGTTCAGCAGAGTTTACGTGCGGTCAGCCAGTTAAGACAGATCCAAATTCTCTATTCACATTTATATGAATTTATTATATAATCCTATTAAATTCTTAATAAAGAACAATTTTATAACTGCTCGCTTTATCTGATCATTTTTCATATTTTATCATCTATTGCCATTTTTTTTACCTTTAATGTTCTTTAAAGAGAACAAAACTCACATCTTTTATATGAAATGGGGAGATGGTATGGTTCGGCGTGTATGCTTTGGACTTTTTATCACTACGGCTATTTTGTTACTGGGTGGTTGGGGCGATCAGCAGGAGGCGGGGTATGAGGATTATTTGATTATTCTGGAGGATGGCGGCGACGCTGAAGTGATTGAGGATACGGGCGGCGTTGTGACTGAGCATTTTACAGCGCTTGATATTGTTTCTGCAAGCCTGACAAATCAGCAGGTGAAAGCACTTCAGCAGGAAGTAGACTTCATTGAACCGGATCTGACTGTGCGTCTTGATTCACAGCAGACCGGTTATGGCTTACCGATGATTTTATCAAGGAGAATCTGGCATGAAGCGTACCCTAAAGCTGGGATTACGGGTAAAGGCATCAGGATTGGTGTGATAGATTCAGGTATTGCTTCTGACCATCCTGATCTGTCCGTAGCAGGTGGGGTATCTTTTGTTCATGATACAGACAGCTTTGAGGATGATAACGGACACGGGACACATGTTGCAGGCATTATCGGTGCGCTTGATAACGAACTTGGGATAAGAGGAGTGGCACCTGAAGCTGAGCTTTTTGCGATAAAGGTTTTCAGGAGCAATGGTCTTGGACAAATATCGTCAGTGATCAGTGCGCTTGACTGGGCGATTGAGCATGAGCTTGATATTGTCAATCTGAGCTTGAGCACACCGACTGACTCAAGTGCACTCAGACTCGCGGTTGAAAAAGCAGACCGTGCCGGCATCATCATGATCACATCTGCCGGCAATACAGGTGCAGACTCACCCAGATACCCTTCAGCTTATCCGCAGACAATTGCAGTCGGGGCAATCGGTTCAGACTTACTGGCAGCAGATTTTTCTACTACCGGGGGTGCAGTTGATCTGGTCGCACCGGGCGTTTCTATTCATAGCACTTATCTTTCACACTCTTATATCCACATGAGCGGGACTTCCATGGCAGCCCCTCATGTAACCGGTGTTGCCGCTCTTTTCAAACAGCTGGATCCGGATGCCTCCCCCACTGTGATCAGGGAGCAGCTGTTTGATCAGGCAGTGGATCTGGGTGAGCCTGGACGGGATCCGATATATGGAGAAGGAATGGTACAGGGGTTTGATGTTTTGACACAATCGTTACCTGACATCATCCAGCTTGAAGGGGTAGAAAATGTTGATGGAGTATCCGGTCAGCATGCTGAACTTTCATTATATACTGTGTTTGATGATGGTAGCCGCATAGAGGTTACTCCTCATGCCGTCTGGTCCTCTTCTGATCCTTCAATTGCTATGTTTTATCAGGGGCGGGTTTATTTCAATCATAAAGGATCAGCTCTCATTACAGCCGGGTTCGAGGGCCATAGTTATACAATAGCGGTAAACGTGACTGATGACCTAAAAGAAATAGCTGCACCGGTTCTCACATTTTCTGATACCCCGCCTGAACACTGGGCTTATGAACCAATTATGTCTCTTGTGAGTGACAAGGTCATTAATGGTTATGGCGACGGCACGTTCCGACCCGATCAGCCAATCCGGCGCGATCATGTGGCTTTACTGTTATCAAAATCTGTCCACCTTCAGCCTGTTCTACCGCTTAGACGATTTGTTGATATACCTGAAACAAATTCATATTATCCTGTCATTATGCAATTACAGCAGGCTGGTGTTTTCCACGGTCAAAACGGATACTTCCACCCTCATTCCCTGCTGACACGGGCACAAATGGCAAAAATTCTGGTGGAAGCGTTCGACTTATCCGGCTCCATTCGACATCCTTTCAGCGATGTTCCGTCCGGTCATTGGGCGGAAAATTATATTTCGATTTTACATGAAAATGGGATAACAGAAGGATCAGCTGGACGATACAAGCCTGAAGCACCGGTTACCCGGGCAGAATATGCAGTGTTTTTGTGGCGGTTGACCGGGGAATGATATGGGGTGCGTGTACGGTCTTGGCAGATTTGTGTGTGGTGGTCGGAATTTACGTACGCTAATCCATACACATTGCCCATTATGTACTTGGGCAATTAAAAATCGCAGTCTGGAAACAAATCCAGACTGCATCTTTTTATCTTGCTCTATATAAAAATGCTGCGTATTGCGCTCTCGTTACCGGATCGTCAGGAAGATATTTGCCGTTCGAGCCGGCGGTGATGCCGTGCTGGTACAGGATTGCAATATATTCGTGTGCCCAGTGACTATCATCTATATCGCTGAACGGGTGATCCGTTGTTCCTTTCAGATCAAAAGCGGTAACGAGAATTTTCGCCATTTGCGCTCTTGTTAAAAGTTGTTTTGGACCAAAGCTGCCATCACTGTTTCCATGGAAGATGCCTGCCTGCTGCCCCTTCATGATGGCATCATAGAAAGGATAGGAAGCCGGAACATCTGTAAATGGTTTAAACGGTGCATGATCGGTCATCGTAATTGATTTTTCCAGTAACAGTGCGACATGATCTCTGCGAATCGGGCTGTTTGGTCTGAATGTGCCGTCAGTGTAGCCGTTTAGTATATCTTCTTGATATAGGCTCATAACTTCTTTAAATGCCCAGAACTTTTCAGGAACGTCTGTAAAAATAGCTGCCGGTTGTTCTGTTATTTCTTTTGGCTGCTCTCCTGCAGGTTTTTCTTCCGGTGGATCTGTCACCTCTACAGGATTTTCTTCAGGTGAATCCGTCACTTGTTCAGGCTCTTTTTCCGGTGACGGAGCAGGTGATTCATTAACCGGATCAGTCACCGGAGTTTCTTCAGCTGGTTCATATCCCGGAGACTCCGCTGATTCATTAACAGCCTGCGCTTTTTCAGGTTCTGAGGCAGGGTTTTTTGCCGGTTGAGCCAAATCTGAATCAAATCCCTGCAGGAGACCGTATCCATAAAGTGGATCTCTTCCGGGTTCACCCAGGTCACGAGCATTTTTCTGAAGCTGCTCACGGATCCAATGAGGTTCAGCGTCCGGGTAAGCTTCCATTAGAAGTGCTGCCATGCCTGACACATAAGGAGCTGCCATTGATGTACCGCTCATTCTCGCATAACCGCCATTTCGATACGTACTGACAATGGAAACCCCCGGTGCTGAAATGTCTACAGCAGGGCCTGTTGATGAGAAAGATGCATGCCTTAGATTCTCATCGATTGCTGCAACGGCGATGGTTTGAGGATAAGCTGCAGGGTAATCGACCGTGTCACCTGCTCCTGTCCCATCATTACCTGCTGAGGCGACGACCAGCAGTTCTTCAGATGCTTTCTCTATCGCAAGTTTTAAAGTATAAGAGTCTGCCTGTGTACCAAGACTCATATTAACAAGATCCAGCTCATGATCAATTGCCCACTGAAGTGCGTCAATTAATGAAGAAAGCCGCCCTTTCCCTTCACTGCTAAATGCTTTTAACGCATATAATTCAACATCCGGTGCAACACCACGTACGCCAAAATTATTATTCAAAGCAGCAGCAACCCCTGCTACGTGAGTGCCATGCCCGTGGTCATCGTGAAAAGACTGTGTGTAGTCTATAAATGAGGCACCGCCTGCAATTTTCAAATCGGAGTGTGGTGAAATACCTGAATCAATGATGCCAAGACGTACATTTTTTCCGGTAAGCGGCTCATCCCACATTACACCGGCATTGATGGCTGATGACTCCCAGCCCACACGCTGAGCACCGACTTCCACTTCTGTATCTCTTTCAATTAATTTTACTGAAGGATGATTTCGTAAAATAAGGTAGGCCTGCTGTGAAAGCCTTGCCGAAACCGTTTGAAGCTCTTCAAAATAAGTGTCCACTGTTCCGCCAGCTTCAATAATCACATCAGGATCCGCACCTTCTTCGAGGATGAGGAGATACTCATCCGGCATGACCGCTCCCGCATATTTACTTTCAATCACAAAACCTGACACAACTACTGCTAAAAGTATAATTAAAACCTTTCTCAAATCCATGAACTTCCTCTCTCAGATGTAATCGCCAAAGAATAAGGGACAAATATGCTCTGATTTATATATCGGCATATTGGTAATAGGTTATAAGTCATTTTAGCTGGGTCTAAAGTATTATTTTCATGTGATGTGGGGATTGAGATGGTAGCTGTGATGACGCTGACAGCTGTCATGTGTGCGGTTCGGCGGTGGGTGCGTGCGGTTCGGGAGATTTATGTTCCAATTCACGGGATTTACGTGCGGTTCAGACACTTTGCGTTGCAACTCACAAACTTTGCGTGTGCTAATCCAACTGGCACTTTGCCCTGCATGCACTTAGGAAACAAAGCACTGAAGTCTGGGTCTGACCCAGACTTCAGTCAACGATCAAATGGGTGACGGCACGATGCCATCACCCATTTCTTACTTCCCTTCATTTAAAAGATCTACCTCGTCAATTTGTCTAGAGAACTGATTAATTTTATCAGTTAATTTTTTCAACCTGCCTGTCATCTCTTCAATTTTCTTTGATGAGTCAACTGATTCCTCGGCACCGGCAAGCTGCTGCTCGGAGGCTGCTGCAAGTTCTTGAGATAAATTATTTCCTTTATGAGCAGATTTAATTGATAGATTAAGCGTATCCCTCAGCTTCTTTTCCTGGCCGACGATCCTTTCAGATATCATATTTATCTGGTCTACATTATTTTTAATTCTCAGTGACGTTTGCTGAATCTGCTCAAATGCGCCTTTTGTTTGGACAATTTTATTACTGCTTTCCTCCAGGTAATCTCTTTCTTTTTGAGATGATGCTATGATTTGTCTGACACTTTTCAAGACTTTTTCAATCGCTTGTTCGATTTTTGTTGCTGTGTCTTCTGACTCCTTCGCCAGTTTTCGCACCTCTGCAGCAACCACTGAAAACCCTTTGCCGCTCTCTCCAGCTCTTGCTGCTTCAATTGAGGCGTTTAAGGCTAGTAGATTTGTTTGATCAGTGATTGACTTGATCATAGTAGTGAAGTTTGAAATCTGACTGAATTCCCTTTCGAACTGGCTAAGTTCATCTGCCATCTCTGTTGAGAGTGATGTAACCAGATCAAAATGATGACTCGTTTCGTTTAAATAATCCTGTCCGGATAACACCTCTTTAGAAGCAAGTGCTGTCAATTGAGTCCATTCAATCCCTTTTTGATAAAGGTTATCTGATATATCTGAAATGTGGTCAAGTTCATTCAACCCTTGTTGATTTTGTAGTAACAGCGTATTTGAATCAGTATGCCAACCCTGTAAGCTGAGTGCTGTTTCCTGATTTACGTTCTTTGTATCTTCAGAGACAGAAAGGATATTATTAGCAGTATGCTGCATATCATCTACAGTATCTGTTAGTTGACTGACGATCAATTGAAAATAATGCTGATTTTCTTTTTCTCTTAACTGATAAGCTTTAGCTGCTTTATTTTTATTCATAACGAGTGCAATGTTCGCTGCTGAAGCCAGGATTAAAAAGATTGCATGGATCAATAATAGTCCGAATGCGTAATCCCCCGTCCCACAGAGTAACTGCGGATAAAGAAAATAACCTGACAGGTGATACACAGCAAAAATAACCGTACTTAATAAAATCAATGAAACTGAACTAAAATAAGAAATTAAAGCAATAACCATAAATATGGAGAAATGATATTCAACCCATCCATCTCCTGCAGCAATGATAAACATCGATCCGAAAGTTAAAGACAGTGTCACAAACAGACCGAATTTCGCATTAGAACGAGCTGTCTTATAAAAGTATAAAGAAATAACAAAAAACAATAATGTCAGCGCTATCACAATATAGAAAATCAGCATATCTGTATTTGATCTCGCACTTGTCCTCAACAATTGTGCAGCAGTTTGATTAAAGTTAAAATATGCATGCACGCCCCATACTAAGAATCCAATAGAAATTGTGATCACATTAAATATGATCATTAATCCGGTGCTTGAATGTTCCTTCATCTTATCCTCCATGTCCTTTTAAAATAGCAAACAAGTATCTATGCCCTATAACGATAAAATTCAAACGTTATAAAGTACTAGTTTACAACATTTTTTAGTCATTCAGATACAATTATCTTTATTCATAGTGTAAAATAGATTACATTAAAGCACCTATTAATTAGTTTTAAATACCTATAAATTTGTAAAGAGGAGAAAATATTGGAACATTATAATGTTTTTCTGGTCATCTGTTCTATCTTAATTGCCATTATTTCTTCATATGCAGCTTTGCTCATTGTGAAAAGTATGACTCAAACAGATCGTACAGTGATTAAACGTTTATCATTAGTCTTTGGAAGTGTAATATTCGGCTCTGGGATATGGTGTATGCATTTTGTCGCTATGCTTGCTTTACACACTGGCTTTGAGGTTTCATATGATCCATTACTGTTAATATTGAGTATTGTATTTGCAGCACTTTCGAGTTCTACGGCTTTTATTTTATTGAGCAGACCATCAGTCAGCAACCGACAGCTGATTTATTGTGCCCTATTTATATCAGCCGGTATCCTGTCTATGCATTATGTCGGGATGGAAGCAATGGAAATGAACGCAATGATTGAATATAATCCCTTACTTGTATTTCTGTCAGGAATGATCGCAATCGTCACATCCTTTGCAGCACTGAAGATTTTTATTTATTTTTCCCGGCAATCAGAAAGCTCCCTGACTGGTCCAATGATCAGTGCTGTTATCATGGGGATTGCGATCGCAGGCATGCATTATACCGGTATGGCTTCAGCTACTTTCACTCAACACGAAGCTCATTCAATGACTCTGAATGGTACGGGACTCAGACAGGATGTGCTGGGTTATCTAATTGTAATCATCATGTTTATTATTCTATCTTTTGTATTTGTTGTACTATTCTTTGAACAAAAGATCCGGCAGACTAATAGAAACTACAGTATTAGTGATAAGATCTATCGTTCATTGATTTATTCAGCAAATGATGCGGTCATTACAGCTGACCAATCAGGAAAAATATTGTCCTGGAACCGTGCTGCCGAAAGAATATTTGGCTATCAGAAGGAAGAAGCCCTCAATCAGCCTTTAACACTGATTATGCCGGATCGCTACGCTGAAGCCCATCAGCAAGGGATGAAACGTTATGCAGAGACAGCACAGAAAGTAGTGATTGATCAAACAGTTGAATTAGAGGGTCAACATAAAAATGGACATATCTTTCCGATTGAACTATCGCTTTCTTCCATTAAAGATCACCATCAACAGTTTTTCACAGGCATTATTAGAGACATTACAGATAGAGTAAAGCAACAAAAGAAAATCGAAGAATTAGTATATAAGGATCCATTAACTCATTTGCCAAACCGGAGGATGCTGTTAGAAGAACTGGACAGGATCTTAAACGATTTAGATCAAGCTCACGCTGAAGTTGCTGTGGCATTCATAGATATGGATCGCTTCAAACAAATTAATGACATCTACGGACATGAAACTGGAGATGAATTACTAAAACTGATGGCAAAAAGAATAAATCATTTAACAGATTCTAAAGATTTGTTCGGGAGACAAAGTGGAGACGAATTTATCATTATTTCTCCTGATTGTTCCCCGTACCAGATGAGTGTGAAAGTTAATAAAATGATAGAAGCTTTTCAAGATTCCTTCCTTATTAATCAAACAGAAATTTTTATCAGTCCATCTATTGGCATTAGTCTTTTCCCTAAGGATGGGACAACTGCGGCAGAATTAATCAAACAAGCTGATATGGCGATGTATAAAGCAAAAGAGCTTGGCAGAAATCAGTTTCAATTTTATACAAAAGCGCTAAATGAAGAAGTGCTTCACAAGCTGAAAGTGGAATACGGCTTGAGAAATGCAATCCTGAACCATGAATTAGAAATCTACTATCAGCCACTCGTCTATATTCATACGAATCAAGTAAAAGGGGTCGAAGCCCTCTTAAGATGGAATAGTCCTGAACTGGGATTTGTCTCACCGGGAGACTTCATTCCGCTTGCTGAAGAAAATCAGCAAATCATCCCGATTGGAGAATGGGTGTTAGAAAACGCGTGTATACAATTTATGAAGTGGGCAAACGAAGGACATATCATCGATCACATGTCAGTTAATATATCAGCTGTTCAATTCCAGCAGCCTGATTTTGCTGAAATGGTGGGATCTGTACTCCATAAAACTGGGATGCCTCCGTCTAAGTTAGTGCTGGAAGTAACCGAAACCGTCATCCAGGACGTAAACCATTCACTTCCAACACTGAATAGGTTAAAAGATATGGGTGTAAAGCTATCACTTGATGACTTCGGAACCGGTTATTCATCATTGCAGTATTTAAAAGACTTCCCTCTCAGCATTTTAAAAATTGATATGTCATTTATCCGTTCTCTGCTAAGCGATAAAAGAAATCAGATTGTGGTCAATATGATTATTAATATGGCTGAGGAGTTAAACATGGAAGTTGTCGCAGAAGGAGTAGAAACTGAAAATCAACGGGCCTACCTTGCAAATCGTAATTCCCTTTATTACCAAGGCTATCTCTACAGCCCACCTGTTTCAAATCAGGAATTAGTTAGACTTTTAGAACGTGGTAGAATAAGTAACTGAAGGGTCTAACCAGAAATGACGCAATCGCGTATTGTTCAATGGAGTTCAGTTTTTTAGACTAAATCGACTGACTTAAACTTATACAAAAAAGAGTGATCTATTCTACGATCACTCTTTTTTTATTTTTTATTTTTCCTTACTTACACACCTTGATGGATCTGCGTGCGGTTCACCAGATTTTCGTGCGCTAATCCAGCTCCGCACTTTGCCCTATGTGCACTTGGTAAACAAAGGACTGAAGTCTGGGTCTGACCCAGACTTCAGTCTATTTCCACAGTAGGACTGGCTTGAGGTGCTGCTGACTGCGCTTCGTATTCTGCAATCAGTTTTTTCAGCTGTGTCAGTGTGGTAACAGCATGATTGTTCTCTGTAAGCATGGTCAGAGTATTTTTATATTCTACGGGGATACCCAGTACTCTTAGTTGACGCTCCGCTTCTTCTACGTTTTCAGCACAAAGTACATTGCTGATTGTTTTAATAAGCGTTGCGATCAATGCATCGATTTGTGATTCATCTTCGGCTCTATTGATCACCCACGCTCGTCCTGCTCTGCCAAGGTTAATGAAGTCGTCGTGTCCTAGTTCGATCAATGTTGTTTCAAGTTCGTTTTCTGATTCGATTGTTTTGCCGGGTACATTGAGATCAAGTGAGTGGTTGAGCGTGTCGCCGGAAGTAATGTTGAGGTGTTTTCCGGGGGTGTTATGCAGTCTGATGCTGTTCATGTAGATTTGCCTCCTTTTATTTTAAAAAGAGCCAGCCAGCCGGCCAGCTCTTTTCAAGTTTATCAATCTTAAAAGTTTGCAGTGATGTCTGCAATTGTTTCATAGCCTTCTTCAGGCTTGTTATCAAGAACTACTTCTGCAGCGTCAAGCTTTGCTGATGCTGATAGAGAATCGAATGCTTCTATTTCAAGTGCAGCAAGTGCATCTCTTGTAGCAGTGATTGAAGTTGCACCGTTTACAGCTGCAATCAGCTCAAGATAGCCTGTGCCTTCAGTCGTTACAAATGCAGCAAGGTCAACAGCGATTGCGTCTGCATCTGCAAAGTTAGCTTCTTTATCAGTTACAACTGGAAGGAAGCGCTCTGCTACTTCAAGGCGCTGTGCTGAAGTCAGACCGTTGTAATCCGCTACTTCAAGCTCAACAAGAAGGGCTTCAAGCTCTTCAGCTGTTTCAGCAGTAGTCAGGTCAGTGAAGAAGATCATTGCTTCTGTTTCAGCGACAAGTGCTTCAGTTGCTGTTTCAAGTGCAGTGAAGTCTTCTGCTGTAATTGCATCTGTTACTGCAACGTATAACGCATCCTCTTCAAGACCGCCGGCTGCAAGGTATGCTTCCTGTGCTGCTTCAGCTTCTGCAATTGCAGTTGCGTTTGCATTCAGTTCGTCAAGTTTAGCTTGGTAACCGTCAATGATTGAGATCAGAGCTGCTTCTTCAGTTGTATAAGTCGGCTCCTCATTTTCATTCAGTACACCAGTCATTGGAACCATTGCCACAAGCGCGTCAATGTCTTCCTGTGTGATGTCTTCATCAGCAGTTGAAGCATATGCGTTAACCGCTACTTCAGCATTTGAGAAGTCGATTTCGTACTGGATTTCTTCTACTGTTACTGCACCAGTGAAGTCGTACTCATCAAGATTATATTCTTCTACATTGTCAAATGAAGCTAATGCTTCTACAAGCTCAAGGTCATTTGACGCGTTCAGAATTGGCCATACCACATTTACATAGTTATTGAAGTTTTCAACGCGCTCATCAAGCTCTGCCTGAAGAAGTGCTGCTGCAGGCTCTTCATCATCACCTGATACGAAATCAGCCGGAAGTACATCAATTGCTTCCTGTGCTGCTTCTACTGCATCGTTGAAAGCATTCTCGTCAAGGCTGCTCAGGTCAGCGTCGTCTGCAGTTACATCCAGTACAAGTGCAAGTGCATCTTCAGCAGCTGTTACATCTGCTTCAAGCTGAACTGTATTTACTGCGTCAATTGCAGTCTGGATCTCTGCAGTTGTTTGGAAGTCTGTGCCTTCGAGTGCTGTAAAGTATTCAGCAATATAATCATCGTATACGCCAGTGAATGGTGTCTGATTAATTGCTCTGAATAGTGTCAGCTGTGTTGTTGCATCATTTACATCTGAGATGATGTCAGCGATCTGCTCTTCTACATCTGCAACGCGTGCTTCAAGAAGTGTTTTGTCATCTGAAGCAGGAAGTGCTGCCACAAGTTCAGCTGCAGCTGCCACATCTTCAGCCAGAAGGCTGCTCTCAGCCGTTACAACTGCTTCACCAGCAATGCGAAGTGCCGCTTCTTCTTCTGTTTCTTCAGTATCCTGCATTTCAGCACGATATACGAAGATCGCGAAGTCGCCGCGCTTGATGCTGTTGTTTGTACCGAACTGAGTTTCAGACGTTCCCTGTGTAATGCCAGCTTCCACTAAAGCAGCAACTGCTTCAGCGTAACGACTGTTTACATCAGTGAAAGTCATGTTGTCAGCGTCACCTTCAAGCGCATAAGCGTTTGCTTTTGTCAGGATCAGCGCCATTTCACCACGCGTGATTTCATCATTGAAACCAAAGTTAGTCGCTGACTTACCATTGATCACGCCAGCTTCTTTTAAAGAGTTGATTGCAAGCGCGCCACGCTCCGGTACATCAGAGAAACCAGAAGCAGGTGCATCTTCGTTCTGAAGTTCAAGTGCTCTTGCAAGAATAATTGCTGCATCTCCACGCTTGATCGTTTCAGATACGCCAAATTTTGATTCAGTTAAACCTGAAGTCAGGTTATTTTCCACTAAGTAATTTACTGCCTCACTGTAGCGGTCAGATACATCAGTGAATGAAGCGGTTGAAACCTCATTCGCAGCAGCAGCCGGAGCCACCGCAGATGCTACTAATGTCGCTGTAGCAGCAGTTGTTACAAACTTTTTATAATTCTGGTTATAAGCCATAGGTTAAAATTCCTCCTTAACGGTTCTACAAACATGCTTACCCTCTGAACCCACGGCAAAACGTATCATTTAGTAACGAATTCCCAGGGTCAGCTGATAAAAGTCTTGATTTCTCAGGACCATTTACTATTATAACGGACCTATTTTGGAAAAGAATGAGCAGAAATGAATGGTTTGAATTAAGAGTAAAATGGATTAATTGAGGGGTTGTATATACTTGTTTTAGACTATATATAAGTATGAAAGATGGGCCAAACAGGATCAAGTATCCCTCCTCCTTACCTATACACTATTTTCACTTCACAACTTAAGGGAAAAGTTAACAGTAAGATTATCTGAAGGCGGGACATATTAATGCAAAATTTCTGGGAAGGTAAACGATTTGTTTCGCTCGGTGACAGTATTGTCAGGCAGAATGGAAAGGTCTACGGCGATACAGATCAAATTGCAAAAGGATTTCAATCATGGATGAAAGAACTACTAGGTTTTGAGGATTATGATAATTTCGGCGTCAGCGGCAGACCAATGGCCAATGGAAGCGCTAATGGTGACGGGACGAACAAAACCGGCAAAAGCGTCAGCTTCTATCAGATTTATGACCTTGTCATCATTGCTGACGGCACCAATGATTTCAAACTCAACGTCCCTATAGGAGAACCCGGTCAAATTGGTGACACCGATTTTGACACAAGAATTTTCTACTGCGCCTACCGGGATTTAATTGAACACATACTCAAAGACAAACCGGAAATCCGTATTGTCCTTTTCACTCCACTGCAACGCGATCACTCCGGCTATGATGTGAACTTCACCAACGCCGCCGGCCACCGCTTAATTAACTATGCGAATGCCATCACTCAAATTGGTGAACTAAACGGTATTCCGGTTTGTGATATGTATAGAGAAAGTGGATTTACCCAGCTGACATTGTCTGCTTTTACATATGATGGGGTGCATCCGAATGATCGAGGGTATGAGTGGATGGGATTTTATGGGGCAGGGTTTATTGCTAACATAGGAAGTTAACATAAAAAAGAACGACATGCGATGTTAATTCGCATTATCGTTCTTTTACTTTTTGGCTGTAATCTTGAAATGTTTGCCCTTTCTGTCCTCTAAAGGTGTCTTCTCCAATGCCTTTACAATCGTTTTCGCATAGCCAATCCTGTGGAATGCGCGCTCATTTTCTCTTTCTTCAGCAAAAGCAATGATCTCTGGCCCTGTGTTTGCTTCAAAGAATTTAATTTCTTTCTCCGGTGTAATTGCGAAATCCATTGCGAGTTCATCTATTGTGAAAGGATAGTAATGATCAATCTCGTCCGCAATCTGCAACGACAGTTTTTCCAGTCTGTTATAAACGTTGTCCCCGTTGATGCCATATTGCTGCACCAAAAAATCTATTCCTCTTATCGTCGTATTTCCCTTATAATTACTCGTATATCTCCCGGGCTCAGCAACATCGGCAAGAACAATCAGACAGACCCATTTTGCTTCAAGATTTCTGATCAAATGAACTCTCATATGAAACGTATTACCTTCCTTCGTCCTGGAAGTGATATAAGGCTGAACCATGTAGTTTCCCTGTCTTTTCAGCTCAGATATCAGTTTTTTAAATTGTAATACTGGTATCTGTTTTTTCTGATCGCCAGTTATATGAAGAAATCTGGTCTCACTAACCTTTTTTAAAATATGTATACCCTGCCCCTTACCTGAATTTGTTGGTTTTAGAAGTACCAAAGGATGAGGCATTTCAAATACATCTTTAAAACTGGTTAAGGGCGCAGACGGTATCAGATATTCTTCAAATTGATTTGATGTTCTTAATATATGATCAATCAACAATTTGTCTCCGATTAAGTGAGAGATAAAGGGTATTTCACTCTTTAGTTTTAATTCTTTCTCTCTGTCTTTTACTTTGTCATATGAAGTAGAAGATTCATTTAAAATAAGGTCTGGAAAAGAAGTCAACCTATGCACCAATTGCTTTTCCTCAAAAAAAGTGCCCATAATTTCAAAAGTTTCAAAATGCACATTGTCAATTTCAAAGAAAAACAATTCTGCGTTTTGCTCTTCTGTCTGCTTCAAATAACTTTTAATCCGCTCCTTCGATAAAATACTAAGCGGGTGTTTTCTGTCATTATAAACTCCGAACTTCAATAAAATCAGTCCTTCTATGTAAAAATCTCAATAGTTTTATTATATAGCAAAAAGCTAATCATAAAACAGATGAACAATACCTCGCTCTTTATTATTACCTTAAAAAACAGCCTTCTCACTTAAGAGAATACTTTTGATTAAATTGTAGTTAATTATCAGAATTGTGTCTGACACAGGGACTGGCTTCCAACTACTTCTGTCGTGAGATTGTTCCAGTATAGAAACCAGTTCTTCAAGATAGTCCATGTAATCTTCAACGATTTCCCTGGATCGAGCATTAGGAATAGACTGTATGCCACGCTTGATTTCTCAAAGTTTACTTCCACTTCTGAAATGATTGCTTCATCAAGCAGTAGTTCAACCAGTTCTTCTTCACTCATGATTTCCGATTCAAAAAATCCTGTAGCTTCGTCGATTTCTTCATTGTCAGTCACTTTTCTTCTGTATAAAGAATGACCATTTTTTAAAATGACCTGCATAAGCCATTCCTTTGTTACAGGATACAATGCAATTGCGCCTAGCCAGTCATTACCTTTCGGATCATAGACAAGCATTGTTTCAAACCGTAACGCATCCGGCACATTTTCTAAATACTCGACTGGCACTAATGCCTGATCGATTTCCTCTACATGTAATTCCACTCCTTCATAGCCAATGTCAGCTTTAATGATCGTCAGATCAAATTCCTTTTTCATTACTTGGATGAACCAATCTAACTCCTCCGTAAAAGTTTCCTCCTACAGATAACCTTTTTCTTTTAGCGAAATAAACTTATTCTCTCCAATGATGATGTGATCGAGTAGATCAATGCCGACAATCTTCTCTGCTTCTTTTAATCTTTCGGTCACATTTATGTCTTCAATTGATGGTGAAGGTTCGCCTGAAGGATGGTTATGTTCTACTAGAAGAGAAGCAGCATTTGATAGAATAGCTGATTTCAAAACCTTCCTAGGATGCACAAGACTAGCATTTCAGCTCCCTACGTGACAGACACTAATAGATACCGGCTGATTTTTTGTATCTAGGTTGATAACAATGAAAGCTTACTGATCTAAGTCTTCTAGGAATTGATTCATCATCTGATATACATCTTCAGGTGATCTGACCGAACGGTCTTTGTAAAGAATACTGGATTCTTTGACTATTCTTAATGAAACGATGTTAATCCGTTTGGGGTGGCAGCGTTTTAATTGACTCTTCTATCAGTGCTGTACATTTTTTTGGTGCGTTGACATATTGATTCATGATGATCCCTCCAATTAAAATAACCCTAACTCCACATAGGAATTAGGGTTTGATGAATACACATTACATTTTACTGATCATAAAAATAATATATCCTTACAAGGGGATTTATTCCATTTTGAGAAAAGAAAACGAGTGACAGCACATGGCCATCACTCGTTTATTACATCTCTTTATTCAAAAGAGAGATGAATTTAGTTTCAAAATTAGTTTTGGTTAAGATTAAGAACTGTTTGGTTTGTAATTGCAGGAATTGTATTACCTGAATTATCCTGAATAGCCATACCATTATAAGTTACAGAAACACTAACATTGTTTGGTACATCTACTGCAAGTGTAAGTTGAATTGTGTCTTCAACATCAGGATCTAAGATCGGATCTCCACCTGGAGTAGTGTCAACAATAGCAAAGTTTGTAACTTGAACAGGCGCTCCACCAATCATCACTCTGAAATCATCTCCATCAACGTTCATAGTTGATGCTACACGAATTGCTTCGTCATATTTCAGTTCAATCGTATTAGCATTAAGGCTACCTGTTGTAGCTGTTAATAGTTCTGGAGCAGCTGAGCTGTTATCTACTACATAACCGTCAAAGCTTTCCGCTTCATTACCATTAAGATCTTCAAGTACATTTACATTGTCAACTTCATTAGCATCTGCATCGTAGCTTACTGTAACAGTAGCATCAGCTTTGATATCAACAGTTTCTTCGAAAGTAAATAGAAGTTCGTTTGCAGTACCAGCATTGCTTACTGTAGCAACGTCTGCTTCTACACCATCAATTAGAACTGTGAAAGGATTCTCTGAATCTTCATCGATATCGATCGTTGCAATGTCTTCACTGAAAGTAGCTGTGAAAGCTGTTCCAGCTTCATTTACTTCTGCATCTTCGATTTCTGGACGAGAATCTTCTGGCATTTCAATTGTAGTAGAGTAGTAAGTTCCATCACCATAATCTACTAGTAATTCAAATGGGCCAGCTTCATCTTGGTCAATCGATACTGAATCAGCATCAAAATCTACTACGCCATCGTTAGCAGCAACCCAATCACCACTAGTTTGCTCATAGTAATACACTGAAACAATTTCATCTAGGTTGTCATCAGAAGCAACGTCATCTTCAGTTAAGTAAAGATCAAAGTTAGAAGAATCGCCAGCTGTTTCACTAACATTGTCTGAGAAGATTGCTTCGATACCATCCCACTCAATTACCGCTGTAAATACTTCAGGTGTTCCTCCACCTTGACCAGTTGTAATTGTGTAAGTGTAAAGACCAGCTTCTTGAGTAACATCAAATAGTAGTCCATCTTCACTGCTAGTTCCATCGTATAGATCGCGTGCAACAGTTGAAGTTTCACCGTCTGGACCCATTACACGAATTGTAGCTGCATCGTCAATAACGCTAGTGTCTGCAAGGTCATAAACTTGGTATACAGTATCTTCAAATGCTACTGAAACACCAGCTTCGAATTCTTCTTCGTTAGAAAGAGTGATGTTATCAATGTCTTCATCAGTAACATCTACTGCATTTCCTGCTTCGTCAACAAGTTCAGAACCAGTATAAGATACTGTTACATTGTCTTCACTAGTTAGAATATCTCTATCTAGTTCAACAGTAACCATATTTCCTTCAACCGTTACATCAGTTCCTGTAGCGTCAATACCATCTTCAGAAGAAACAGTGAAGTCTGTAGCATCTACAGTTGTATCAAGATCAAAGTTCTCATCAAATGTAAGAACTAGCTCATCACGGTTTACTGTACCGTTTACTAGTTCTGGCTCTTGCCCATCAAGTGTTACAGCTTCTGAAGTTTCAGAAACAGCTACCTGACCATCTTCACCAAACGTTAGTACGCGGAATTCTACAACATCACCATCACGGCCATTGTACTCGTAAGAATCAGTTGTAATATTACTGAAAGTTTCTTCAGTTACAAAGTTTCCACCGTTAACAGAAACCTGTAAAGATTGAGATTCAGCTACATCAGTTTCTGATTCAGAAGGATCCCATTCAACTAGTACATCTGCATCCGGAAGTAGTTCAGTTTCTACCATTGTTGCCGGCTCAACTACAGCTGGCATCATTTCTACTACGCGGTTAACTAGAGTGCCAGTGAATTCTCCGCCAGAAACGCTAGTTACAAGGTTTGTACCAGGAGTGTAATCAATACGTACTTCATCTTCGTTGTCAGTGATTGCTGAACCACTTAGCGTAAGAATCAGGTTTTCTCCCTGTACTTCAAGGTTAGGTAGAACATTTACGTTCTGACCATTTACACGTACTTCAAAGTCATTGTTTGATGGAATAGAAGCGTCTGAAAGCTCAGTTCCAAAGTCAATTACGATTGAGTCAGTTGAGTTGATAGAACGGTTAACCGCCATTACACTCTCAACCATTGGATCAACAGCTACTTCAAACACATAAGTATCCTCAGCGCCACCAATTGAAAGTGTTACTTCTTCACCTTCAAGGCCTAGCTCATCAAGATCCGTATGGGAAACAGTTACAACATTTCCATCAACGTCTGTGATTTCAAGCATAAGTGCTTCAAGTACTTCTGCAGAAGGCATTTCGCCATTTACAAGTACGTCATAGTTTTCAAGAACCCAGTCAAGATCTGCACCTTCTGGAAGTTCAGAGAAAGTAAGTGTGAACATGTCACCTTCTTCGTTGAACTCAAGAGCGTCGATTGTTGGAAGTTCTTCAACAGGATCAACAAGACCAGCTGCGTCTGCTGCTGCATAGATGAAGCGAGCAAAGTCACCACGAGTGATGTCACGGTCAGTTCCGAATTGTGTAGCAGATACACCAGAAGTTACTCCGTTATCGAATAAAGCTGCTACTGCTGCTGCATAACGATCGTTAACGTCTGTGAATGGAAGATCAGTTGCATCTCCAGTAAGACCAAATGCGTTAGCAACAAGGATAGCCATTTCACCACGAGTGATGTTGTCAGCAAATCCGTATTGAGTAGCTGATTTACCATTTACTACTTCAGCAGCAAATAGTGAGTTGATGTAAAGAGCTCCACGAGCAGGAACATCTGTAAATCCTGCAGATGGTGCTTCTTCATCAAGAAGTTCAGCAGCCTGTGCAAGGATGATCGCAGCGTCACCACGAGTGATAGACTCAGCTACACCGAAAGAAGTTTCAGTTTTGCCAGAAGTGTATCCTTCTGATACTAACCAGTCGATTGCTTCAGCATATTGTGGAGCTACGTCCGTAAATGCTGCAGTTTGTACGTTAGCTGAAGCAGCTGGTGCTACAGCAGATGCTACTAGAGTAGCTGTCGCAGCTGTTGCTACGAACTTTTTGTAAGACTTAGGTTGATAAGCCATGTGTGTGTTTCCTCCTTGTTTTGTGGTTCATTTTTAAATAGGAATTTAATCTTTCTTTTCTGCCAGCAATAAGTAATTTGTGGTTCAAAAGAATGCAACCCATTAAGATTATGTAGGTTTGCAGACTGACAGAATGGAAATAAATTAAACTCAACTATCATTTTACCAAATCATATGAGAATATCAACTTATATTTACAATAATAATTCAGTTTTTTGCTGAAAGATGTCATTTCGATTAAATATGTCGTTAATATTCTTTTGATCCGGTAAGTTCCCACTACTAATATACCACTTAAGTTAGGACTAAAACCACATAAAACGCTATTTTTTTACATTAGTGGGATTGTTGCCTTGTTAAAGCTGTAACAGTACTGACTTTTCGGAAAAAATAAAAGTTTTTTATTACCCACATAAAATAAGAGATTCATATTATTTGTCAGGTGCCGATCATCGTTTCGCTGCGCTTCGGGCGGATGCTTTCTGGACGGTTGTTGCTGAACCTCCTCGGCAAACCAGCGGGGTCTCACCTTCCAACTTATCGTCCCGGAGTCACCGCCCTACGCTCCGCTGCACTCTGTATGTGCTTAAAAAAGCAAATAAAATATACATATTATCCCCCCTTTGTGTGATTAGAAATATTAAACTCCATCTTTCTCCCTGCACAGCTGATGTTCTGTACGGAAGGAGGCGACTCCAGCGGGATACGACCGACAACTGAGACCCCGCAGGACGAAGTTCGAGGAGGCTCAGCGCGTTCCCCGCGGAAAGCGTCCTCCTGGAGTACAGAACATCAGCCAAACTTACAAAGAAAAAGCCTGCAAAGAGTTCAACTCCCTGCAGGCTTTCATTCTATTTAACTTTAATCAATCGATTATTCACCAGTACAACCGCAAGTCCCGCTGCAAAGTAGATCGTCACAGCCGGGGCTGTAAACACGTGTCCTGCCATTGCACCGATACCGAGTGCAAGCACAAGTGACGTACCCCAGAGGATATTGTCGATTGTCATTGTTTCTTTGAATCTTGTAATCAGCCTTTTCGCAATGAGGAAAAGGAAGAATATGATTGGTGCCATAAAGTAGATAAATCCGATGATGCCGAATGAGAAGAAGATATCGTAGTAATCCATCTCAATCATCGTTGGTCTTTCGTCCACTTCATAGTTTCCGGCAAAGCCCATTCCGAACATTTGCTGCAGTAACGGCGCTGAAGCGAAATCATCAACGAAATCCTGCAGGTAGACTTCACGGCTTGAGAAGATCAGGTTCTGCATTTGTTCGCTTGTGACACCTTCATCCTCTTCAGGTGCGTCTTCCTCAGGTGCTTCAGGATCTTCAGGGTCTGATGATGATTGTCCCCAGTCAATTTCAAGCAAATCAATATGCGCGCCGACATTATGGAATGTCGGTGTAAATGGTGATGTCACTGCTGTTAAAGCAAATAATACAGCAAGCATGCCGAGATTTGCTTTCCATTTCGCTTTCTTTTCGACCATAAAATGCTGCCAGCCGACTGCAAGCACTGATGCTGCGAGTGCAATGATGACTGCCCCGTAGCCTACTTTTGTGCCAAGCATCTGCATTGAGAATGCGAACAGCACGAATGGGATCCACACATACCACTTTTTCCAGGACGTCATCTGATGGATCGCTACCATTGCAACGACTGGAATGATAATTGCCATGATCGCACCGATTTCATTTCCGGCATAGAACCAGCCGGTGAAACCGATTTTTGACCAGCGATAGTTTTCAAGGCTTGTCCCTGTGATCAGTGAGACGATGAACACAAAGCTGATGATCAGTGAGGAGTAGAAAAACATTTTTTTCGTACGCTCCATCACATCGTCACCCATTGCCACAAGCTGTCTGTAGATTAAGATCAGACCAAATAAGACAATATGCAGATACACAACTTTGTTAAAGAATTTCAGTTCTTCAAACAGTAAGTACGGATCTTTTACAGCCAGGTTCACGCCAAGATTTATGGCGATCAGTGCTGCGAGACCTGCTAAATACCAGAAAAAGATCTTCGCCATACGGCTTTTTCTCATCATCATCAGGACAATGACGATCATTGCGGCCATATAAAGAAATCTAAGCACAATTCCTGCAGTGATGCTTGAGCCTGCAGAAATCGTTGTTAATACGTCAACGACGGGCTGGAGCGCAATAAATGCGATCATCCATACGAGAAACGACCGATTTTGATGCATAAATAAGTTACCTCAATTCTCATTTGTTTTGCTGTAGTTCTTCAAAAGCTTCGACTAACAGGTGACTGATCTGTGATGTTTCATACTGAGCTGCTGTTCCGAGTGCTGCCTGCTGCATGTCTGCCTGCTGTTTGGCAGGCATCTGCAGAAAGCTTTCAATATGGGATGAGAGTGCCTGGTGGTCCCCGACATCAAACAGCATACCGTTCTTTCCTTCTTCCGTATAATCTAATATCCCGCCGATACGGCTTGCAATAATTGGTGTACCGCACGCCATCGCCTCAAGCCCCACAAGCCCGAGACTCTCACCTTTTCGCTTCGTCGGGAAAATGAAAGCTTCTATTATATTAAATACTTTTACAAGATCCTTTTGCGGCATCAGCTTGAAACGGTCAATATGATCCTGCAGCTGCAGTTCATTAACAAGCTGCTCATACGCTTCATCATCCTTACCAGACCCCACTACAAGAAAACGCACACCTTCAATCGCTTCAGGGGCATGCTCTTTTAAATGGGCGATCGACTTCAGAAATACTTCCCAGCCTTTACCGACATCAAGCCGGCCAACATAGCCGATATATCTCGCCGTCTCAGAAAGACTAAGCTCTTTTCTAAAAGCAGTGTCCTGCTCAGGCGCCGGGTAGAATACACCTTTGTTAACCCCGCCTGATGGAAAAATGCGGATCTGCGTGTCAGGCTGATATTTTTCAATGACCAGATCACGGTAATAATTCGACGGTGTGAGCACCATCTCAGACTGCCTGATCAGCTTTTTCACATAAGGCTGAAACTTTTCCTGTGAAGCCACTTCCGGCACCACGTCCGAACCGTGAACGTTCGTTACAATTTTCACATTTGGCTTCAGCTTTTTAAGCAGCAACAGCGGAGGGGCGTTATGGGCAGCATAATGGACATACAGTGCATCATGCTTCCCGGAAAGTCCCTCACGGAGAACTGTTGCGTAGTAAAGTCCGTACTGGATCAGCTTCTGCAGCTTGCCGGTTTTCTTTTGCATAACCGTTTTTGTGACAGTAAAGCCCGCGTCCTGCAGGATTTTTTCTGTATTCTGAACAAATACGCCGTAGCTTGGGTAAGCGTCTGACGGGTACATGTTGGCGATTAGATGGATGTTCATGTGTGCCTCCTTTCTGGTGTGAAGTCTGGGTCAGACCCAGACTTCACTTTTGAGAACCGCTTGGTTGCGGGGGTTGTAGACCCGGGTCTGCCCCGGGTCTACGCTGGGAACCGTTGACCTGCGCTCCAGGCGGATGCTTTCCGGACGGTTGTTGCTGAGCCTCCTCGGCAAGCCTGCGGGGTCTCAGCTTCCAACTTATCGTCCCGGAGTCACCGCCTTCCGCTCCGGTCAACTCTGTATGGTGGAACTCTACTCTGTTCTTCTTTGTTATATAGAGAAAAAAGTTCGAGTTTCCTAACTTTATTTAATTTTAATAAATTTGATAGAACTAGTAAGCTGATGGCTTACTGACTGCAGATAACCCATCAACTTTGATTGCACTGCACAGATTGCAGCGGAAGAGGGGGCGACTCCAGCAGGAGAAGCGTGGCAGGTGAGACCCCGCAGACGCGCAGCGTCGAGGAGGCTCACCGCACGCCCTGCGGAAAGCGTCCCCCTCTGGAACTGCAATCTGTGCCAATATTAGGACCGAAGTCTGGGTCTGACCCTCACTTCGCTGCTCCCTACCGACCGTAAACGCAGACCCGTCTCTACCTTTCTAGTTCCTTCAGCTTTTCTTTCATATATGCCACGATATGCTCCTTCAGCTCAGGGCGCTGGAGGGCGAATTCGATGGTGGTTTCGACGAAGCCTCTTTGTTCGCCGACGTCGTAGCGGTGGCCTTCAAATTCATAGGCGAGTACTTCCTGGTCCAGATTGAGTTTCTGGATGGCATCTGTCAGCTGGATTTCTCCGCCGGCTCCGATTTCGTGGGCTTCCAGGAAGTCGAAGATCTCGGGCGTGAAGATGTAGCGGCCGATGATGGCTTTATTGGATGGTGCTGTGCCCTGTTTTGGTTTTTCTATGAATTCTTTGACGTGTATGAGACGACCTTCCTGTTCTACGGGATCAATGATGCCGTAGCGGTGGGTTTGATCGTCTGGAACGCTCATGACGCCTAAGACTGAGGAGTCGCGTTCTTCGAATACGTTCATCATCTGCTTCAGGCAAGGCGTATCAGCCTGGACGACGTCGTCACCGAGTAAGACGGCGAATGGTTCTGCACCGATGAACTTGCGCGCACACCAGATGGCATGACCGAGTCCGAGCGGTTGCTTTTGGCGGATATAATGGATATCTACCATATTTGTTGATTTCTGCACAGCTTCTAATAATTCAAACTTTTCTTTTGCCAAAAGGTTCTGTTCGAGCTCCGGCACGTGGTCGAAGTGGTCTTCGATGGCGCGTTTGCCTTTACCGGTTACAATGATGATGTCTTCGATGCCTGATTCGATGGCTTCTTCGACGATGTACTGAATCGTTGGCTTGTCAACGATCGGCAGCATTTCTTTTGGCATAGCTTTGGTTGCGGGCAGGAAGCGTGTTCCAAGGCCCGCAGCCGGAATGATGGCTTTTTTTACTTTACGTGTCATATGTGGCACCCCTTAGCGATTTTTTGAATCTCCTAATGTGTACACTTCGAACCCTGCCGCTTCCCACTTGTCACGGCTGATACAGTTTTTCGTATCAATCACGATTTTTGTGCGGACCATACCGGCAATTTCGTTCGGATCCATTTCCTTGAACACGTTATGGTCAGTCAGGATCAGCAGCGCGTCCGCATGCCCGTATGCTTCTTCGACTGATGCCGTCTGGTTTTTCAGCTGGATTTCTTTAATGTGCGGGTCATAGGCAGTGACGTCTAACGTCTTCTCCTCTAAATGGCGCAGCACATCAAGCGACGGGCTTTCACGCATATCGTCAATGTTTCCTTTAAACGCAAGACCAAGTACAGTCAGCTTTGGTGACTTGATCTGCTTTGCCTGCAGAATGCTTGCTGCCATATCCGCTGTGTACTGCGGCATACCGTCATTTGTCTCACGTGAGAGGTGAATGATTTTCGCAAGCTCAGGGTTCAGCTCAACAAGGAACCACGGATCAACTGCGATGCAGTGACCACCAACCCCAGGACCCGGCATATGAATGTTCACGCGTGGGTGGAAGTTCGCCAGGCGGATTGCTTCCCAGATGTTGACGCCAATTTTATCAGCGATTTTCGCAAGCTCATTGGCAAATGCGATATTCACATCGCGGTAAGTATTTTCCATGACTTTTACAAGCTCAGCCGTTGTCGCATCTGTTTCGTGGATCGTTCCTTTTACAAATGTGCGGTACAGCTCTGTTGTCATGCGGCTTGATTCTTCATTAATTCCGCCGACGATGCGGTCGTTTGAGACAAGCTCCTCGAACACTTTACCCGGAATCACGCGCTCAGGTGAATGTGACACGAACAGCTCAGTGCCGATTTCAAGACCTGTCTTAATGAGCTCAGGCATCATGATGTTCTCAACTGTTTTCGGTGGAACCGTTGATTCAAGGATGACCAGGTTGCCTTTTTCAACAAAAGGAACGATTGATTCCGTTGCTTTTCTGACATACTCAAGGTTCGCAGTTTTGTCTTCTCTGATTGGAGAAGGCACGGCGATAATAAAAACGTCCGCCTTTTCAGGTGATGTTGAAACGGTCAGCAGCTTGTCATCAATTGCCTGCTCAAGCTTTTCCTGAAGTCCGTTTTCTTCTATATGAAGCTGTTTGTTCTGAATCATATTCACTGCTTTTTCATTGATATCCATACCGTGTACGCGTACACCATGGTTCGCGAACATCACGGCAGTCGGCAGGCCGATATATCCAAGCCCTACCACGCAAATTTTCTGTGCCATTGGAGTTCTCCTTCTTTTTGTAGATTGGCTGGCGAAGTGAGGATCAGACCCAGACTTCGCTCCCACTGTTGAATCTTATATTATAGTAGAGAAAAATCAATTTAAGTTTTTGTTACAAGTGTTTGGTGCTGGGCCGCGGCTGGCGGATCGGACGCTGCGAAGTCTGGGTCAGACCCCAACTTCGTTCACCCCACTACCCTCTCAACACCTTCACTAAAAACTTCGGCAGCGCCATCTGTCTCTTCCATCTTGATGGTTCCTTCATCAAACGATACAGCCATTCGAGGCCGAGGCGTCTGAAGAGGTGTGGTGCGCGCGGGATGGTGCCTGAGAAGACGTCGAAGCTGCCGCCGACGCCCTGGAATACTTTTGCGTTCAGCTGAGCGCGGTTTTGTTCGATCCAGTATTCCTGTCTTGGGCTGCCCATTGCAACGAAGACGATATCCGCTTTGGTTTTGTTGATTTCCTCAATCAAAGCGTCGTTGTCTTTAATGTACCCATTTGCATAGCCGGCAACGTGGAGTGCCGGGTATTTTTCTTTGATGTTGTCACGCGCTTTTTTCACGATTTCTTCTTTTGCGCCGTAAAAGAACACGCGGTAGCCCTGCTTGGATGCGTGGCCGAGCAGGTGGTCCATCATATCGATGCCGGTGACGCGGTTTCTGATTTTTCCTTTTTTTAACCTGGACGCAAGGAGAATACCCGCTCCGTCGGGTATTTGAAACGTCGATTCGTTAATTAACCGCTTAATTTCCGGATCGTCCTGCGCTTTAATGACTTTTTCGGGGTTCACAGCAATGACCGTTGACTGCTCGCCCTCCTGTATCCTATTGTCGATTTCAGACAGGATCTCAGCGTAGTTGAGTGCTGAAACCTTTACGCCTAAATATTCTTCCTTGAACTGGTTCATGGTTGTATCCCTCTTTTAGATATGTCTGATTTTGACATCATCCGCCAAAATCCATTTTATCATTATAGCAGATTCAATTTCACCCTGCATCAGCCTGTCTAACTGATCTGACGCAATTATTGTGAAAAAGGTTTCTTTTTCACCAAATTTATCATTTTGGTAACAGGTTCAAGAATTTGGGGTGATTTTTAGCAAGTTCTGTTATAATGATGTTTTGAGAAACGGTAAGGTGTTACTTACCCACCGGCCGGGCACGTAGACCCGGGACAGACCCGCCTCTACAAACCCCATTCTGCCGGGCAAGCTAACGAATGAAAGGAGCTCTACCCTTTGAAAATTGTAATTTCAGGCTTTTATGGACTGGGTAATACCGGTGATGAGGCTATTTTAAAATCGATTATTGATAATATCCGCAGTGAGGTGGACAAGCCGCAGATTACGGTGCTGTCGCTTTCGCCTGAGGAGACTGCGAAGACACATAACGTTCACAGCATTTACCGCGGTTGGCGTCATCAGAATAAGATGAAGATCCGCGCACTCCGTAAAGCGGACGTGCTGATCTCAGGCGGCGGCGGTCTGCTGCAGGATACGTATCCGACGAAATTTCTGTTCGGACCGCTTCCTTACTACTTACTCGTTGTCCTTTTAGCGAAACTGGTTGGCACAAAAGTGATGTTCTTCTCTCAGGGGATCGGGCCGGTTACATCTAAATGGGGGAAATTCCTCATGCGCACGCTTGCGAATAAAGCGGATTTCGTGACGGTACGTGACCAGTATTCGAAAGATTATCTGGAGAAGCTTGGTGTGACGAAGCCTGAAACGGTTGTAACAGCTGATATCGTGTTTGGCATGAAGCCTTCTGATGATGACAGACTGTATAAATCTCTTCCTTTAAAAGGTGATGAGACGCTTGCAGCGGTGTCGGTGCGACCATGGTTTACAAATGAAGAGTACTATGAAAAGCTTGCGAAATCGCTGGATGAGCTGATTGAAAAGCGCGGCGTGACGCCTGTTTTTGTACCGATGGAAGGTAAATATGATGTGACGGCTTCTGAAGATGTGAAAAAGCATATGAAGCACTCTGACAAGACGATGATGTTAGAGCGTGACGCAACGCCGTCTCAGTATCTGAACTTCATTTCAAAATGTGATATTACAATTGCGCTTCGCCTGCACGCATTGATTTTCTCAGCGCTGTCAAATGTACCGCACGTTGGGATCAGCTATGACAAGAAGGTTGAGAGTCTGCTGAACCGCTCAGGTATGTGGCCATATTCATTTAGATTAGAAGAACTGGACAGCGACAAGCTGGTTGAAAATGCGATTCACCTTTTAGACAATGCTGAAGATGAGAAGTCGAAGATGGCACCACGCGTGGATGCAATGCGCAGCGATGCAATGGAAAACCTGGTTCTATTGAACAAACATTTTGGCAAATAAATCTTTTGGAGGTACAGCATGAAGATTTTACTTACGACTGCGAACGATTATCCGCACCTTGGCGGACTGTCGACGCATATGACGACGCTAAAAGCCGGCCTTGAATCACGCGGCCACGAGGTGGATATTCTGTCATTCACGGATGTTCCAAAAAAGACGCAGTATCTGACTGCACGCGGACCGTCATTTGTGTTAAATAAAGTATCAAAAGGTGTCGGCTATCACTGGACGCTGAAGCGCAGAAGAGATTTTCTTGTGAAGCTGATCGAAGCAAACAAGCATAAAGGTTATCACATCATCAACGCGCAGGATGCATTCGCAACGCTTGCATCACTGAAATCAGGCCTGCCGGTTGTCTCAACGGTGCACGGCTACCTGACGCGCGAAGGCATCAGCCGCGGCGCAGTTGCTGAAGGCAGCAAGTCTGCTGAGGAAATGTTCCGTGCTGAAGTGCTTTCTTTTAAAGGCACGCGCGCTGTGATTACGGTTGATACGCGGATTAAGGATTATGTCAAAGAAGTTGCCGGCGTTGACGGTCACATGATCAAAAACTTTATCGACGTGGAAGGCTTCAAGCCGGAAACAGAGCGACGCAGCGAGTACCGTGAGAAGTACGGCTTCGGTGAAGATGAAAAAATCTTCTTCGTACCACGCCGTCTGACTGCGAAAAACGGTGTGACTTATCCGATCCGCTCACTTCCAGCCGTGCTTGAAGAGCATCCGGAAGCAAAAGTTGTTTTTGCCGGAACGGGTGAAGCACTTGAGGAAATGAAGCGTCTGATTGATGAACATAACCTGCATGACAATGTGAAGCTGCTTGGCGCGGTGGATCATAGCGTGATGAAGGAATATTATGCACTGAGTGATGTTGTGCTTGTACCAAGTGTTCACTCTGCAGGCGTTGAAGAAGCGACTTCGATTTCAGCACTTGAAGCGATGGGTTCAGGTGTCCCACTGATTGCATGTGCAGTTGGTGGACTGAAAGAAATCGTTGACCACGGCGTTGACGGTTTGCTTGTACCGGACCAGGATGTTGAAGCGCTGTCTGAAGCGATGATTGAGCTGCTTGATAATCCGGATTACGGACAGACCCTGGCAGGCCGCGCACGCCAGAAGATTGTGGATGAATATTCACACTTTGCGGCTGCTGAGAAATTTGAGAAGATTTATAAAGATGCTTATTAAAGAGTGATGACGGTCCCCCGCTGCCAGTTGGCGGCGGGGGATTTTTGGTGGGGTGAGCGAGCGAAGTCTGGGTCAGACCCAGACTTCGCTCCTCGGATGAAGAAAGCTATCCCCCGCTTTCCACTACACAACCTATGCCCTTCATGCAGTTGGTTAACAAGCAAGTTTCCCAACTGCATGAAGGGCTAATACCGAAGTCTGGGTCTGACCCTGACTTCGGTGGAACAAATAAAGTTAGGAGTCCTACTATGAGTTTGAAGAAGACCGCGATCTGGATTACGATGCTGGCGCTTGTGCTGAAGCTCTCGGGGTTTCTGCGGGAGAGTATTATTGCCGCGAAGTTCGGGGCGACTGAGCTGACGGATGGTTACCTGCTGGCATTTTCTTTTATTACGCTGGTTGTCGCGATGATTGCCAATGGTTTTAATAATGTGTTTTTACCTTTATATGTGAAGAAGAAAAAAGAGGCGTCTGACGCGACGGAGAAAGATGCGAATGGCATTATGAATGTGACGGTGCTGTTGTTCGCTGTGGTGTCAGTGGCCGGCTTCTTTACAGCGAAATATTTTGTGCCGCTCATGTTCCAGGATATGACGCCGCGGACTGAGGAAGTGGCTGTACAGATTACGCAGATCTTCTTCGTTGCGATGGTGGCGATTGCGCTGAATGGTATTCTGGAGTCATATTTACAGGCTAGAAGAATCTTTGTTCCGTCTCAGGTTTCGAAACTGCTTGCGACGTTAATGGGTGCTGTGTTTGCCATTTTATTTGCGGATACATGGGGCATCAACAGTCTGGCGTACGGCTTTGTGTTCGGAACGGTGCTTGGGATTCTGATTCAGGCCTTTTTCCTTTTACGAAGCGGGTTTCAGTGGCGTCCTACTGCAAAAGTAGGCGTTGATTTCAGAAAAGCTTTTATTGTATTAATCATTCCATCACTTTTAAATTCAGTGGTTGGACAGATTAATATGCTGGTAAATAAGTCGTTTGCGTCGGGGACGACTGAGGGGGCGGTTACATACTTGAATAACGCTTCCCTTTTAGTGAACATCCCGAATGCGATTTATGCAACGACGATTGGTGCGATTATTTTTACCCTTTTATCTGAACAGATTGATCGGAAAGAACAATTTCAGAATACCTTTTTCAAAGGGCTTGAGATTTCATTTTTAACACTACTTCCGATTGCAGTTGGATTATTGGTTGTCGGTGAGCAGGCGCTGTCGTTCATTTATGAGCGGGGGGCGTTCTCTGCAGAGGATACGCGCGCGACGTATCTTGCGCTGCTGTTTTACCTGCCGATGATTGTGTTTCAGGGGCTGCAGTTCATTGTGTCGAAGTCGATGTACGCGCAGGGCAAGACCGCGATTGTGTTCCGCATCAGTGTGACCACGATTGCGATTAATGTGGTGCTGAATATGCTGCTCGTTGATGAGTACGGCTACCCGGCGCTTGCTTTTGCGAGCTCGATGGTGTCGCTGTATTATCTGACGGTGTCATTGATTGTGGTGTACCGCGGATTTGATAAGCATGAATCGCGGAAACTTTGGAGAATGGTCACGCGTGCGCTGATTCCGGCGGCTGCGATGGGTGCTGCCGTATGGGGACTAGGCCAGGTTGGGTTTGTAGCTGGTCTTTATTCACTGATTCAGCTGGCGATCCTTGTTCCGCTTGGCATTGTCGTGTATGCGGTGCTGTTGCGGGTGTTTTATCGTGATGGGTTTAACCGTTTGCTTGGGCTCGTTAAGCGGCGGAAGGCAGTATAGGGTTTGATTTGAGACAGCGCTGTGGCGCTGTCTTTTTGTTTTGCGTTGGGCCGGGTCTGGGCGTTCGGCGTGCGGTTTAGGCAGCTTTGTGTGCGGTTCAAGTCCTTTTACGTGCAGCTCAGCCTATTTTCATGCGTTTTCCAAGCCGAGATTAACATAATTAAAACCCTGTACAGTCTATAAATTACTGTACAGGGTTCGTTCCACTTTATTTATAATAATCCGCCAATTAAGTCATCCAGTAATCCACCGTCGTCGCCATTTCCGCCTAGCAGGTCTCCGAGCAGACCATTAAGCAATCCGCTTCCAAGCACCCCTCCATTAAGCAGTTCATCGAGCAGTACCAGGATGCCGTCCAGCAATCCCTGAGATACTTCAATTTCTATAGGATCTCCAGTAGATACCTGTTCACCATCACTAATGACAGGCGTAAATGTAATTGTTTCTCCAACTGTTAACCCCTCTAACAGTCTTTCAACAAGTCCTTCGTTTGTGAAAGTTAATTCTACATACCCATTATTAATGTCTTCCTGAGTAATAGTGGTTTGTAATTCAACATTTTCTCCGCCTGATGCCTGAATCGTTAAAAATGCACCTGGTTCAATCTGATCCAGAGTTTCACCTTCTAAATTCACACGAAGTGGTGTATCTCCGGAAAGAATATACAGTAAATCTGATACAGTATTACCAGTCAAGTCCAGTACCGGATCTACAAGTGGATATAATGGTAGCTTCATATCCCCTATAACCCCGTTGAGTACTTCATTCTCACGAGTGATCGTACCATCAATTTCAAGGTTTTCCCCACCGTTGAAATTCTTGAGTAGATCAGTAGAGAGTCCTACATCTACGAAACCGCTATTCACATCATCTTCTGACAGAGTAATCTCTGCAATCGTGAAATCGTTAGTTGTCAGGCTGATCGTCTCACCCGCAAGCAGGCTTTCTTCACCCGGCAAAAGGTTAATACGCAGCAGATCTCCATTTAACAGATCATCGATTGAGATAGATCCGTCGATTAACCCATCATCCAGTAATTCAAGGTCTATCAAAGCATCAACTTCATCTTGCTGTTCTCCATCATTAAGCGTCACTCCGCCATCGACGAATATATCTGTCGGAACTGAATCCATTTCCCACATTGCTCCGTTCCATGTCAGTTCTGCTGTGATATCTGTACCGCCGAGATTCAGATCAAAAGATGCTGAATCACCTGTGTCGGCGTCAGTGCCAGATACCATTAATTCGAGTCCATTACCTGTAAGCTCAAAATCGCCATCTGCAAGCGTGCCTTTAACATCCATTAACATTCCATCAGTTCCTATTGAGTTGGAAAAAGTTAATGTCACCATTGTTTCATCTTCATCATTGCTTCTTGTATAAATAATTTCCTCCAGAACCAATCCGTCAATTGCAGCCAGAATATCATCAATTGCCTGTTCGATCTCCTCATCAGTTGCATCCATATCATCGGCAACAATTTGACCATTTTGCCACGCATCTTCAAAATCCATCCAGGAATCATTTGTATAATAATTCTCATCATAGTCGTCCAGCATATCTAAAAGTGCCGATAATGCTGATCTTCCATCTTCTCCCTGCATTGGGAACTCAGAAATTCTATAGAGGAAAATTGCAAACTCTCCACGGGTGATTGGATCATTAGTTCCAAATCTTGTTTCGGTTTTACCCTGTGTAATTCCACTATTAAGTAAAGCATTGACCGCTGCAAAATACCGTTCCGGTACATCTGTAAATTTAACCTTATCAACATTTGATTCGCCTAATATATAAGCATTTGCCAAGAGTAATGCAATCTCGCCTCGTGTAATTGAACTTTGTGCATCAAACTGTGTTGAAGACTTACCATTAGTAATCCCTGCATCTTTTAAAGCATTAACAAATGGAACCCCCCGCTCCGGCACATCTGTAAATCCAGATGGCGGTGCTGCTGAAACATCAAGGTTCAGAGCCCGCGCCAGCATGATCGCTGCGTCCACTCTTTTAATGTTCAGATTTGTCCCAAACTTTGTTTCCGTAATCCCAACTGTTATCTCTTCATCTACTAAGTAATTGACCGCATCCATATACCTTTCATTGACATCCGTAAACACCATTGCACTTGCAACCGGGGCCACCATGACTGCAGCTGAAACTGAAAAAGCTGTACCTGCTAAATACCTATTTCTTTTTTTCAAATTCCGCACCTCCAGTTTAATTATGAATATTCAGTCAACTTTAAATTACCACGAGGAAGAAATAGTAAAACCAAATATTACAGATACATGTTTTATTTGAAATAAATGATAATTCTAAAGTCCTGTTTTTTACAATTTATTATCGATATTTGTCTTATATTGGTTAAACAAGTCATCATATGTTATCTTATTGAAAAAACCAGTAACATAACTGTTTTTTAATACATGTAAAATTTTATGGTTATTTATGACTAATATCCAAATTATATATATTAGTTCTTTGGATTTATTTTACTTAATTTTGTTCGATCAGGTGGTTTTGTTCTGAATATTATATAATCTCTTGGTATGTCTTATGAAGTTAGTTTTAAAAGATTTGATTTAAGGGGTTTATCAATTGTTGAGATAAGTAGTGCGGTTACAACAGGGTTAAGTCCTGTTATGTTTCTCCTCTTTACGATTTCCACTATTAAATAAAAAACCACCTTCTCTAAGGAAGGCAGTTCGTTTGATTATTATGGCTTTGCCACTGGCAAAATTTCGATGTAGTCTGCTGATACATAAGCATACTTTTCTTCCCCACTGTGGTCAGCGAAGACTTTATGCCATGTGATTCCGTTCTCTGTCAATGTTTCTACAATTGTTACAGGATAGCCTTCTTCATAAACCTCATATATCGGTAAATTGCCGGTAGTTTGAGGTATTGATCTGAAGTTAAGTCCTTCTTCCGTAATATCACTTCCAGGAATGCTTTGTGTCATTCCAATGTTGTAACTTTTACTAATCAGGTCTTTGCCACCCATTTCCGTATCAATCGTATAGTAAAGCCCGCCGATTTTAGCGCCCCAGTTCTGGTCGGCTGCATATTTTACGTTAAAGCCTGTTGTTTTATTGCCGTAGACTGGGCCGAAAGCGTATGTTTCTTCAAATGGCTTAATGTAAATGTATTCTTCGAGCATGACCTGTACGTATTGTTTGATTGAAGTTTCAACATCAGGAAAACTGTCTGCACTTTCAAGAGAATTTCCATCAATTGCGTTCAAGCCAAAAAGGTTGTTCTTGGTCAACGCGATTGTTGATGTGCCCCGATTAGATTCAAGAATTGCGTGTGAGAGAATATATAAAGCATTAAATCCATACTCCGCTTCTACTTCTTTTAAAGTCTCCCCTATACCAGCAAGTTTAGAAGTTGGTCTTTCAGATACAATTTCTTCGTTAATATATGCATCAATTTCCTCTGCAGTATAAACCGTTTCTGATCGTGGTGAAATGTACGCAAAATAAGAATAAGACTGCCCTGCAAATTCACCATCTTCAGTTTCAAAATCATGGCCGTTCCACGAGTAGTACATTTGATCTTCTGACATAAAATCAGGTGCCGGCCCAATAATAGCTGGTTCACCGATTGACAAACCATCCACCGGATCCACCAGGTTTAAAAACAGATTTCCGTTTTCTACGCTGTAAAAGTTTTGACCTTTCTCCATACCTTTTGGATACAGGGTAACATTTTCAATATCCACATAGCCTGTTGTATCAGCTACCTGCACCTTTACACGGTCTCCGTTCGAATCAAGATATTTCATCTGATCGTTAAACAGATTAGAGACGTAAGTATAATTTGTTGCACCTGTTTCATTCTGATAAACGGTTGTCTGTCCGTCTACAGGCTCCGTTGCCACAACCATTCCGTCATTCATTTTCACAATTTCCCCACCAAACACAATCAGTTCATCTGCAGCAAGCGTCCCTTCTGCATCTTCAAATGTGTCATATTGTGTTGGGTCTAGAGAGATCTGTCCATCAACGATTGTTGCCTGCTGATAGATGTCGCCTGGCTGCTTCTCTAATTCAAGCATTCTCGAGATAAATGCAGCTGCATGCTGGCGTTGTGCGGTCATTGCAGGCTTAAATGTGTATTTGTCATAGCCTGAAATAATATCGTATTCAGTTGCGTGTGCAATGTCTCTCAGGACCGGGCTGAACTGGTCGTAGACATCTTTAAATGGGAGATCGACTCTGTAAGGCTCCGGATAGCCAAGGTAGTCCAGTGCATTTGAAATCATGGTGACTGTTTGTGCACGCGTGATTGGTTCGTTCTGTATAAATACGTTACCGTTGTAGCCGTTCACGATTCCGGCTTCATAGGCGCTGTTAATTTCTTCATATAATGCATCGTCTGCTTTTGTGATATCAGTAAAGTTACTGCTTTCTGCTGCCGGCAGCTCGAGCGCACGTGCCAGGAATGCGGCCATGTGACCACGAGTAACGTCATCGCCAGGATTTAAATTTCCTTCTTTATCGCCTGCAATAATGCCAAGTTCATTCAGCTTTTTCATATCTTCTAAAAGAGAGCTAGCTTCCGCATCCTGCACGCCATAGCTTAGTACTGCAGCAGATACGCCTAGTGTAACAAGTAGTTTTTTCATCTGTCTTTCCTCCTATTTTGATTTTGTAAAAAAAGAGAATGATGTAGGCATCATTCTCTTTTGGTGTGGCTTTTGGTAATTGTTTTGCTGCGCTTCGCTACACATGATTTCTTTAGAAAATCATAGTCTGCTTATGAAGTATTGAAACAAAATCAATTCGGAATGCCTGTAAGTGAACCTTTTCTAACATAAGCATGTTCATGTAGGTTAGTATCAGATAGAATCTGAGTCCAGACCGTACCGTCTGCAGCTGTGACTTCGCCAGTAATAATTACCGGATAAGTTCTTCCTGCTTTGTATTCATACGTGGTTAGTGGATCCGAATTATTTAGATCAGTTCTGGCAATGACTGATTGCCCGTTTGTCAGTGCGCGCGTATACTGATTCAGGTCCTTACGCCCAAGCGCTTTATCCATACGGTTCATGTGTCCGGCAATTTTAGAGCCCCAGTTTGGATCTGATGCGTAGCGGACGTTCATACCAATTGTTTTGTTACCTGATACGCCACCGTGAGCATATGCACCCCATGTCGGGATATAGTTTTTATTCATATACTGATCAAGGAATGCATCTACGCTTCTTTCAGGCTTTTCGTACATTTCACCCATTTCAGGTGAGCTGTCAAACACTTTAATTCCAAAAATATTATTCTTTGTTAATGCATTGTTACTCATGCCGTAGTCACTTTCATGTGTAGCGGCAGCCAGGATGAATAGTGCGTTCACACGCTTTTTCTGCTCCTGTTCTTTCAGATAAGTACCTAGATTCAGCAGCTTACTCTTCTTGGTCGCATCCTTGTATCTGCCATACGTTCCAGGTTTGCTGACAGCAAGTGATTCAAGTTCTGTCAGACGCGCTAAGATGTGCTGATCAAGTTCTTTTGCAGTGTAATTCGTTTTACTTCTTGCATTTAAAAACTGGAAGTAAGGGTAATGCGTGCCTTGCAGCTCACCGCGGGCATTTGTAAACTTCACACCGTCCCAGCTGAAATATTTCTCTCCTTCTTTCATAAATGAAGGAGCCGGTCCGATTGAGTAGACACCGTAATATCCGCTCAGGTGGTTCAGCGCATAATGTGTCATTTCGCCAGCTGCATTTCTCGTGTAATAATCACGGTCTTCTATCGTTGATAGTGGGAGCAGATCCACTTCACTCACACGAGCATAACCGATTGTTGAACCGATTTGCACTTTTGCAGCCGTTTCATTTGAGTCAAAGTAGCGCATCTCTCTGCCCTGCTGAACGTAAGTGACAAATTCTTTGAACTCATTATCTTTGTAGATCGTTGTTGTTCCGCTTGGATTTGGGTAGGTAACCGCAATTCCTGCGTTAATTTTAATGTTACGTCCATCTTTTAAAATTGCAGTGGCTTTCTGATCGTGGAATACAGAAAGTGCCTGTTCATACGTTTTATATTCGGTTGTACCGACTTGCATTTGACCATTTACAACTTTCCCAATGCGGAAGCCTGTAACGGGCTCCGGCTCTGGTTCAGGTTCCGGATCTACTTCCGGCGGATCTACCGGTTCTTCCGGCTCCGGATAAGCAGGCGGTGCGACTTCAGGTCCTGTCACGCCATCAGGTAAAATTCCTGCCACATACATCGTTCTGTAGATAAATGCCGCCGCTTCATCACGCAGTGCAGTTGCTTTCGGCTCGAAACGAAATGTACCGTCACTGTTAGGCTTACCGCTGATTACATTATAAAATGAAGCATATTTCACAGCTTTATAAGATACTGAACTCTTAAAATCTGCTTTATCGCTGAACTCTTTGTCATTCGGATATTCATCGAGTAACAGATAAGCCAGCGTGTTTTCAAGCGTTAAAGCAATCTGTTCACGTGTGATGTTATTATTCATGCCAAAATGTGTGCTTGAAAGTCCCGACATAATGCCTGCATTCGTCACTCTGCTGATGCCATCATATAACTTAGATGTTACAGGTACATCATTGAATGAGCTTTCTCCATCCGGCAGACCAAGTGCACGTGAGATAAAAGCAGCAAACTGACCCCGCGTGACTTCTTCTTTCGGTCTGTATTCACCTTCGCCGTAACCTGCCATAACTTCTGCTTCAACGATCGCTCTCAGTTCAGCTTCAAGCTTCAGTCCGGTAATATCATCGTCCGCTGAAGCAGTATTTGCCGGGATGGCAAAAAGTGTGACAGCAAGTAAAAACGCTAAAAAACCTGCAATTCTTTTATTCATTCAGACTTCCTCCTGTTTCAATTAATACACGTCAACGACTTCTGGCGGTGTAAGGTCCCCTTCTCCAGGCTTTTCTTCATCCATCGATTCAAGCGCATCAAGGAGACGCGAAATGAAAGCTGCTGCTTCATCACGGCGCGCATTGGCTGTCGGATCAAAACGGAATCCGTCCCCATCCGGCTTACCGCTGATGATGCCATATGCAGCACTCGTTTTTACTGCACGCAGTGAAACAGATGAGCGAAATGCTGATTCATCTGTAAATGCTGCGTCACTTTCAATAGAAGGAACATCAAGATATGTAAGCACACCCTGGATTGTCAAAGCGACCTGTTCCCTCGAGATCGGTTGGTTCATTCCGAAGTTTCCATTCGTCAATCCATCCATGATCCCTGCCTGTGTCACGCGGCTGATATCACCGTAAAGGTTGGCTGATGATGGTACATCCGGAAAAGAACTCCTTCCTTCAGGCAGAGCCAGCGCACGTGCGATAAACGCTGCGAACTGTCCACGTGTTACATTAGCAGTCGGCCGGAATGTGCCATCCGGATAACCCGAGATAACGCCTGCTTCAACCATTTTGGTCACTTCTTCTTTTAATCTTATATTTGAAATATCATCCATGGCTCTGACGTTCTGAGACTGAGAAAGGCTTACAGTTAATAAGACGACGACAACTGCAATACCGATCCACTTTTTAGCAAACTTCAAGTAAATTCCCTCCTGCTGTCAATTAAACTACCTTTCTATTTTAACAAGAAATGGTGCTTTTTTGCTGTTTAATTAAAAAGTTTTTAGAGAATTTACGAATATGATTAGAAAGTTACAGGTATGTGATTTTTAGAAATGCAGTTGGGTAACTGGGGTGTTATATGGAAAATGTATGGGATCTGTTCACTTATATTCGGGGGAGTAGGGTGTTTGTATGCGGTTGGTGGTGAATTGGGTGCGGTTCGCACCTATTAAATGCGCTAACGTAAAACACCCATTGTCTACTCCATAAAAAAAGCCCGGACGGTCATCACGTCCGGGCGAAAAAAATTTTTATTTTGCTTCAAGTGCTGAATATACTGCTGCAGAGAAGTCTGCACGTGTTGCTGCATCTTTTCCTCTGAAAGTAGATGTTTGAAACACTGTAGTTTTGTCTATCATATAAATAGACTGGATTGGTTTGTATACTGCACTGCTTGGGCTCACGTCTGTGTAACCTGATGCAGTAGAAACAACACCTTCAAGAGCGCTTAGTGCAAATGCACGATCAAGGATGATTGCCATCTGTTCACGTGTGATGTTGCCATAAGGTCCGAATGAACCGTTTGTATATCCTGTGATAATGCCGGCTTCCTGCATAGCAGCGATGTCTTTTTGGAACGCATTATTCGCGCCAACGTCAGGGAAGACGTTCAGGTTAGACGGTGATTTCTTAAGAATACGGTTTACAATTGCTGCAGCCTGACCGCGTGTGATTGTGCCGTCCGGTCTGAATTCAGCTGAGTTATATCCTGCAATGACACCCTGGTCATTCAGCGTTTCGATCGCTGTTTTGGCAGGATGATTTTTGATATCCTGAAACTCGTCATATACAACCTGCTGAGGTGCTGATTTGATTACACGCTTTGCACCGTAATATTTAGGTCCCCAGTAAGGATTGCTTAATGATGTGATTTTAACGCCTGCATTTTCAGCGTTGATGAAGCTGTTGTTACCTACATAAATTCCAACATGTGAAATGCCACGCTTGTATGTATTTGCAAAGAATACAAGATCTCCCGGCTGAAGGTCACTTTTTGCTACTGAAGTTCCTGTGTTCCACTGGCTTCCAGTGTCGCGAGGAATGTTAACGCCGTTTTGTTTAAAAACATACTGTGTATATCCTGAACAGTCAAAACCTGATGGCGTTGTTCCGCCAAATACATATGGCGTTCCTTGAAACTTCTTTGCAAATGATACAATGTCTGATCCCGTGGCGGCGCTTGCGCTTTGATTAGATAACAATGGAGTTATTGAAAGCATCAAGACTAGAGCGATGACAACTTTAGCGATTTTTCTCATTAACTTCTTCCACCTCATAAGCTAGTATTTTCGTCTTCTGAATCTCTAATATGAATTCTATCAGATTGATCAAAGTAATATAGTTACGTTTACGTTACAATTAAATTACTAGCGTTTAAGATTTAAAAAAGCTGTTTCTCCCTAACTGAGAGAAACAGCTTTTAGTCTTTTTATACCTCTTAATCCTTGAATTGATCGCTTTCAGCGCGTGCCAGAAAGACTGAAAATGCTGAACGGGAAATGTAATCATACGGTTTATAAGTCGTGTTTGTTACACCTCTTGTAATATTATGATGATATAGTGCTGCCACTTCATAGTGTCCTGTTACATTGTCTGTTACATCCTGGAATGGGAACTGGTTTTCAGGCTCTGTACCAAGGCTGTAAGCATTTGCAATCAGAATCGCCATTTCGGCTCTTGTAACGTATTGGTCAGGTCTGAATGTACCGTCCGGGAAACCTGCGAGTAGCCCATTTTCATAAGCGGACTGTACATATCCGGAGGCGAAATGCTGGTAGCCAAGGTCTGTGAAGCGTGTTGAACGTTTTTCCCCGTTCAGCCCGATTGCACGGCCAAGCAGCGCTACCGCTTCTCCCCTTTTAATATTTGTATAGGGACGAATCGTCTGGTCTGTATAACCAGAAATGATACTTCTGTTATAAAGGTAGGTCATGTGTGGTGCAAACCACTGTGATACTGACAAATCCTTAAAATATGGTGTGGTCAGCAGAACTGAAAAAGTTTTTGACTTTACCGTTCCGTCTTCAAGTGTCCAGTCTATTTTGTAATCATATGTTCCTTTTGGTACATAGTCTTCAAATTTTTCAATTGGTTCACCATTATATATTTCGTTTCCATTACGGATTACTTTAACGTTTGTCATCTTTTCAAAAAATGTAGCATCAAAAGTGACAACGCCATTTCCTGAAGAATGGAATACATATTCAGGTTTCTGAACCGGATTCTCACTGTAAACAGCAAGCCCGTTACCGTAAAGATTGTCTCTTCCGCCAACCCCCAGATCCTTTGTTGAGTTGTTCAGGATGTTTCTCAGCTGAAGGTGGCTGGCTTCCGGGAAGCGTTCTTTATACATGGCAAGGAGTCCCGTTACATAAGGTGCTGCCATTGATGTTCCGGTTTCCTCATGGTATAAGCCTTCATGCTCTGGAACGGTACTGTAAATTTTATTTCCCTGAGCAACGACTTCCACTTCAGGTCCTGTTGAAGACATTGGAATTCTTTTCAGCGAAGCATCAACAGCTCCGACTGCAATAACCGTTTCATAACGTGCAGGAAACTGAACGCTTGAGGCTGTCCCTTGTGCCAAAGCAGTTGTGGCACTCCCGGTATTCCCTGCCGCTCCAACAATCAGGATCCCCTGGTTATAGGCTTCATTCAAAATAGACGCAAGTGCGATGTCATCACTTGAGTTTGTGATACTCAGATTAATGATATCCATTTCATTTTTAATGGCCCAGTCAATTCCGTTAATGATACTGGATGTTCTGCCGCCGCCGCTGAAATTCAGCGCTTTAATTGCATAGATTTCAGCATCCGGCGCCACTCCTACAGAGCCGATCCCATTATCCTGGGCACCGATAATACCCGCTACGTGTGTGCCGTGGTAGTTATCATCATTATATGGCACGTTAATCGGACAGTCTGAAAAAAGTGTACACACACCACCAGCGATATTCAGATCCGGATGGTCGTGATCAATTCCTGTATCAATAATACCGATTTTTACCCCTTTACCTGAGTAGGCCGATCTGACTTCAGGTGTCAGCTGCATGCTTTCAAAAGCAGGCGGGGTTATCTGGGAACTCACATTGTATATGTGCTCCTTTTGAATAACCGATACTTCTTTTTGCTGACGGAGAATGGAGATCTGCTCAGCATCCACTTTAACCAGATATCCGTTGATCTTCTCAAATGTATCAAGAATCTCTGCATCTCTTAAAATCTCTTCGTGCTGCGCGCCTTCTTCAAGCATCACTATATAAGTGCCCGCTTCAGCTGCATCCGCAGAATAAGCTGTAAAAACGAATACCGTTGTAAATATCAATGTTGCAAAAATCTTTTTCATTCTGCTCCCCCTTTACAAATTAAAAAGCTGCCCATTAGAAAGAACTAATGGACAGCTTCACTCAATTCCTGTATTGGAATGTGTGATTGCAAATAATCATCCGCTATAACGATTAATGAAGACGCGGTGAAGGAGAAGCATTCACTTTAGAATAATAGCTGGCAACATTTTTTCCTTCATAATGGGTGTAATAGTCTAAAATACCAAGATAGACTGCCTTTGCCGCTTCTTTTCTCCAGAAAGATGATGCAAGCTTTGGACGGTCCTGCCATGCATCAAGGAAACCAAGCTCGACAAGAACCGCAGTCATATTGTTTTCACGAAGCACATGGAAGTTACCATGCTTCACGCCTCTGTCATTCAGCCCCCATGAAGTTAGCAGACGCTTCTGAATATAGGTTGCCAGTGCTTTACTGGATTGTGTATTCTGATTTGCCGCCGCGTAATAGAACGTTTCAGTTCCGTTAGCAAGATTGTTATACGCATTTGCATGCATACTGATAAACAGGTCTGCATCATGACGCTTGGCAAATGAAACGCGTTCATGCAATTCAGGGTAAACGTCTGTTTCACGTGTCATCTGAATATTGATCGGCGTTCCTTCAAGATACTCTTTCAAGTAAAGAGAAGTTTCAAGATTGATTACTTTTTCAACTAATCCATCTTTAACTGCACCTGTATCAGTTCCGCCGTGACCAGGATCGATGACAATTGTCTGTGACTTCAGTGTACCATCATCCGGCAGGCTTGGTCTGTTCAAATATGCTTCATGAACAAATCCGGTATTTTCTCCATGCTTTACATATACCCAACTTCCAATACTATAAGCCCCTTTTACCTTTGTTCCGTTATGTAATTTATACTGTGAAGCAAATTTAACGGATGGACCGATGCGGAAGTTTAAATCATTTGTATTAACAGTCATTTCTTCTGAAAAATTAGCTGAACTTGTCGTTCTGAATTCAGCGTTGATTGCACGTGCCAGAAATACAGAGAAATCTGCGCGGATAATCGTCTTATCCATCCCGAATGTGCCATCTTCCATTCCCTGTGAAATACCAAGGCTAATCAGATTGCTTGAAGCCTGGGAAGAAGTCTTTGCTCCATAACCGAACGCACGGTTCATCAGCACAGCCATTTCTCCACGGCTTACAGAACGGTTTGGCTGGAAAGAACCATCCGGATAACCATTGATAATACCAAGACGGGACATCTGGTTAATGTAACCTGAAGCTGAATTCCCGGAACCGACGTCTGTAAAGTTTGTAGACGCCTTTTCACCATTTAATTCAAGAGAACGTCCGATGAACATTGCAGCCTGAGCACGTGTTACCTGTGCAGACGGTGCAAAATGAGTACTGCTGAACCCATGGACAATACCGCCTTCATTTAAAAACGCAATTTCCTTTGCTGCACGGTGCTGATCTCCAATGTCTCTGAAGTTAGTAGCAGCGCCAGTAGGATTAACCATGACGATGAATAAAACCAATGATGCGATGAGTGTCGTTAGTAAGCGATAATTCACTAATCCTTCCCCTTCCGAGTTAATCTACTTGACATTTTTAAAATATGTCTTTAATACTCACTAAACTCTATTTTAATGATTTTGTTGAAATTAGCAATGTTTTCGTAAAAATTGGCTTATGATTGTTATAAACGTTGTCATATTAGGATTTTCGCATTGTTTCAGACCCTATTATCCTTTTATCATATGTTAAAATAAATTTAAGTAAATGTTTAAAACGTTGATATATGGGTATTTAAGCTGTTTAAATAATTTTTATTACATTTTCATTACAATTTTTAGAAAAAAGATAAGCTATGAGAGGAAAGGTGATTTTTTTGAATGTCGGCTCGATTATTAAGTACTACCGAACTAAAAAAGGCTTAACCCAAACCGAACTGGCTGAAGGCATCTGCTCTACTTCTCATTTAAGTAAAATAGAGACTAATATGTATTCTGCTAATGAGGAGACTGTTGGACTTCTGCTGGCAAAGTTAGGATTACAGCTTGAAGATATTACGGGGGATTTACGGGAAGTTAAAGAAACACTCGAAGCTTTTATGCATGCGATTTGTATGCATGACCGGGAGTCAATCGAACTATTAAATTCTGAACTTACAAAAAAAGAAGACTACATACTAACTAGCGAATACGTTAATTTGTATCACCTTTATAAACTAAGATATCAGTTATTTCAATGGGATATTGAGGGGGCAGAGGAATCCTTAAAATTAATTCAAAAAATAAAAAATACTTTTGATCCTATTGAAAAAAACATTTTTTTATTTTTCAAAGGGTTCTATCTTTCCATGCATGAAAAATATGAAGAGGGACTGGAAACCATTCACGAATTTCTAAACAATCCTCTCCCGATTGGCGGCATGTGGGTTGGTGAAGCATGCTATATTTTATCTCACCATTACATTTCCCTTAACAACAATGAGGCTGCTTTAACCTTCAGTAAAAAAGCATACGATGTCTACTTAGCAGAATCAAATTTCACACGCCAAGTTCACTCTCAAATGATTCTTGGCATCAGTTATATGAGATTAAGCCTTTATAACGAAGCACTAACCGTCTATAAATCCCTTTTAAGGAATACAAGAATGTTTTTTAAAGACTCACTTTATCCTGGTGTTTTAATCAATTATGCAAGATGCCTGTATTTAACAAAAGAGTACAAAAAAGCTGAGAAAGCTGCAAAAGAAGCGATTGAACTTTCAGAGCTCTTTTCTTATTCATACGGTACTTCTTTACTAATATGGCTTGAGTCAAAAGTAAAACTTAATGATATTGACAAAAAATGGCACTCAAATATGAGGCTGCTTAAAGAGACGGACACAATAATTGGAAATAAATACTTTTATCACCATTCAAATTTTCTTGAAAAGTATGAATTTTCCCAATACGAAGGAATTAAGTATGCGGTAAAATATTTATATCCACATCTACTTAAATTACAAAGTTATAGCGATGCACTTGAAGTTCTCGAGATGATCATTGACTATTACGAGTCTAAGGGCGATGCGGAGAAGGTTAACTATTATTATAGTCAATGGAGAAAATTGATTACAAGGGAGAGAAGATGATATGAGTAAATTCAAAAAAATTTCTGCTACACTTCTTATTGCAATATCACTAACAGTTACATTTGGTAGTGTTCATCTAGAATCTAAAACAGAAAAGGTAAATTTATCCTCTAATAGTAATGCATTTAGCCCGAATGTTGATAGAGTTATACTGCCACCACCCGCCTGACATTTTTTTCTATCAGTATTTTCCCAATAGACGTTTAGCAAAATTTATACTACAATAAGAATATGAAATGACCCAGCAATACCCTCTCATTGGCCGTCCGATTAATCGGACGGCACTTTTTTGTTTATTTTTTATAAGAGGGACCTCCTTTGATAAAGAAACAACTTTTTCAAAAAAATATCCGACTGATTTTGACAACAATTTTAGTTTTTTCCCAACTTTAAAACCCTCTTATCCGAATTGATAAGAGGGTTTTATGGTACGCTTTTGATTCGGGCTATCATTACTGAGCCGCCTCCTCTGTTTTCAGCTGATTGGTAAGCTGCATAAACAGGTCACGGTCTCCTTCCAGCAGCGCTTTATCAATAAGACGGTAAAGGTTCTGCATTTCGAGGTTGCCAATTTCTTCATTCATCGCTTCTTCCTCCTTGTCTGATTGAATCTGCTCAATGTAAAATTGTGAAACTGATTTCAAGTGATCAATCAGGTCTGATACCTGAAGCAGCTGAAATAATGGGATTCTGAAAATTCGCGTGCCTCTCTGAAAGACAAATATATCTGTCAGGTTTTCAATTTGTCTGGTCTTCAGGTTAATTCTAATCTCATTGGATTCTACAGGGATAAACTGATACACTTCATTGTCTTTCATGACTGAAAAATATTGATAGGCAAATACGAGCTTCAGTTCATGTCCTTCCTGGAGTGTATAGAACGGCTTCATCATTTTGACGGTCAGCAACATTGTTCTCCCTCCTATTCTATTTCTCACCCCTTCATGCTTTATAGATGAGTGATTAATCCAGTGACGGCAGTTTCATTTCGAAGTCATGCTGGTTAAGTCAGATTAAGCTGAATATTTTTTAAATATTCAGTACTTTAACATTATTATCGTATATTTTATGTGAAATGAAAAGGATAAATGTTTGAATTCTGTTTGGTGAGGCACATTTGACATGGGATGTTCACATTTGGGGACGGAGTTGGCACTACGAAATTCGGGGACGGAGTTAGTACTACAAATGGAGTGTTAACTCCGTCCCTGCACTAAGAAATGGAGTGCCAACTCCGTCCCCAAATAAAAAAACTCCCCCCGGTTCTGGAGGAAGTCTTAGTTTTAGTGCCAGCCGTTCGCAATGTGTCTTGCACGGATGACGCCTTCTATTTTCTGGAGTCTGTTCATGATATCTTCTGCTTCTGCATCATTGAGTTTATTGTCAATATCAATTAGCGTGTAAGCAAATTCTCCCCGGCTGCGGTTGAGCATGTCTGCAATGTTGAAGTTGCGTTCTGCGAGCAGCTGTGAGAATTGACCGAGCATGTTCGGAATGTTGCGGTGCATAATGGTCAGACGGCCGGGTGATGTTAGTGGCAGGCTGACGTTTGGCAGGTTGACTGCATTTTTGATGTTCCCAGTCTCCAGGTAGTTCTTCAGCTGTCTTGCAGCCATAATTGCACAATTTTCTTCAGATTCTGTCGTGGATGCACCGAGGTGCGGTGTTGCAACGACGTTATCCATACCGAAAATATCATCACTCGGGAAGTCAGTGATGTATTTTCCGACCGTTCCGTCCTGAAGTGCTGTTTTCAGCGCGGCGTGATCAACGAGCTCCCCACGGGCAAAGTTGATAAAATGAATGCCTTTTTTCATCGCTTTAAATGCCTTTTGGTCAATGATACCGGTTGTTTTCGGACTTAGCGGCACGTGAATTGTAATGAAGTCACACTGCGACAGGAGCTCTTCCAGCTGGTGAACGCGCTTTACACTGCGTGAAATTGTCCATGCGACGTCTACTGATACAAATGGATCGTATGCCATGACATCCATATCGAGTGCGAGTGCATCGTTTGCGACGACTGATCCAATATTTCCAAGTCCGATAACACCAAGCTTTTTACCGGCTACTTCATGCCCGATAAACGCCTTTTTATTTGCTTCCACTTTTTCAGGGATTTCCGTTTCTCCTTTTAAAGAATGGGTCCATTGAACAGCGCGGAACAGGTTACGTGAACTTGCGATCAGACATGAGATGACGAGTTCTTTTACCGCATTGGCGTTAGCCCCTGGCGTGTTGAAAACGACGACACCCTGCTCAGAGCATTGGTCAATCGGGATATTATTGGTACCTGCACCTGCTCTGGCGATTGCCTGAACTGACTGGGGGATCGGCTGGTTATGAAGCTTGTGGCTTCTGAGTAAAATTGCATCCGGCTCATTGCTTGCGTTGATTTGATACTGTTCGTCTAACAATTGTAGTCCTGCATCGGCAATTTTGTTGTAGGTCTGAATCTGGTATGTCAACGTAGAGAACCTCCTGGGAAAATAAAAGATTGTGATTGTAGGCTGACGAGCTGCGTTCCAGGCGGATGCTTTCCGCGGCCGGGCGGTGAGCCAGCAGGCTGCGCCATGCTTTGTCTCACCTGTCCCTTCCTGCCGCAGGAGTCACCGCCTTCCACGCAGCTCGTCAGCAGATGAGATGGACTTCAATATATTATTTATTCTTTAGTATTTATATAGAAGAAAGATGAATTCAAATACTATAAAACTTCTATTATATATAGTTATTTCGAGAACTTTCGATACAAAGTATAGTATATAAAATCGTAAAAGAGCAGTTACAATTTGTCTTTTATCTTTTTTCTTTTAAACAAAAAAGACAGTGAATGATGAGATTTCCACACTTAGTTGAACGTAGTGGAAGGCGGCGACTCCGGGACTATTAGAGGGAAGCTGAGACCCCGCAAGGCGAAGCCTGAGGAGGCTCAGCAACCTCCGTCCGGAAAGCGTCCGCCTGGAACGAAGTTCAACGGTTCCGATCGATCTCCCCTACTTCATCGTCTCCTCAAACTCCCGGATCGCGTCGCACAGCCGCTCCACGTGTTCAATCGGCATCGCGTTATATAGACTCGCGCGCATGCCTCCAACTGAGCGGTGACCTTTCAGTTCCACGAGCTGCTTTGACGCAGCGAAATGCAGGAACGCACGATCTATTTCTTCGCTATCCGTTTTAAAAGGCACATTCATCAGTGAACGGTCTTCTTTTTTAACCGGCGAGTAGAACAGGTTTGATTGATCAATTGTTCCATATAATAGAGATGCTTTTTCGCGGTTGCGCTTTTCGATCTCTTTTACACCGCCGAGTGAGTCGATCCATTCGAGCATGAGACCGATCATGTAGATACCGAATGTTGGCGGCGTGTTGTAAAGCGAGTCTGCTTTGTCATGCGTTTTGTAGTCAAGCATCGTTGGCAGGCTGTCGGGTGCCTGCCCGATCAGGTCGTCACGGATGATTACGACGGTGACGCCGGATGGTCCGAGGTTTTTCTGAGCACCTGCATAAATGATGCCGTAGTCGCTGACGTTGATTTCTTCTGACAGGATGCCTGATGACCAGTCGTTGATAATCGGTGCATCTGTTTTTGGCAGCTTGGTAAACCGTGTTCCTTCTATTGTATTGTTACCTGTGATGTGGACGTAGGATAAGTTTTCTTTTTGTGTAATCTGAGAGAAATCAGGAATATGTCTGAACTGATCCTCTTCGGATGTTGCGATGACGGTGGTTTGTCCGACCTTTTTAGCCTCTTTTAGTGCTTTTTGGGACCAAGATCCTGTAACAATGTAGGCCGCTTCGTGATCTTTTTGTAACAAATTTAACGGGATCATGCTGAATTGTAACGAAGCACCCCCCTGTAAAAATAAAATTTTGTAGTTTTCAGGGATATTCATCACCTTTTTTAACAGGTGTTTTGTGTTGGCTAAAATGTCTTCGAAGGCTTTTGATCGGTGGCTCATCTCCATCACCGACATGCCAGCGTGATTTGTGTCGACGAGTTCAGATTGCGCTCTCTTCAGTACTTCGAGCGGCATTGCTGAGGGTCCCGCCGAAAAGTTAACGACTCGTTCCATCAATATTCTACTCCTCTCTTACACTTTAAATCATTAAACTATCCTTTCCAATAATGTAGTATAGTATAGTCCTCAGACGTACACATGTCAACGCTGTATAGACAAATTAGCACGTAATGTAATTGTTATCTCTCTCTAACTGTTTTGTTATTGTGGTGAAATGTATGCGTGTTATGCTAGGTCCTGTTAGTGAAAAGGAGGTAATTCAATTTATGAAAAAACAAATCGTTGCACTAACTGCAATCGCAGCATTATCAACAGGCGCAGCAGCGTCAGCATCAGCAGCAGATTATTCAGTCAAAAAAGGTGACACTCTTTGGAGCATCTCTCAAAATAATAATGTAACAGTAGAACAAATTCAGAAGTGGAACAATCTATCTTCTGATTTAATTTTCCCGGCACAGACGCTTAAAGTATCTGGTGATGCAGAAGCAGCATCAGTTTCAAATGACACTTATACAGTAGTGAAAGGCGACACACTTTATAAGATCGCAACTGAACACGGTATTACTGTAGGTGAACTTATGAGCTGGAATGGCCTTTCAAGTGACCTGATCTTCCCTGGACAGGAATTCTCAGTAAATGGACAGGCAGCAGCAGCGCCAGCACAAGCTTCAGCTGCTACTGAACAGACAACATCTGTACAGGACTCTGGTCAAACTCAGTCAACTGAAGGTGTACAGGGAACTGGTGGAGAAGCACCATCATCTGAAGCAGCTCAAGAAATGACAGTTACAGCTACAGCATACACTGCATACTGTGCAGGCTGCTCTGGTGTAACAGCAACAGGAATTGACCTTCGTGCAAATCCTAACCAGAAAGTCATCGCAGTAGACCCTAACGTTATCCCACTTGGTTCACGTGTATGGGTTGAAGGTTACGGTGAAGCAATCGCTGGAGATACTGGCGGCGCAATCAAAGGGAATAAAATCGACCTATTTATCCCTTCTCAACAAGATGCGCTTAACTATGGCGTTCAAACAGTAGATGTTAAAATCCTAGACTAATATAGGTTAATCATATAGAGAAAACCCTGAGATAATTTGTCTCAGGGTTTTTTATACCTTCATTTTTTTGAGATTGAGTGTTTGGTAGGTAGCGCTTTATTTCCAATATATTCATAATTTTGGAGTGTTAACTCCGTCCCCAAAAATCAATAATCTCCAATAGTAAGACCTGTCACTTTATCAATTCTAATCTCACCGGAGTATCTTTCTGCATGTCTGTAATAAATGTAGCTGCCATCTTCTTCTCCCAGGTATTCGTATCTGTAAACCTGTACGCCCCATCCTGTTGAACGGTCTATACTTTCAAGATAGTTGGCAGCTTCTTCGATTGTCAGATTTTGTACTGGCAGTTCATCGCTGTTCAGGTATTCTATCTTATAATCATTGACTTTCCATTTGCCGTCTACTTTTTTGATTTCTACGTATGTCTGTTGTGAAGGAACAAGACCAACCTGTGTGTATAGATCTCTTACCTGAATTGTGTCTTCAGTATTTTGGATCACATCAAGATCTACATTACTTAAAAATGAGCCAGTGTAGATCAGCCCGTCGCACGCACGACATTGCTGTTTATAGTTTTCTATGACGGTTGGTTCGTAAGCTGTTGTAATGGATTCAAGCATTTCATCACGGAAGTTTTCATAAGGGTAAACCGGCTGGCGTGGCTCAGATTTTGCCACGTTATCATAATACGTATCTTTCATTTTGTTAAATGTCCCTCTGACCTGAACCACCGCCATATCATCTGTCAGCTCCTGTGACTCATATACGCGGTCAATAAATGCTGCCAGCTGATATCTTGATACTTCCTGATCCGGCGAGAATGTTGTTGAAGAAGTACCGACTGTTATGCCTGCGTCAACAAGTGATTTTACATATGGCGCTGACCAGTCATCTTCCGGTACATCTGTAAATCCTGTATCATCTTCATTTTTATTAAACGGAAGATCAAATGCATCGACTATCATTTTTGCTGCCTGTGCACGGTTTAGTACCTGACCCGGAATGAACTTTCCATTTGAATATCCGTTTACAATGCCAAGTGCTGCTGCTTCTGTTATGTAATCATGTCCCCAATAATACTCCGTGACATCCGGGAAAGGACTGAGCTCCTGCGTTGCATTCTTGAAACCGAGCGAAACTGTCAGCATTTTCGCTGCCTGCGCTCTAGTCACTTTTGCATATGGTCTAACCTCAACTTTACCAGTTAAGTCATCTCTTGAATAACCTGAGAGAATTGTTTTGAAATATGAACGTTCAAGAACATCGTACTGATCGTTACTTTCACTTACATCTGTAAATACACTCTCTGCATCTGCTGAAAAAGCAACTCCTGTAGACAATACTCCTGCTCCAATAACACCAATTAAACTTTTCTTAAGTAAATTCATGTTGGGCCTCCTAAATGTGATCCGGTTATCACCGGAGTTTTAAGTAATAAAAATGTAACATTAATGTCATAATAAAGAAACATTAATTCCATTAAAATACCAATTTTAGTTCAGAAGTCACAATATTTGTTAAAATGATATTTCCTGAAAGGGTAGAACGCGCTTCTTAATTTACATTTAAAGGATATTTCGTCATCAGCATTCATATGCTTTAACTCTGTCCCCGAAGTGGAAACTCCGTCCCCGAAGGTTAACTCCGTCCCCAAGTGCTAACGCCTAATTCGTGTAAAAAAAGACCGGAACAAATGCCCCGGTCTCATCTATTACATATATTCACTTTGTTTTTTCAAAGCCAATTTCTTTTAAAGCTGACTTCAGAGTTGCGTATGATGGTACATCTGAAAAGTTCAGTCCAAGCTGGATGATGGTCTGTGCCATTTCAGGAGAGATTCCTGAAATTTTCGGCTTAACGCCAATTAGTTTTAGAGAATCAATGACCTGAAATAGTTTATGCGCGACGAATGTATCGACCATCGCGACGCCTGAGAGGTCGATAACAAATTCACTTACGTTTAGATCAAGACATTTGTTAAGTGATTCTTCCATGATCAGTTTGGCACGGTGGGTGTCAATTGTTCCAACAAGTGGCAATACAGCTACACCTGCATCAATTGGGACAACCGGCACTGACATTTCAAGCATCTGATCCTGTGAAGCCTTTAAAGTTTGTGTCTGAACTTCAACAAATGGCAGGCAAAAATAATAAACCACGTCATCTACGGTACGGTCAAGAATTGCCAGCACGTCATAAAGATTTGATAATGAATAATTTTGTGCGATTGCTGTTTCTTTAATAATATTGCCAATCGCTGTGCGGTATTCCGGTACTTCTCTTAGCATTGAATCCAGTGAGATACCCATCTCTGCGCATGCTTTTCCAGTCTTCGTACCCCAGTGTTCAATGCGTTCCTGCCGCTCTTCTATCGTCATGGATAATGATTCTCCATAAAGTGTTACGAGTTCGATGCGTAATTCAAGCAGGTTTTCTTCGAGTGCTTCAAGTCGTTCATAGCGTTTATTTTGTTTTTTAGTAATTGACTTAGCGAGATCCACCCGCTGTTCTAAAATTGTGTCTGTCAGATTTTTTAAGGTTGGTTCGAGGTATGTATCAGCCATTTCGGACCCCTTTCTGGCGGTAAGAATGTTGGTTGTTCTGATCAATGATTGTTTGTATGTGTCTATGTAGACTGGCTTTCATCATTCATAGAAAATCGTTAGCTTAAAAAATATACCCTTATTTTTAAACTATAAACATTAATCTGATTGTTTTTTTTGTGTAACAGATGAAGGGGGGATTTTGTCGATTTTTGTCTTTATATATTATTTTTGTAACAAGGTGATTAAGAAACGATGATTTTGTTGAATGAACTGATTTAGCGGCGTAAGATGATGTCAAAGGGAGGCGATAACTGATGCAGAAAGAGATTCTTTTTGATAGCAGTGAGCAGCATGTCTACATAGCGTCCATGCAGCCTTCAAATGTACGAAATGTGAGCCTGACCGGCGCAATACCAGGTTCAAGAAACGGCTCTACAATCGACGATAAAAAATGCAAACCGCTTCAATAGTCTATAGACATCCTAGAGATCTACAGGAGGTGTGATTCGATGAAACTTTATCATGCAACCACAGTGCTTATCGCGATTTTACTTATTTCTTATATCGGCTTAAAAGTGTTTACTGACATGTTCCAAACGGCTTTCAACGAATCATTTTTAATTGAACTCGTCATGATTTTCGGCATAATCGGCCTCGCTACCTTTTTAAGCTGGAAAGCGCAGGAGAAAGAATATTATTAATATAGAAGAAAAAATCCCGGGACAATAAATTTGTTCCGGGATTTTTAATCGTTTCGCTGCGCTTCGGGCTGACGCTTTCCGGACGGAGGTTGCGGGGTCTCAGCTTCCCTCTTATAGTTCCAGAGTCGCCACCCTCCGCTCCGCTACACTATGATTTCTTTATTTTTTGTTTTCATAAGAAATTCATCATCTATCTTACATAGCATACTCTATGGTTCTCACGTCGTATGCAAAGGCAGATCATGTAATCTTTTTGGTAACAGTACGATTGGGATTTCCTTTATTTCGTCTCCATAGATGTCAGTCATTTGTGCGTCAAGCTGGCTGAATAGTTTGTCAAACCATTCCTGTACTTCTTCATCAGCAAATACCCTGTCGATGAAAAATTCGACGGTTGTGGCATTGTTTTTGCGCTGAAACATTTTGAGTTCGGAAATGGATTCATGCAGGTCAAGTGCTTTCAGTCGTTTTGTGTAGAATTTGAGCAAAACGCCATCAATTTGGTTTTCCTTCATTTTACCTGGATCCCCTTCATATTTTACAACTGCAATGTCCTTTTCAAACTCAGGGTTATCTTCTCTTTCAACTAAATAGTCCGGCAGTGCAAATACCGCTTCTGTTACATCTTCATCTTTATAAAACTGGTGGTCATCCACCGTCCATTTATTATCGCGGAGCCTTTTACAGATTTCCATAAATAGTACTTTTCCCATTGGGTCGAGCAACATGGCACCCTCTCCCCTTTCATTCAATGTTTCTTGTACTATGACCGCTTTTACCATTTTCTAAACCCTGTATAAGAAAATGGGATTTTGAGCATATTGTTAATGCGGAAGCGGGCTGATGATTGGAGCTTCAGCTGTGCAGAAACAAAGATGGGTTTTAATAACTGCTAAGACAGAAAATACTTCAGCATAAAGAATTGATAAAATAAATTCTCAATAAAGAACAAAAAGTATTGTGATAATCCGATAAAAGAACTATAATAGGTATAACAAATAGAGAAAAAATATTAGGAGGCGGTAATGTGGGTCAGGAATCTTATCAGTTGAGTGTTCGTTATAAAGATTTCGAGTATGCAGTTTCTGGTGATCGGTCATTTGTTGATGAGCATGATAAGGTGGTCCAGGCCTACCTTGCTAAAATGATGAAAGAGGATTTGAAGACTGGTTCTGGCAGGCAGGGAAAGATCTCAAGTACGTTTGAGATTGAGAAAAAGACGCAGACTGCACCCAAGCCTTTACCTCAAACGAATAATGCCGAGAAGCCCGATATTCAAAAATTTCTCGAAAATTTACCTTTAAATGCGGAATGGCAGTTCACGCTTGCGATGGCTTATTATTTGTCACATTACAAACAGCAGTCTTCTTTCACTGCTAAAATGGTCCGTAAACAATTCCGTGAAGCGCGGCATACCGTGCCAAATAATATCCACTTAAGCGTTCATACGTGTGTGAAAAAAGGCTATCTTCAGGAGTCGGGGCATCAGGATCTGCAGAAGATTTATGAGGTTACTGAGTCAGGTTATGCCTATATCGAGACATTGCTTTCGCATGCATCATCCGGTGAGGACCAGACGAATGTAGAGGCTGCCTCTCAGGACATCTCGGAATTTAACCTTGATAATAATCCAGATCCGCGCATGCTTGAGCGTGTGGAAGATCAGGCGCTGAGTATTTTGTATATTTATATGAAGGAATTTGATCGTCCGCATATGTCTGCGAAGGATGTGTATGATGTGTTGAAGAAGCATTTTGCTACAGATTATTCTGCTAAAGCGATCCAGATTGCGCTTAGCCGTTCGCGTCCGCTTGTGGAGAAGATCAAGCATGAGGGTCAGATGCATTATCAGTTGACTGTTAAGGGAATTGATCATATGGAGACGCTGCTGAGTAATCAGTTGTAGTAAACAGCCTGAGACATTTTTTAGTCTCAGGCTTTTTCAATCGTTCCGACGTTCCGGTACGTTTCAGATGAACGTTTTCCGGACAGAGGTTGCTGAGCCTCACCAGCTTCGACAGCCGGGTCTCCTCTTCCTTCTAATTGTACCGGAGTCACCGCATTAGGCTTCGCTGCACTTAGAATTCACGCTATACCGTTTAAATTAATACATATGATCGTGACATTATTAGTGAATGATTCAATAAATAACATCCAGCCGGAAAGCTTTTTAATAATGAATTCGTCATTTTAATAGTCTTAAGTACATGGTGAGCACCAGAAAATGCTGGGTTATTTCGCCTGACTGGTATTCATCTGTGAAGCAAGCCACTGCACCATTTGTTTTGGTGTGAGTTCCTCTTTTTGGCCTTTTGTATGTGCTTCTTTTAATATTGATGTTAAATGTTCGTTTGTAAGTTGTTCCATTGCCATGTGAATCGCTCCATTGTTTTTTACAGTATATTACCTTTTGTCTCTCCATACTAAACCGGACCAAATCACTCTTTTTTCTCCTGGTAATATGGGCTCATCAAGGTAATCAGCTGGGCGTGAGTAGTTAAAGGCGTAGCTGAGTGCACTGCTTAATGAACGCTGACAATATGCCTCATCGTGCGGAAATGTAAAATCAATGGTTCGGGTTTTAGTGTTGCACGAGATTTTTATTGAAAAGGACGATTTTCCGCGAAGTAATATCATGAAGTTAGTTTGTTGTGGAGAAGAGCCCTTTGCGTAATAACGGCAATCTTCTAGGAATACTTTATTCTCTTTGTAAAATAACTGCTGTAACTGCCTGAAAAAATTGTAGTGTGGAAGCCGCTCAAAATCCTGAACTGCATCGTATTCCCTGAAGTCTTTTAAAATTGTATTCAGATTTTGCGGCAGCTCCTCAAAACTAAATGTGTAATGATTCATAAAATCCCCCATAATTCATGATAGCAGCTTCTACAAAGGCACTCCGTCTCAATGCGGGAGCTGAGGTTTTATGAAATGACCAGTTTTCTCTCTATGTTATTGTGACTCTTCAGATTCTAATAATTGCACTTCAACCCATTTTAAAAAATCAATTTCCTCAGGTTTTAATGCTCTGGACAGTTTTTTCTCAAATTCAATACTCGTCTCACGTACCCAATTATGAAAAGTATCCACTTACATTTCCTCCAATTATCAGAAAATTACATATTTATTGTATTTTATAATTTCTTATTATATCTTTTTATCAACAATTTGTTAATCATTTTTATTAAACAAATTGTTGATTTTTAGTTATCAGCCTTTCTGGACCGATATGGTAAATGTATTCCGTATTGGAGAAGGTGAAAACATTGTCTTTAGCAAATTTTCTGAAGCATTATCGTGAAGACATTTTACAAATCAGTCAAAAAGAAGCTGCTATCCAATTAAATATTCAGCCTGCCACCTTATCCAACTATGAAAGAGGAATCCGGCAGGTACCGATTGATACATTGCGTAAAATAAAAGAGATCTACCGGATGGATGACGAACTGTTCATCTCCATCGTGTTACATAAAACAGCTGACCCGAAATTGATCAAAGAATCCCAAGAGACACTTTCCAGAAAAATTATAAAAGCCGAAGACCAAGAGCTCATCGATTTCCTCAGAGAAAACCCGGCGCTGCTCGATGAAATCCGCACACTGTCCCATATGCCCCCTTCCAAGCAGAAGACGCATGTGAGGACTTTGGTTCAATTGCTGAAGGTTTTGAGGAGTAATTATTATTGATTGCATGGCACTGTAGGGACACAGGTGAGTAAGCTTTTGAAATTCCTTATGTCTGTCCCTATGGTGCTCACCAAATAACACTTTCACCTCCGTACCCAGCATGTACATCCTACTAAATCAAGTCATCACTCCTCACCCGGTACTTTAGACCCTTCTATTTTTCTCACTATTACAACATTTAATTTCAAATTACTTCAAGCAGTGACAAGATCAGTGTTTTTCTTTACAATAGAGAAAGCGATTATTTTTGGGAGGTTTGAAGATGCGGTACGGGTTGCGCGAGGGGCTGAAAGACCCTGGCAGATTGATAGATTTCGTGTTGGGCAGCGATGCTGTTTTACATATAAAACGATACATAACTGCTGCTTTTATAGCAGGTTTGTTGATTTTCGGCTTCAGTGCAGTGATCGGTATGGGCACGCAGGAGTGGGCCGGAAATTTTGTTTTATTTTATGGTCTCGAGTATGACCTGCAGCGTTTTTACTTTTTGCTTGGAAGATTGGGACTTGGTTTATTGTATGTGAGTATTGTCCTGTTTTTCCCGGCGCTTTTTTATTGGCTCATGTCAAAAGAGCTGAGATTCAAGCAGGCGCTGGCGCTTTCAGTATTTCCTGTGATGATTCTGCTTTTGGAACAGCTGAGCTATATCGTGCTGATGGCATGGCAGGGAATTGACTGGTATTCATCACCGTTTTCATGGGGTGTGATTGGTCAGTACTTTATCGATCAGGCATGGGTAGTGTACTTTTTAGGTGCGATTTCACTGTTTAAGTTCTGGGTCATTTACTGGCAGTTTATGACGCTGCGTTCTCTCACTTCGCTTAAATGGTGGGCTGCATTTTTAATCCTTCTTGGGTTAAATATTTTATTCTGGACGGCTACTGCGACGCTTGAGTGGCTGCCGTTTTATCGTTATATATTTTTATGAGGGAGGCTGACATTTAGTGAGTACACGAAATAAATGGTTAATTGGCGTTCTCGCAGTTATTTTTGTCGGCGTGAACCTTTTCTTAATAAAACATGATTTGCTGCTTGTAGACAGAACCTCTATTGTCCATGATCAGAAAACGGCGCAGAGTGAGCTTGTTGAAAATGTAATGGTTAAAAACGGTGTAATTCAGACAGCAGTTGAAGAACGAGTGTATTTTTCTGAACAGCTCGGGATGTTTACAAGATTTTTAGTTGAAGAAGGTGACACGGTATCGCCTGGCACACCGCTATACGAGTATACGGTTTCTGATCTGGAAGAACAGCGTCTTGTATTCGAATCGGAAATTGAGCAGATTGAAAGTGAAATTTCTGCGGTGGAGTCTTATATTGATGAGCTTGAGTCGATTGAAAATCAAATTAAGGATACAACATCTTCGTCTTCTGCTGATGCAGGTCAATCGAGTTCGCTTGATGACGAAGAATTACTGGTGACGATTGAGCTTGAAGTCGGAATTGATGTTTCAGATGCGACAGTTGCACAGACGCGTTCCCTGATCAATCAGCAGATTGGCGAACAGGAAGCGCAGGTTGAAAGGCTTGAGGCTGAGCGTGATAAGTACGAACGTTTAGCTGACGGGCTTGAAGACAGTCCGGTTGTAACAGTTGAAAGTGAATATACTGGTCAGATTGCGCGCCTTGCTGAGGATATCAGCCACCCGCTCATTACGATCTACACAGATTCACTTGCTTCTCATTCTAAAATGACGGATGAAGAGGCTAAAATTGTCACTGAAGGCATGCAGGCTAGGGTGACTTCACCGGTTGCTGAATCAGTTGTTGACGGGTCAGTAGCTTCAAATCCACTGCTGCCTGAGCAGGAACCTGATCTGAACGGTAAAAGCATGTACCCTGTTGACATTGATCTGCTTACAGCAACGCAGGACTGGTTTATCGGACAGCACGTTGTGAATGAAATCGTGCTTGAATCAGTACCGAACGCTGTGACCATGCCTGTTATCGGGCTCGATCAATCTAAAATTTATATATTAAACGAAGCTGGTCTTGTAGAGCCGCGAATCGTTGAAATCGGATTGCTCGATGGCGACCGCCAGCAGATTTTAAACGGTCTTACAGCAGGCGAATGGGTAACGGTGGACCCGGAACAGATTGAACGCACGGGGATGCCGTACATCACGCCGATGAGATTCAACCGTCTAACGTTTGATAACCTTGGCTATACGGAGAGCCGGACGAATTGGAAATATGTATTGTTGGGTGTTTTGCCTAATTAAGTTTAGAAGCCTCGCGTGGTGCGGGGCTTTTTTTGTTGGGCTTTTTGGGGATGACGTTTGCAGAGCGGGGTAGCGAGGCGGATCTCGGGTCACATTTACTAAATCTCAGATCACATACAAAAAATTTCGGATCACTTTCTAGATATTTTAGATCATATTTTTTTGAGAGCGAAATTTTTGGGTCAGATCCGGTATTTTTCGAATCACATCCCTTGATTTCCAGATCACATTTCCTCCATTTCGGATCACGTCGCTCCACCTCTCCCTAAATTCATAATATGTTTTTTCCTGAAATGCCCTTCGGAAACTGAGGGGTTAGATCTTCTTATTCCATTCCCCCAAGAAACTAATTACCTTCTTCTGAAATATTTAGTCCCACTCCCCGTTCCCATGCGATCCAGCTCCATTTTTTTAAGAAGCCGCTTGACTGATTGATTTGAAGCAGTCTTAAAAAGCATCCTGAATTGTCTGTTGGTCAATCCTTCTCCAAGTAATAAGAATGCTTCTTCAACTGCATATTCGTAGATGCCAATGCCACTCAGATTACATGCATTGCACCAGCACTTTCTTGCTTTTTTCATGATGTGAAACGCTTTACATGACGGGCAAATAAACCCTTTTATTAAATCATTAAAAGTAATGCTGAATTTTTTGTACCAGTCGATAACATTTTCTTCATGGGCCTGTATCAGTTTTTCACCAAGTTCGATTGCTTTTTTTGCAGATATCTTTTTAGATTGATACTCGTTCATCAATTGGTGCACCGTTTTTGGAATGGCCTGCATTGAAATTGTGTGGAGGAGATCTTCATTCATTTCAGCCTTCACAATTGTTTTCAGGTTGCCCATGACTACATAAGGGATAACGGGAATTTGTAGGTTACAGTGGTGTTTGAGCCATTTACTTAGCAAGTCTGCCTGCCGCTCTGCCTGCAGTTTGAAACTTGGGAATCCCTCCTCTATTCCATTTAGCGTTCTTAATGTCTGATCGTAATGTGACTTAATTTCTATGGTTCCCTTAATGTATTTGATTTCGAAAATGATCACTGCGTTTGGACATATCAGCATTGTATCTATTTGAAAATACATGCCTTTGTATTTCAGACGCAGGTCGCAGATGATCAGGGGTTCGGGTTCAATCATTGTTAAATAGTAATCAGAGCTTTTTTCACCATGAAACCCTGCCAGACATTGTCCAAGTTCTTTTTCAATGTGCGGTTTTGAAGGATGAAAATCCGGCAGTCGATTGTTAATGCATTGAAGCGTTTGAATGGTTTTCGGTAAAATACGCGGTTTTAGTATCATAAATCGTCTCCTTATTTTTGATTGAGAGGCGCATAGTTTTTAGATCACTTTCACTCACTTTCGAGTCACATACGGAATTTTATGGATCACTTTCAGCGATTCTCAGATCAGATTTTTCCTTCATCCTACATTTCGGATCAGATACATAATTTTTCGGATCAGATTGCCCTTTTTTCGGATCACATCCACCAATTTTCGGATCACACCCACGACCTCAAACACCGTTCCACCACCCATTCTCCCCTCCCCCTTCGTTTTTTAGCAAAAGTACGGTATAATAAAAGATACGTTTTTTTTCGAAAAGGTGGAGATGGTGAATGCAAACGCAATTGCTTGCTAATGGGCTGGAGCGGCTGGAGCAGCGTATATTCAGGCAGTTTTCGCCTGCTGATCAGGCTGATGAACGTCTTGTACAAAAGGGATTGTTTTTATATAGGCAGGGCACGGTGTATGAGATGGGGTTTGATGCGAATAATCAGATGCTGAAGGCGAAGGTTCGTGATGTGCATGGCGTGAGCGTGCGTATTTCACTGAATCCTGATAAGGGAAGCAGCTGCAGCTGTCCTGAGGAGCCGTGGTGCCGCCACCGGATGGCTGTTTTTTTTAAGTTTTATCAGCAGCATGCGAGTGTGAGTCAGTGGATTCAGACGTGGCGGAATCAGAAGCAGGATGCACAGGTGCGGGCACAAAAGTCACCTGATGCGTGGCGCAGGCTGGCTGAAACGACGGCTGCTTTGATGCCGCTTGAGAAAATCCAGGAAGACGGTTATTTGATGGAGCATTATATTCTTGCCGGGTACCGCAAGTTTCAGGAACAGGCGCCGGTTGAGAAGGAATGGACTCCTTTATATATGCTGTATGTATCTTTTTACTACTATCATTACCTCGCCGGGAAGTTTGATCAGGAGTCGGCGGATATTACCCGCGGGCTGGAGACAATTATGGAAGCAATGCAGAAAGCTCTGTATGACTTGACTGTGTATGCCCACCCGTTTTCGTTTGATCCATTTTTCAAGAAGCTGAAGTCTGATACGGCGGAGCTGCTTGAGAGAAAGGACCCTCTCAGCTTTTCAGTTTACGGGATGATGTGGTTTCAGTTGTTTACGAAGCGGCGCGACCGGGAGCTTGAAGCTGAACGTTTGGCTACATTGGAACAGTCGGATGAAACGCATCTGGCACAGACGATTTTTGCGCTGCTGAGGAACGATGAGGATTTTGAGGAGCAATTTGCGGCTTCTTCTGAGCTTGCGGTGCCTCACGCGGTGCAGTGGCTTGAGTGGCTGCTGCGCGAGGATGAGATTGACCGTTCAGTCAGGGTGTTAAAAGCGATGCAGAAAAAGCTGGATCTTTATCTGGAGCGGATGGAAAACCATTCTGATCGCCGCTCGTTTGCACTGTGGCTGATTCATAAAATTGAAGGTGAGCAGCTGAGACTGCATGTGCCTGATGTGACAATTAAATTGTATGAAAAACTGCTGCCTTACAGCGCGCGTCATTTAGGTGCTGTGATGCTGGATGCAGGTAAATATAAGGAATGGGTAGAACTCGTCCACTGGATTGATTTTACGCCGGAGGAGCTTGAAGCTGCCGGTTTGAAAAAGCTGATGGAGCGTAAGCCTGAGTTTGCTGCTCCGCTATTACATCAGTGGATCGAGAGTCTGGTTCAGAAAAAGCAGCGCGAGACGTATAAAAAAGCTGTACGCTATTTGAAGAAGCTGAAGAAAATTTATCAGGGGCTGAATGAAGAGCCCCGCTTTGATCTGTATCTTGAGCAGCTGGTTGATCGGTACAGAAGGCTGCGTGCATTTAGAGAAGAGTGCGAGAGGGGGAAACTGATTCATGGAAAAGATTGATGTACTGCCGCTTTCCGACGGTTATTTTTCGATCAGAGTCGTAAATGAAGATGGTGAGATGATCGACCCTTCAATTTGGCAGTACGCGCTGCTTTTATGGCATAAAGAATCGTTTCATGGCACTTCCCTTCCGAACCTCAGCGGACTGCCGGCTGACAGTATTGCGCTCGACAGCTGGGCGGTGCTGACGCTATTTGCTCAGCCAGAGTTCCATGGCCGTGTAAGCTTTGAATTATCTGAGCAGGCGGATTTTATGTATGATGCCGCACCTCTTTTATATGAATGGATCACTGAAGGAAAGTGGCTGGCTGAGTGGAATCACCGGGCTGACGGTGAGACGTTCGAGATGAAGCTTGGCGATGAGTTCTGGAGTGAGTGGGCGGATATGTCCTACAGCGGTGAATCAGCGGATGCAGATCAGAAGAAGTTTATGAATGACTGGTATGAGCATGCGATTACATCGTTTTTTGACCACCATCCGAGAAGCTCGAATCTTGCAGAACGCCTATTCAATAAAGGACATGTCCTGACGGCTGAAGATCTGGCTGCTTATTTTGATGAAAAGAAGTGGAAAATGTGGGTTGAGCAGAAGGATCTTGCACTGCCGTACCGCTTTGGACTGCGGCTTGAGGAACCTGAATCCGAGGAACAGCCGTGGAAAATGCAGCCGTTCCTTCGTGACAGCAGGCGCGCTGACTGGACATATGATCTGAATTTGTCACAGCCGCTGTCTGCCTCCCTTCCTAAAAGGTGGCTCGATGAAGAAACAGCGATCTCACAGGAACTCGATCGCTGGGTGAAGCTGATTCCTTATTTAAAAGAGGATGATCAGTGGCAGCTTGAAATGGCCGAGGAACGTGCATGGCTCTTTTTAACAGAGGGCAGTGAAAAGCTGCTTGCGCTTGATGTTGAAATTCTGCTGCCTGCGTGGTGGCGCTCGATTCAAAAATCAAATGTCGCACTGAAGGCTTCTGTGAAAGGTGATCATAACTACCGCCCGTCATTCGTTGGACTTGATTCCCTTGTAGATTATGACTGGAAAATTTCAGTGAACGGACAGGATCTGTCAGATGATGAATTTCAATCACTTGTGGAAGAAAAGCGACGGTTTATTCAGCTGAACGGTGAGTGGGTTGCGCTCGATCCCGCGATGATTGCAAGGATTCAGGCTGCAATGCAGGCGGCCAAAAAGAACGGCATCAGCATGCAGGACCTGCTTGAGGATCATCTGAATGATGAAGAGGATGACAGCGCGGATGACCTTAGAATTCAGTTTGAATTAAACCGCTCAATGAAGTCGATGATGGAAAAGCTGAATGATACGGGAAAAATCCCGCTCCTTCCTCCCCCGGATGAACTTCAGGGTGAGCTGAGACCTTATCAGCAGCAGGGCTTCAGCTGGATGAGCTTTCTGCGCGCCAACCGTTTTGGTGCGTGCCTGGCTGATGATATGGGGCTTGGAAAAACGATTCAGCTGATCAGCTATATGCAGCATGTAAAACAAGCTGAATCACCTGAGCAGCCATTTTTAATTATCTGCCCGACTTCAGTGCTGGGTAACTGGCAGCGTGAGATTGAACGCTTTGCGCCTGAGCTTGACGTACAGCTTCACTATGGACCAGTGCGTGCGAAGGGTGAAGATTTTAAAGCCTCTATTGCCAAAGCTGATGTCGTCCTGACCTCGTATGGGCTTTGCCATGCTGATCAGGAGGAATTATCAGCGGTGCAGTGGACTGCCGTTGCCCTGGATGAGGCGCAGAATATTAAAAACCCGTTTACAAAGCAGTCTAAAGCGATCCGCAGCTTAAAGGGTCAGCATCACCTTGCTTTAACGGGTACGCCGATGGAAAACAGACTGTCTGAGCTTTGGGCGATTTTCGACTTTATTAATCACGGTTACCTCGGCTCCCTTGCTGCATTCAGAAAGGACTTCATTGCGCCGATTGAACGTGACGGGTCAGAGGATTTAACACTGAAGCTGCAAAAACGGATTCGTCCATTCCTGCTTCGCCGCACAAAGGTGGATCCTGCAGTTGGACTGAACCTGCCGTCTAAAATTGAGCAGAAGGAATTCTGTCCATTAACATCCGAACAGGCTTCACTTTATGAACAGCTCGTACAGGATACGCTTGAAAAAATTCCGCAGCTCTCAGGCATTGAGCGAAAAGGAATGGTACTGCAGATGCTGAACAGGCTGAAGCAGCTGTGTGACCACCCTGCCCTTTACCTGCAGGAGGAATCCCCTGCTGATATTGTGGCGCGTTCTGAAAAGATGGATAAGCTGATGGATCTTGTGGAGCAGATTTTAGAAGCGCGTGAAGGTACGATTATTTTCACGCAGTATATTTCAATGGGTCGCATGATTCAGGATGTATTGCAGAAAAAATACGGCTTTAAGGTACCGTTTTTAAATGGATCAACGCCAAAAGCAATGCGTGATCAGCTGGTTGAGCAGTTTCAGGCCGGTGAATTCCCGGTATTTATTCTGAGTCTGAAAGCCGGCGGAACCGGGCTGACGCTGACTGCTGCGAACCATGTGATTCACTATGACCGCTGGTGGAATCCAGCCGTTGAAAATCAGGCGACTGACCGTGCTTACCGGATTGGCCAGACGCGGTTTGTGCATGTGCATAAGTTTATTTCTTCCGGCACGATTGAGGAGAAGATTGATAAGATGCTTGAGAAAAAGCAGTCGCTGAATGAGGATATTATACGAGGCGATCAGTGGATTACAGAGCTTTCGAATGAGGAGCTTGAGGATTTACTGGTTTTGAATGCCTGAAGAAAACCGTCTGACATGGTCAGGCGGTTTTTTATTGTTTGGGATGAAATGCCGCGATTGATTTCCGTGGAGGACTGCGCTTTCCTGCCCCCGGGCGGTGAGCCTCCTCAGCTTCGCTTGCGGGGTGTCAACTGTCCCTTCCTGGGGTGGGAGTCTCCGTCCTCCACTACAGTCAATCGCTGGATGGTACGTAATAATTTTAATATTTCTTTTTGTTTAGCTGAAAATCAACGCGGAAATCATCAGCCATTTTTTAAAGCACCTATGCCGTATGTAGCATACAAATCGCGGGATATCAGGGGTTGGTTGCGGTAAGCTTTTGACTCCTGCAGGCTGGTCAATGGGGAAGGTTTGACGGGTGCTGCAGGAGTCAGCTGCTTGTTGGAGCGGAGCTTTGGCTTGTTTTATTTGATCGTTTCTAAATGGAAATCTGGTGGAGCTGTACTTTGTGGAATTGGCTGTTCGAATGGGCCGAGGTCTGTTTGCTTTTTGCGGTCCATGAATCTGACTGTATCCACATGTACTTCTGTTGAGTACTGCCTGGTGCCATCTTCTCTTTCATATGACCGTGACTGGATGCTGCCGACGATGCCTACAAGGGATCCTTTTTCACAATAGACTGAGGTGTTTTGTGCGTTGCGGTTCCAGATCGTGCACCTGATGAAGTCTGCTTCAAATTCTCCTGCCTGATTTTTAAATGGCCGGTTGACTGCAATGGTTACGTTCAGCACCTGTCTGTTACCTGCGATTTCTTTTAACTCAGGATCCTTGGTCAGCCTGCCTACTAAAGTTACCTGATTGATCATAATGCAACCTCCTTTCTTTTAGAATAAACTCATCATATATGGCGGTTGAATTGTTGTAAAACATGGAAATATTCAATTTGATGTCGATTTTCATGGTTAAATGTATCAAATGCTCTTAAAAGAAAATCACTTTTTAGACGACAATATTCCCCGGGAAATGATCTAAAATGTTATTTTCAGATTTTTTGTAAAAATTTTCGTTATGTTATAATGTTCGTAAATGAATTGAAGGAGCTGGAGCAATGTGAAGACGTTCAAACTGATGAAAATTCAAATCGTTGAAGATGAGCATATACGGAATTTTAATCTTCATGACGGGCTGATTATTAATAAGGAAGATGAGCATCAGACTTGGATTTTAGAAGCGTTTTTAGATGGTACGGAAACAGAATATTTCCAGCGGCTCCAGCAGAGCGATGATGATATTGAGGTACTGGCTGTTATTTCAAATGAAAAAAACGATCCTGCCGGTTTATTTGCCACTGTTCATGAGGTGAAACCAATTGATGATAAGGTGAGTGTGCTGTTTACAGCGCATATGCGAAATCAGCGGAATGAATACGCTGAAGAGCTGCTTGCGTACATATTAGAGCAAAAAGAGATGGCGGGTGATGAGCTGCTTGCTGAGTTTAAGCATCAGATGAAGGAAAAGCCGAGGATTAAAAAGTGATCAAAAAAGGACTGTTCAAAACATCAGGCATGATGAGTTTTTGAACAGTCCTTTTATATATTATGAAAGTTTTCTTTCTAAAGTCTGAATCACGTATTTTGCTTCTGCTTTACATGAGAAGTCCATTTCGCTTCCTGTACTTAGCTGAAGCTGTTCAATGCGTTCGATCTGAGCCGGAGTCGGTTCTTCTTCGAGCACCTTTTCGATTGTTTCGTTGATTTTATTTGCAAGTTGTTCATGGAATTCAGGGCTTTCTTTTACTGATGGCTCAAGGCTTTCATACCATGATGCCTGTGTTGTAATGTATCTGCTCCATGAATTCATGAATTCAACCATATTGAATTGATCTTCATTCCATTCAATTTCGCTCATGTACTGCTCAAATGCAGTATTGATTGAGCGGGTAATGCTGATTTTAGTCCCTGTTGGCAATTGTTGAAGCATATAAGAAACGAACCTCCTAGCTCTATACTATCCGATAATTTCCCAATGACTGCGATGTGCTCAACGTTGAAGTGAAAAGTCTCTCTGTGCATTTTACCTTATTGGTGTAAAAAGCACAATCATCTATACAACCCAGAGGTATCGCGTGTGTCTTTTATCATGATTACAGTCATTAGGGGTGGAATTAGTCTTGTCTGTTATGTAAGTATTGTTATGGATGAAGACTTTTTAGTACATGATTTACATATGTAAAGACAACCTGCCGGATTGCTCCGGCAGTCGAACTTACTCGTCGCGATTGTCGCGGTCTTCGCGATCGATATCATCTTCAATGATATCTTCGCGGTTTGTGTTGCCCATGCCGTTGTTACGGTCATTGTTACGGTCGCCGTCTATTCCCCAGTCATCATCTACACGGTTGTTGTCCATTCCATTGTTGTCACGATTGTCGTTTATCGGGTTTTCCATGGCGCCTTCGTCGCCCGTCATTCCGTCATCGACGTTACAGCCTACCATTAGTGCAGCTGCAAGTAGTGAACCGGCAGTCATTTTGATATATTTGTTCATTTTGATTCCTCTCCTTTTTGTGGGATGACCATTCACGGTCTGTCGATAGTTTCCCCGGAGAGGTGTGAAATATGTATGCGCATTAAAAGAGACTGGACGAATGTGTCTCAGCCTTAAACCGGCTCACTGCGCTTCAGGCGGACGCTTTCCGGACGGAGGTTGCTGAGCCTCCTCAGGCAAGCCTTACGGGGTCTCAGCTTCCCTCTAATCGTCTCGGAGTCGCCACCTTACGCTCCGCTCACCTAAGATATAAAAAACGAGTCATATATCATACACTATTCAACGCTTACTTTATTGCAAACATGATCTCCGTCTCGCATGCCACTTCGCCATCAACGGTTGCTGTGGCTTTTCCTTTGCCGATTGGTCCTTTGATGCGGATGATTTCAACTTCAAGGCGGAGCTGGTCACCTGGTTTTACCTGGCGCTTGAAACGGCAGTTGTCGATGCCTGTGAAGAAGGCAAGTTTGCCTTTGTAGTCTTCCTGTTTTAGCATAGCAACGGCGCCGGTTTGTGCGAGTGCTTCTACAATGAGAACGCCTGGCATTACCGGGTAGTCCGGGAAATGTCCGTTGAAAAATTCTTCATTTGCTGTGACATTTTTAATGGCAACCGCGCGTTTACCTTCTTCAATTTCCACCACTTTATCAATCAGTAAAAACGGGTAACGGTGGGGAATAATTTCTTTTATCTGCTGAGTATCTAACATCTAAAAAACCTCCTGCTATTCTGTATCTTTTGTGACTAAGTCAATAATATGTGTCCATGTTTCCGGTTTTAACGCATCCTGCGGTGAACCGTCACCGATAACACCGTAGCCGACCATCAGACCCACGATCAGGCTCAGTCCTGCAAGTACAATGATTAATACGACTCTGATCAGAATTGGAAACAGGCGGACCTGTACCCATTTTGGTGTTTTAGACTCTTTTTCCTGCTTAGCCGGCTTTTGATTTTTTTCTGAACGTGTTTCTGACATATAGCAATAACTCCTTTAACGCAATCCGTTAACAAGACCGGACATCTGATCAGAGATTGAAACGGCTCTTGAATGAAATTGGTAATTTCTCTGAACTTCAATCAGTTCAGTAAAAGCTTTTGATAAATCAACGTTTGACTGCTCGAGGGCACCCTGCTCAAGCCCGATATCCGTTCTGAGTCCGCCTTCCATCTGAACCATTAGTTCACCAGCCTCAACGCCAAGTTCGGCAAGGTTATCAGGGATTCCAAGATAGATGCTTGAGACCCGGTCCATCAGCTGAGGACGCTGAATATCAACGACGCCGAGTTCAACTGTCTGTTGGATCCCACCGGCTCCTTCTACGAGTAATGTCCCGTCATCCTGAAGTGTAATATTCTCAATCGAGCCATCGAACATGATGAGTTCGTCATTCTGGTTTAAGATGCCGTTTCCCTGTGCATCGACAAGCATCACTTCATCATCATTTACCGGGGTAAGATAAAATGCGCCATCTCTTGTGAAATTCTGTTCAGCTGTGCCGTCAGTTGATTGAACCAGCACTTTGAAGTATTGATGTTCTGATGTGAATGCGAAATCAAGGTCTCTTTCTGTACGCTGAAGTGTGCCTTGAGTGGCTACAAGCTGTGACTGTGAGATTCTTGCACCGTTTCCGAGCCTAAGACCATCCGGAGTCATACGAGGTGCCTGGTCTCCCCGCTGATTCTGGATCTGCTGATGAAGCAGCGAATTAAAGTTTGCTGTTGTCTGCTTATAGCCAGTAGTTCCTGAGTTGGCAATGTTATTTGAAATCAGATCAAGCTGCTGCTGGAGCTGATTCATTGTATTTGTTGCGGTCACCATATTACGGATCATTGATACTCCCCCTTAGTTCAGCCTGCCGACTTCGTTCACGGCTTTTTCCATACTCCGGTCATATGCCTGAAGTACTTTTTGATTCGCTTCAAATGATCGGTAGGCAGTCATTAAGTCAGTCATTGTTCTGGCACTGTCGACATTTGAACGTTCGAGTGAACCCTGATTAATCGTAAAGCCAGCATTTGCTACTTCATAGGCACTGTCATATACCGTTCCTTCAGGCGCTCTGTAGAGTTCATCGCCTTCTTTTACAAGTGCGCGCGGATCATCCGAATAAGCTACGCCGACTCTTGCAATGTTCGCACCGTTTTGAACGATTTGACCGGCGTCAGTTACTTCAAAACGGTCGTTTTCAAGTTCAATTCTGGCTCCGTTTTCATCAAGGACGTAATGGCCACCCGGCGTTGTCAGAAAGCCGTCTGCGTCCAGTGCAAAATTTCCGTTTCGTGTATACCTGTCTGTACCGTCTTCATTTTCCAGCGTGAAAAAGAGTGCGCCGGGCACACCGGTTTCTTCATTTACCGGCAGATTCCCCTGTAAAATAGCGAGGTCAGTTGCCAGACCTGTTTCACGCAGGTCCCCTTGTGTAAATAAGGGCACTGCCTCCTGCATATATACACCCGTGTTCAAACCGCCGACCGGAGTCATACGAGTCGATGACATCCCATTTTCTGTCGGAACTCTGGAGTCCCCAAGACTTGAAAGCAGCATCTCTGGAAATGCTCTCATCGAAGCCTGGTCCGCCTTGAAGCCAGGTGTATTGACGTTAGACATATTATTTGTCAGCATTTCAGTTTTTCTCTGTTGAGCCAGCATGCCTGTTGCAACTGTGTAAAAGCCTCTAAACATTGTTTTCACCTCATCATTTTTTACCCGTGACTTATTATAACAAGATTCTCCTTAAGACGGAGGAATTTTCAGGAGATTCCTCCTTTCGACATTGTCAGCAGGAATCTCCTAAAGTCCATTATCCCAGTTTACTCTGAGGGATTTTATCAATATTTTCGAGCATGACACCTGTTCCGATTGCAACGCAATCCATTGGGTTTTCAGCCACAAACACAGGAACTTTCAGCTCTTCAGCAAGCAGCTGGTCAATACCATGCAGCAGTGCACCGCCACCTGTTAAGATGACACCACGGTCAATAATGTCAGCTGAAAGCTCAGGCGGTGTTTTTTCAAGCACGTTTTTAGCTGCCTGAACAATGACTGCCACTGATTCACGCAGTGCTTTTTCAACTTCCGCTGAACGGATTGTAATTGTACGCGGCAGACCACTCACCATATCACGTCCGCGAATCTCCATTTCTTCATCACGTGAATCAGGGAATACCGTTGCAATGCTCAACTTGATTGCTTCTGCTGTACGCTCACCAATCAGCAGCTTATATTCTTTTTTCACATAGTTTAAAATGTCTGCATCAAATTGGTCACCAGCCATTTTAATGGACTGCGACGTTACGATATCACCCATGGAAAGAACAGCGACATCAGTCGTTCCGCCTCCGATATCAACAACCATGTTACCGCTTGGCTGGAAAATATCCATCCCTGCGCCGATCGCTGCAACTTTTGGCTCTTCTTCAAGGAAAATACGCTTACCGCCGCTCTTCTCAGCTGCTTCACGAATGGCTTTTTGCTCAACGCTTGTAATATTTGTCGGGCAGCAGATCAAAATGCGTGGCTTTGACATCAAACCTCTTAAGTTCAGCTTTGTAATAAAGTGCTTCAGCATCGCTTCTGTTACGTCAAAATCAGCGATAACGCCATCTTTCAGGGGACGGATCGCGACGATATTGCCCGGTGTTCTGCCGACCATATTACGTGCTTCTTCACCTACTGCAAGTACGCGGTTTGTTTTTTTGTCAATGGCAACGACGGATGGTTCATTAAGTACGATTCCTTTACCTTTTACGTGGATCAGCAGGTTGGCTGTTCCGAGGTCAATTCCTATATCTTTAGAAAACATGTTCTTGTTTGACTCCCTTCGGTCACTGGTTGATAGATTTTGTTTTTAAAAATAAATACTGACTTTAGTAACCGCTTTTGATTTCCGTGGAGGACTGCGCTTTCCTGCCCCGGGACGGTGAGCCTCCTCGAGCTAAAGCTCTGCGGGGTCTCACCTGCCCTTTACCGGGGCGGGAGTCTCCGCCCTCCACTACAATCAAAAGCTTAGTTTTGTTTAAATCAGAGTCTGAACTCTGTATTTCACTTACTAAAAAATGCTTCAAAAAAATAGTATGTATTCACACATTCTGTTTCTTCTGAAGGTATATATCTTGTATGTTCATCATATGGAATCTGCTTTGCATTTGTTTACCTATCTTATATCGGTTTATTCTTACTGCATGTTAGAAATCTGGTCTTTATGATGCAAAAGACCGGGGTGAGCCCATATTAATGAAAGCAAAGTCCAATAAGTATATATTACCACAACTAAAAGAGGAGGTCATGAACCAAACAAACGTTTGATTGGTGACCTCCTCTTTTTCAATTGGATAAGTGCTGCTGCTTTTCATATTTGGCTTTGGTGGCTTCTCCGCCCCGTAGGTGTCTGATGGCCTTATGGTAATGAAGAATCGATTTTACTTCGTCTGCGAGGGCCGGATCCAGTTTGGGCAGGCGCTCGGTTAAGTCTTTGTGCACTGTGCTTTTAGATACCCCAAAAATTTTTGCGATTGAGCGGACCGTTTCTTCTGTTTCTACGATGTGCCTGCCAGCCGAGATTGTTCTCTCTCTAATATACTCATGCACGGTGCCGGCCTCCTGTGGGTCCGTTTGTGCATTATATGCCGGCAGTCGGTTATGATATACCTATTATTGCGTAATTGACATCGGGTCGATTGCCCGACCGTCTTTTAACACTTCAAAGTGAACGTGAAGGCCAGCTTCCGGGTTCAGTTCGCTGACACCGGCCTGTGCAATCACCTGTCCCTGTCTCACTTCTTCTCCTTCAGCAACTGCGATACCTTCAATTGCCTGATAGCGCGTGACATAGCCGTCATGCTCGATCTCCACTGCATTTCCGATGAATGGATCCTCTTCTACAAGCGTCACTGTTCCACTCAAGGCAGCTGTTACTTCAAATGGCTCACCATCCTGCACAAGGTCTACTCCCAGGTTTGGATAGTAGGTCTGGTTCACAACAATGAGCGCTTCCTGCTGCTCGCTTGCATCTGCCGTCTGGTCATAAAAGGCTTTGTGTACTGATACTGCATCCGGATTTGTGACCGGCAGACTCATTTTTTCAGCAGGCTGATTGACTTCTGCCGCTTCTGGTGGACCGTAAGTATAGTTGTTCGCTTCTTCCTGATAGACATATTCATTTTCCGTTGACTGTTCCGCTACTTCTGAACCTTTTTGTCCCTGTACGAAAAATACAGTTCCAACCGCAAGTGCCGCACATCCGAGATAAACTGCAGGTACTGCCCAGCGTTTTTTGAAAAACTTTTTAAAGCTTTCTGACAGGGTAGATTGATTTTTGTCTCCCTTAATCATTTTCATCACCTCAGCACTCATTTTGAACGCTTAGAGGAAATTCTATACATTGTCACAATTTTTTTCTTCAGACTTGTGTGCCGCATGATACAATCCCAAATAGTACGAGTGAAAGGATTCTGATACATGATCAAGTGGCTCAAACTGTTTATCACGACATTGCCTTTTATCTATATGATCCTGATCTGGGTGCTATCAAGCCTCCCTCATAATGCAGTGATCGAACTGCCATCCGGGTCAATTGACCGTTTTCTAAAAGAGTCTCTCCACTTAATTGAATTTGGCATTCTACACTTCTTATTTATCGCGGCACTGCTTGTCCACGGCAAGCTGAACGTCGCTACACATACCCTTGCAGCTGTGTTTGCTGCGTTCTACGGCTTCACAGATGAAATCCATCAGGCATTCATTCCATACCGCTCAGCGACGATGATAGACGCTGTTAAAGATGTGACCGGCGTGCTGTTTGTCTACCTGGTTGTTCAGCGGTTTTATTTTGTGAAAAAGGATAGTGGTCTGAGAAGGCTGTTTGTGCGTGTTGAGCGTTATTTTGCGGTGTGACGTAACTTCCCTATTAATAACTGAAAGGTTTATTCAGGAACGCGAACGTCGTATCGTGCTGAGTGAGTGCTGTATATTCACAGTTGACTGCTGTGTATGCATAATCGAACGTCCTCATCCACTAATTGAGCGTCAAAAAGAAGCATCCCGCCTGGCGGAATGCTTCTTTTTTCATCTTTTCACCAGCAGCGCCGGCACAGCTTCATCAATTGAAGTGATCTCCACGCCGCTGAAGTAATGTTTCACAATTTCCTGATAGCTGCTGCCGGCGAGCGCCATACCATTTGCACCATACTGACTCATGCCGACGCCGTGACCGTATCCTTTTGTTTTAATGACGACCTGATCTCCCTGCAGCACCCATTCAAAGTCAGTCGAGCGCAAATCCAGCGTTTCACGGATCTCTCTTCCGCTAAATGTTTTGCCTGCAATCTCAACCGTTTTGATTCTGTTCCCAGGCGTCCGCTCAAGAATACTTCCCTGCTCACCTGCTGACAGGCTGATGCCGAGCTTTTCTTCAAATTCACTCACCGGAATCTTCTTTTCATGATAAAAGCCAGGTGCCGCCTGCTCATCCCATTTGCTTTCAACGGATGCTAAATAGGGTACATCCTCTTCCCAATAATCCCTCGCGTTTTCAGTCCAGCCATTACTCGTTGAAAAGAATGCAGCAGTAATCGGCTGCCCTTCATAAGTCAAAATTTCACCTTTCGTTTCATTAACCGCATCACTAATGGCTTTCACCTTCCATGTATAATCATCTTTCCAAATCATTTTCAATTCATCATTGTTTTTATAAACCTGATGAGTGGTCGTATCAGTGATGGGTTGATCTCCGCTATGCGATAAAAACTTCGTCACATACGTCCGTGCTGCAAGCGCCTGTGCTTTCAGCGCCTCTTTTTCAAAAGAAGCTGGCATTTCACTTGCCACCACACCTGACACATACGCCTCAAGATCCACTGTTTCAACCTCTCCGCTCGCCTGCCTCATCACCGGTACGGTCAAATGAGCTTCAGCCTCCTGCACCTCTTCAGCGGGCCCCTCTTCCTCAGGCAAAGGGGTTCTTATCCCCTCTTTCGGTGTCACAATAAACGCCGGAATTGCGAGCAATAGTAGGAAGTATCCTGCAACGATCAAAATCAGCTTAAGCCGCTGGTGCATCCTCACCCCTCCAGATATAGGTTATGGAGGAGTATATGTTTGAGGGTGCAGGAGTAGACTAGTGAAGTCTGGGTCAGACCCAGACTTCACTCCCCACAGAAAAAAGCAGTATACCCACGCCCTGGCGTGTGTATACTGCTTATATACGTATAATTAGTTAGAAGTTCGTGATGTATAAGAATAAGAAGTATGAGTTCAGTAAAATTATACGCGTACTGCTGTTGCAGCTGCTTCTGCTCTTGCTTCTGTCTCTTCACTAACACGTTCTACGTTTGCACCCAGTGCGACAAGCTTTTCGTGGAAGTTCACGTAGCCGCGATCAAGGTGTTTCAGTTCAGTTACTTGCGTATGGCCATCTGCTACTAGTCCTGCAAGGATGAGTGCTGCACCCGCTCTCAGGTCAGTTGCGGCAACTTCTGCGCCTTGAAGATCGCTTGGTCCGTTCATAATTGTGGAACGTCCTTCGATTTTGACGTTTGCATTCATGCGGCGGAATTCTTCAACGTGCATGAAGCGATTTTCAAATACTGTTTCAGTAATAACGCCTGTGCCATTTGCTGTCAGCATCAATGCCATCATTTGTGATTGCATATCTGTCGGGAAGCCCGGGTGTGGCATTGTTTTGATATCTACTGATTTCAGGTTGCCGTTTCCGATTACGCGTACGCCTTCGTTTTCTTCGATGACTGTTACGCCCATTTCTTTCAGCTTCGCAATGACTGATGCAGAGTGTTCTGGTACTGCATTTTCAATTAGTACGTCACCTTCTGTAATAGCTGCTGCGATCATGAATGTGCCTGCTTCAATGCGGTCAGGGATGATTGTGTGTTCTGCACCAGTCAGTACTTCCACACCTTCGATACGGATTGTATCTGTTCCTGCACCTTTGATTTTAGCGCCCATCTTATTCATGTAGTTCGCCATATCCACAATCTCAGGTTCTTTCGCACAGTTTTCGATGATTGTTGTGCCTTCTGCAAGTGTTGCAGCTGCCATGATGTTTTCAGTAGCACCTACACTCGGGAAGTCAAGATAGATTTTAGCGCCTTTCAGACGGCCGTCTGTTTTTGCTTCGATAAAGCCATTCCCAACTGTTACTTCTGCGCCCATCGCTTCGAACCCTTTCAGGTGAAGATCGATTGGTCTTGAACCAATTGCACAGCCTCCAGGAAGTGCAACTCGTGCGTGACCATTTCTTGCTAGAAGTGGTCCCATAACCTGTACAGATGCACGCATTTTACGTACATATTCAAAAGGCGCTTCCGGTGCAAGATCTCTGCTTGCATCCACTGTTACTTTGTTTTCTTCCTTTATATAGCCTACATCTGCGTTTAAATGTGTGAGCACCTGATTAATTGTTGTTACATCTGATAGTGCAGGGACTTCGAGTAATGTACTTTTCCCTTTACCTGCTAAAAGTGCTGCTGCTAAAATTGGAAGAACTGCATTTTTAGCACCTTCTACTTTGACTGAACCTTGCAGCTTGTTACCGCCGCGTACAATGATTTTTTCCAAGTGAGTTCCCCTCCGCGTCTTCATTCTCATAATACTATTCATATTCAATATAAGTGACTGAAGTGATATCGTCTTCTTCAATCGCACAATAGGCTAATCCAGTAATTGTCTCAAATACAAGTAAACTTTTAAAAAACTAAAACATTACAAATCTTATCATTCTAGAACTCTTTTATACAAGAGAAGAAAGTCATGATTCATGGCAATTTGACAATTTTTTCACATACCATATCTTTTATATCGACAGCAGCAGCTGTCTTTATAGATACTCCGTTCTCTTATATATGAAGAGTTCAAGATAGCCCCTGCAGGTTTAATGGTGTATGGTTGACTATTCCACAACAATATAAAGTTAAACCATTTCTACTTGATTTGGTAGATAGAAAATACACTTTTTAATCAAAAACAACATTTTTAAATCATGAAAACCTTTACAATGTGTCTATTTTGTGCCTACCAAAGATATGGAAGCTGTTGAGACCAATTTGAATAAGATAAAAAGAAATTTGCGACTGTAGAACCGATTGCAATGCTAACAAGTATAAACAGTACTCTTGCCTGAAACACTCTGTTGGGCCGGATCGCTTTGTCGAACCTGAGCGCCTGCATTGACCAGAACGTCAGTGCGATAAATGTTAAATGAATAAGCATGCTAAAAAGCGCCTGCTGTCCGAACTCTGCCATAAACTGACTCCTTTCTGCCAACTTTGTCATTCTATCAAATCCTTCTTGGAATTCAATGAGTATGTGTCCGTATTTGGTTAAAATACTCATAAAGTATGATGTCAGTCCTCCAAAAAAGAGAGGATACTAACCGCTGATTTCCTCGGGAGAGACTCGCTTTCCGCAGGTGCGCCTTTTTGTCGCGCCATCCTTGCCTCCTCGACGCTGCGCGTCTGCGGGGTCTCACCTGTCACGCTGTCTTGCCCCTCCCGCTACAATCAGCTCAGTTTAATATAGAAAGTACATCCTCTATTGAACATTAAACCAACAGATTATTGATAATTACTGGCACAGTTATACCGACTAAATCACATAAAATCCTCATCACCAAAATAAAAACCGGCCCCTTACCGGCCTGGCATGGAAGCCATTCCGGGGAGGGTGCCGGTTGAATCAGTTACATTTTATTTTCGTATACATCAATACGATTCATTGCACGACGAAGTGCAAATTCTGCGCGTTTGAAGTCAACGTTGTCCTGTTTGGCCTGCAGAAGGCGCTCTGCCCGCTGCTTGGCTTCTTTAGCACGATCGATATCAATGTCTGTTGCAGGCTCTGCTGCCTGTGCCAGGATTGTTACCTGCTCCGGGCGGACTTCAAGGAAGCCTCCAGTTACGGCTACGAGTTCAGTGCGTCCTTCTTTTTTCAGACGGACAGCGCCGATCTCAAGCGGTGCAACCATTGGGATGTGCCCTGGCAGAATGCCGAGCTCCCCGCTCTGAGCTTTTGTGCTCACCATTTCTACAGCAGACTCGTACACAGGGCCATCGGGAGTAACGATATTGACGTTAACGGTCTTCATTTTTTTCCCTCCTGGTCCCTAATTATACTTCTACGCCCATCTTCTTAGCAGATTCAACTACTTCTTCGATGCGTCCGACTAGACGGAAAGCATCTTCAGGAAGGTGGTCGTATTTACCAGCAAGAATGTCTTTGAATCCTGCGATTGTTTCTTTAACAGGAACATAAGAACCTTTCTGGCCTGTAAACTGTTCTGCTACGTGGAAGTTTTGAGATAGGAAGAACTGGATACGACGTGCGCGTCCCACGATCATCTTATCTTCTTCCTGAAGCTCATCCATACCCAGGATAGCAATGATATCCTGAAGCTCTTTGTAACGCTGAAGCGTCTGCTGAACTTCACGTGCTACTGCGTAATGCTCTTCTCCAACGATCTCTGGAGAAAGTGCGCGTGATGTTGAAGCAAGCGGGTCAACGGCTGGGTAGATACCCATTTCAGAAAGCTTACGCTCAAGGTTTGTTGTTGCATCAAGGTGGGCGAATGTTGTCGCCGGTGCAGGGTCAGTGTAGTCATCGGCAGGTACGTAGATCGCCTGGATCGATGTTACTGAACCAACGTTTGTCGACGTGATACGCTCTTGAAGCTGACCCATTTCAGTAGCAAGTGTCGGCTGGTAACCAACGGCTGATGGCATACGGCCTAGTAGGGCTGACACCTCAGAACCTGCCTGCGTGAAACGGAAAATGTTATCGATGAACAGAAGTACGTCCTGTCCCTGCTCATCACGGAAGAATTCAGCCATTGTCAGTCCTGACAGGGCAACACGCATACGCGCACCCGGCGGCTCGTTCATCTGACCGAATACCATTGCTGTTTTCTTGATAACGCCTGAATCAGTCATCTCGTGGAAAAGGTCATTTCCTTCACGAGTACGCTCTCCAACACCGGCGAATACTGAGATACCGCCGTGCTCTTGTGCGATGTTGTTGATCAGTTCCTGAATCAGTACGGTTTTACCAACACCGGCTCCCCCGAAGAGACCGATTTTACCACCCTTGATATATGGAGCAAGCAGGTCTACTACTTTGATTCCTGTCTCAAGGATTTCTGTGTCAGTTGAAAGTTGTTCGAATGTTGGTGCTGTACGGTGAATTGGGTCACGCTGAACGCTTGCATCTACATCTCCTGCAAGGTCAATCGCTTCTCCAAGTACGTTAAATACGCGTCCAAGTGTTGCATCTCCAACAGGAACAGTAATTGGCGAACCAAGGTCCGTTACTTCTGCTCCACGCTGAATGCCGTCAGTGGAGGACATCGCAATGGTACGAACAGCATCATCACCAAGGTGAAGTGCTACTTCTAACGTTAGTACATCTGCTTCTGCTGAGCCTGATGCTACTGTTAGAGCGTTATAAATGTCAGGCAGTTGGCCATTGTCAAACTTAATGTCAACAACTGGACCCATGACCTGTAAAACGCGTCCTTTATTCATCATTTTCCCTCCTAGCTTGCTTGTGGAAGCCGAGCGGGAAAGCCCGGCTAAACTTGTTATGTTTTTCATAACGAGAGATTGACCTGCGTTCAGGGCGGACGCTTTCCGCGGGGACGGCGGTGAGCCTCCTCGACACTTCGTGTCTGCGGGGTCTCACCTGTCCGTCTTCTCCCGCTGGAGTCGCCGCCCTTCTCTCCGGTCAACTCTCTGGGTAAGTCTTAGTACGTTTCAGCCTGAGCTTTCTCAAACCCTTATGGCTATAGGAAGTCCAGCTGAACTTATTAGTCTTCTAACGCCGCGGCGCCGCCGACGATTTCGGTGATTTCCTGAGTGATCGCGGCCTGGCGGGCACGGTTGTATGATAATGATAGTGAATCGATAAGCTCTTTGGCGTTGTCCGTTGCACTCTTCATTGCTGTCATACGGGCAGCGTGTTCACTGGCTTTACCGTCAAGCAGTGCGCCGTAGATCAGGCTTTCTGCGTATTGTGGTAAAAGCACTTCAAGGATTGCTTCAGGTGATGGTTCAAACTCATATGATGTCATGCCGCCTGTTTCAGCTGCTACATCTGTCAGAGGGAGAACCTTCTTCTCTGTTACTTCCTGTGAAATTGCGCTGACGAAGTGGTTGTAGTACATATAAAGCTCGTCAAAAGCTTCGTCTGCATACATGCCCACTGCTTTCCCCGTAATTTCTTTAATATCAGCAAAGCTTGGCTGGTCGGGTAACCCAATGATGCTATCGATGATATTCATGCCTTTTTTAGCAAAGAAGTCACGGCCTACACGACCGACTGCAAGGATCACATACTCATCTTTGCTTGAGTGACGGCTGTTGATCGCATTCATTGCTGAACGGATCACGTTGGAGTTATAAGCTCCTGCAAGTCCTCTGTCTGACGTGATGACGAGATAAGCAGTCTTTTTCACCGGGCGTGTGCTGAGCATCGGGTGTGATGCATCTGCTGCGCCTGTTGCAATAGAAGCAACCACTTCCTGAATTTTGTTCATGTAAGGGCTGAATGATTTCGCGTTATCCTCTGCACGGGACAGCTTGGATGCGGATACCATTTCCATTGCTTTTGTGATTTGACTTGTCTTTTTCGTCGACGTGATTCTGTTTTTTATATCGCGTAACGATGCCACTGGTTCTCACCACCCTTTAATGTTGAATTGCCGGTCTAATTATTCGCTTTTAGCAAAAGTCTTCTTGAATCCGTTGATTGCTGCTTCCATATCACTGTCTTCAGGCAGACCTTGCGTTGTGCGGATTTGATCCAGCAGTTCTTTGTGGTTTTGATCCATCCAGCTTAGGAATTCGTTCTCGAAACGGCGAATGTCTTCTACTGGGATATCATCAAGGTGTCCTTTTGTTAATGCATAAAGGATCATTACCTGCTTTTCTACTTTAAGCGGCTTGTTCAGATCCTGCTTTAGTACTTCTACAGTACGTGCACCACGGTTCAGCTTTGCCTGAGTTGCTTTATCCAGGTCAGAACCGAACTGCGCGAATGCTTCAAGCTCACGGTATGCTGCAAGGTCAAGACGCAGTGTACCAGATACCTTCTTCATCGCTTTGATCTGTGCAGATCCACCTACACGGGATACTGAAAGACCGGCGTTGATCGCAGGACGTACACCCGAGAAGAATAGATCTGACTGAAGGAAGATCTGTCCATCAGTAATTGAGATAACGTTCGTTGGAATGTAAGCTGAGATATCCCCTGCTTGTGTCTCAACGAATGGCAGGGCTGTGATTGAACCTGAGCCCAGAGTTTCATTCAGCTTCGCTGCACGCTCAAGAAGGCGGCTGTGAAGGTAGAATACGTCACCAGGATATGCTTCACGACCTGGAGGACGGCGAAGTAATAGTGAAAGTTCACGGTATGCAGATGCCTGTTTTGTTAAGTCATCATATACAACAAGCACGTGCTTGCCGTTTAACATGAATTCTTCACCCATTGTTACGCCTGTGTAAGGTGCAAGGAATAAAAGTGGTGCAGGCTGTGATGCTGATGCCGTTACGACGATTGAGTAATCAAGTGCGCCGTGCTTACGAAGTGTTTCAACTGTACCACGTACTGTTGATTCCTTCTGTCCAATTGCAACGTAGATACAGATCATGTCCTGGTCTTTCTGGTTCAGGATTGTATCGATTGCTACAGATGTTTTACCAGTCTGACGGTCACCGATGATCAACTCACGCTGACCACGGCCGATTGGAACAAGTGCATCGATCGCTTTGATACCAGTCTGAAGTGGCTCGTGTACTGACTTACGTGCCATTACGCCTGGTGCCGGGCTTTCGATTGGACGTGCTTTAGACGTGTTGATTGGACCAAGTCCATCAACTGGCTGTCCAAGCGGGTTTACTACGCGGCCGATCAGTTCTTCACCAACTGGAACTTCCATGATACGGCCTGTACGGCGAACTTCGTCGCCTTCTTTGATGTCGCGGTATGGTCCAAGGATAATGATACCGACATTGTTCTGCTCAAGGTTTTGCGCCATACCCATAACGCCGTTAGAGAATTCAACAAGCTCTCCAGCCATAACGTTATCAAGGCCATGAGCACGTGCGATACCGTCACCAATTTCGATAACCGTACCAACCTCCGTTACTTCGATATCCGATTGATAGTTTTCAATCTGCTGTTTAATCAGCGCACTGATTTCTTCAGCTTTGATGCTCATGAATGTCACCCCTCATTTCGTGGATCTTATCGTTTCAGTTCACGTTCAAGGCGATTTAGCTTATTGCGAAGGGTGCCGTCAAAAATACGGTTCCCGATGCGGATGCGAATGCCGCCAAGAAGTGCTGAGTCTACGTGATTATGAATGTCAAGACGCTGCTTTCCGACTTTCGGAGCAAATGAAGCAGAGATTGCTTCTTTATCTGCGTCTGATAATTTTGTTGCTGATGATACGTGTGCTACTGCTGTACCGCGTGCGTTAAGTGCACGGTTGATGTACTCATCTGCAAGCTCGACCATTTCATTATTGCGACGGCGGTCAACCAGAATGTACATCGTGTTCAGCACGTGCTGTGAGATGCCGCTGAATGATTTCCCGATCAGCTGCTTCTTTTGATCTTTAGACCATTTAGGAGACTGAAGAAGCTGAGACAGTTCAGGCGTCTGTGTAAACACCTGACGTACTGTACGAAGGTCCTCTTCAATCTGATCTGTCTGGCCGTGTTTTACTGCAAGCTCAAAAAGTGCCTGAGCGTAACGCGCTGCTGCAGTTGATTTGCTCATCGCAGATCCCCTGCCTTTGCAATTGTTTCGTTGATCAGCTGCTGCTGTTCTTCAACTGTCAGTTCTTTTTCGATTACTTTAGAAGCAACCAGTACTGATAGTGTAGCAACCTGCTCGCGAAGTGCTGCAACTGCCTGATCTTTTTCTGTTTCGATCTCGCGAAGTGTCGCTTCTTTCATACGCTCTGATTCTGCACGCGCTGCAACAATAATTTCTTCACGCTGCGCATCACCCTGTTTGCGGGCGTTTTCAATCAGTTCCTGCGCATCCTGACGAGCTTCTTTCAAAAGCTGGCGCTGCTCTTCAAGCTGCTGCTTCGCTTCTGTACGACTTCTTTCAGCCGCTTCGATCTCGCCTGCGATGTGATCTTCACGCTGTTTCATGATGCCCATTAACGGACCCCATGCGAATTTCTTGAGTAGGAAAAGTAATAACAGGAACATCGCTAATTGGAATAGGATGTCTCCTTCACTGAAGCCACCGGCTCCTAGTACAAATGCATCAAGTGTGAACACGCTCGTTTCACTCCCTTCAGAAGTCAGTCAAATACGGAAAGTTTCATATAATAAGATGTCCGTTGAATTCCGCTGCGGGAACCAACTAACCTATAACGTTTAAAGTGATAAACAACTGTTACTCTGAAAAAAGGCGAAGGTTCGCTAGGAATGATCTTCGCCATTTTAACGTGTAATGAATTATTGACCTTGTACGATGAACGCGATAACTACTGCGATGATCGGAACGGCCTCAACTAGTGCTACCCCGATGAACATTGTAGTTTGAAGCATACCGCGAGCTTCTGGCTGACGTGCGATACCTTCTACTGTTTTAGATACGATCATACCGTTACCGATACCTGCACCTAGTGCTGCTAAACCTACTGCTAGTGCTGCTGCTAAAAGACCAATTGAACCTGTCATTTGGATATATCCTCCTTAGTGTGGGTAAATAATTTTTTGTTTAAATGTTTGTTCAATAACTGAACAGGTAAATATATTAATGGTCAGAGCTCACTTTGTGCGCCATATAAACCATCGTTAACATTACGAAAATGAATGCCTGGATACCACCGATGAATACGGAGAAACCAAGCCATGCAAGCGTTGGAATAACCGCTGCAAGGTGACCAAAGACACCTGTTGCCAAGCTTCCTGCAAGAAGACCGAGTAGGATCTCACCTGCATAGATGTTACCGTAAAGACGCAAACCAAGCGTTAGCGTGTTTGCAAATTCTTCAATAATCTTAAGCGGGAATAAGAAACCCATTGGACGGAAAAAGTCTTTCCCGTATTCACTGAAGCCTTTCATGCGTATGCCATAGTAATGCGTAAGTGCGATTACCATAACAGCAAGAGTCATTGTAACGATTGGATCAGCTGTCGGTGATTTCCACCAGAGATAGTGATCATATGTAATCGCAAACGGTAAACCTAAGAAGTTCGAAATCGCAACATACATAATGAGTGTAATCCCTAAAATGTGAAAGCTCCCTCCGGTTTTCCAATCCATGTTACTCTTGATGATATTCCGCACAAAGTCCATGATCCACTCCATAAAGTTCTGCATCCCGGTTGGCTTCATTGCCAGGGTGCGTGTGGATATGACTGCAATTAAAAATACAATTGCAGATGCGACGGTAATCATTAAGACATTGGAGAGATTAAAGGTCAGCCCCAGAAATTCTGCTAATGGCGCTTCATGATTCATTTATTTCACCTCTCTTCCCGCTTCTTGTGTAGGACTTGCTGCAATAAATAATCTATCATAATGACGAAATAAACCATCATTAATCCAAATACAGTGGAAATCAAATGAATGAAATCCGGAAATTCCAGTGCAATCAGCACCGCTACTCCTGCTGAGGCCATACGTGATAGTGTTCCAAGCGAACGCACTTTTCTGCCTTCGTCCATCGCACGATCAAACTTTTCCATTCTGTTCTTCATCAGCCAAAGATTGAGCAGGCTGAAAGAAGTTCCCAGTATCAGACCGAGAAAAGCATCCGGAAAAGGTGTGAACCCGAAGCCGAGGACAAAAATCGATAACAAGTATAATATGTACTTGGTGTACCGCAAAAAATGCTTTCTGATGTCAGGCATTTAGCTACTCTCCTGAGTCGAATTGTTTCACTGTGCGAAGCATCGCATAGATTCCTGCTGATAAACCCAGAAGTAATCCGATGATCATAAACAGCGGTTCTGTTTCCAGATGGCGATCAAGCCACCTCCCACCGAAAATACCGATGAGTATGGAACCAGTTAATTGTGACAGAATGGCCGAATAAAGGACCATCGCATGGAACGGACGTCTGGACTGACGCATGAGTGCATCCTCACAATCTGAGAATGAAATTGAGGGCGGATATACAAGGTTTTTCACGCTTTTCAGCCCTTATGAAAACCTTATCATTATACCCTTTAAAAGCATACAATAGGCACTAAATGATGTCAACGCGATCTCGACAAAAAGTTCAATTGATCACATATAGAAGTTTGTGTGTTCACATTTTTGACAAAACGCTTTTTTGACTGGTGTATGAGAGTTGTTTTTATGGTGGGGTGTGTCCTGATTTGGTGTCACGGTGAACGGTTGGATGTGTGATTTGTAGGGGCGGTGCTGTGGTCCGGCGGATTAATTCAGTCATCTATTGATTTTATCCGCATCCACCATACACGACATTTAGACAAAAGAAATCCCACCCCTAACCCAGGAGCGGGATTTCTTTTACACGCGGAATGTATCCGGGCGCTGATCTGTTTCTTTGAAGTAGTAGCGGATTGCTTCTGCAATGCGGGCAGATGCTTTTCCGTCACCATATGGGTTGGATGCTTTAGACATTGCATGATAAGCTTCATCGTCTGTCAGCAGTTCCGTCGCCATGTTATAAATCTGTTCTTCTTCGATTCCGGCAAGCTTCAGTGTACCTGCTGCGATGCCTTCAGGACGTTCTGTCGTATCGCGCAGTACCAGTACCGGCACACCAAGTGAAGGTGCTTCTTCCTGAACACCGCCTGAATCAGTCAGAATCAGATGTGCTTTTGATGCAAAGTTGTGGAAGTCAATTACGTCAAGCGGGTCGATCAGGTGAATACGGTCGTCTCCGCCGAGAATATCATCTGCAATCTCACGGACTGCAGGGTTCAGGTGGACCGGATAGACAACCTGCACGTCTTTTTGCTCGTCAACTACACGCTTAATTGCACGGAACATATTCTTCATCGGCTCACCGAGGTTTTCTCTGCGGTGTGCGGTGACAAGAATCAGACGGTCTCCATTTAGCTGATCAAGAATGTCGCTCTGATAGTCTTCATTTACAGTTGTGGATAGTGCATCGATCGCCGTGTTTCCTGTTACAAAGATATTTTCTTCAGGTTTATTTTCCTGAATCAGGTTGTTTGCAGACTGTTCAGTTGGCGCAAAGTGCATATCTGCCATTACACCTGTCAGCTGACGGTTCATTTCTTCAGGGTATGGAGAGTATTTATTCCAGGTACGAAGACCTGCTTCCACATGTCCAACGGCAATCTGGTTGTAAAATGCAGCAAGTCCCGCAACAAATGTCGTTGTTGTATCACCATGAACAAGTACGATATCAGGTTTCGTTTCTTTCATAATACGATCCAGACCTTCAAGCGCACGGGTTGTAATACCCGTCAGCGTCTGGCGGTCTTTCATGATATTTAAATCGTGATCAGGTGTGATGCCGAAAATGTCCATCACCTGGTCAAGCATTTGACGGTGCTGAGCCGTTACGGTCACGATTGGTTCGAAATACTGATCCTGTTTCTTCAGTTCAAGCACGAGTGGTGCCATTTTAATTGCTTCAGGTCTTGTACCAAAGATCGTCATCACTTTTATACGTTTAGACATGAGTTTCTCCTTTACTGGTTCCGCTTATTTTGTTCCGAATAATCTGTCGCCTGCATCTCCAAGACCAGGTACGATATAACCTTTTTCGTTCAGCTTTTCATCAAGTGCAGCGATGTAAATGTCCACATCATCATGCTCTTTTTTAATTTCCTCAACGCCTTCAGGTGCTGCAACAAGGCATAGGAATTTGATGTTTTTTGCTCCACGCTTTTTCAGTGAGTTGATCGCTTCTACTGCTGATCCACCTGTTGCAAGCATCGGGTCAACCAGGATGAAGTCGCGCTCTTCTACATCTGAAGGCAGCTTCACGTAGTATTCAACCGGCTTCAATGTTTCAGGGTCACGGTATAGTCCGACGTGTCCAACTTTTGCAGCCGGGATCATCTTCAGGATACCGTCTACCATTCCGATTCCTGCACGCAGGATTGGAACGATCGCTAGTTTTTTACCGGAAAGGACTTTGCCTTTTGTCTGACTTACTGGTGTTTTCAGGTCGATGTCTTCCATTGGAAGGTCGCGCGTGATTTCAAATGCCATGAGTGTTGCCACTTCGTCTACAAGTTCACGAAAATCTTTTGTTCCAGTTTGTTCATCGCGGATGTGTGTCAGCTTGTGCTGAATCAGCGGATGATCGAATACGTATACTTTTCCCACACCTGTCACTCCTTTTATATAAGCTCTGTTAAAGGTGGCTGCTGATTTCCGCTTCAGGCGGACGCTTTCCGCGGGGACGGCGGTGAGCCTCCTCGTCGCTGCGCGCCTGCGGGGTCTCACCTGTCCGTCTTCTCCCGCTGGAGTCGCCGCCTTACGCTCCAATCACAGCTGTGCAAATAAAAAAATGGACTTTAACAAAACTCTTATGTAAATTTATTTCTTCCTATTATTATAAAGCAAATCCTTACGAAAGTTATCATACTTGCAGGTTTTTTACAAGAAAGGTTCGTATGATGTATGGGAAGTGTTATGGAATGGTAATTGTACTAAATATTTTGACGATGGCGCGGACTTGTTGCTGTTTAAGGTTAAGTTGTAGTATTCCGTGCCGAGCTTGTAGCGATACGCCCGGGAACTTGTTGCAATCCTCGGCAGAGTTGTAGCTTTCCGCGCAAAAGGATGTCATACCGGTACATCACCACGCACTCTTCATACCTTTAGGTAACCAAAAAGACTGCCCCAAAAAGGACAGCCTCCGTTTCTTACTCGTATAATGCAAAGCGGCTTGTGATTTCTTCGACTTTGACTGAAGCTTCTTTCAGCTTTGCTTCGTCTTCGTGATTTTTAAGCGCATTTGCGATGAGTTCTGCGATTTCTTCCATCTCTTTTTCCTTGAAGCCGCGTGATGTGACAGCTGGTGTTCCGATACGGATCCCGCTTGTGACGAACGGGCTTTCAGGGTCAAATGGAATCGTGTTTTTGTTGACAGTGATGCCGATATCATCCAGTACTTTTTCTGCAACTTTACCTGTCAGGTTCAATGAGCGCAGGTTTACAAGCACAAGGTGGTTATCTGTGCCGTCTGAGACGATGTCGATACCATTTTTCTTAAATGCTTCTGCCATTGCTTTCGCATTTTTTACAACCTGATCGATATAGTCTTTGAATTCAGGCTTCAGCGCTTCACCGAATGCGACTGCTTTTGCAGCGATCACGTGCATTAATGGTCCGCCCTGAACGCCAGGGAAGATTGACTTATCAATTTTTTTCGCGAATTCTTCTTTACAGAGAATCATCCCTCCGCGTGGTCCGCGGAGTGTTTTATGTGTTGTTGTTGTAACGAAATGTGCGTGCGGCACAGGAGACGGGTGGGCACCAGTTGCGACAAGTCCTGCAATATGCGCCATATCCACCATTAAGTATGCGTCCACTTCATCAGCGATTTCACGGAATTTAGCGAAATCAATTGTACGTGAGTATGCACTTGCACCGGCTACGATCATCTTCGGCTTATGCTCAAGTGCTTTTTGACGAACGTCTTCATAGTCAATGCGCTCATCTTTTTCACCTACACCATATTCGACGAAATTATATAGTTCACCACTGAAGTTTACTGGACTTCCGTGCGTTAAGTGACCTCCATGAGACAGGTTCATACCAAGAACCGTGTCGCCCGGCTTTAGTACTGAAAAATAAACAGCCATATTAGCCTGTGCACCTGAGTGCGGCTGAACGTTTGCGTGCTCTGCGCCGAAAATTTCTTTTGCGCGGTCGCGTGCAAGATTTTCAGCGACATCCACGTGCTCACACCCGCCATAATATCGGCGTCCAGGGTAACCTTCTGCGTATTTGTTTGTCAGTACTGATCCTTGTGCTTCCATGACTGCTTCACTTACAAAATTCTCTGATGCGATCAGCTCGATTTTCGTACGCTGGCGCTTCAGTTCATCCTGCATTGCTTCGAATAATGCCTGATCCTGCTGTTGAATCTTATTCATTGTGAATCCTCCCTCATGTCCCGGGACCGTTCCCGTCTATGGTCAAAAATCTTCTTCATCTTATCATGTTTTTCACAATTGTGAAAATGGGTTTTTTGACAAAAAGGGTGTTGTTATGCGCTTACATTGGTGTTTTATCTTAAAAAGACGAATATTTTCAAAAATTCTTTTTTAATCTTTTGTATTTTACTTAATACAAAAACAACCGGCCTCTACAAGACCGGTTGTCCTCTTTCCTATTCAAGCTCATACACAGCACGTGCGCCACCAACCAGTTTTGGTCTGGTGCGTGCGAGTGTGATGTGGGCTTCGCCAAGTGATTTCGCTGCTACACGAACCGGTATGGCGACAGGCTTCAGGTGCATCCCGATCAGTGTATCACCGATATCAATGCCGCCATGCGCCTGAATACGCTCCACTGCCACTGGATCTTTCATGTGGCGGTATGCATAGGATGCCATTGCGCCGCCTGCTTTTCGCACAGGGACAACTGTAACTTCTTCAAGTCCGTAACGTTCTGCTGTATCCCGCTCCACGATGAGCGCGCGATTAATATGCTCGCACCCCTGAAATGCAAGATGCAAACCTGTATCCGCAGCAAATCTCTCAAACGCCTTATACAGTGATTCGGCGACTTCATCTGTTCCGGATGTGCCGATTTTACGTCCGATGACTTCAGAGGTTGAACAGCCGACGACAAAGAGCTGTCCCTCTTTTAGTGAAGCCTGTTCCTGATATTCCTCAAGGATTGACAGCAATTCCTGGTTCATCGCAAGCCCCTCTTTCTATCTGGTCCTGTTAAGACGAGCTAATGATTTCCGCTTCAGGGGGACGCTTTCCGCGGCCGGGCGGTGAGCCAGCAGGCTTCGCCGTGCTTTGTCTCACCTGTCCCTTCCTTCCGCAGGAGTCGCCCCCTTAAGCTCCAACCATCAGCTGTGCATTTACATGATCAGTCTTTAACAAAGCAGATTTGTATAATTACTTCGCTTCATACTCACTCATTTTATTAATACGGTTCTCATGGCGTCCGCCTTCGAACTCTCCCTGAAGCCAGATTGACGCGATTTCACGTGCAAGGCCTGGTCCAATAACACGCTCACCCATTGCCAGCATATTCGAATCGTTGTGACCGCGCGTCGCTTTTGCGCTGAATGTATCATGCACAAGCGCACAGCGGATGCCTTTTACTTTATTCGCTGCAATACTCATCCCAATACCTGTCCCGCAAATCAGAATGCCTCGGTCGAACTCCCCCGCTGCTACTTTTTCAGCAACCGGCAGTGCGTAATCAGGGTAATCAACTGATCCTTCGCAATCACAACCGAAATCTTCAAATTCAATATTCAGTTCTTTTAAAAGTTCTGCAATTTCCTTACGCAGATTGATTCCACCATGATCAGATGCTAATGCGACTTTCATATTAAAATCCTCCCTGTTCCTGTTTATTAAGGTTTTTCAACATACTATCCATTAATCTGTTTAACTCGTTAAAAGTGGAGCGGTATACTTCCACTGAACCGCCATAAGGATCCGATACATCGAGCCCGCGCTCTGCGGAAAATTCCTTCAGCGTAAAAATGCGGTCAGCTGCAAACGGAAACTGTTCCATCAGCATCGCCTTATGCGCACTGGTCATTGTAAAAACGTAATTCGCCCAGTGAACGTCAGCCTGAGTGACAGAATGCGAGCGGTGATCATGCGTCAGCCCGTTTTCCTCAAGTACCTGCTGCGCATTGTGCGATGCCATCCCACCTTCCATCGCAAAAAGCCCTGCAGAACGCACTTCCATATGCGGTTCATTTTTATGATTTAAAATTGCTTCAGCCATTGGACTTCTGCAAGTGTTCCCTGTACAAATAAACAAAATCCTCATGAAAACGACCCCTTTTTAGGATTCTCACTTCCCCTTTATCCTATCACATTTTGGACACTATTTCTTTTGGGGAGTGTTTTGCGATAAAGGGGTCACATCACAGGTGACTGTATCACTTCACCAAATTCTTCAATTTATCTGGATTGCCACTGATATTTTAATGACTTAAAAAATCAGGCGGTACGCAGCTGTTGCGTGACCACCTGATTTCAGCATTTAATTCAATTCTCTTATAAACCCTGATGGTGTCTTTCCCGTGTGTTTCTTAAAAACAGTCGTAAAGTACTTATAATCGCTGTAACCTACTTCAAGTGCAATTGAGTAGATGTGGTCGTTGCCGTTTTGCATGTGGAAGATGCTTTTTTGAATACGCAGTTTGTTGATGTATTGGTTAATCGTCTGGTTCATTTCTTTTTTAAAAAGATTATGAACATATGTTGGGCTTTTTTCAATATGATCCGCTATATCCTGAACGGTTACTTTTTTTGTGTAGTGCGCTTCAATATAGGCAATGATACGCTGAGTTGGGACTGACAAGAATTCTGGTCTGGGTTGTTCCTGCTGTTGATCACTACTTCCTGGCTTAGTAACTGCTCTATGCGCCTGATCGAGTGTGTGAACTGCTTTTCTTAATGACTCTGATAGTTCATTGTGGTCAAGCGGCTTTAAAAGATAATCAATTGCGCCCATTTTTATGGCCTGCTTCGCGTATTCAAACTCATTGAAGCTGGATAAAATAATTGTGACGATCTCAGGATATTGCCGGCACTTATCCAGCAGCTCCAGGCCATTCATTTCAGGCATTTTGATATCTGTGATCAGAATATTCGGCTGAACTTTTTCGATCATGTCAAGCGCTTCTTGTCCGTTAGATGCCTCGCCAACAATTGAGCATTGATGGGCATGCCAGTCAAAAGTCAGTGCCAGTCCACGACGGATAATGTCTTCATCTTCTACTAACAGGATTTTCTTCATATGACCCCTCTTTCATGAATCAGCATCAGCGGAATAGAAAAACTGACGCTAAAACCCTCATATTCCAGTGACAAATGAACCCCTTTATTTTCAGGAAAAAGCAGCTGGATTCTTCTGTGAACGTTATATAATCCAAGTCCAAGCTGGCTCGAACGGTTCAATTGCAACTGATTCTGCAGGTTGGTCAGTTGAGCTTCGTTTATTGACTGGCCATTATCAGTTACGCTGCAAATCAGCTGGTGATTTTTAAAAGAAAGTGAAATAAGAATGTTCAGTTTTTTGCCAGTTGAGTAGCCGTGTTTGATTGCATTTTCAATGAGCGGCTGAAATAAAAGTTTTGGGATAACGATTTGTTCAATGTGCAGTCTGACCATGGGATCCATTTTTACTTCATATTGAATGGATTGATTAAATCTCAGATGGTGCAGCTTCATATAGTGTTCAAGGTAATTCAGCTCTTCCTGTACAGATACTTTGTCTTCATTATGTTTCACACTGTATCTTAGTAATTTGGACAAGGCGAGAATACTTTCTTCTGCACGTCTTGGTTCAATTAAGATCAAATACCTGATTGATTCGAGTATGTTAAAAACAAAGTGTGGATTAAATTGTGCTTCAAGCTGTTTAATTTCTGTTTGCTTCTGCCTTTCGGACAGTTCTTCTTTTTCAGAAATCAGTGTATTGATTTCATCCAGCATTGCATTGAACTGGTCAGTTAATACCTGGATTTCATAGTCTTCTGACGGCTTTAGGTAATAGTCGGCATTTCCTGATTTGAAGTGCTTAATAGACTCAATCATGCCATTTACACTTGCTGTAAGAGAGTATGATAAGCGATCTGACATTACTTTTAATAGAAAGAATAGAGATATGAACAACACGATTAAAAAAGAAACCAGCCAGATCGCAGGACTTGTAATCGTCTGTGGCGGATTGAGTGTATAGACAGTGAGAGAAGTGCCTTCGACCTGGTCCTGTGACTGTACAAGCTCATTCTCCCTGATTTTTACGTTACCATTTGCTAGCGGCTGGGGTCTGTATTTATTTAAAAAATCGCCGACTGAGTTGTTACTCGTCGCAACGATCGTGTCAAACTGATCTGTAATGACAGCGAGATGAATAGCCTGCTGGAATAAGAGATCCAGAAAGTCTTCTTCATGAAGCATATAAAAAATATAACCGGTCACTTCGCCATTTTCTAAAACTTCAGATCCATATAGAAAAGAAGAGATTTTCCCATTGTGATAAGGGATACGATTCACACGGGTAATATAGTCCTCACCATTTAATCTAATCAGCCTGATTGAAGAGGCAAAGTAGTCGGCCTGAGAGAGTGAGAGCTGGTCATTATCGAGTGCATTTGACAGGATGAGTGCTTCATTTTGATCAAATAAAAAGAAATCACTTTGGACTGTCTGATCTGTGTTGAATTCATAAAATGACTGAAATAGTGATGATTCGCCAGACTGAGTGCGGATGTAATCGTGGACTCTTTCACTGTTTTTCATCCGTTCAATAAATGCTGTGTAAGATTCATGCACTGAGGCAAGCTGCGCTGACAACTGTGCAGCGGCGTTCTCGGTTTGCCTGGCTGACATCTGAGAGGAATTAATATAAAAAAATGCAGACACAGCAACTGTCACAAGTATCAAAAGAATCGACGTATACCTAATAAAAATCTTTCTCGCCTGTTCTTTTATACTGTTTGGCTGCATCTGCATTTCCTCCTTTTTCTTACTTCATCATATCACAGTAAGAAAGCTTTTCAGGATCAAATTTAGATCGCTACTTCTCGCTTACCAGACACCTTGAAGAATATAAGCAGTGAAAGCACAGTCACAACTGTCAGGATTGTTGACAGGGCAGCTGCAGTTCCATAGCTTCCTCTTAGCACTTCTGTGTAAATCGCAATACTCATTGTTCTTGTAGCCCCTGTGTAAAGAATGATCGATGTACTCAGTTCACTGAAAATATTGATCCAGCTCAGAATACTACCGGCTATAATCCCTGATGCCATCATCGGGAGCGTGATTTTAATAAATGTTTTAATGTTCGACGCACCTAGACTGATCGAAGCCTCCTCCACTGATTTACTGATCTGATTCAGCACAGCCGCGCTTGATCTGATCGTATAAGGAAGACGTCTGATTGCAAACGAGATAATCATGATAAATGCCGTTCCACCGAGAATAATCGGACCACTGTTAAATGAAGCAAGCAGCGCGATACCAAGAATTGACCCCGGTACAATGAACGGAAACATACTGACTGTATCCAGTGAATCATTGATTTTGTTAGGACGACGGACAGTCAGATAAGCGATAAATACTGACATGATCACGATAATGACCATTGCAGCAATCGCCAGCATAAATGTAATCTGAATGCTGCTGCCAAGGCGGTCAAATGAAATCATATAGCTGTCGAGTGAAAACTGCTGTAAGAAGACAGTTCCTTCAGTTTTAAGGAATGACGTATAAATCACATAAATTCTCGGCAAAAGTGCAATGGCTGTAATACCGTATACAAACGTATGAGCCAGTATACTTGCAAGACCAGATGATTTCTTTGGCTCAATGGATCTGAGCGCACTCATTGTGAACGACTTTCGCTTTGAGATATACTTTTGAAGCAAGAAAACAAGTGAAGCGATGATCACTACAATGACACTGATTGCAGCGGCAAACCCTGCATCTCCACCCACCTCACTGATAAATTCAGTAAAGATCATTACCGGAATCGTGCGGTACCCTTCCCCAATCAGCATAGGCGTTCCAAAATCAGAAAGCGCACGCATGAATACAAGCAGTGAACCTGCAAGCAATGTAGGAATAATCAGCGGAACGATTACTTTCGTCATTTTCCTGATACCTGTACACTGCATACTTTCAGCTGCCTCAATTAAAGAAGCATCAACATTTCTGAGTGCGCCGAGTGTATAAATATATACGAGCGGGAATAACTGAAGCACTAATACGAGCGTTATGCCTGTAAAGCCATAAATATCAGGAATCGTGATATTCAAGTAATCCTGAAAAAAGTTCGTAATCAATCCATTTCTGCCAAGTAATAAGATCCAGGAATAAGCACCTATAAATGGCGGTGAAACAGATGAGATAATAATTAACGTTGTAATCAGAATAGCTCCCTTAATTTTCACGGTCGACATCACATATGCAAGCGGTACAGCAACGAGTGCTGAAATCACAGTAACTGCGGCCGTTACTTTAAAGCTGTTCCATAATGATTCTATATAATAAGCGCTTGTAAAAAAGTCTGTAAAATAATTGAGTGAAAAGCTGCCCGATCCCGGGTCCTTCACGCTCGTCACAAGCAGCGAGAATAATGGATACAGCAGGAATAATGCATAGACTGAAAATATAATCATGGTCATGACAGACCAGATATCTCTTCCCTGTTTAGATGGCAATGCCGTTCACTCCTTTACGGGCTTCAGGAACGGGCTCAGCGTCATTTTGAACACCCTCTGTAAAGTTAACTGCACCATCCTCTGAATAAATGTTCACTTTTTTAGTATTCAGCTTCAGATATACCGTCTGACCTTCAGGAATCAGTGAATCAATATTGGATTCCTGCACCACTTCTATCATTTCTCCATTTTTCAGCTCAATAAAATAGTTTGTATTCAACCCAAGGAATGAGCTTCTCTGCACAGTTCCTTCTATACCATCTTGATCCGTTGTAAAAATAAATTCTTCTGGCCTAACAGACATTTTGATCGCCGTCTTGGCAGTTGGCAGATATTCTTTCTGAATGTTTGTAAATGAGGTTTTATACGTATCAAATAAGCTCACCTCAACATGATCACCTGATCTCGTCATCACACCATCAATGATATTACTTCTCCCGATAAAGGTTGATACGAATAAATTAGAAGGACGATGGTAGATATTCTGCGGTGTTCCTGCATGCTGAATATAACCATCCTTCATGACTGCAATCCGATCAGACACAGCCATCGCTTCTTCTTGGTCATGCGTCACATAAATCGTTGTAATGCCAATTTCTTTTTGAATTTTTCTGATTGCGTTTCTTAAATCTATTCTGAGCTTCGCATCAAGATTTGAGAGCGGCTCATCCATCAGCAAGACATCAGGATTAATGACAATTGCTCTTGCCAGTGCCACACGCTGCTGCTGACCACCTGACAAATTTTCCGGCAGACGGTCTTTATACTGCTCAATCTGAACAATCTTCAGAATGTCATTGACCCGCTTTTCAATCTCAGCTTTCGGCGTTTTCCTGTTCTCCAGTCCAAACGCAATGTTTTTCTTAACACTTAAATGAGGGAAAATTGCATAGTTTTGAAATACCATCCCGATATTTCTCTTATCCGGCTTCACTGTATTAATGACACGGTCATCGAATGTTATTTCGCCACCTTCAATACTGTTAAAGCCGGCAACCATTCTCAATAGCGTGGTCTTTCCGCAACCTGATGGGCCAAGCAGCGTAAAAAATTCCCCTTTTTCAACATTGATCGAAAGATCAGGAATGACAGCCTGGTCTCCGAATTTTTTAACTACCTGATTAAAACCGATTTCAATACTCATAGCTAAACCCTCTCTCTAAAAGAAATTAATTCTGTGTGATGATCTCGATATAACGATCAACAATCTTATCTTTATTTTCTGTGATGTACTTGGAATCCTCAGTCAGGATATTAATGTCTTCTAAAGGTGTCATATAATCAGCTGATTCAGTATTTTTGTGAAGCGGACGATTATTCAGGTTTTCAGCAATTGTGTTTTGTACATCTTCTGACAATAGGAAATCAATAAAACGCTCTGCATTTTCCATGTTTGGCGCATCATTGATAATGGAAGATGCGGAAGCTGAGTACACAGTTCCTTCTTTAGGGTGCACGACGCGTACCGGTGCTGCGTCACCGCGGATGTAACCAACAGCTGGATCCTCCCATGTCAGACCAACAACAAATTCGCCATCTGCTACACTTTTATGAACCGCACCGGAACCGCTGGCAATCTTTCCATCCAGGTTCGCTACGAATTCCTCTACAAAAGCCCAGCCCTCCTCACTCTCATAATCTCCACCCATTGCCTGAAGCATATTGGTAACATGGTTAAATGCAGAACTCGAGCTCGATGCATCTGTATGGGCGATCTTCCCTTTTAATTCAGGGTTAAGCAGATCTTCATATCCTTCAATCTCAATATTTCCTGCCAGATTTTCATTTACAAGCAGTACATTTCCATCAAGAACGTAAGAAGTAATTTTACCTGTATCGTTTTGATATTCTTCAATTAAGTCAGCATCATTTTCAGATACATATTCATGAAACAAATCAATGTTTTCAACGTGAACAGACTTCGTACCGCCAAACATGACATCACCATAAGGGGAATTCTGTTCAGTCTCAATTCGTCGCATTAACTCACCCGTACCTGCACTAATCACTTCAACCTTAATACCTGTCTCCTCTTCAAACAGTGGAACAATTGTAGAAATTAACTCTTCACTATTTGGTGAATATAAAACCAGTTCATCTGACGCTGTCCCTTCCGCTTCATTTGCACTACAACCCGCCAAAATCATTAAAGCCGCACTACCTACAGCAAACATCTGAGTCATCTTTTTCATTCTCATTATTCCCCCTCGAATTTTTCTTAACAATTAAAGCCTACCCGAAATTAAAGCGCTTACATATCCAAAAATCCTTTAAATATATCCACTTTTCTTCAAACCCATTAAATTGCATTGCAGAATCCTCTATTAAAAAGGTAGGCTGATGTTATCAACTCAATCAAAGGAGATGCCAATGGTTAAAGTAGATTATCATACACATAACAGCCGGTGCGGTCATGCAAGCGGGGGAATTGAAGATTATATTCTTAGTGCAATCAAGCAAGGCTTCACAGAAATCGGAATTTCAGATCACAGTCCGTTTTTCCACTTGGAACAGGATTTTGGTCTTCCTGGCATGGTCATGGCAAAATCAGAATTTCCATCATATATAGAAGAGTGCATAAAGCTAAAAGATAAATATAAATCACAAATCAAAGTTAGAGTCGGAATCGAAGCTGATTTTTTTGAAGGTCAGTCCCATCATTATACTGATACCTTAAATGATCAGCCGCTTGATTATATAATAGGCTCAATTCACTACGTGAATGGAGTGCACATTTTTGATAAATCAAGATGGAGGGATCCGGATACAGATCCAGTTACTGCATTTAACAGCTATTACGACCAAATGATCAGCTTAGTAAAAAGCGATTTCTGCGACATTATTGCTCACCCTGACGCTTTTCTTGCATTCGCACCACCTATATATGATCAGTGTATTGAAGACAAGAAAGAACAGCTGCTCTCACTTATTGGAGAGAAAAACCTGACAGTCGAAATTAACACATCAGGCATCAGAAAATATGGTGAACCTTTTCCCAAAAAAGAAACAATTAAAAAACTTCATCAATACGGCGCAGTGTTTACGTTTGGCTCAGACAGCCATTCGCCTGATGAAGTTGGATATGAGTACGATCTAGTTGTAAATATGATCAGAGAAATTGGAGTTTATGAATGGGCAGTTTTTAACGGAAGAAAGAGGAGCTTTCTGGAGATCCTGTGAGTTGAGACTTGCATGAAATCCTTTCCTGCTAAATGGTTTTCTCAACAATAACAAGCCCTTCATTTTTAAAGGCATAAAAGAATTTCTCATGGGTTCAAAATAAATCAAATTTGCTCTTACTACCCCGCCCGGTCACTCATGACGGTCGCGGGCTTTTTCATGACACTTACTGCAAACGTCACAAAATTCAACCCATTCGTATCGCGCCTTCAATCAGATCAATAGCTCTTCATTAGCAGAAATACCAACCTTATACTTAAGTTTAACCTTTTGCCGCATTCAGCGACCAACCCACCCTTCCATATTTCGCATAAAAGAAACAGTTATCTCCGCATCACACCAAAAAACCCGGGCCACTCTAAACCCGGGTTATCACAAACTCTATTTCAGTGGCCCACTGCTCTCACGTACCAGCAGGGTGGTTGGCAGGACGACTTTTTTGGCGATTTTTCGTTTGGATGAGAGCTGATCGAGCAGGAGGTCAACAGCTGCTTCACCCATGTATTCTGTGTGTACCTGGATCGTTGTCAGTGACGGTTGCAGGTAGCGTGACATTTCGATGTCGTTGAAGCCGACGACAGATACCTGTTCAGGTACGCGGACGCCTTTTTCATGAAGCGCGCGCATGGCGCCGATGGCCATGGAGTCGCTTCCCATAATGAAGGCGGTTGGTCCGTTATCAAGCTTTAACGCTTCTTTCATCAATGTGTAACCGTCTGCTGCTGTGAATTTTCCGGTCCAGATGTATTCAGGATGAAAGGTGTGATAGAGAGACAGGTATTCGAAAAATGTTGTTTCCCGCTCGTCTTTGACCATTTCATCATCCTGAACGTATTCATGTCCACCGATGTAGCCGATACGCTCGTGACCGAGGTCAATCAGGTGTTTGAGGACATCGATCATGGCGGAGCGGAAGTCGACTTCTACTGAGTCCACGTTTTTTGATGGTGTAAAATCCACCAGCACAAGATTCGGTGCCCACTGCTTAAAAGTGGACAGATCTTTTTCGCTGAATTTACCGACGGCGATCACACCATCCAGCGCTGCATCATTTCTAACGCGATACGTATCTTCGTTTTTGTAAAGTTTGACAAGGTTGACGCCCTGATTAACGCAAGCGCGTTCAACGCCGAGTCTGACTGAGAGATAATAAGGATCCTCAAGCTCCTGCTCCTCTGAATACCAGTAGACGAGACCGACGCGCAGCGTTTTAGATTTTTTAGTACCTGCCTTTCTTTTTACACTCTGATAGTTAAGTTCTTTCGCTATAGAGAGTATTTTCTCCCTCGTTTCAGCAGTGACAGACAGTGTTGCATCATCATTGATCACCCGTGAAACTGTTGCCAGGGAGACCCCCGCTTTTACTGCTATATCTTTTAAAGTCGCCATTTATAACCACCCACTCGTGTCATTTCTGACCATTGTTCTTCTTATACTGTATCACTTTCGACTCATAAGGTGCTAATGTTTCCCCGCACACGTGCTGAGTCCGACCTGTATGATTCATCAGGAATAAATGTCCGTTTCGTTTGACAGCTTCAGTTCCAGCAGGTGTTTCTGTGTGCCAGATGTCATGCTTTTTAATGATATCCAGCGCAACGGGTTCAAGTACTTCTGAGTCAAGTCCTGTTGCAAGATAATAGACGCTGCCTTCACCAAATTTGTTCAGGGTAAGTGCAGCCTGTTTCTCGTAAAATTCATCGCTGTACTGCCAGATCACTTCTGCTCCTGCAGGTGTCACAAGGTCTCTCCATACTTTCCCGCTGCCCTCTTTACCGTCTTTACTTTTAACTGGAACAGACTGGTGTGCTGCAAGTGCTTCTGTTTCATAGATTTCAATCCCCGCAAGGTCTGCAACCGGTCCCGGAAGTGTCTGTTCAAAATGAATGTTATTATCTCTGTTTTTCAGACCTGCACGGAATGAAAATACGACGGTGCCGCCTGATTCAGCAAAGCGCTTCAGTCTAGCTGCGAGTTCATCGTCAATGATCTGCATGACCGGTACAAGTAATACTTTATACTTTTCAAAAGCGCGGTCAGTAGGAATGACGTCAATTGATGCGTTATGTCTGTAAAATGGCGCGTATAATCTTAGCAGTTCTGCGTTGAAGTCAAAGCTTGCACTCTGCACCTGTGATTTCCATGACCAGATGTTATCGTAGTCATATAAAACCGCAATGTCGGATTCAATTTTTTCGTTTAATACATGTTCATACGGCTGGATCTCACTGAATAGTGACTGCACTTCTTTAAATTTGCGTCCATACCGGTTATCCTGGTCAACGACGCCGAAGCAGAATTGTTCTGCTCCCTTTGTCATACCGCGCCACCTGAAGTAGAGCATGTTGGTACAGCCGTGTGCGAATGCCTGATAAGACCACATTTTCGCCTGGTTTGGCCTTGGCAGATAGCCAATGACGTTGTGCCCTTGTGCGCCCATGAGTTCTTCTACGATCCAGTAGTTCTGATCTTTCAGTCCTCTATTGAAATCATGCGTCATCGCAATCGCTGCAGGCGCGATTGGTTCAGTCAGGCCGCCCCATACCGGATAATTATCATAAGAAACAAAGTCCATCACCCTGACGTTTTCAGCATGATCGAATGCTTTATCGAAAAAGCCGCCTGATACGTTCGTCGTAATCGGCTGGCCGCTGCCGGCATGTTCACGCGTGATGTCCGTCATTTTGTGCGCAAAATTGTTGACTGATTCTGATCTGAACCTTGTGTAATCAAGCTTTAGAGAAGGGTTATGTGTAGTTACAGTCGGCACAGGCATAGGGATTTCCGAAAAGCTATTATAAGTCTGACCCCAGAAAATCGTTCCCCAGCGCTCATTCAGCTCATCAACGGTTTGATATTTCTTTTCAAGGAAATGATGGAACCCACTGTGGCAATGCTCACAGAAGCACCAGTCACTGCCTTCATGACCGAATTCATTATCAATCTGCCAAACTACAACTGCCGGTTCATCTGCAAAATGCTTCACAACTTCTTCAGTGATCTTAGCAGCGTAGCGGTTATATTCAGGGGAGTTGAAGCAGTACTGTCTTCTGCCGCCGAATGCGCGTACGTGACCATATTCATCTTTAGATAAAATGGATGGATGCTTTGCAGCAAGCCAGGCCGGGAACGTCGCAGTCGGTGTCCCGAACATCACTGACAAATTTCTTTTCTTAGCCTCTTTGATCACTTTATCAAAAAATGAGAAATCAAACTGCCCTTCCTGCGGCTCCATCAAATGCCAGGCAAACTCACCAATTCTGATCATGTTTGCACCAAGTTCTTTAATGCCATCAAGGTCTTTCTCAAGCATGCTCTCCGGCCAGTGCTCCGGGTAATAATCCACACCTACATACACAACAATTCCTCCTGTCAGATCAGAAGCCTCAGTGCTTCTGATGTTGTTTATTATTTTATACTTACTTCATCTCTTTGAACTTCCACAGAGCAGACTGAAAATCACCATAAAAGTGCGTTTGTTCTGTTTTAACAGTGCCAGTGAAAAACGGCGGGATCTGCCAGCCGATATTCATCAGCTCATCACCGCCATACTGACGGTGAATCATGCTGCTGCCTTCCTGCCATTCAATTTCATAGATTTTATCCGGATTAAGACCGCACAGGCGGATTCTTTTCATCCCAGCATTCGGCTGCGATAATACGCGGTAAAAGGCAACCAGCGCTTCTGACTGATCATGTGATACTATCATCCAGGCGGTGTCATTACCTTCAAATGGACTGATCAGTCTGTAAAACTCTCCGAACTGCAGGAGCTTTCTTTCCTTTTTAAATAAAGAAATCTGCTCACTAACCTTCTCACGGGTTACGTCATCCATTTCCTCCGGATCAAGTTCATAACCAAATGCACCAAATATCGCCGAGTGGAACCTGAATTCAATTGGTGTCACCCGGCCGGTCTGATGATTCGGTGATGCTGATACGTGCGCACCCATAGAGGAAACGGGATAAACAAGCGAGGTACCATATTGAATTTTTAACCGCTCTACAGCATCCGTATTATCGCTTGTCCATGTTTGCGGCATGTAATAAAGCATGCCGGGGTCAAAACGGTTGCCACCGCTTGCACATGATTCAAACAGGACGTGCGGAAATGCTGATGTGATCTCTTCAAGTACCCGGTACAGCCCTAATATGTAGCGATGCATCACTTCTCCCTGGCGATTTGCAGGCAACTCATCAGAAAACACCTCTGTCAATGTACGGTTCATATCCCATTTTACGTAGGACGCAGTTGAATCTTTCAGTACGTTACCAATTACTTCTATTAAATAGTCCTGCACATCTCTTTTACCGAGATTCAGTACCATTTGATTTCTTCCCGGCGTATGCGGACGGTGTGGCGCTCTCAGTATCCAGTCCGGGTGCTGCCTGTAGAGATTGCTTTCTTCTGAAACCATTTCAGGTTCTACCCAGATTCCAAATTGAATCTGCCGGTCTCTCACTTCATCAGACAGTCCTTCAAGCCCTTTTGGCAGCTTCTTTTTATCTGCTGTCCAGTCACCAAGCGATGTCGTGTCATCATTTCTTCCTTCAAACCAGCCATCATCAAGAACGAATAATTCTACCCCAAGCTCACTTGCAGATGCTGCGATTGAAGTAACTTTGTCATGGTCAAAATCGAAATAAGTCGCTTCCCAGTTATTTAACAGAACCGGTCTTTCTTTATGCTGCCAGACCCCTCTGATTAAGTATTCATTATATAACGAATGAAAGCTATGGCTCATTTTGTTTAATCCCTGATCGCTGTAAACGAGGACTGCTTCAGGAGTTGAGAATGTTTTACCAGGTTCAAGCGTCCATTTAAAATCAAATGGGTTAAGGCCGATCATCAGACGCGTCGTGTCATAAGTATCGACTTCAACGCTTGCACGATAATTACCGCTATATATCAGGTTTAGCCCGATGACTTCCCCTTCATGCTCTGTTGCATGCGGTCTCGCGAGTGCAACAAACGGATTATGCCATGAGCTGCTGACGCCTTTTTTGCTGTCAAGAACGTGCACGCCCGGCTTCAGCGCTGAACGGTGCAGATGCCGCTCACGGATCCAGGCGCCGTCAAGCTGAATCGATTCATAATTGTGATCCGGCAAATCAATTGAAGCACTCATCAGACGGTCGATTGAAAAAGAATCTGTTCCGTTATTTCTGATTTCGCTGCGTCTTAAAACAACATTCCGCTGATGGAAAACGGTATAGAGTAAGTCTAATTCAGCACCCATAATTGGATCTCTCAAGGTAATCTGTAAGGTTTCACATTCTTCCTTCTCCCCATAAACTGCCGGCATGCCATCAAGCGACGGCTTACCTTTTATGATCTGATGACGATGGTAGACAAAATGCGAAAGTCTCGTGCCCTGCTTTTCTACAATTTCAATTGCAGGTTCTCTAAAATCAGACGTCCCATATGAAGGGTATTCCTGTCTCGCCCACTCTAATGTAAATCCACTTTCTTTCAGCGGAAAGTTGGCATTACCCAGCGGTTCATTTGGAAATGGCGCCAGCCCTGTAAAGCTGGCGCGATCCGTTACTTTTTTACCAAAGTAGGTGTGTTCAAGCTGTCCATTTTCGAGAACCCGGATGATATAGCTGATATCCTGGCCCTGCAAATGAAATTGTCTGTCATGCGTATAGATCGGCATGGTCAAAACTCCTTATTTCACTGCACTTCCAAGCATTCCTGAGATAAACTGGCGCTGGAGAAGCAGGAAGAAAATAATAATTGGAATTGTCGCAATTGTTACACCCGCCATTACCTGACCATAGTCAATGCGTGACAGTCCGAATAATGTTGAAAGTGCAACCGGGAATGTATACATATCTGTTGTTGATAATGCAATTAACGGCCACAGGAAGCTGTTCCACTGATACAGGAAAAGGAAGATCGCTGTTGCAGCTAACGCCGGCTTCATCGATGGCAGGACGATACGGAAGAAAATCTTCCACTCACCCGCTCCATCAATCCTTGCCGCTTCAATGAGCGATGTTGGAAATGCGAGCAGGTTCTGTCTCATCAGGAAAATCGCAAATGGGTACGCAAGGTTTGGCAGGATCACTGCCTGATACGTATTTAACCAGTTCAGCGCAGCCATCATTTTAAATAGCGGAATGATTGTCGCATGATAAGGTACCATCATTGAAAGCAGGAAGATCGTAAAAATGACGTTTCTCCCTTTAAAGTCAAACTTGGCAAATGCATAGGCAGCCATTGTACAAATAAATAGCGCCAGTACTGTATAAGTTGTAGCGATAAATAATGAGTTAAACATCACGCGCCCGATACCAATGGATTCATCCAAGTTGCGGATATTTTCCATCAGCATGCTGCCCGGAAGCAGCGTAGGCGGCTGTGAGAACATGCTTCCACTTGTATTCGTCGCACCGATGGCAGCCCAATAGAACGGGAACAGAGAAACGAGTGCACCAATGACTAATGCAATATATAATGTGATTTTTTTCGTCGTCTTGTTTTTCTTCATTCCTGATCACCCGTCACTTTAAATTGAATAAATGTCATAATCGCAATCAAAATTACAATTACGTATGCAATCGTTGAAGCGTATCCGAAATCAAAGAACCGGAAGCCTGTCTGATAAAGATACATCCCGATCGTCAGCGTTGCATCACTCGGTCCGCCATTAGTCAGTACGAACGGCTCATCGAATAATTGCAGCGTACCGATTGTAGAAAGGATAGTTGTAAAAAGAATAACCGGCTTAAGGTTCGGTACTGTAATAGAGAAAAACTGTCTGATTTTACTTGCGCCATCCATACTTGCCGCTTCATATAATTCTTCAGGAATGTTCTGTAGTCCGGCAAGGAAAATGACCATATTATAACCCACCCATCTCCACGTCATTGCAATGACAAGAGATGCTTTTGCCCAGAAAGGATCTGAAAGCCATGGGATTCTGTCGAGTCCAATTGCAGCAATCACCTGATTGACTACACCATCGTTCATCAGCATGATTGAAAAGATAATAGAGTACGCTACAAGAGATGTAACGGCAGGGAGGAAAAATGATACCCTGAATACGCCTTTAAATTTCAATAATGCAGAGTTCAGTAAGTTCGCTATGATCAGCGCCAGGAAAATCATGATCGGCACCTGTACAATCAATAGAATAAATGTATTTTTCAGTGCTGTGATGAAAATGTCATCGTTCATCAGCCTTACAAAATTATCAAACCCCGTGAATTCAAGGTTGCTTCCCTGACCTGACTGGAAGCTCAGGATTAATGAATAAATGATTGGATATGCCATAAAAATAGAAAATAAAATGACTGCCGGTCCAACAAACATATAAGGTACTAACGTTTTTTGTTTCATGCTCTACCTTCTTTCGTTCTTTCATTTAGGATGTGCCGCAAACGGCTGTAGATTTGTGTATGTAACGCCTGCAGCTATCCTTTCAGTTGAAAGTTCTGCATAACCGCTGCTGGTTTCCGTGGGGGACTTCGCTTTCCTGCCCCCGGGCGGTGAGCCTCCTCAGGCTGCGCCTTGCGGGGTCTCACCTGTCCCTTCCTGGGGCGGGAGTCTCCGTCCCCCACTCCAACCATCAGCTCAGTTGAAAATAGAAAATATTATTTTAGTCTTCTTTGATACTTTAAAAGAAGAAGAGATTTAGCAATAGGTGCTGCTAAATCTCTTTTCTTGTCAAACATCGTTAGTTATTAATTTCACGCTCTGTTCTCTCAGCAAGTCTTTCTGCAGCTGCCTGCAGTGCTTCAGCAGGTGGTGTTCCGTTGAAGGAATCCGCCTGTGCTTTGATTGCTTCATCAAGACCGATTGCATAGTCTTCAGTGTAATAAGGTGTTTCTACATCAGCCATCTCATTAGCAAACAGCTCCCAGATCTTCTGACCGCCGAAGAACTCATCTTCGCTTGTAAAGATTTCTTCTTCATAAGCTGAGTTCAGTGATGGGAATAAGCCGTAATCTTCCATTGCAATCACCTGTGCTTCAGGGCTTGTAGAGAAGAACTCAAGGAAATCATAAGCCGCTTCTTCGTTATCACCGCCTGAAGGAATCATCCAGCTTGAACCACCAAGGTTAGATGCGCGGTTGCCGCCTTCTTCAAATGCAGGAAGCAGGAATACGCCCCAGTCACCAGAAGTATCCTGTGCCTGGTCAATAATTGTTCCGTAGTACCATGCACCAAATGGAATTGTTGCAACGGAACCGTCGATTGTTGCAGAAACCGTTCCGTTCCAGCCATCAACTTCTTTAATCAGGCCGGCTTCTTCAAACTCCATCTGCTTTTCCATTGCCATAACAGCTTCCGGGCTTGTCAGATCAATGTTTCCATTCTCATCAAAGTAATAAGTGCCAAGCTGATTCAGCATCATACGGAATGTTGGATCATCATTGAACTTATCCAGCGGCATTGCAGCCACACCCGTTGCGTCCTTGATCTGCTTACCTGCTTCAAGGAAGTCATCCCATGTTTCAATATCATCCGGATTTACACCCGCTTCTTCGAAAATGCTTCTGCGGTAGAACATTCCACCCGGCCCTGCATCAAAAGGCATTGCATAGAATGAGTCATTTACAGTTGCCAGATCCTGTTTGAAGGATGGGAACTGATCAACGTTATCTTCAAAGCCCATATCTGAAAGGTTTACAAATCCATCCGGGAAGGCCTGAGCATATCCACCGATCCGGTCATCCTCAACAAGTACGATGTCCGGCAGACCAACGCCCCCTGCTGCAAGACCAGTTGAAAGCTTGTCGTATACATCCAGTCGTCCAATATCTTCTACTTCAATTGTTACGTTCGGGTTCTCTTCCTGATATAGAGCCATAGCATCTTCAAGTGCACCTACGTTTACGTTCCATGCCCACGCAGTCAGTGTTGTTTCACCGTCTTCACCAGAACTGCTTCCACCATCTGACCCCGAGCACCCTGCAAGCATCATTGCACCTGCAGCTACTAAACCTGTTGCTGTCCACCATTTCTTCATTTTCTTTCCCCCTCATATAAAATGAATAATTGATGCGAGCGATCTTTTTCACCCTGAAGTGCTTACCAGTTTAGAAACCGCTTACATTTGATTTGATTTTAGTAAACTTTTTAATTAAAGTCAATACTATTTTAGTAAATTATAAGATTTTTTTATTTCGTTTTACCAGCAGTCTTAGTAAAACAGAAGGTTACATTGGGAAGGGTTTCGATTATTGTTGGAAAAGGAAGTATTGATTTCATAGGAAAGGTAGACCAGGGTCTGTCCCCGGTCTACCTTCACATTACTGTATCTAGAAACCTCTTAAATGCTTTCTGTCCCTGCTCGCTCTGTTTAAATACGCCAGCGTGCGCAAGGACTTTTTCAAATACTTTTCCTATTTCATCTTTCAAAATGTCAGTGACGTTTTCAGATGAAGGGGATCTTTCAGCTAATATTTTCTCTGCCCATTCCACATGCTTCGCCGTCCGCTCATCCTGCTTCAGACCAGTGATATCTTCATTTACAAGATAATCAGCAGTCAGCTGCAGTTCTTCTTTCAGGCGACCCGGCAGCACAGCCAGGCCCATGACTTCAATTAAACCGATATTTTCTTTTTTAATATGATGAAGTTCTTCATGCGGATGGAAAATCCCGCCCGGATGCTCAACGCTTGTCCGGTTGTTACGCAGCACCAGATCCATTTCAAATTTTCCATCGCGTGTTCTTGCGATTGGTGTAATTGTGTTATGAGGTTCTCCATCTGTGAACGCCAGCACTTCTGCATCCGGGTCCTCATAGCTTTTCCACTGATCAAGTACTTTTGCCGCAAGTTCTGAAAGCTCGTAACGGTCCGCTCCTCTTAATCTCAGAACAGACATCGGCCATTTTACAATTCCTGCTTCGACGTTTTCATAGCCTTTAAAAGAAAACGTATCTGTTTCTGGCGCGGTTGCCATCGGAAACTCATAATGCCCTGCCTGGAAATGGTCGTGGCTCAGAATGGATCCTCCGACAATCGGCAGATCCGCATTTGATCCAACAAAGTAGTGTGGAAATTGTTCTGTAAACGCTAATAACTTATCAAAACTCTCCTTTGAAACCTTCATCGGCTTATGCTCTTCACTCAGGACGATCGCGTGCTCGTTATAATACACATACGGTGAGTACTGGAAAAACCACTGCTCCTGTTCAAGTATCACCGGTACAATACGGTGATTCTGCCTCGCAGGATGGTTGGCTCTCCCGTCATATCCTACATTTTCTTTACATAACAGGCATGATGGATATCCAACACTTTTTGCTTTCTTTTCAGCTGCGATGGCTGCCGGGTCTTTTTCAGGCTTTGAGAGATTGATCGTAATCTCAAGCTTTCCAAAAGGCGTATTCGCGATCCAGCTTTCGTTTTTAGCGATGCGGTCTGTGCGGATATAGTTTGCGTGCTGTGACAGCGTGTAAAAATGCTGCGTCGCTTTTTCAGGATGGTCCTGATAGAGAGAATAAAATGTCTGGTTCAGTTCAGACGGTCTGGGCATCAGGCAGTTCATGATCGCTGCATCAAGCTGATCCTTTTCAGTGATGCCGGTCACATTCAGCTCTTTTTCAGCCCAGCTCAGGATTTCATTTAATACAGGAACCGGCGTTTCAAGCTGTTCATCAGGCACATCCGTTTCTTCCGGTGCGTCCAGCTTCAGCAGCGAGAGGATTCTGTTTCTGGCATAATCAATGTCTGCCGGTTCAATCATTTGCTTTTGCACGGCAAACTGGAGCAGGCGTTCAATTTGTAACGAAATCATTTCAGTCTCCTTTCCGGGTTTCCATACGATACCCCTCGGGATGTTTTTCGTGCCATTTCCATGCGCTTTCGATGATATCGTGAAGATTGGTATAAACAGGGCTCCATCCGAGTACCTTTCTTGCTTTATCCGCTGAGGCGACCAGCTTTGCAGGATCCCCTGCTCTGCGCGCTTCTTCTGTCGCCGGGATCGCGTGACCTGTTACTTTACGTGCTGTATCAATGACTTCTTTTACACTGAAGCCCTGCCCGTTTCCAAGGTTGAACACGGTCGTTTCAGGGTCTTTTTCCAGCTTTTCAAGCGCAAGAAGGTGGGCATCCACCAGATCGCTTACATGAATGTAATCACGGATACACGTGCCGTCCGGTGTTGTATAGTCCGTACCGAAAATACTGATATGGTCACGCTGTCCGAGTGCGACCTGCAGGATAATCGGAATCAGGTGGGTTTCAGGGTCATGATCTTCTCCGCGTAAGCCTTCAGGGTCAGCGCCTGCAACGTTGAAATACCTGAGCGCAATCGAATGAATACCATATGCCTCACTTGCCCACTTCAGCATTTTTTCAACTGCAAGCTTTGTTTCCCCGTAAGGATTGGTCGGAGACACAGGGTCCTCTTCTGTCAGAAGGTCAGTCTCAGGCTCTCCGTAGGTTGCTGCTGTTGAAGAAAATACAAGCTTTTTCACGCCGTGACGCGTCATTGCCTGAAGCAGTGAGATTGCGCCTCCTACGTTATTTTCATAGTATTTCAAAGGGTTTTGAACGCTTTCACCCACCAGTGAGCTTGCAGCGAAATGAATGACTGCATCTATTTGATGATTCGTAAATACCTGATCAAGAAAATCCCCATCATGCAGGGACCCATTATAAAACTGGTCATCACCGCTGACTGCGCCGCCGTGACCGGTCTGCAGATTATCAATAATGACCGTATTCATTCCTTTTCTTTTCAGTGCTAATACTGCGTGACTTCCTATGTAGCCCGCTCCGCCTGTGACAAGTACTGCCATTTGATTCACTCCTTATGTTCAAATTTCAATAAGTCGTTATTTGATACACTGTTTCCGAGCGATACGTTTCACCAGGAGACAATTCACATGTTGGAAATGAAGGCTCGTTTACTGAATTTGGAAAACCCTGTGTTTCGAGACACATTCCTCCATGCGCATTTAGCTTCTGTCCGCGCATTTCACCTTCAGCACCAAGCTGGTTTCCTGCGTAAAATACAACCGCAGGCTGGTCAGTATGAACGAGCAGTCGTCTTCTGACTGACGGTTCACTCAGCTGGATTACACCTTCTTTTAAAACGAAAGGATGATCATAGCCATTTCCACCAATTTTAATCTGCTCATCCTGAAGATCCAGGGCATCTGACAGCTTTTTCGGTTGACGGAAGTCAAATGGCGTGTTCTCTACGCTTCTTTTTTCCCCGGTTGGAATCAATTTTTCATTTAGGGGCAGGTAAGCATCTGCCGGAATCTGAAGCTCATGATTCAGGACAGATTCGAGTGTACCTGTGAGGTTGAAGTAAGTATGATTCGTCAAATTTAATACCGTTTTCCGGTCTGTGGATGCCTCATATTTCACTTTCAGTTCATTCTTTTCAGTTAGCGTATAGCTGACATGCACACTTAATTCCCCCGGAAACCCTTCGTCTAAATGGGGACTGGTCAGGTGAAAAAGCAGTGTATCCCCCTGTTCAGTAACTGACCACACTTTTTTATCGAAGCCTTCTTCTCCCCCGTGCAAAGCGTTTTCCCCATCATTCTTCGCAAGTGTATAGGTTTCGTGATCTAAAGTGAATGAAGCATCTTCAATTCTTCCTGCAAAACGCCCGACAATCGCTCCAAAGTAAGGTGAATCCGTCAAATATCTTGAAAAGTCATCATAACCGAGTACGATATTTTCCACCTGACCGTCCCGATCCGGCGCGATCCATTCTGTAATAATGCATCCATAATTCAGCGCTGACAGCTTTACGCCATTGCTATTTTCAATTGTGTATTTGATGATCGGCTGCCCCCGATGTGTGGCAATTTTCTGTTTCGAAATCATCCCAGTCCAGCTCCTTCAACCACAATTTCCTTTGCACCGTCTCCCACTGAAGCAACATAAAAGTCTGCACCATAACCGATCTGAGCCTGGTAATTTCTACGCGTCTGCTTAATTACATTCTCTACCTCACCTGTTTTGACAATCGCAATTGCACATCCTCCAAAGCCCGCGCCTGTCATTCTTGCACCGATCACACCCGGTAGCGTCTGTGTAAATTCTGCAAGCGCGTCCAGTTCTTCCCCTGTTACTTCATAATCCTCTTTTAAAGACTGATGAGAAGCATTCATCAGCTGTCCGACATGCTCAAGGTCCCCTGCTTTCAGTGACATATAAGCCTGCTTTGTACGCTCATTTTCAGTAACTACGTGCTTCACCCGTTTAAATAGAAGCGGGTCACCCAGCCAGCCTTCCACTTCAGACAGCTGTTCAACTGAAAGCTCCCCAAGACTTGAAACATCGACGTGCTCTTTGATGACATCCAATGCCCGCTCACATTCACTGCGGCGTTCATTATATTTAGAAGACGCAAGCTCTCTTCTTTTATTAGTATTCATAATCAGAATTTTTTCATGTTCAAGCTCAACCGGTGCATATTCAAATTCAAGCGTGTCACAATCAAGCCAAAGCGCCTGGCCCTGCTTGCCCATTCCGATTGCAAACTGATCCATAATCCCGCTGTTCACACCAATATATTCATTTTCAACACGCTGACACAGCTTAATCAGTTCGACCTGAGAGATTGAAAGATCGGCTATCCCTCTTGCCATGACACCTGCTGCCATTTCAATAGAAGCAGAAGATGAAAGTCCCGCACCGTTTGGAATATTCCCTTCAAATAATACATCGAATCCCTGATCTATCATGTAACCGCTTTCTTTTAGGTAGTGAATGACGCCAAGTGGATAGTTCACCCACCCAACTTCAGCATTTTTTTCAAGATGGTCAAGTGATGCTGTGACAATGCCTGTCTGCGGAAAGTTTTTAGATACTAACCTGATCTGCTTATCATTGCGCTTTTTCACATAAGCGTAAGTGCCATAAGTAATCGCCAGCGGAAAAACCTTTCCACCATTATAATCCGTGTGCTCGCCAATTAAATTAATTCTCCCCGGCGCAAAAAACAAACGCTCAGGTTCTTCATTAAAAATCGAAACAAATGACTTCTTTAAATCATTTACGTTCATTTGACACCCTCCTCCTCATTTCATACAGATTGAAAGTGAATATATGTAATACTATAAATTAATTTTAGTAAAAGTCAATGAAATTTACATTAGTTTTACTAAAATAAAAGTAAATAATAAAAGGTGGGTGTTTGCCACACCCACCTTAGTAAATATGATTTTATAAAGCGAAAATGCTGGTTTTACGGGAATGGCAGACCCGAGTCTGTCCCTTTTCTATCCGCTCTATTCAACCTCTTCCAACGTCACTTTAAAAATCCACAAATCCTCACCCTCCGGTTCAATCTTTGACACCCGGTCAATTTTATTCGCGACATACACATCATCATACATACCAGTTGATGGCTGTAGTGAGAAGTTATAGTCTCCAAGCCATCCGCCATGGTTTTTAAAGACTGATAGAAACGGTATTTTATCCGGGTCAAATGAGTAATACAGAGCTTTGCTGATATCCTTTTGCACCGCTCTGCACCAGCCGTTGTTTAGTCTTGTAGCGAAGTAAAACTTTTCGACGTTCTGCGCTTCTTTCGGCGCCATTTTTGAGAGATCAATTTCTTCTTTTGTATCTTTTGATTGTGTTATCGGAAATGGGTGACGCGATCCCCATGCTCCCAGGTGCTCGTTGTCCGGTTCTATGCTGATGATTTCATCACATTCTTCGGGTACTTCGATCTGAGTGTGCTCATTCATATTAAGCAGGATATTTGGCGCCCATATATAAGCAAATGGCGCCTCAGCTGTGTTAGTCGCGCGATATCTTACCTCAAGTCCGTCATCAAGCAACGTGATTGTCTTTTTTAGAATGTACGGGAACACCGGACTTTTTACTTCAAGCGTGATGCCATTATCAAGTTCTTCTTCAATCTCCCATACCATCGACCAGACTTCACCGTGATCGGGCACTTTTCTGTTATTGAATGGATGCGGCCCTTCATCTACTCCAGGGAACAAATCGTCATAGCCTGACGGCGTATATTCGCCAAATTTTGAGCCGTAATGAGGCATTGGCAGCTCCTCCACTTTTGACTGATAAAACCATTCATACTCGGCTTTTTTATCGTAAAAGCTTGCTACTTTCCCACCGAAATCCGGCAGAACGACTGCTTTTAAATACTCATTTTCTAAAATGATCGCTTCAAGTCCTTTAAATGTTTCTTTTTTCATCACTGTTCACCTCTACGCTGACTTCTTTACTAGTAATGTAGCCTTCGTACAGGTTTTCAAACCAGCCCGTTACTCTTACATTCTTAGCGCCAGACCAATTAATATACTGCCGCCAATCACTTCACTGAACCTTTCGGCAGTCAATGTAACTATGCCGTTAATTGCAAAATCAATCCATGTCATTAAAAAATGCAGCTAAACTGAAGAAGATTAGCGTATGTTCTTTGTAATAAACGTATGGGAATATTGAATCTCCAGTCCATTAAATCGGTATAATCCGGTGGTTGTGTCTTGCAGGATGATTGATTCTTCCAGCGTAGCCGACATTTTCTTTACATAACAGACAAAGCGGATAGTTCACTGAATTTGCTTCTTTTCTGCAGCAATTGTTTTAGGGTCTTTTTCAGGCTTCGAGAGATTAATTGTCATTTCCAAATCGCCGTATTCGGTATGACTAACCCAAGGTTCATTTTTTGCTATTCTGTCCATTCTAATGTAATTACTATTTTATACAGCTTATAAAAATATGAAGTCGCCTTCTCCGGATCTTCCTGATGTAAATGTTGGGATACTTCATATAAATATTATATCCCTTCGCATTTTCATCTAGATAGCTGATTTTTTTACTTTCGGGTTTATTGAATAAATTTCTCCATTTCTCATTTCGATAACAGTGTCACAGTTTTCTATTGTACTCATTCGATGAGCAATAATTATCAAAGTTTTCTGCCCTTTAAGTAGGTCTATCGCTTTCATAATTTCTTTTTCTGTTTCGTTATCTAATGCTGAGGTCGCTTCATCCATGTACAATATTTCTGGATTTTGGTATAAAGCCCGCGCAATTCCAACTCTTTGTCGCTGTCCTCCGGATAACTTTACTCCTCGCTCTCCTACAATAGTATTTAATTGCTCCGGAAGTGACTCAATATAGTCTTTTAACATAGCCTGATCTAAAGCCTTCCATACTTCTTCATCTGAAATCTGATCTTCATTTATTCCAAAAGCAACATTACTTCGGATTGTATCATCGCACAAGAAAATCGTTTGTGGTATATAACCTATTTTTTGTTGTATAACTGACCTCTGGTCACTAATATTTGTTCCATCTATTAATACCTCGCCTTCTTCTGGAGCAAGAAGACCCAACATAATATCGACTAATGTAGTTTTCCCTGCTCCAGATTTACCTACAAAAGCAACAGCATCTCCAATAGGGATCGTTAAAGAGACGTTATTAATTGTTAAACTTTCATCATTTGGATATCTATAACAAATATTTTTTAATGTAATATTATCTGTAAAAGTTTTCTCAACTTGACCGGTACGGAATGATGTATTCTGTTTAGAGATTTGTTTTCTCTCATTCTTAAGGTCTTCATAGACTGCAGCTAACGCTGGATAATTGTAACGGATTGCAGTCATCATAGAGAGGATTCGATTGATTGAGGGCAATAGTCTAAAAGCAGCCATACAAAAGAGAGCCAATGTCGAAACGATTTCACTTGTTCCCATATTCTGATACACAATAATTACCATTGTAATTAACACGATCACTATTAATACTGTTTCAATAAAAGGCCTAGGCACGTATTCTAGTAACTTTATATTCCGATTATTATTCGCTATAATTTTACCCTGTGTAGTATATGCATTTACAAAAAAGCTTTCTCTACCTGTTACTCTTATTTCTTTACCAGCTCCCAGCCCCTGTTTTACCCATTTAATCATAGAACCAGTTAGTTGTTGCTGCTCTTTTCCTAAATCTAAAATTTTTGTACGAAAGAACTTAAAAAAAATAAGAATACTTGCGCCTAATAAGACACAAGCCGTTATTGTTGCTACTGGAGCTACCAAAAATAATAAAACCAGTATACAAATTGCTACAAGTAGCTCTGTGACTAATTGAAATGCTGAGATAATAAATTTCTGAAATAACTTTGGTACTTCAATTGTAATATTTCTAAGTAAATCAGCTGAATTTCTTTGCAAGTGAAACGTGTAAGGCTTCTTTAAATAGCTTTCAAATAGTTTTTCAGAAAGTTTTAATTCCTGGTTAAATATTAATTTAAATTGAGCATAATGAAATACTAATAAATACAAATTTTTCAAGACAAAAATTGACAGGAACATCATCGCTATAAGAATAATAAAAGAGTTTAATGATTGAAAACCAAAATTATCGTAAATATAGGCTAGAAATGGAATGTCATGTATAGATTCAGGATTAGTTATGATTTCAACGAAAGGGACAATAATACCTATTCCAAGTGTTTCGAATAAGGCTGCTACAACCATCATGAAAAACAGTAATAATAACTTTACTTTCTCCTGTTTTTCAAAAAGTGACATCGCTTTTTTAATTGTCTTATTCATTTTTGACCACCTTTTATTTTGTATTTTATTATGTTAGTTTCTTCTATATTCTAAATTAAACATTGATTTTCTATCCCCTACTTTTTCCTCGTAATATTCAAAAATATCTATCCACTGAGTAATATCTATTTGTTTATCATGATTAATTGAAAACTCTTCTAATCGTAAAGTGATAAACTCTAAGTAAAACAAATATCTATAATTGCACTTACTGGAGAGATCTTCTGCTTTATCTAAATGTGATTTAATAAAACGATTAAAATTCATAAGATCGATTTCTACGTTTTTTGCTATATTTTCCCTGTACTTTCCACGTGCCTCTGAGATCCTAGTAAATAAAATGAAATAAAAATCAAAATAACAACTTCTTTTTCCTAACGTACTCCAATCAATCACCTTAATATCTTTTTTACTTTTTAATATGTTCCGATCACAAAAATCACCATGTGAAAATACCAGAGGAACGTCCCCTATAATATTGCGTTCATAATTGTCTTGAATCATAGATACAAATGCTTTTATTCGATTAACATGTTTTTTATCCTTGTTATATTTGTTGTTTAAGTCATGTATTTCTTTCACTAGTTTCTGAAAATACAATTCAGATGAAATCACTTTAGGCACATGACTTGTCATGATTTTGACCAAGGTAGGGAAAATTTCAACGTAAAAAAATTTTTTTCTTTTGTAATGATAAAATGGAATTCTGTAATTGAAATAAGACTCTACAATACACCGCTCCTGTAGGTCCCAATTAAGAATTTCAGGTGCTAAATCACAAGACTGGGCTTTAATCAGTTTATTAATTTGCTGCTGTACATCCTCTAGTTGAACTTTTTCTGGAAATATAGTGACTACTTTTTTATTCTTAAAATCAATCACCTTATATTCACCCTGACGTAAAGCTATCAAGCACTGTCCGTTAATATGAGATGAGATAACAGAAGAAATTTCACTGTGGCTTTTTAACAACTTTTTTTTCTTGTAATAGATATAACTTATTTGTGCTGCTCGTATAATCCTTACTAATAACACAAAGGAATTTATGAAAGGATATTTGTGAATACGATCAAGATTGTAAATCGATTTAGCACTAAATAGTAAATAAAGTACTAACATTAACATTCCTATGTTTGAGTTAATATGAAGTGAACTATGAACCTGTAAATAATTATATTTATTTTCTTCCATTGCTTATCTCCTCTCCTTATAATCAAATTTCCTTCGTAACATGAAGCTAGGGTGCTTCAATAATCTCCTAATCAAAACAACGCTGACTATTATCAAAAGTATTTCCAAACAATTTTTGTTCTTTTTAAAGAACAATTAGTCCACAGTTAAATAACTGTGGATACAAAATGAACATAATGTATTTTATATAATTAAGTATAAAAAGATTAAAAATAAATTAAATATTTTCATTTGATTTCTAATATATACTATATTAGTTCTTTATAAAGAACATGTCAATACAAAAAAGTTAACCTAATAAAGAAGACTTCTCTCTATACAGTCTTTTAATGATAGCTGCCCAGAAACATTCAGTGGTTCTGAACTCATTCGAGCTTCAACTCAACCAAGACGAGCCTCCTATTTGAGCTTTGAGAGAAATTCTAGAATTTATTTATTAATGATATTGGATGAGGTCAAAGGAGAAACTCTTGCCTATCAAATCTCAGATCGAATCACTATTGGATTAGCTACAGATACACTTAAAAATTAAAAAAATCGAAAAATCAGGAAGCGTAAGGATGTGTTCATTCACTCAGATCAAAGAATTCACTGTACTCATTCTAAATATCAAAATGGCAACAAGACTTGAGTTCTGCTAATCAATGTCCACAAGAGGAAAATGTTAGAATGATCCATCAATCGAGTCATTTTTTTCACTTTAAAAATGAAACTTTTATTAAGAGATGCCCAACTTTGGAAGAAGTTCAAAAGGAAATGAAACTACATATGATTTATTATGACTATCATACATGTCAACGAGATCGAAAAAAATGCCCCCTGTACACCCTGAAAAAGTCACTGAAAGGGGCCGATTCATTTACGCTTTAAGCGTAGGCTTTACGTACGACGGCCGCTGAGTCTTTTTACCTTTGGTGGCCGGGGTTTTAGCTATCCCGCTAATCGTTCCGGCGTCTAGGCCTTTCACTGCAGTAGACCTAAGTTGACTTAAAATCTAAAGTAATTACTCAAAAGAACAAGCCATTTTATTACTCAATCATCCTCAAAGCCAAACCGATCAATATACTGCCCCCAATCACTTCACTGAATCTCCCTGCTGTCAGCGTGACCATACTGCCAATTGCAAAACCAATCCTCGTCATAAGAAAAGCAGCGAGCCCAAAAAAGATGAGTGCCTGGGAGTCAGACAGATCTGTAATCCCAAGTGTGATCCCGATTGACAGGCTGTCCAGGCTTACCGCAAGTGCAAATGCAAGCCACTTCAACGGGGTCAGGGTCATTTGTTGTTCATGCTTTTTTTTGAACCCTGCAAAAATCATCTGCAGACCGATGAAAATGAGCAGCAGCATCCCAAACCAGTTCATCGCATCAAGCAGTGATGAGCCAATTAACATCCCTACTGCTGGTAAAATGGTATGTAAAAGACCAACAAGTATACTGATGATCCATTTCGTTTTGGTATTGGTTCGCTGAGCGCCTGCTGCAATACTCGCTGATAAAGCGTCCATTCCAAGCGCCAGCGCTAAAAAGATTGTCCACATACTGCTCCCCCTTTTGCTGATGAGGGATTATATGTTTGGCGGGTGAGGGATATGACGTTGTTTGGGTTGTAAGCAGGAGGTTGTCACAATTCGTGCGCAGGTTGTAGTGATACACCCGGGTAGTTGCAGCATTCTCCGCTCAAGTTGTAGCGATACACCCGGGAACTTGTAGCAATCACCACTAAAGTTGTAGCGATCGCATGATCATTCAGCAGATATGCCAAAAAATAAGCCCTCCCCTCAGGAAGAGCTTTCGTTTATCCACTTATGTCCCGCTGCTTTTTCAAGTCGGTTCATGATCGCTGCGCCAATTCCTTTTTCATCAAAGGCTTCAGCTAAAATGATGTCGGCATTTGTATCATTGAAGGAACGGATCGCGTGATAAAGTCCGCGTGCGATCGTTGACGGGTCTTCACGTGTACCGCACATTTTTACAATGTCCGCTTTCACAGAAGCAGCCAGCTCTTCTGAAGCAAGAAGCCCCACTTTTTTACCTTCTCCCTGGAGACGCTCGATGGTCTGTTGAATCCAATCCGCCTTTCCTTTGATTAGATAAAGCGGGGCAGTAGGAGCATAATGTGTATATTTCATACCGGGAGATCTCGGGGCACTTTGTTCTTTTTTTAATGAAGGATCAACGTGCACTTCACCAATACAGGCTTTGATTTCTTCAGCTGAAACGCCGCCGGGTCTTAAAATCATCGGTGGTGTTACTGTGCAGTCAATCACCGTTGATTCGAGACCTACGCCGGTTTCACCGCCGTCGACTATGCCTTTAATACGTCCTGTAAGATCACGGGCCACATGTTCTGCTGAGGTCGGACTCGGCTTGCCGCTTGTATTGGCACTCGGGGCAGCAAGCGGTTTTCCTGAATGGCTGATCAGCTCGAGTGCAACAGGGTGTGAAGGCATGCGGATGCCAATTGTATCAAGTCCTGCTGTAACCAGATCTGAAAATACACCCGCTTTTTTATTAAAAATAATCGTGAGTGGACCAGGCCAGAAAGCTTTGATTAGCTGACCAGCTTCCGGACTGATTGATGCTACAAGATCCTGCAGTTCATCAGGTGTTGAAATGTGGACGATCAGCGGATTATCAGATGGACGTCCTTTCGCTTCAAAAATCCCCTGCACAGCAGCATCACTCGTTGCATCAGCGCCAAGTCCGTAAACGGTTTCAGTCGGAAAGGCGATAACATGTCCCTGACGCAGAAAGTCAGCTGCTTCGGATATATGTGGATAACTTTTTTGTTTTTCCACATTTATATCCACAGACCAGCGGATTGTTTCCATGTGAATCACCTCTCAAATTACTTTTTAGATTCATTTTGATTTTTTTCGACATGCTGTCTTATCAACAATTAGCCTCAATTAATAGTATACTATTTTTATATTCCTGTGCACAAAGTTCATTTTCATCCACAGTTTGTGCATAAGTTTATTGAAATTGTGCACAACTTTGTGTATAAGTGTGAGTTATCCCCGTTTCTCATTAAATCGGTTCCACTTTTCTGAAATCCAGTTCACAATGAATGATTCTACTTTTATTTCAGATTTCGACACTTGTTTTTCTGGGGATAAGTCATTCCCACAGTCGCTATTTTCCTCTTCATCCAGCGTAACCGTCCCGCACATTTCAGGAAAGAATGCACACCACCAGTTTTCTCCCGCTCCGCTGCCGATCTTAATTACGAGTGTCTGAACCGTTTTCCCATCAGGAAATGTGTGCGGTTCGAATGCTGTGGATATGTTTTGACCCGGTGCGAGTACCTCAGCTTTTTTTTCTGCTATACGCTGAATATGGGGAAGGTCTGTGTATAACTGCTCTGTCAGTTCTTTTCTGGTAAAGGTCCGGTTTTTGAACAGTTCTAGCAGTTCTATTTGAATCGCCTGATAGAGTGCTTCTTTTTCTGATTGATCCTGTGCTGTATCACTATTTGCAATCACGCGCATTCTGATTTCGTTTTCATCTGCTGATGCGGTGATTGGTGTGAGTAGTGTGAGTAACATGATGAGAATCAGTGTTTTTTGAATCATCGTCCATTCCTCCCTGCTGTTACTAGGGCATTGTGGACGAGATGTGTGAGTTTTAAACATTAGTTGATTTAACTTTTTATAGGTTGGCTGATGATTTCCACTTCAGGGGGACACTTTCCGCGGCCGGGCGGTGAGCAAGCAGGCTTCGCCATGCTTTGTCTCACCTGTCCCTTCCTGTCGCAGGAGTCGCCCCCTGCAGCGAGAATCATCATCTGTGCATATAGAAAGATGGATGATACAAACTTTCCAATCATAGCTGTGGATATCAAAGAATTTCAAGTACTCTTATTCCTTCAATAACTCACAAAATACCATTCTATCTTTCCCGTTGATATCGTAAATTACTTCTATACGGTCATCCGGGAATGCTTTTTTTAGCAGCGCTGCGACTGTTTCTCCTTGGCCGGCACCGACTTCGAAGCCGATGAGGCCGGGTCTGTTGATGAAGGCAGGGAGCTGTTCGCTCATTTTTCTGTAGAGAATCAAGCCTTCTTCATCTGCAAACAGGGCTGAGTGCGGCTCATGATCTGTGACGACTTCTGACATGGAGCTGATATCGCTGTATGGAATGTAGGGCGGATTTGAGAGAAAGACGTCAAACGTTCTTCCTTCGAGCGGCTGAAGGAGGTCGCCTTCTAACATTTCTATATCAGCTTCAAGTGCCGCGGCATTTTTTTTCGCTGTGTTCAGAGCGGCTGTGGATAAATCTGTCGCAGTGACATCCCAGTTCGGCCGCTCCAGTTTCATGGTAACAGCAAGGATACCGCTTCCTGTTCCGACGTCTGCCGCCTTGATACGAAGACCTTTTTCAAACAAACGGTCTGTCTTTTCAAGCATATGCCAGATCAGTTCTTCGGTTTCAGGCCTTGGAATCAGAACGTCCCCATTTACCTGAAAACGCCTGCCGTAAAATTCTTCATGGCCGATGATATGCTGAACCGGCAAGCCTGACACATGCTGTTCGACGGCTTTTTTAAATGTATGCAGACTTTCATCAGCAAGTTCTTCTCTCATTTCCATAAAAAACGTATTGCGGTCGAGTCCTGTGATATGTCTCAGCAGCAGTTCAGCTGCGTGAGCTTCGCGGTTATGCTCCTCTAAATAAGAAGAAGCCCAATTAAGGGCCTCATACATTTTAAGCTTCGCCATTATTCATCGCTTCCATTTTAGCTGATTGTTCTTCTAAAATAAGCGCTTCGATGATTTCATCCATTTTACCCTGAAGGATCTGATCAAGCTTCTGGATTGTTAAGCCGATGCGGTGATCCGTTACACGGTTTTGCGGGAAGTTGTATGTGCGAATACGCTCAGAGCGGTCACCTGTACCAACAGCTGACTTACGGACAGCGTCATATTCAGCACGCGCTTCCTGCTCAAACTTGTCGTAAATTCGCGCACGAAGAATCTTCATTGCTTTTTCTTTATTCTTAATCTGCGATTTTTCATCCTGCATGGACACTACAACGCCTGTTGGGACGTGTGTCAGACGGACTGCTGACATCGTTGTATTAACCGACTGTCCACCAGGTCCGCTTGAAGCAAATGTATCTACTCGGATATCTTTTTCGTGAATATCCACTTCCACATCTTCAACTTCAGGCAGACACGCAACTGTCGCAGTTGATGTATGAATACGGCCGCCTGATTCTGTTTCAGGTACACGCTGAACGCGGTGTGCGCCGTTTTCGTATTTCATTTTAGAATAAGCGCCTGTTCCATTGATCATGAATGTGATTTCCTTGTATCCGCCAACGCCTGTTGTGCTGGCATCCATCACTTCAATTTTCCACCCTTGGGATTCAGCGTATCGGCTGTACATACGGTAAAGGTCGCCTGCGAATAACGCAGCTTCATCTCCACCCGCTGCTCCGCGGACTTCCATGATTACGTTCTTATCATCGTTTGGATCTTTTGGTAAAAGGAGTACGTGCAGCTTTTCTTCAAGTGCTTCAATTTCCTCAGAAAGCTCACTTACTTCTTCCTTTACCATCTCACGCATTTCAGCATCGAGCTTTTCATTCAACATTTCTTTAGCGTCTTTGTGCTGCTCGAATACTTCTTTATAACGACGGTATGTCTCAACTGTTTCAGACAGGTCTGATTGTTCTTTTGAGTACTCACGCAGTTTGGTTGTATCATTGACGATCTCAGGGTCGCTGAGCATTTCATTTAATTTATCATAGCGGTCTTCTACCGCTTGTAATCGATCAAACATGTTATCTTCACCTCTTTAGTTAGTATAGCCGATGGCGGGTTGTCTCACAACTGAAATCAGCTTCATTTGAACCGGAGGATGGCAGCTCCAGGTGGAGGCTTTCTGGACGGCGGTCGCTGAGCCTCCTCGCCATCGGCTGCGGGGTCTCAGCTATCCCGCTAATCGTCCCGGAGTCCCCGCCTTACGCTGCCATCCTCCTCAATTTTTTCATTTCAAAGTCATATGCTTTAAAAAGAGAATCACTCTCTCCAATCAGAATATGAAGAAAATGATTCTCTATCCAAAACGTTATGAGTTACACTTTTTCAGATGAGACGGTTACGCCTTTTGGAACTTCGTGATGGTGGCGGCAGCGTGGTTCGTAGGCTTCTGATGCGCCGACTAAGATCACCGGGTCGTCGTAACCTGCCGGGCGTCCTTCGATCAGGCGCTGTGTGCGGCTTGCAGGTGATCCGCATACTGCACATACTGCCTGAAGCTTTGTGACCTGCTCTGCAAGTGACATCAGGTGTGGAACCGGACCAAACGGCTCGCCGCGGAAGTCCTGGTCGAGTCCTGCCGTAATGACACGAAAGCCTTTATCAGCAAGCTGTGTAACAACATCCACGACGCCTTCATCAAAGAACTGAATTTCGTCAATTGCGATCAGATCAGCTTTTTCAGTGACCTGCTCAAGAATGTCTGAAGAGTGCTCTACAGGTACGGCAATGACTGATGCACCGTTATGGGAAACGATGGCTTCTTCACTGTAGCGATCGTCGAGTTTTGGCTTAAATACTAATATGTGCTGTCTTGCAAATTGTGCGCGTCTTACGCGTCTGATCAGTTCTTCTGATTTTCCGGAGAACATACTTCCGCAAATCACTTCCACCCAGCCCGTCTGTTTCATTACATACACGTTTCCTTCAGCTCCTTTGGTTGTTTGCAGTACGCTTATGTAAAAGCATTTCTTCTTCTATAACGCTGTCTCATTACACAGGAGATTACGCTTTGTGCCTCCTCGGCTTCGCCTGTGGGGTCTCACCTGTACCTTGCTGGGGCAGGATTCTTCGTCTCCCACTCCAAGGGTCAGCTGAGTATTGCTTATACATACATGATTTATTTAGTGCTCGTATATCGTGATTCTAAGAAAAATATTTTAAATTGCAATATGGTTTAAGTCTATTGAAAAACACCTCTTCGTTCAAGAGGCGATTTAACGAAATCTGTTGTTTTATTCCCTTAAATTGAGAATTTAACCGTAAAAAAACAGGCAAGAATAAGATTCTCGCCTGTTTTGATTGTAAAGCTTAGCATACAGTCGGCACTTACATACGCTGTTCAGCTCCGACTCGCAGGGACTAGCAGACTGCCCGTCCACTCGTACGATAAGTCATCATCGAATCGCTTCGCTCTTCGTGATTCCATTATCTCCGTCGTGACCGGTCCAGTCTGTACGCCCCTAAACGCTTGCCTACGCTTTTCTAATTTACTTAAGACCGTATTTTTTGTTGAAGCGATCAACACGGCCGTCCGCTGCTGCGAACTTCTGACGTCCTGTGTAGAATGGATGGCATTCTGAGCATACCTCAATACGAATGTCTTCCTTAACAGAACCTGTTTCAAATTCATTACCGCAAGTACAAGTTACCTTAGCAGCTTTGTAATTTGGATGAATATCAGTTTTCATCTCAGTCATCTCCTTCCGCCCTGAACCATCTGGAACAGAGTAAGTATCTTACATACTAGCACGGTGCCAGATATATTTCAAGCACACTGCTTACATTATAGCAGGGTGAATGTTGTGTAGCAACCTTGTTTTTTTAAAATGGTTATCTTTAAAACCGCTGCTGGTTTCAGTGGAGGGCTGCGCTTTCCTGCCCCCGGGCGGGAGTCTCCGCCCTCCACTCCAACTAACAGCTGAAATGGTATAAGGTACCATTATAAAAATAAAATACGAAATTAAAATTTAGTGAAACGGAGCGTAAGGCGGTGACTCCTGGACGATTAGAGGGAAGCTGAGACCCCGCAGCTGAAGGCGAGGAGGCTCAGCAACCTCCGTCCGGAAAGCATCTGCCTGAAGCGCAGTGCAACGATTATAGCGTCAAATACTTCAGTATAAGACTTTATCGTTTACGACTTACGCCCATTCGATTTCATTTCTTCTGTCAGGTTTTCAAAGAACTCCAGGTTGGTCTTTGTCTGACGGATTTTGCGGATCAGGCGCTCGCCGAAGTCATGTGAGTCTGAAAGTGCACGGCGGATTGCCCATAGCTTATCAAGATGATCTTTTGTAACAAGCAGTTCCTCTTTGCGCGTACCGCTGCGGCGAACGTCAATTGCCGGGAAGATACGGCGTTCTGCCATGCTGCGGTCAAGGTGAAGCTCCATGTTACCTGTTCCTTTAAACTCTTCATAGATCACTTCATCCATCCGTGATCCTGTATCGACAAGTGCTGTCGCAAGGATCGTTAAGCTGCCGCCTTCTTCAATGTTACGTGCAGCACCAAAGAATCGCTTCGGACGGTGGAATGCAGCCGGGTCAATACCTCCTGACAGCGTACGGCCGCTCGGTGGAATGACAAGGTTATATGCACGTGCAAGACGCGTAATGCTGTCCATCAGAATGACAACGTCACGCTTATGTTCAACTAAACGCATGGCACGCTCAAGAACAAGCTCTGCTACTTTAATATGATTTTCAGGTACTTCATCAAACGTCGAGCTGACTACGTCTGCATTTACAGAACGCTCGATATCCGTTACTTCCTCAGGACGCTCATCGATTAACAAAACAATCAGTTCTGCTTCAGGATGATTTGTCGTAATCGAGTTAGCGATTTCTTTCATCAGCATCGTCTTACCTGCTTTTGGAGGAGCAACGATTAATCCACGTTGACCAAAACCAACAGGCGACACCAGGTCCATGATACGTGTTGAAAGCTGACGCGGCTGGTTTTCAAGTTTGATTTGGCGATCCGGATATAAAGGCGTCAGTGCCGGGAAGTGCACACGCTCTTTTGACGATTCAGGATCATCACCATTTACAGCTTCAACGTGAAGCAGTCCGAAATAACGCTCGTTTTCTTTTGGCGGTCTTACTTTACCGGATACTTTATCACCATTTCTCAGATCAAAACGACGGATCTGTGATGCTGAAATGTAGATATCTTCAGAGCTTGGTGAATAGTTGATTGGACGCAGGAAGCCAAAACCTTCTGACTGAATGACTTCAAGGACACCTTCCATGAAAAAATAGCCTTCCTGTTCAGCTCGTGATTTGAGGATGGCAAAGATTAATTCTTTTTTGGTGAGCTTGCTGTAGTAAGATACACGGTATTCTTTTGCGAGTTCATATAGTTCTTTTAATGTCATGTTGTCGAGTGACGACATTTTTAATTCTTCCATTAAGGACACCTACTTCTGTTATTTTAAATGCTTCTTCAGCGTGAATCTATTGTGCTTGAAAATTGTTTGTGAGGAAAACTGGTTGAAATAGAGGTTGTGTAGCTGAAGTCATTCATTATTCTACTCTTATTTATCCGCACAATCAACGGTGAAAATTGTCGCTTGGTCTGTACTTGTGTAACCGCTTATGATTTCCGCTCCGGGCGGATGCTTTCCGCGGCCGGGCGGTGAGCCCGCAGGCTGCGCCATGCTCGGTCTCACCTGTCCCTTCCTGCCGCAGGAGTCACCGCCCTACGCTCCAATCAACGCTCAGAAGTTTAATCAACACTTTCCGGCATCAAATAATTAAACATCATTTTATAAGATACTATTAATAATACAAAAGCTAATCTAAGCAATTTCTCGGGGTTCAGGACGAAGACTCCTGCGGAAAAACGATCGGGAAAGACCTCGGATGGCTGTGGTTTTCTGCCTGGCCTGAGCGTTCGTCCGCGGAAAGGGAAGTCCTGATCGAAGGGAAATTGCGGATACTACTTTAAACAAACGAAAAAACTCCAGGTTTGATCCTGGAGTTTTTGGTGGTTATTTCATGACAAGGTTCGGCTTTTTCTTCAGGCTGTGTGTGCCTTTGATGAAGCGGACTGTGCCGGATTGTGCGCGCATAACGAGAGAATCGGTTTCTCCGTATGTGCCTTTGAATTGAACGCCTTTTAAGAGTTCGCCGTCTGTCACGCCTGTTGCCGCGAAAATGGCATCGTCTCCGCGGACGAGGTCTTCCATTCTGAGCACCTGGCTGACATCGATGTTCATTGCTTTACAGCGTTCTGCTTCTTCATCGTTTTGCGGCAGGAGTCGCCCCTGGATCTCTCCACCAAGACATTTCAGACCAACTGCAGCAATTACCCCTTCAGGCGCGCCGCCGGATCCGAAGAGAATGTCTACACCTGTCGTATCAAATGCTGTGTTGATTGCGCCAGCTACGTCACCGTCACCAATCAGCTTGATACGGGCTCCTGCTGCGCGGAGTTCTTCGATAATTTTTGCATGGCGGTCCCGATTTAAAATGGTGGCAACCACATCTTCAATATCTTTATTTTTTGCTTTTGCCACTGCTCTCAGGTTATCAATGACCGGTGCATTAATATCAATGCATCCTACCGCTTCCGGTCCGACTGCAATTTTATCCATATACATGTCAGGTGCGTTCAGCAAGTTCCCGTGATCCGCAACTGCCAGTACTGCAAGGGCATTCCATCCGCCTGAAGCGACAATGTTCGTGCCTTCGAGCGGATCTACTGCCACGTCAAGACGGGGACCGTAGCCTGTACCAAGCTTTTCACCAATGTATAGCATCGGCGCTTCATCCATCTCGCCTTCTCCGATAACAACTGTTCCTTTCATCGGGATGGTATCGAATACATCGCGCATTGCAGTTGTTGCTGCGTCATCTGCTTCATTTTTTAATCCGCGTCCCATCCATCTTGCTGATGATAGTGCTGCTGCTTCTGTCACTCTAACAAGCTCCATTGATAAACTGCGTTCCATGTCATCCATCCCCTCGTGGTTTGTCACGAATCAGTATAACACATTATATTTTAATATGACATACTATTTATTTTTATGCGTTATTCACCTGTTCGAGTTCTTCAGCGGACATTTCTTCACGCCAGATGACTGCACCAAGACCTGACAGCTTTTCAATGAGATCACTGTAACCGCGGTCGATATGCTCAAGTCCTGTGACTTCAGTAATCCCTTCAGCCATCAAACCTGCAATCACGAGAGCTGCACCTGCACGTAAGTCTGATGCTTTCACACGCGCGCCCTGTAAAACAGACGGGCCGTAAACGATCGCAGCACGTCCTTCTGTTTTAATGTTTGCGTTCATCCGCTTTAATTCGTCAATATGCTTAAAGCGTGCTGAATAAATTGTATCTGTCACCATCGCTGTGCCATGAATTTTTGTCATGAGAGACGTCATTGGCTGCTGCAGATCAGTCGGGAAGCCCGGATAGACGAGCGTCTGGATATCAATCGAATGTAGCTGATCCGCTTTACCGATATAGACATCTTCATCACCGATTTCAATCGGGACACCCATTTCACGAAGCTTGGCAATCAGAGACTCAACATGAAGCGGAATGACGTTATTGATGGTCACACCTTCACCAGCTGCTGCCGCTAAAATCATAAAGGTTCCTGCTTCAATCCGGTCAGGAATAATGGTGTGACGTGTGCCGTGAAGCTCATCGACACCTTCAATTCTGATCACGTTTGTGCCGGCACCTTTAATTTTCGCGCCCATATTACTTAAGAGGGTAGCGACATCAATAATCTCAGGTTCTTTTGCGGCATTTTCGATAATCGTCTGCCCCTTCGCTCTAACAGCGGCAAGCATGATATTAATCGTTGCACCGACACTTACAACATCCAGATAAATCCGTGCACCTGTCAGTTCATCAGCACGGAGGTAAAGTGCCCCCTGCTCGTTCGTAACAGTGGCACCGAGTGCTTCAAAGCCTTTGATATGCTGATCAATTGGACGTGGGCCCAGGTAGCATCCACCAGGCAGACCGATTGCTGCTTTTTTAAATTTACCAAGCATGGCGCCCATCAAATAGTAGGAGGCACGGAGCTTTTTCACCCGGCCATTTGGTAATGGCATTGCAACCATTCCTTCAGGATTCACACACATTTCTCCATTTTCAAAATCAACGCTCCCGCCAATTTCTTCAAGCAATGCTTTTAATGTATGAACATCTGAGATATCAGGTAAACCCTCAATAACAGTAGGCGAATCTGCCAGAATAGTCGCAGGAATCAGCGCTACTGCACTGTTTTTCGCACCACTGACTTTAATATTTCCTTTAAGGGGATTGCCCCCTTCAATTTTTAATTTCTCCATCGATTGAAGCTCCTTCCGAACCAGCTCTTTTATGTCTTTTTATCATGTGTATTTCCAGCTGAATCATGTGTGAAGGAAGCAGGATTTTTACGCTTTACGATTGTTCCAGTCATTAAGGAATGCTTCAATTCCCGCTTCCGTTAGTGGGTGTTTAAATAGTTGGTGTAACACCTTTGATGGACATGTTGCAATATGTGCACCATTCAGTGCAGCCTGTGTGACATGCATCGGATGACGGATTGATGCTGCAATAATTTCTGATTTGATGTCATGCATAATGAACATTTCAGAAATCGTGCTGATCAGATCCATTCCATCATGACCAATGTCATCAAGACGGCCAAGGAAAGGTGATACATATGATGCACCTGCACGCGCTGCCATCAGTGCCTGATTTGCACTGAAAATTAGTGTGACATTTGTTTTAATGCCTTCTTTTGCAAATGCTGCAGTTGCTTTCAGACCATCAGGTGTCATGGGGACTTTAACGGTGATATTCGGTGCGATTGCAGCCAGTTCTTTCCCTTCTCTGATCATGCCTTCCGCATCGAGAGAAATCACTTCTGCACTGACTGAGCCGTCTACAAGTGAGGTGATTTCCTTCAGGCGGTCGTGAAATGAAATGCCTTCTTTAGCTACGAGCGACGGGTTTGTCGTTACCCCATCTATGATCCCCCAGCTGTGCGCTTCCTTGATCTCATCCATGTTTGCTGTGTCAATAAAAAATTTCAATGTGATCCCATCCTTTGTATGTAGTTTGTTTGTGATAACCGTTGATCTGCGCTTCAGGCGGACGCTTTCCGGACGGTTGTTGCTGAGCCTCCTCGGCTGCGCCTGCGGGGTCTCAGCTTCCAACTAATCGTCCCGGAGTCGCCGCCTTACGCTCCGATCAACTTTGTGTGACTTTGATAAATTTAATTACTAACTAATGTAACAATTTTCTTTCAATTAAAAAAGACAAATTTCAGATGAATTTGGTCTGAATACAGACTTTTATCAGTGCGAGTTAATGACAATTCTATACTCGGACTCTAAAGACGGTTATCAAATTCATCACAAGTTTTTGTTTTATTAAAGTCCATTATTCTATTCGCACAGCTGATCATTGTAGCGGAAGGGGGCGACTCCTGCGGCAGGAAAGGACAGGTGAGACAGAGCATGGCGCAGCCTGCTGGCTCACCGCCCGGCCGCGGAAAGCGCCCCCCTGAAGCGGAAATGATCAGCCCGCTTTAACAGAGAAAAATATTAAAAAAAGGCTGACTCAAAAAACGGTTGGGCCGCTTATTCGAAAATAAGCGGCTTGCCTGTTTGTGAGCCAGCCTCTTTTGATATGACTCAATTTCTACCCCATGAAACCGAGTGACGAGTTACGCCTTGCTTGATGAACCAAATTCACGCATTTTACCGATTACTGTTTCTTTAATCACTTCACGCGCTGGTCCAAGATATTTACGTGGATCATATACTTCTGAGTCAGCAGCAAGTACTTCACGTACTTTCTTAGCTGATGCAATCTGGTTTTCTGTGTTCACGTTGATTTTAGCTGTTCCGTAAGAGATCGCTTTTTGGATATCTTTTGTTGGAATGCCTGTTCCGCCATGAAGAACGATTGGTACGCCTGCTTCGTTACCGATCTGCTCCATTTCCTTGAATCCAAGGTTCGGTTCGCCTTTGTAAGGACCGTGAACTGATCCAAGAGCTGGTGCAAGTGTATCGATACCTGTGCGCTCTACTAGTTCTTTACATTCTTTAGGATCTGCATAGATCACGCCATCAGCGATCACATCATCTTCCTGACCGCCTACAACGCCAAGCTCAGCTTCTACTGAAACGCCTTTAGCGTGTGCGTATTCAACAACTTTAGAAGTTACTTCCACGTTTTCTTCGAAAGGACCGTGAGAAGCGTCAATCATGACAGATGTGAAACCTGCGTCGATTGCTTCTTTACACTTGTCAAAGCTTGATCCGTGGTCAAGGTGAATTGCTACTGGTACAGTAATGTTTAAGTCTTCTAGAAGACCTTCAACCATTTTCACCACAGTTGTAAATCCGCTCATGTAGCGGGCAGCACCTTCAGAAACTCCAAGAATTACAGGTGATTTTTCTTCTTCAGCAGCCTGAAGAATCGCCTGAGTGAATTCAAGGTTGTTCAGGTTGAACTGACCTACTGCATAGCCCCCATCCTTCGCTTTGTTCAGCATATCTGTCATTGATACTAATGGCATAATTAGTTTCCTCCTTTAAATAAACGGCCTAGCTGGTGCATAACCATTTTCTCTAGTATCATACCAAAGGTTTTAGGATTTTACCATGCCAGCCGCTTATCTTTTAAAATTAAGGCGTGCTAATTTGCCTTTATATGCTCTTTTACAAGGTTTCTGATATCCTGAATGTCAAATGGCTTCGTGATGTGTGTAAGCGCTCCCAAAGACTCTGCTTCCTGAATCATGCCGAGTTCACCGTACGCTGTCATAATGATCACTTTGACCTCTGTTTCCTCTTCTTTCATTTTCCGTAAAATTTCGATTCCATCCATGCCTGGAATTTTCATATCCAGTAACACAAGATCCGGCTCTTCTTTTAAAAGCGCAAGAGCCTCCATTCCGTTTGCTGCCTGATAAGTCTGGTACCCCTCTTTTTCCAGAATTTCATTCAGTAGAATACGTATGCCAAATTGATCATCTACAATTAGTACTTTTTCCACGTTTTACACCTCTTCTTTGTGATACCCAACCCACCCAGTTTCGCTTTGTATGTATACTTCTTAATAATAGAGTAATCTGGTCTGTTTCTCAATCAGCCCTTATTATGGTACATTCAACACAAACGGATGAGTTCCTTCCTATTATTAGAGAAACCGTTTGCGCTTTTTCGACAATGCTTATTAAAGGTAGCTGTTGATTGCAGTGAGAGGGGGACTTCGCGGCCTGCCGCTGAGCCAGCAGGCTTCGTCATGTTAGTCTCACCTGTCCCTTCCTACCACAAAAGTCGCCCCCTTCCACTCCAATCACCAGCTGTGCAGGTATTAAAATGGGCTTTATTAAACATTCGACAAAAAATGCTAATAAATACTGAAAGGATGATTGTTATGCTTAAAATGTTTACTACGCAGCTGACCGGATTATTCGGCAGGCTGCAGTCTAAAGAAGAGATGGAAATTGAGAATACTGCACGGCTTTTCGCTCAGGCTTATGTTGGTGACGGCTCCCTTTATATAAAAGGATTTGGCGAAATGGCAGGTGTTGCTGCTGAAGCCTTGCAGGGTGAGGAACCGCTTGAAGGCGTGCGCGAATTGCAAGATCCTAGTGGATTGACAGTAGCTGACCGCGTTCTTCTTGTGACACGAAGAACGACTGATCCGCAGGCGCTCGCTTTTGCAGAAAAGCTGATTGAAGCAGAAGTGCCTTTTGCTGTGATTGCAGGAAAGGTTAAGGATGCTGAAGATGACCTGCAGGAAAAAGCAGATGTTTTTCTGAACACACAGACTGTACGTGGCATGCTGCCTGATGAAACCGGCGGACGATTCGGTTTCCCTTCGCTGATGGCTGCGCTTTATTTATATCATGGCGTGAAGTTTGTACTAGATGAGATTTTAGAGGATTATTAATGAGTAAAGTTCCTATTCCATTGCGATAGGAACTTTTTTTGCTGGTTACGCTTTTTTACGAGTACAGAAAAATACGATGATGCCAACTGGAATGAGCGCGAAACTTGCGTAAATACAGCTCCATTTAATCGCTGTAAAGAAAGGAGCAATGGTTGCGAAAAGGTCTAGCCGCTCCGGATAGAAGCTCATAACCAGTGCTGTGCTGAGGTTTTCAAGGTAGTCAAAAATCAGACCGAATAGCGGTAGCAGAATAATTACTCCCCATTTAGAACGCTGAACCGGCTTGAACAGCAGACCAAGGGTGGTCGTCAGTAACAAAAAGTATGCGACCGGCCAGACGACATCAAATGTATACCGCGCCTGAACGTAGTATGCACGCCCCTCTTCACCATAGGTATCTGCAATAGAATAGAGTGTTTCAGGTGTGTAAAAGAAGGAGCTGTCCGGTGATTCAGATGTTCCGGTGACACGTGAGGATTCAGCCGCTTCATCCGGCAGAATAAAGCCGAGAAATGCTAGGAAAATGAGTAAAGATACGAGCCAGGTTTTCCAATTTGACCATCGATAAAGCTTTTTCATCTGATCACCCCTTTTGTTCATTATACCCAGTTACGTCGGTGCAGGCTAAAAAAATCCCCCACCCCATCTGAGGGCGGAGGATGATGATCTATTATTTCTTCATTGTCGCTTCAATAAAGTCTCTGAACAATGGCTGCGGACGAGTTGGGCGTGATGTGAATTCCGGGTGAAACTGTGATGCCACGAACCAAGGATGGTCAGCAAGCTCAATGATTTCTACTAGACGGCCATCAGGGCTTGTACCTGAGAATAGGAATCCCGCGTCTTCCATTTTCTCACGATACTGGTTATTGAACTCGAAGCGGTGACGGTGACGTTCGTAAACGACTTCATTGTCATATGCTTCGAATGCTTTTGTGCCTTCAGTCAGTTTACATGGATACAATCCAAGACGCAGCGTTCCACCGAGGTCTTCGATATCCTTCTGCTCAGGAAGCAGGTCAATGACCGGGTATGGCGTTGTAGGGTTGATCTCGGCTGAGTGAGCACCTTCCATGCCAAGTACGTTACGTGCAAATTCAACGCTTGCAAGCTGCATACCAAGGCAAATACCCAGGAATGGCGTCTTTGTTTCACGTGCATAGCGGATTGCTTCGATTTTACCTTCAATTGCACGATCGCCGAATCCACCAGGGACTAGAATTCCATCAACGTCACCAAGCTCCTGCTCTACATTTTCACGAGTCAGCAGTTCAGAATTCAGCCATTTTACTTCAACATCAGCGTCAAAGCTGTAGCCTGCATGGCGCAGTGATTCTACAACTGAAATATAAGCATCCTGCAGCTCAACGTATTTACCAACAAGCGCAATCGTTGTCTTTTCCTTCAGATTACGTACACGATCAACAAGCGCATTCCATTCAGTCATTTCAGGCTGAGGTGCATCAAGTTTGAAGTGATCACATACGATCTGGTCCATGTTCTGTGCCTGAAGCGCAAGAGGTACAGCATAAAGTGTATCTGCATCTGTTGCTTCAATCACTGATTTCTCATCGATATCACAGAATAGCGCAATCTTGTCTTTCATATCCTGAGAAATCGGATTTTCAGTACGCAGCACAATAATATTCGGTTGAATACCAAGGCTGCGAAGCTCTTTAACACTGTGCTGTGTCGGCTTTGTTTTCATTTCGCCGGCTGCTTTAATGTAAGGCACAAGCGTACAGTGAACGTACATGACATTTTCACGGCCTACGTCACTCTTAATCTGACGGATTGCTTCAAGGAATGGAAGTGACTCGATATCCCCTACTGTTCCGCCGATTTCAGTGATCACAACATCTGCGTTTGTTTCACGGCCTGCACGGAAAACGCGCTCTTTCAGTTCGTTTGTGATATGCGGGATGACCTGTACAGTTCCGCCAAGGTAGTCACCGCGACGCTCTTTTTTCAGTACAGTCGAGTAGATCTTACCAGTTGTGACGTTGCTGTATTTGTTCAGGTTGATGTCGATAAAACGCTCGTAGTGACCAAGGTCAAGGTCAGTTTCTGCGCCGTCATCTGTGACGAATACTTCACCGTGCTGGTACGGTGACATTGTTCCCGGGTCTACGTTAATGTATGGGTCGAACTTCTGGATGGTTACGTTCAGCCCTCTGTTTTTTAAAAGGCGTCCAAGTGATGCTGCTGTGATTCCTTTACCAAGCGATGATACTACGCCGCCTGTGACGAAGATATATTTTGTTGACATGTGTATTTCTCCTTTCGGGTTTACGGGTGATGTAATATATAACCGTTGATCTACGCTTCAGGGGGACGCTTTCCACGGGGACGGCGGTGAGCCTCCTCAGCTTCGCCTGCGGGGTCTCACCTGTCCGTCTTCTCCCGTTGGAGTCGCCCCCTTCCGCTCCGATCAACTCTGTCTGTAGGAATAAATTCCTTTACCAGGGACGAGCATGCACGACAATATATTTCACTCTATCCAGCTGCTCCTTGGAGTTCAGGACGGAGACTCCTGCACCAGGAAGGGCAGACGAGACCCTGCAGCGCGAAGCACGAGGAGGCTCGGACGCCCGGGTGCGGAAAGCGTAGTCCTGAACGGAAAGGAGCAGCGGTTTTAAAGAGTTTTATAAAAAATAAAAAAGCGCCCCTCCTGCGTGTGAAACGCAAGGGAGCGCGGATATTTGTGTTTGATCCCTTTAAAGGGAGCCCAAATAAAATACTACCATCAAATTTTAAAAAATCAAGAAAGAATTAAATGGCGGAAAAGACTGACGATTTACAGATTATCCTCATCTTCGTCTTCGTCGAGGTCATCATCTTCTTCATCGTCGTCAAGATCATCGTAATCCACATCGTTTTCGAATTCTTCACCATCGATGTCTTCAACATCTTCAACTTCATCGTCGATTTCGTCGTAGACAAGATCGTCTTCTTCGTCATCAAGATTATCAAAGTCGAGATCTTCTTCTGCTTTTTTCTTCTTTTTAGACTTTGGCTTTTTCTTCGTTGTCTGGATTTCGCTTGTGATCTGCTCGTCCTCTACCTGATCAAGCGGATACCATGAACGAAGACCCCAGCCTTTGTCTGAGTCAAGGTAAATAAAACGGCCGTCCATGTTCAGGTCTGTGTAGAACTGAACGATTCTTTCACGCGCTTCTTTATCTGTTACACCTAGCAGGCGTTTCCATTCTTCGACCATGTCGTTAAATGTCATTGAGTTGTGGTTGTCAACGAGCAGCTGGTGTGCGATTTCTATAAATGAATATTCACGCAGGTCTTCTACTGAGCGGTTTTTTAGTTCCATGCTTAGCACTCCTTTGGTTTGGGTGGTGTTGCTTTTAGAAGTTGATCTTCCACACCGCTGTCCTTTTCCGTGGGGGACTTCGCTTTCCTGCCCCCGGGCGGTGAGCCTCCTCAGGCTTCGCCTTGCGGGGTCTCACCTGTCCCTTCCTGGGGCGGGAGTCTCCGTCCCCCACTACAAAGGACAGCTGAGATGGATTAAACAGACAGATGTGTTTACAACTTAATTTAACTGCAGCAACTTTGTATAGAATTTCATTTAAAATACTTTATAAAAGTTCTTACATTCGCTTTAGCACCTAGTTGATTGAAGCGGAAGGCGGCGACTCCGGGACGATTAGAGGGAAGCTGAGACCCCACAGCCGAAGGCGAGGAGGCTCAGCAACCTCCGTCCGGAAAGCGTCCGCCTGCAGCGTAAATCAACGGTCCACTTATAAAGTATATAAATGAATTTAGCTCAAGGCATATGTTCCATTATAACCAAAGTTTTAATCAGAATGCCATAGTTACCATTGTTTTTTAGGAATTCTTTATTCGACCCTTTCTGGTTTCGCGCCATGCGAGCCAGTAGAATACGGCTGAGAGCATGAGAAACGGGACTGCTCCAACCATTCGGCTGTACAGATATAGGGTCAGCCCGGCGATCAGCAGTATGGAAGCGCTGAGAATAAGCAGTTTTTTCACTAAATCACGTCCCAATCAGAATGATTAGTCTCATTATAGTACAAAAAGAAAACTGCCGGGTAATAATCCGGCAGCTTTTACGGTAATTTAATCTTACATATTCCGACGGTACTGACCGCCAACTTCATACAAGGCGTGCGTGATTTGACCGAGTGATGCCACTTTGACCGTTTCCATCAGCTCAGCAAACAGGTTACCGCCTGAGACTGCTGTTTCTTTCAGTCTATTCAGCGCATCTTCTGCACTGTCAGCATGCGACTGCTGGAAGTTTTGGAGGTTTGTAATCTGTGTTTCCTTTTCTTCTTTTGTCGCACGTGCAAGTTCCATGCTGTCCATCTGATCTTCTGATGGCGGGTTTGGATTCAGATATGTGTTCACACCGATAATCGGAAGCTCACCTGTATGCTTCTTCATTTCATAGTGCATGGATTCTTCCTGGATTTTACCGCGCTGATACTGCGTCTCCATTGCGCCAAGTACGCCGCCGCGGTCATTGATCCGTTCGAATTCCTGAAGAACCATTTCTTCTACAAGGTCAGTCAGTTCTTCGACGATAAATGCGCCTTGTAGCGGATTCTCATTTTTACTTAAGCCATGCTCCTTTGTAATGATCATCTGAATCGCCATTGCGCGGCGGACAGATTCTTCAGTCGGCGTTGTGATCGCTTCATCATACGCATTGGTGTGAAGCGAGTTACAGTTATCCTGAAGTGCCATTAGTGCCTGCAGCGTTGTGCGGATATCGTTAAAGTCGATTTCCTGCGCGTGCAGCGAGCGGCCTGACGTCTGAATATGGTATTTGAGCTTCTGGCTACGCTCATTTGCACCGTATTTATCTCTCATCACAGTTGCCCAGATTCTTCTTGCTACACGGCCAATCACTGTGTATTCAGGATCAAGTCCATTTGAGAAGAAGAATGACAGGTTTGGTGCAAAGTCGTTAATATCCATGCCGCGGCTTAAATAGTATTCAACGTACGTAAAGCCGTTAGCAAGTGTAAATGCAAGCTGTGAAATCGGGTTCGCACCCGCTTCAGCGATATGATAACCGGAAATTGATACTGAATAATAGTTACGCACTTTGTGATCGATAAAGTACTGCTGGATATCACCCATCATGCGGAGCGCGAATTCTGTTGAGAAGATACATGTGTTTTGTCCCTGATCTTCTTTTAGAATATCAGCCTGCACGGTGCCTCGAACGACCTGTAATGTCTGTTCGCGCACTTCAGTGAACTCGTCCATCGAAAGCGTACGGCCAAGTTCTTCTTCACGCGCTTTTACCTGCTGATCAACTGCTGTGTTCATAAACATCGCCAGGATAATCGGTGCCGGTCCGTTAATCGTCATGGATACTGATGTTGACGGTGCGCACAGGTCGAATCCTGCGTAAAGCTTTTTCATATCCTCAAGCGTACAAATGCTGACGCCGCTTTCCCCGACTTTTCCATAAATATCAGGGCGGTGGTCAGGATCCTCACCATAAAGCGTTACCGAGTCAAATGCTGTACTCAGACGCTTCGCATCATCATCCTTTGACAGGTAGTGGAAGCGGCGGTTTGTTCGTTCAGGCGTCCCTTCACCGGCGAACTGGCGCTTCGGATCTTCACCCTTACGCTTAAATGGAAATACACCGGCTGTGTAAGGGAATGATCCCGGCACATTTTCTTTGTATACCCATTTTAAAATTTCACCATAGTCCTCAAACTTTGGCAGTGCCACTTTTGGAATCGACAGGCCTGACAGACTCGTTGTCTTCAGCTCTGTGACGATTTCCTTATCGCGGATTTTCGTTGTGAATTGATCCTGCGCATACAATTCTTTCAGCTGCGGCCAGTTTTCAAGAATCTTTTTAGATTCTGCTGAAAGCTGCTCCCATGCTGTTTCTTTCATTGTGTTAAGGACATCAACCGTTGCGTCCTCACCAGCTTCTTTGGCTGCTTCAATGCTGCCTTCAAGCTGGAAGAAACGGCGTGCAAGCTTCACCTGCTCCTCAGCACCTTTATGATAGCGGCGGACGGTTTCTGAGATCTCGCGCAGATAGTAACGGCGATCGTTTGGAATAATGACGTTCTGCTTTTCTACTTCAGCTTTTTTAGAAAAAGCGGTAGCCCAGTCTGTCTGCACTTTGTCATTCACTTTTTCAATCAATGCTGCGAAAAGTGCGTTCGTTCCCGCATCGTTAAACTGGGATGCGATCGTACCGAATACCGGCATATCATCTAGGTCCTGATCAAACAGCATGCGGCTGCGCTGGTACTGCTTTTGCACCTGGCGCTTTGCATCCTCAGAGCCTTTACGCTCGTATTTATTAATCACAACAAGATCTGCATAGTCGATCATATCGATTTTTTCAAGCTGTGAAGGTGCGCCGAATTCACTCGTCATCACGTACATAGAGATATCCGAGATCTCAGCAATTTCAGCATCCCCCTGACCGATTCCGCTCGTTTCAACGATGACCATGTCATAACCTGCAGCTTTTACAACAGAAATCGCATCACGGATCGCAAGTGACAGCTCACTTTTTGAGCCACGGGTTGCAAGACTTCTCATAAATACGCGATCAGAGAAGATCGCATTCATGCGGATTCTGTCTCCTAAAAGCGCCCCACCTGTTTTCTGCTTGGTCGGGTCAATTGAGAGAATCGCGACCTTCTTATCAGGAATCTCATTAATAAAACGGCGGATCAGCTCATCAGTCAGCGAGCTTTTTCCTGCGCCGCCTGTACCCGTGATCCCGATCACAGGCGCATGCTTCTCCTCTGCTTTCACCTGATCCATGATATTCTGCCAGACGTCACTGTCATCCTTCATGCGATATTCAGCAAGCGAGATGAATTTAGATACAACTGGAATGTCACCTGAAGTCAGTTCACTGATCTCATGCTTCATCTCTTTTTCAACCGTTGCATAGTCACACTCTTCAAGCATCCGGTTGATCATTCCCTGAAGCCCATTTGTACGGCCATCCTCCGGCGAAAAGATACGCGCGATTCCATATGCGTGAAGTTCTTTAATCTCACGCGGAATAATGACGCCGCCACCGCCACCATAAATTTTAATATGCGGGGCGCCGCGTTCTTTCAGCAGGTCATACATATATTTAAAATATTCAACGTGCCCACCCTGATAGGATGAAATCGCAATCCCCTGCACGTCTTCCTGAATTGCAGCGTTGACCACTTCTTCAACTGAGCGGTTATGTCCTAGATGAATCACCTCTGCACCGCTTGCCTGCAGAATTCTTCTCATAATATTAATTGATGCATCATGCCCGTCAAACAGGCTCGATGCCGTTACAAAACGAACCGGATTTTTTGGCTTATAAATTACTGGTTCATTTACTGCCATCGTTTATTCCCCCTTGTTCACCGCTGCCTGGTATCCCCTTACACCTTTCAGCAGCAGTTCGGTCTGTCGATCCGTATACTGGTCAATATTATATTCACGCAGCGCCCATCTTCTGAACGCCCACATCTGACCCTGTACGAAAATGTTCTGTGCGAGCAGATGAATTTCATCCGGCTCCATCACAAGTTCACCCTCATCCACGCATTTTTTAATCAGCGTTTCAAACATCTGTGTCATTTCAAGCTCTTTTTTCAACACGTACGGCAGTGCATCCTTCGAAAGTGACTTGGCTTCCTGATACATGACAAGTACTTCATCCTGCATGCTGTCGACGACTTTAAAATAATGTGCAATTCCTCTAGATAAAGACTGCAGCGTCCCGCCATCAAGTTCCATATCATGCAGGCGGACGCGAACTTCATCATAGATTCTGTCACAGACAAGGTAGAGCACGTCTTCTTTTGTGCGTATATATTCATAGAGTGTGCCGATACTGAATCCTGAAGCTTTTGCGATTTCACGTGTTGTGGTGCGGTGAAATCCTTTTTGCTTAAAAAGGGATACGGCTCCTTTGATCATTTGGTCGCGGCGCATTTCAATGAGCCGCTCGTCTTTTACTGAGGATTGTACTTCCCGTTTATTCTCCAATCGCATCCGCCACCTTTCACATTCTGATGGTCCATTGGCTAAAGGGACGTGTGGGTCTATTGCAATCGCTTATGATTTCCGCTTCAGGCGGACGCTTTCCGGACGGAGGTTGCTGAGCCTCCTCGCCTTCGGCTGTGGGGTCTCAGCTTCCCTCTAATCGTCCCGGAGTCGCCGCCTTACGCTCCAATCAAGGCTTTATAAGCAGACATACACTTTAAAATAGAATCAAATTCAAGCCATTCTGTAATAATCGTAAGTTTGATTTTAATAATCTATTAGAGCGTTGATTGTAGCGGGAGGGGCGAGACTCCTGCGGAAAAACGTGCGGGAGAGACCCCGCAGGGCAGTGGTTTTCTGCCCGAGGAGGCTCGAGCGTTCGTCCGCGAAAAGCGAGTCCCTTCCGCGGAAATCAAAAGCGTTTTTCTAAGCAACCACTAACTTACTTCGTCACCATACGGCCGATTACGAGGCGTTGGATTTCCTGGGTGCCTTCGTAGATCTGAGTGATTTTTGCGTCACGCATGTAGCGTTCAACCGGATAGTCTTTTGTATAGCCGTAGCCACCGAAGATCTGCACAGCTTCCACAGTTACCTTCATCGCTGTATCCCCAGCCATTAGCTTCGACATTGCTGATTCCTTACCGTATGGCAGACCTTCTGATTCAAGCCATGCTGCCTGGTACGTCAGCAGGCGTGATGCTTCGATGGCTGTTGCCATGTCTGCGATCTTGAAGGATACGCCCTGATTTGCAAGGATCGTTTTGCCGAATTGCTCGCGTCCTTTTGCATATTCAACTGATGCGTCAAGCGCACCTTGTGCGATGCCGACTGCTTGTGCTGCGATTCCGTTGCGGCCGCCGTCAAGTGTCATCATCGCGATCTTGAAGCCTTCTCCTTCTTTACCTAAAAGGTTTTCAGTCGGTACTTTTACATTGTCAAAGATCAGTTCAGTTGTAGGTGATGAACGAATGCCGAGCTTCTTCTCTTTTTTACCGATCGAGAAGCCTTCCCAGCCTTTTTCAACGATAAATGCACTCATGCCGCGCGTTCCTGCTTCAGGGTCTGTTACTGCGAAAATGATGTACAGTTCCGCTGCGCCGCCATTAGTAATCCATACTTTTGAACCGTTCAGTACATAATGGTCGCCGTTTTTCACAGCCTTTGTCTTCATTGATGATACGTCAGACCCTGCGCCTGGTTCAGAAAGTCCATATGCACCCAGCATTTCACCCTGAGCAAGCTTTGTAAGGTAGTGCTTTTTCTGCTCTTCTGTTCCGAATTTGAAGATTGGCCAACTCGCTAGTGACAGGTGAGCAGACAGTGTTACACCTGTTGAAGCACAGACGCGTGACAGTTCTTCAACTGCGATCACGTAGGCAAGGTAGTCACTGCCGATGCCGCCGTATTCTTCAGGCCATGGAATTCCCGTTAATCCAAGCTCAGCCATTTTATCGAAGATTTCGCGGTCAAAGCGCTCTTCTTCATCACGCTCAGCAGCTGTTGGTGCAACATCTTTTTCCGCAAAGTCGCGTACCATTTTACGAATCATTTCATGTTCTTCAGTTAACTTAAAATTCATGTTGAATTTCCCCCTATTTGGTCACGTGCTTACTGATCACGATTCTCTGGATTTCGCTTGTACCTTCATAAATCTCACTGATTTTTGCGTCACGGAACAGTCGCTCTGCCGGATAATCTTCTGTATAGCCGTTTCCGCCAAATACCTGAACGCACTCGATTGCGTTATTCATTGCAGTTGATGAAGCGAACAGTTTTGCCATTGACGCTTCTTTACCGCATGGCTTACCTTCCTGACGAAGGAAAGCTGCCTGATAGACTAATAGTTTTGCAGCTTCAGCGGCTGTTGCCATATCTGCAAGCTTGAAGCCGATTCCTTGCTGCTGTGCGATCGGCTTGCCGAACTGCTCACGCTCTTTTGCATAAGCAACTGCATGTTCAACCGCTGCTTCAGCAATACCTAGTGATTTTGCAGCGATCCCGATCCTGCCGACATCAAGGTTGCCAAGTGCAATCTTAAAGCCTTCTCCTTCTTCGCCTAAAAGGTTTTCAAGCGGCACTTTCATATCTTCAAATGTCAGCTGGACTGTGCGTGAACCGTGAAGACCCATTTTCTCTTCATCTTTTCCGACAACAAATCCAAGGAAATTCTTTTCTACGATAAATGCACTGATCCCTTTTGTACCTTTTTCAGGATCTGTTACGGCAAATACAATATACGTGTCTGCTTCCCCACCGTTTGTGATGAAAATTTTAGATCCGTTTAACACATAATGATCATCTTTTTTCACAGCACGTGTTTTCAGACTCGCAGCATCCGACCCTGCACTTGGCTCTGTCAAACAGAAGGCACCTAGGTGTTCTCCTGTCGCAAGCTTTGTCACGTACTTCTGCTTCTGCTCTTCATTTCCATAGTATAAAATCGGGTTTGTGCCGACTGATGTATGAACGGATAGAATCACGCTGACCACCGGACTTACTTTTGCCAGTTCATTGATCGCGATGATGTAAGACGTAAAATCCATTCCTGCACCACCGTACTCTTCAGGTACCGTAATCCCCATCAGACCCAACTCAGACATTTTATTTAAAATCTCACGCGGAAACTCTCCCGCTTCCATTCTTTCGATAAATGGCTCGATTTCTTCGCGCGCAAAGTCTCTCACCATTTTTTGCATCATGATTTGTTCTTCTGTAAATCGCAGGTCCATCTTTCTGATCCTCCCTGATGTTTATTCGTAGCTGTAGAAACCGCGGCCGGTCTTTTTACCGAGCCATCCCGCTTTTACATATTTGCGAAGCAGCGGACATGGACGGTACTTGCTGTCGCCAAATCCTTCGTGAAGAATTTCCATAATATAAAGGCACGTATCAAGTCCGATAAAGTCAGCCAGCTGCAGCGGTCCCATTGGATGGTTCATACCCATTTTCATGACATCATCAATGGCTTCCTTGCTCGCAACTCCTTCATAAAGCGTGTAGATCGCTTCATTGATCATTGGCATCAAAATGCGGTTTGAAACAAATCCCGGAAAGTCTTCCACTTCAACCGGTGCTTTGCTGAGCGTTTTCGTCATATCTTCAATTGCCTGATACACTTCGTCAGTTGTTGCCAGTCCACGGATGATTTCAACGAGCTTCATCACTGGTACCGGGTTCATAAAGTGCATGCCGATCACCTGTTCAGGACGATTTGTTGCTGCTGCGATTTCTGTAATTGGCAGTGAAGATGTGTTTGAAGCTAAAATAGCATGCGCTGGCGCTGCCTGATCTAATGTTTCGAAAATCTTTGTTTTAATGCTGATATTTTCTACTGCTGCTTCAATAATGAGGTCAGCGTTTTTCGCATCGTTCAGATCAGTTGAACGTGTAATGCGGCCGAGTGTGGCGTTTTTATCTTCTTCTGTCATTCTTTCTTTGCTGACTGCGCGGCTCAGGTTGTTTTCGATAACGCCGAGTCCGCGTGTGAGGAATTCGTCTTTCAGGTCGTTGAGGATGACGTTGTAGCCTGACTGGGCACAAACCTGTGCGATGCCACCGCCCATTTGTCCGGCGCCGATAACCATGACTGTTTTGATGTTCATTGGGATTCTCCTTTGTACTCTGATATGCCCTGTTGGCCTGCGCTCTGGACGGGAAGCTTTCCGCGGCCGGGCGGTGAGCCATCAGGCTGCGCCATGATCGTCTCACCTGTCCCTTTCTGCCGCAGGAGTCACCCGTCCTCCGCGCAGACCAACAGGGGATGTTGCAATGTACAATTCTTTTGCTATTCATAAGCCGCAGACCTGCGCTTCAGGCGGACGCTTTCCCCGGGGACGGCGCTGAGCCTCCTCAACGCTTCGCGTCTGCGGGGTCTCAGCTGTCCGTCACATCCCGGTGGAGTCGCCGCCTTACGCTCCGGTCTGCTAATACTTCTATTTATAAATTAATAGCATCCTGCAAAACATTTTGATTCTAAAAATCAGTAACCTCTTCGTACAAAATTCAAGATCAAACTTGAATCAGTACTGCGTCGCCCTGGCCTCCGCCTGAGCAGATGGCTGCGATGCCGAGTCCACCGCCGCGGCGTTTTAGTTCGTATGCAAGTGTAAGGATGACACGTGCGCCGCTTGCGCCGATTGGGTGACCAAGTGCGACTGCGCCTCCGTTGACGTTTACTTTTTCAGGGTCAAGGTTTGCAATTTTATTACTTGCCAGTGCAACTGCTGAGAATGCTTCGTTGATTTCAAACAGGTCGATGTCTTCAAGTTTGTGGCCTGTTTTTTCAAGCAATGCGTTGATGACAAGTCCTGGTGTTTGCGGGAAGTTTTTCGCTTCAACTGCTACTTCTGCGTGTCCAAGAATCGTAGCGAGCGGTGTCTTGCCTTCTTTTTCAGCGCGCTCGTCGCTCATTAATACCATTGCGCATGCACCGTCGTTGATGCCAGGTGCGTTACCTGCTGTGATTGTGCCGTCTTTTCCGAATGCCGGACGAAGACCTGCAAGTGTTTCAGGTGTCGTTCCTCTTCTGACTGACTCATCATTTTCAACTGTGATTGGATCACCTTTACGCTGAGGAACCTGAAGTGGCACGATTTCTTCAGCAAATACGCCATTATCGATTGCGTCACCTGCAAGCTTGTGGCTTCTAGCTGCCCATACATCCTGCTCTTCACGTGTCAAGCTGAATTCTTCAGCTGTTGAGTTTCCGTAAGTACCCATGTGAACGTTGTTAAATGTACAAGTCAGTCCATCGTGAACCATCATGTCTTTTACCATCTGGTCTCCCATACGGAAGCCTGATCTTGCTTTATCCATAAAGTAAGGTGCGTTTGTCATTGACTCCATGCCGCCTGCAACGATCAATGACTCGTCTCCAAGTCTGATCAACTGGTCGCCAAGTGTGACTGAACGCATGCCTGATGCACATACTTTGTTAATTGTTTCTGTTTTGACTTCCCATGGAATGCCTGCTTTTTGTGCTGCCTGGCGTGATGGGATTTGTCCCTGTCCGCCCTGCAGGACTGTGCCGAGGATGACTTCATCTATTGTTTCCGGTGCAACATTTGCACGCTTTAGTGCTTCTTTAATTGCTTCTGCTCCAAGGTCTGAAGCTGTAAATGATGCGAGTGATCCGCCCATTTTTCCGAAAGGTGTTCTTGCTCCGTCAATAATTACTGTTTTTGGCATTGTGATTCTCCCCTTTGTTTAACTTTGATAGCCGCTGATCTCTGCTCCGGGCGGGCGCTTTTCGCGGCCGCCCGGTGAGCCTCCTCAACGCTGCGCGTTTCCGGGGTCTCACCTGTCGCTTCTATGCCGCAGGAGTCGCCCGCCCTCCGCTACGATCAGCTGTGACTGCATCGAATAATACAGTCAGTCTAAAAGTAAATTTGAATCCGCTTACAAAAATGCATCCTTGACCTGAACATTCTGACTGTTTTCTGGCTGGGCGGGCGCGTGTTGACTGAACGCTCGCTCAGTAAATCCTCTTTAAAAAAGCCGATTTAACGGCATTTAAATGATGCTACCCCTTCTATTGTAAGCGATTTCAACCGTTGATACAAGTAGGATTTTAAATAGGAAGAGAGATTTCGGATCTGGTTTTGACACTGGATGCGGGTTCGACGGAAAGTGGTTCATGTTCGGCGTTTGAGCTGTGACGTTCGACGTTCATGAAGCTGTGTTCGACGCTCGTGGTGTAGTGTTCGGCTTATAAACACGAAGGTTCGCCACTTAGTATCAAAAGGCTTATGCCCGCTACTGCCCCGACATCTCTCCCAAAAAAAACGACCTGGCCGTCATCAGAAGCAGCCAGGTCGTTTGGTTTTATTAGTGTATGTGGGTGCGAATAAAGCATCTCCGCTTTTTCACTCTGTCCAGCTTCAGGCGCTAGCTCTTCGGGTCATAAGCCACGCATCGGTAAACGGGAAAATGCCCCCGTTTTCCGCTACGCGTCTTATGCCTGTCAGAGCTGAACGAGCGCCTTCCGCTTTTCTTTATTGTCCAGCTTTAGCGCCTAGATCCTCGAGTCATAAGTCAACCTGAGAAAACGGGAAAGTTCACCCGTTTCTCTCAGCTCGCCTTATGCTTGTCGGGTCTGGTCAAGACGCTTCCACTTTTCTTTATTAGGCAATATCCGCTGTCTGCGGTTTCCCAATCACACTCAGTTCAAGCAGCTCAGCGACATCCATCGTACCAACTTCTTCTTCAACTTCCTTCGCCTTCGTACCGTCTGACAGCATTGTCAGGCAGTATGGGCAGCCGGAGCTGATCATGGATGGTTCAACAACGAGTGCCTGTTCTGTACGGGCCACGTTGACGCGGTGGCCTTTGTCTTCTTCCATCCACATCAGTCCTCCGCCGGCGCCACAGCACATACCTTTTTCGCGGTTACGTTCCATTTCCACCAGTTGAACGCCCGGGATTGATTTCAGGATTTCACGTGGCGGATCGTATACTTCGTTGTAGCGGCCGAGGTAGCATGAGTCGTGGAAGGTGATCTTCTCGTTGACTGCGTGTACCGGCTTCAGCTTGCCGCGCTCCACCAGTTCCGCAAGTACTTCAGTGTGGTGGTAGACTTCAGCTTTTAAGCCGAATTCAGGATACTCATTTTTAAAAACATTGTATGCGTGAGGGTCGATCGTTACGATCTTTTTCACTTCATTTTTTTCAAACTCAGCAATGTTGGCATTCGCAAGCTCCTGGAATAAAAATTCATTTCCAAGGCGGCGCGGTGTATCACCTGAGTTTTTCTCTTTGTTTCCGAGAATCGCGAATTTCACGCCTGCTTCATTCAGCATTTTTGCAAATGACAGGGCGATTTTCTGGCTTCGGTTGTCAAATGAACCCATTGATCCAACCCAGAAAAGGTATTCGAATTCTTCGTCTGCCTTTTTCATTTCTTTGACTGTCGGTACCACAACATCTTCACGTGCTTCTCTCCAGTTTTCTTTTTCTTTACGGTTCAGACCCCACGGATTACCCTGACGCTCAATATTTTGCATTGCGCGCTGTGCATCCGGCTCCATCTTACCTTCAGTCAGTACAAGGTAACGGCGCAGATCGATGATTTTATCAACGTGTTCGTTCATGACAGGACACTGATCCTCACAGTTACGGCACGTTGTACAAGCCCATATTTCCTCTTCAGTGATGACGTCACCGATCAGGCTTGGGTGGTACATATCAATCGCCGCTTCAGTACCGCCGTTTGCTGCAGCTGCTGCGATTTGGTTGCCTTTTGTCTGAGCAAATGCAGGTGCCGGTACCCACGGAGACTGTGACGTTACAGCCGCTCCTGTAAATGTCAGGTGGTCTCGGATTTTTGTGATCAGATCCATCGGCGACAGCATTTTACCTGTACCTGTTGCAGGACACATATTCGTACAGCGTCCGCATTCCACACACGCGTAGAGGTCAATCATCTGAAGCTGCGTGAAGTCTTCCACTTTCCCAACACCGAACGTTTCCTGTGACTCATCTTCAAAATTAATGCTGCGAAGCTTACCAGGATTATCAAGACGGTTGAAGTACACGTTGATCGGTCCTGCAATTAAGTGCGCGTGCTTTGACTGCGGCACGTATACTAAGAAGCCTAACAGGAATAATAAATGTACCCACCATGCAAAATAGAAAATCACTGCGTTCGCTGTAGCACCCATCCAGCCGGTTGCAAGTGCGATAACTGATGCGACAGGCTCTGTCCAAGTCGGTTCATGGTCGAAGAAAACAATCCCTGCACCATTTCCAAGTAATACAGATACCATTAGTCCGCCGATAAAAATCAGTACAAGTCCTGATTTAAAACCCCTTTTCAGACGGACAAGCTTTTCCATGTATCGGCGGTAGAAAGCCCAGGCGACTGCTACTAGAATCATTAATGTGACAAGTTCCTGGAAGAATGTAAATCCAGGGTAGAAAATGCCAAGCGGCAGATGTTCACCAGGTACAAGTCCTTTATAAATAAAGTCAATTGCGCCTGCCTGCACAAGCAGGAATCCGTAGAAGAACATGACGTGAATCATTCCGCTCTTCTTATCCTTCAATAATTTTTTCTGGCCAAATACCTGAACCATGATCTTTTTCATGCGTTCTTTGACGTTGTTATCAAACTCTTCTTTTTTACCGAGTTTGATAAAGTCATAGCGCGATTTAACCAGATAGCCAAATAAATAGACTGCGTAAGCGGTTACAAGAATGAACGCAATCCAGTTAACAATCAGCAAAATATCCCCAATGCTCATGTTCGCTGCACTCCTCCCAAAGTTGTCTGACTCTTTCTTATACTCATTATATAATGAATGAGCATTCAGTCAATGGATTTTCAGAACTTTTCTCTTTCATTTTACAGGTTCTGCTGTTATTTGGACATACTATTTTCGAGAAAGGAGTCGGATGATGAAAATATTTGTCTGGATCGCACTGCTTGTTATCTGGCTCAGACTGGACTGGGTGGCAGGATTAAGAAAAAATAAAAATAAGCATCTTTCCGCGTATTCTAAGAAAAATGCACATGCTGATTTTTTTGATGACGGAGTTAAATGGATGAAACAGCTGGAAGATGACTGTCTGAATGCTGTCTGTACAATTGATATGATGTTTTTCATTTTACAGCCGGATGATGCCGGACAGCGTCTGATGAAACTGCTTGTCAAAAAAGCGCGTGAAGGTGTCCGTGTACGTCTGATGCTGGATGCAATTGGCAGCCGTACCTTTAAAAAGTCGCTGAAGCAGACTCCGCATGAAGGTGTCATCATTCAATTCAGCCGTCCATTTACGTTTAAAGGTAGCTGGTTTTTCATGCAGAAAAGAAACCATAAAAAGCTTGCAGTGATTGATAAAAAAATTGCACATGTTGGTGGATTTAATATCGGGCTGGAATATTTACATCTGGATCCTGTGCTGACTCCGTGGCGGGATTATCATTTACGTTTAACTGGTGAGATCACTCAGGATTGCCAAATTGAATTTGAGCGTGATTGGCGGCAGGAGTTCATTGAATCTGAAACAGCGGGAAACGGCGCGTATCAGTTGGTATCCTCTGAGGCAGTTGATCAGGAAGCGTTCATCTGCAACCTGCTGAAAAAAGCGAGGGATTCTATTTTTATCGGTTCTCCTTATTTTATTCCGACTCAGAAGGTTGAGTCTTGCCTGTTTAATGCCATCGAAAGTGGTGTAAAACTAACCGTTTTAGTTCCAGGAACACCTGACCATCCACTCGTTCAGCCTGCTTCCTATCGCTACCTCCGCCGTCTTCTCGAAAAAGGAGCAGATGTCTATCAATTCCAAAACGGCTTTTATCATGCGAAAGCGATTTTGATTGATGGCAGGCTCTGTGACATTGGCACAATGAATTTTGATCGGCGGAGTCTGTTAATTAATGAAGAGTTAAATGTGATTACAGAAGATCAGGAAATAATCCTTTCTTTATCCGAGAGTATTGAGAAGGACCTGACCAATGCGGTGAAACTGAAGCAGGGAGATTTAAAAGTACAGCCGATTAAGGAGACGGCTGCGTGGTGTGTGGGGCATTTGCTTTAGTCGGAGTAGCGAAGTCTGGGTCTGACCCAGACTTCGCTACCGGAATTGAGGTGATGGCGGCATGTTCACGACCGGATTGCTGCAACTTTGGCGAGGATTGCTACAACTCTCCGCGTGTATCGGTACAACTCAGCCCGTTATCACAATTAAAAAAGCCTGCAGCATCACTCGACTGCAGACCTTCCAACGATCCAGCAAGTTGCCGGACCCGCTGATTTATTCTTATCAACACCAAAATCAGGCATAGAGGCTTCAATACAAAGCTGCTCACTCATCCTTGCCCATTCCACTGCCACACCTTTTGACCCGACCGGCCAGATCACTGTAACAGACGGGTCATCAAGATAGGAGCGGACGAGGCTTAAAGGCGCAACCTCCGAAGCCTGTTCCACCACTTCCATCCCAACAAGCGGCTTTCCAGCAAGCGTCCATTCAACCGGACCGCTCACGTCTTTGAAATCCCGCACTCTCTCACCAAGCACAGTCACTGCAACAGCAGACTGCTGCAGCACCATATTTGATTCAGTGCTGCCAGTCACAGCAGCATCAACACTAACTTCAGCGAGACCCTTTAGAACACCTGCATGAAGCTTTCCCCATGCAGCTTCTTCGCAAAAATTATGCAACACTACTGAAACCGGTACTGCTCCTGCTGAAAAACAGTCCATCACAGCTGTGCGGAATGCGTAATAGGCAACTATTTCATAAGGCACATTGACCTCATCCAGCGGTTTTTCACCAATCGCTCCGCTGTTATCTGACGTCATGACAAGTACACGGTCGCCCACCCGCCACTCCATGGCGTTACGGCCAAAAGCTGATTTATTCATCTTTAGATTTTTTATTCGTATGGAACACTTTTGCGCTTCGGATATATTCAACGTCTGAAATATTCTGGCGCGCATTGACAACACGAGCGCAGGCAAACAGATAATCTGATAGACGGTTCAGGTATTGCTGCGGCGTACCTGGAAGCTCTGCATCAAGTTTGGCAAGTGCTACAGTCTGGCGCTCTGCGCGGCGTGTGACCGTTCTTGCGATATGAAGCGTCGCTGCTGCAGGTGATCCACCAGGCAGGATAAAGCGCTCAAGCTCCGGTGCTTCTTCCATCAGTTCATCAATTCTCTTTTCAAGCTGCTCGACTGCTTTTGTATCAAGCTTCCACTCACGGCGGCTAGATACATTCGCAAGATCGCCGCCTGCATCAAACAGTTCGTGCTGGATCGCTTCAAGATCTGCTAAAATATCAGCAAACTTTTCAGCATCAAGCTCTGTAACAGCCTTTCCAACAAAGCTGTTCGCTTCATCAATTGTACCGTACGCTTCCACGCGGACGTCATCTTTAAAGACACGTCCCCCGATTAAACTCGTTTGTCCTTTATCCCCTGTTTTCGTGTAAATTTTCATTTTAAATCCTCCTTTTTTTCAGCTCTTCTGCAATACCATACCAGACTCTCGTCACGCGTTCTGCTTTTAATGCGGAATATTGATGACACCAGCCGAGAATGTCACGCGTGAAGCGCTGTTCTTTTTCGATTGGCACGATTCCTTTTGACTGATCTGTTCCAATGATAACGACGCGCCTGTCAGGATGCCCGTTTTCCCATTCGATTAAACGGTCTACTTCCTGCTTCCATATTTGTACGACTTCATCACTGTCGTTTCCAAACTGTTTGAAAATCCAGTGTTCAAGGTCTGTAAACAAAATGTTGTTCAAACCGTCATCCAGCTCTGTCCCAGGCTCATTGATCTCCTGATACCGAGCCTGATCGAGCTGTGATTCTACCCATTTTCGTTTGCCGTTGTAGGCACCGCCGATAACAAAGTGCAACGGTCTCCCCTCCCGAACGACTCCGCGTCTTTCCAGACAAGTGTCAGCCCTTCACCGTGAAGCGGCTTCCAGTCCCAGAAATCTTTTTCTTCTGGCGCAAGCTCTGTTAAAAGTTTTCTGATTGAACCGCCGTGCGCGACGATGGCGATATCCCTTACCTCATCATGTACACACCACTCGCGGATCGTTTTCCATGCTTCCATGACACGCGCTGAAAAATCTTTAAAGGACTCGCCGTTTTCAGGCTGCATCACTTCCGGATTATTCAGCCATTCTGCAAAGTCTTCACGTTTTTGCAGCTCGTCGGCTTTCCGGCCTTCCCATTCTCCAAAATTAATTTCACGCAGGCCGCGATGCTGAATTTTCGGCTGATCCGGAAACAGAATGTCCGCTGATTCCACACACCTTTTCAAATCACTGATCACAACGCGTTCTGCGTCCGGCCGGTGCTGCTTCGTTTCATGCAGACGGTCGATTCCATCCTGTGAGATCGATACGTCTGACCATCCGATATAGACTTTATCCTGATTTTCCTTCGTTACCCCATGACGATAGAGAGATAACACCACACGAGTATCAGACTCCATAATTCTCCTCCTTCAACTGAAGCACCGAGCGAATCTCCCGAGATGCCGCCAAATGCTTTTTTAAAAAAGATCACGCTGATGATTGTAAAGACAATGGTTCCTGCTAAAAGTAAGATGAGTAACGGCCATAACTCCGGTGAAATAACCAGCGGGATCACTGCAACCAGACTGACTGTACCTGCTTTTAAAAGAACGCGTTCAGTCAGATAACGTTTTAAGTAGTACGCCATGCCGTCCTGCCTGGCAAGTGGCGCTTTTACAAGTAAAAAAGCGATCATCAGGCGGGACAGCACCGGAACCCAGATGAGCCAGGTCCAGCCCGCCGCTCCCTGCATGGAAAGATCCAGCAGGAGAATAAACTTTGACGCCAGCAGAACAATGAGTGACAGTACACCAAACGCACCGACTCTTGGATCCTTTAAAATATCATGTTTCTTGTTAGTATCTTTATAAGAAAAGTAAGCATCACTCACATCCGCCCAGCCGTCCAGATGCAGACCGCCTGTCAGCACAATAACCGTCAGCCAGATTAGAAACGCAGTGATGAGCGGGCTCACAGAAAAAGCGTCTGCAGCAAAAATGATGCTGAGCGTAATACTGCCAATGATTGCACCAACCAGTGGCAAAAGCCCAATCATCCAGCTGACAGACCGGTTGTTCATCTCTATTTCACGGCGAATCGGTAGGACGGTGAAAAACTGAATCGCAAGCAGGAATCCTTTTACCATGATGATACCTTATTTCCTGCAAGCTTATCATATTGACGGGTGTTCATTGCAGCATCCCACCTTTCCGGATCTGCGCATGACCCACTTCCATTTCAACAGCGCGGTTGCTCTCTTTTACGAGCAGCTGGTGGATCTCACCGATCAGGCGCTGATAGACAGCAGTAAATCCATCTATAAAGACCGGTTCACTCAGCACTTCATTTGTGACGATATAAAGGTCTGCCTGCATTTTCACTGACCTGATAAAACAGGTGAGATCATGCAGAATCTGCGCTTTTACTGATCCTCTCATCAGCTCATTGGTCAGCCATGTCGTCACGCAGTCCCAGACGACGATCGCGCGCTCCGGAATTTTTTTAATCGCTTCCGGCAGGTCAATCGGCTGTTCAACTGTCTGCCAGTTTTCATTTGCACGATCCTTTTGATGCCTTTTAATCCGCTCCTCCATTTCATGATCGAAGGAAACGCCGGAAGCAAGATAGATCAGACTGCCACCGGTTTCACGCTGCCTGTCCAGCGCCTCTTGTTCAGCCCATCCGGTTTTGCCGCTCCTGGCGCCGCCGATGACAATGGTTACTGTGCCCATAACGTCACCGCCTCAATCAGCTGCCGGTTTTGCTCAGGCAGCTTCAGTCCTGCTCTCAGCCATTCGCCGTCAAGGCCTTTGTAATTGTACGTGTGACGCAGCACAAGCCCCTCCCTGAGTAGAAACCTCCAGAGTGCTTCTGTCTGCTGTGGATCTGGCGGCTGAATACACACATAATTGGCTGCAGAGCCGGATACTTTAAACCCGAGATTGCGAAGAGCAGCTGTGAAATGCATGCTTTCTTTTCTGATAAAAGCGCGGACTTCCTCTGTGTATTGCGGATCCTGTAAGACAGCCTCGCCCGCTAAAAGCGCAAGCTGATTCACATTCCAGTGAGGCAGGTACTGACTGATCTCTTTTACTGTGTCTTCATCCGCCAGTACATATCCAAGCCTCAGTCCTGCAATACTGTACACCTTCGTCATTGATCTGAAAATGATGAGCGAAGCGCTGCCAGTGTGATCTGCAAGTGAATATTCTTCTCCTGCCATATCAATAAAGGCTTCATCCAGTAAAAGTATACTCCCCGATTTCTCAGCTATTTCGAGCCAGGCTAAAAGTGTTTCCCGCTCAAGCCTGATGCCTGTAGGATTATTCGGATTACAGATAAACAATGCGCGATCAGACACTGATAAAAATGCATGAATGTCAGCGTCATCCGGCTGAAAGTTCGTTGTTTCAGCCGTGTAAATGTGATGAGTTATTGCACCGTTCGCCTCGAGAACCCGCTCGTATTCACTGAATGCAGGATGAATCACACCGACTGTTTTCCCCTGAAACTTCCTGAGCGCAGTCATCATCAGCTCTGATGCTCCATTTCCAAGGAGCACCTGTCCTTCACTGGCATGATGCTTACATGCAATCAGCTTTTTCAGGTACTTCCCTTCAGGATCAGGATAGGATGAGATTGCATTAAACCAATGATTCCACTGCTCTTTTAATCGCGCAGGCGGTCCGATAGGGATACTATTTTCACTGAAATCGATCACTTCGTCAGGTGTTCTCATACCTAACGCTTCATATAATTTAAGCGGATTAGCGCCATGTGAAGGTAAAGTCATAGAGCATGCCTCCGATCCAGCAGCATGACAGAAACAGCCAGGCCGTTCTGTGCATGATGGTGATGGTTTGGTCAATATGTTGTACGGTGAGCGGATCATCTGACAGACCAATGACCGGCCTGTTTGAGATTACGCCCTGATATGTATTGGTTCCGCCAAGTTTAATATGTAAGAGCAGTGCAACCGCTGCCTCGCCCCAGCCGCTGTTTGGACTCGGGTGCTTGCGTGCCTGTGCGGATAGATTTTTTAAAAGCGCGGACCTTTTACCCTGGACTGGCTTTACAGTGAGCAGCATGAGAAGCGCTGTGATTCTTGCCGGAATCCAGTTAGCTGCGTCATCAAGCTTCGCACTTGCCCATCCATATGCCTGATAACGCTCATTTTGATAACCGACAATCGAATCGCCGGTGTTGATCGCTTTATAACCCCAGATGCCAGGCGCGCCGAAAAGAAGGGCAAAGAACATTGGTGCTGTCACCCCGTCGCTTGTATTTTCAGCGAGTGTTTCAATCGTTCCGCGTGCAATGGCGGATTCATCAAGGTGTTCTGTATCCCGCCCGACGATCCAGGAAAGCTTTGTTCTTGCTTCTTCCATGTCTCCTTTTTGAAGGGGGGTAGAAACTTCTTTTGCTGCGTCAGCCAGACTTTTAGATGCAAGTGCTGATGTGATCAGGATCGTTTCAAGCATGAAGCCTGCGATCCAGTGAATCTGATAGCTTCCGTAAACGACTGAAGCTGTGATCAATATTGTTATTGCTACGACTAAAAATACACCAACGACACCTTTCAGCTTACGTGACCTTCCTTTATTCAACCTGCGCTCAAGCCATATAATGAAAGATCCGATCCACCTGACAGGGTGCGGCCAGGCGGGCGGATCTCCAATAAGACGATCAAGGCAGAGCGCAATCGTCATTGCCGCTGCATGTATGATCATAATATTCCCTTTCTTTTACGGTAAATCTGTATGGCTTCTGTCGTGCACTCGACAATTCCTTTACCGATCAGCTTCCCAAGCCGTGTGATTGAGCCTGCATACTGAACGAATGATCCATGTTGCGTTGCTGCTACCATGGCGCTGTCAGTGGACGTGCCTGTTGCAAGCGTACCTGTAAGTGGATCCTTTACATCAGCGTTTTGGAGCGCTTTTACTTTCGCTTCAGTGGCAGTCATCATCGCCTGAATAAATGCTTCATCAGACAGCTTGCCGTTAATAAAGATCCAGCTGTTGATCGTACCGATTGTCGCCTGGCGATCGCGTTCATGGGAAAGTGAGACATCAACCGCGTTACCGACACCTGCAGTGACAGCTATGACAACGGATAAACCGTTTTCTTCGTATTCACGTATCACGACATCTTCTACCTTTACAGCAGTCATCATGCCGACTGTGTCCGCTGCATTCCAGCCGTTTTTCGCGGCGTACATCTTCATATCCTCATAGCTGTCGTCACATTCATAATCCATCGGTACGTGCCTGTTTACAAAATGATGATACCAGCCAAGTCCCGCTCCAATTACTGCAGACGATAGTGTCTTCAGCGACTGCGGCGCCCCGACGTGAATATGGTCAGGCGTAACCGTGAAATGATCTTTTGTAATCTGAGACAGTGCGTGTTGACCATGATTCGGCAGCAATGTGACCTGCGGCTTTGGCAGCTCAGGGTGCGACTGCGCATGTACGCGCGCCTTGTACACCCGTTCCACCGTTTCTTTATTCATCACATGCCCCGGTTCAGCGAGCTGCACGGTCTCACCGTTGTGTAACAGCAGCAGGCGGTCACAGTATAATGAAGCAATATTTAAATCATGAAAAATCGAAATCACCGTCAGTTCATGCGTTTCCGTCCATTCCTTCAACAGATCAAGCAACTGCTTTTGGTAAGACAGATCCAGATGGTTTGTCGGCTCATCCAGTAAAAGCAGCTTTGGCTCCTGCGCCAGTGCCTGTGCTAAAAACACGCGCTGACGCTCTCCGCCTGACAGATCTTGAATCGACTTGCTTTCAAATTCAAGCACACCGGTCTGCTCCATCGCTTCTACGACCGCTTTTTCATCATTGGCCGTCCACGGTGCAAACATGCCTTTTTGGTGAGGATAGCGTCCCATCGACACCGTTTCGCGGACTGTATAGTCAAAAGCATGACTGTGCAGCTGCGGCAGTACGGCAATTTCACGGGCAAGCTGCTTGGCTGAATAACCTTTTAGCGGCTGATCCTTAAAAGAAACATCCCCTGTGCGGCACGGTAAAAGTCCGCTGATCATTTTCATCAGCGTTGTTTTACCGCTGCCATTCGGTCCAAGAATACCGAGAATCTCCTGCTTCTGAAGCTCAAATGAGACGTTTTTCACAACATCCTTTTCTCCATAACCGCCGCTAATGTTTGTAGCTTTCAGCATCGCTATCCTCTCCTTTCCTTACGTTTTTGTATAAGTATCAGTCCAAATACAGGCGCTCCGATTAAAGCGGTAATGACACCGATTGGCAGCTCAGTCGGTGCGACAATCGTTCTTGCGACAAGGTCACACAAAATGAGCAGGCTTGCACCATTTAGAATCGAGAGCGGCAGTACGTGGCGGTGGTCTGAGCCTGTCAGCATTCTGACCATGTGAGGGACGACGAGCCCTACAAAGCCAATCGTTCCCGACACTGCCACTGCTGCACCTGTCAGCAGCGACCCTGAAGCTAATACAACGAACTTTCTCCGCTGAACATTTACACCTAAATGCTGAGCCCGCTCTTCTCCAAATGCCATGGCATTCAGCTCGCGCGCATTCCAGATTAACAGAAAGGCCCCAATCAAAAAGAACGGCGCAATCAGGCGGATATACTCCCAGCCTCTCATTGATACACTGCCGAGCAGCCAGTTGATGATCTGTCTGAGCTCATCTCCTGTTAATGCAATCATCAGTGATAATATTGAGCCGAGAAATGAACTGAATATAATGCCTGTTAAAATAATTGTTTCCATTTTCATTGATTTCTCGACCATTCTTGCAAAGCCAAGCACAATGATTAATGTTAGTAATGCAGCTAAAATACTAATGACAGGTAACGTGAAGCTTCCAAGTCCGGGTATCGTCAATCCAAGAAAAATCGTTGCAACCGCTCCAACTGACGCACCGGATGAAACGCCAAGCGTATACGGGTCAGCGAGCGGATTTTTTAGAAGTCCTTGAAAAGAAGCCCCCGCAATTGCAAGGGATGCCCCGACAAGTGCCGCAAGCACAACACGTGGAAACCTGATATCAAGCACGATTGAGCTGAACATCGGGTCCAGTGCTTCTCTGTTACTGAAAGCCCCTGCAAAAATGCTGAGCATTTCCATAAACGGCACCCGTACAGAGCCGACTGTGACCCCGAGTGTGAATGCAGTCAGTAAAAGCAGGATGGAAACAGCGTATCCCGCCCAGACCTTATTCCGCGAAAACATCAGGATAGATCGCTTCCGCAAGCGCCTGCGTTCCTTCTACGAGTCTTGGACCTGAACGTGTAACTTCATCTGATGGAACTTCAAATACAGCTTCTTCTGTTACAGCAGTAACCTGACTAAACCCTTCATAACTCATCCACTGATCTACAGCATTTTCAACATAATAACCAAATGTGAGCAGTGCAACATCAGGGTTACGTGATACAACTTCCTCTTCTGTTAAAGGTACAAAGCCTTCCTGATCTGCCATCACGTTTTCAGCATTGATCAGATCAAGCATTTCCTGAATAAATGTATTGTTTCCTGCCACATACATCTCAGGTGGTCCAGCGACATCAACCAGCACTGATTTCTGGTCCTCTTCTGATATCGCTGAAACCTTTTCAGCAATTTCATCAAAGCCTGCCTGCATATCGGCAATTATCTGCTCTGCTTCTTCTGTTGTACCAGTGACCTGACCAATCATGTCGATCGTGTCATACACTTCATCAAAAGTCATCGCATTTTCAATCACAACAACTGAAATCCCTGCATCTTCAATCTGCTGAAGACCATCTGCACCACCCGGATTAGAGGCATGTGCAAGCACAACATCAGGCTGAAGGGCAATAATCTTTTCTACGTTAAATTCCATGCCGCCGATTTTTTCAACTTCCATTGCTTCTTCAGGGTAATTGTCAAAGTCAGATACACCGACAATTTCTTCATCAAGTCCAAGTGCGTATGCAATCTCTGTATTACTTGGCAGCATCGAAACGATCGCATCTGGCTGCTCTTCGATTGTAATCTCGTCACCATTTGCATCTGTTACAGTGACCGGGAATGATGATTCTGACTCAGCAGGCTCTTCTGCTTCTTCCTGTTCCTGATCGTCTGCTGGTGCTTCTGTTGTTTCTTCTGCGCTATCTGAGCAGGCTGAAAGTACGCCTGCTGCGAGTAAAACTGGTAACCATTTTTTCATTTTGTGTTCCTCCGTCTTATGATTTTTGACAATAAAAAAACATCTCACGCGGGAGATGCAGGGTTGCAGGGTATAGCCGTATGTAAAAAACGGAGAGACTGCAACACCCGCCCATATCCTCGTAGGCGTGTCAGGTGCTTGGAATCAAGGCAGGTCTCCTGGCTTATGACGATCAGCGTTTGCCTCCTTCCCATAGCTGAAGCTACAGTGGATGCGGCAGACATATGTCATTTACAGTGGCGGGACCGCGCTGGAATTACACCAGCTTCCCTTTTAACTGATCATTGACGATCAGCACCTCTATCCGTTCATATTGAAATGTTTTTCCAATGCTATTATAGCACTTAGTTTTGGATTTTGTGCAAGAGATTTTTGGGTGGGGTTGGGTGTGTTCTTAGAAAAGTCAGTCTTGTTCGTAGAATAGGGCATCTTCTTCGTAGAAAAGTAGACAGGGTTCATAGAGTAACACTGGTGCTTCGTAGAAAGTTAAAGCCACTTCTTAGAAAAGTGAAAAATGACCTAGTCCTAAAACCACTTAAAAGCCGCCCGGCGCTAGCCGGACGGCAGGCAAATCAGTTTTTGATTTCAAGTGGTCTCAAGCTCGCTTCGATTTGCGCGCGCTTAGGCTCAAGGAATGGCGGCAGCGCAAGCTCTTCACCGAGGTGCTCCATATCCTCATCCGTTGCAAAGCCCGGCTCATCTGTTGCAAGTTCAAACAGAATCCCGTTTGATTCACGGAAGTAAATGGAGCGGAAATAATAGCGGTCCACTTCGCCTGATGTCATCAGACCAAAGCTGCGGATGCGGTCATCCCATTTTTCATAGTCCTCGAAAGTCGGAATTCGGAAGGCCACGTGGTGCACGCTTCCCCGGCCAGGACGTTCAGGCGGCAGGTCAGGGCGTTCTTCAATATGCACTTCAGCACCTGTTCCCCCTTCAGCGACAGACATCACCTGAATCGCAGGCAACTCAGCGCCAGCACGATTCGGATACTCACCCACTTTTTCAAAACCAAGCACTTGCTCAAGTACTGCGATTGTTTTTTCTGCGCGGCGTACAGTCAGTGTCACCGGTCCGAGCCCAACAATTGCATGCTCCTCAGGCACATCAGCGCCAGTCCATGGCACACCTGGTGCAACACCTTCCTCACCATTATCCGCTACAAGCATCAGGCGCGACCCTTCTTCATCCTCAAAATAAAGTGTGTCACGGCCCGCACGTTTTTCAATGTCATCATGACGGACATTTAGTTCCTCAAAACGCTTTTTCCAGTAATGAAGCGATTCAGTCGTCGGCACGCGGAATGCCGTATTTGAAATACTTGAAACGCCTGGATACGTACGTCCTGCCATCGGGATATCAAAGTAGGTTATATCCGTTCCCGGACTGCCTACTGCATCTGCGTAAAATAAGTGATAGGAAGACGTGCTGTCCTGATTGACAGTCTTTTTAACCAGGCGCATGCCTAACACTTGTGTAAAAAATTTATGGTTTTTCTCAGCAGCCGATGTGATGGCTGATACGTGATGAATTCCTGTTACTTTCATAGCGAACACTCCTTTTATCTCGAAACTGAGATATTTCCCGTCTTTATTGTATGCCTGTTTGTAAAAGAATGCAAGGGAAAACATCTCGAATTCGAGATAAATCTTCGTTTGATTTATTTATTGATTAAGATGTCGTGGTTTTTTGCAGAGTTGCTGCATTTACCTCTGAGGTTGTAGCGATACACCCGGGAAGTTGCAGCTATTCTGCTCCAACTTGTAGCAATCCCTGCCTGAGTTGTAGCAATCAGCTCAGAAGTTGTCGCAGTCCGTGCAACACCTTGTACCATAAACAAAACCGCCCCAACAAAGGAGCGGCTCATCACTATTAATCTTCCAGCGCCTGTTCCAGGTCTGCAAGTAAATCTTCAATATCTTCAATCCCAACCGAAATTCTCACAAGTCCGTCTGTAATACCAAGCTCTGCGCGGCGTTCTGCAGGAATTGATGCATGCGTCATGCGCGCCGGTACTGAGATCAGACTTTCAACTGCGCCAAGGCTTTCGGCAAGCGTAAAGTATTTCACTTTTTCAAGTACGCGTGCTGCTTTTTCACCGCTGCTAACGTCAAATGAGATCATTCCGCCGAAGCCGCGTGACTGCTTCGCTGCTGTCTCGTGGCCGGGGTGTGATTTAATGCCAGGATAGTGAATTGTTGTAACTCCTTCATGACGCTCAAGGAAAGAAACGATTTCTTTTGCATTCACTTCATGCTCTTCCATACGCAGGCCAAGTGTTCTGATCCCGCGCATTAACAGCCATGAATCCTGTGGTCCAAGGATTGCGCCTACAGAGTTCTGTACAAAGTGTACTTCTTCAGCAAGCTTAGCTGAGTTCACGACCACAAGTCCTGCTACCACATCACTGTGTCCGCCAAGATATTTGGTCGCACTGTGTACGACGATATCTGCACCATGATCGATCGGCGTCTGCCAGTATGGTGTTGTAAATGTATTATCCACAATTGTCAGCAGTCCGTGCTCTTTTGCAACAGCAGATACTGCTGCAATATCCGTTACTTTTAAAAGGGGATTCGTTGGTGTTTCAATAAATACCGCTTTCGTATTTTCCTGAATCGCATTTTTCACATTGTCAGGGTTGCTAGTATCCACAAATGTAGAGTCAATCCCGAGACGGTTCAGTACCTTCGTCATCACTCGGTACGTTCCGCCGTAAACATCATCAGTTAAAACGACGTGAGAACCTGTGTCAAACATCATCATAACTGAGCTAATTGCTGCCATTCCGGACCCAAAAGCAAATCCTGCATGACCATTTTCAAGATCCTTGATTAATTCTTCAAGCGCATGACGCGTCGGGTTGCCTGTACGCGAATATTCGTATCCCTGACGCAGACCGCCTACGCCATCCTGCTTATATGTGCTTACCTGATAAATTGGCGTGGAAACCGCACCTGTTGCTTCGTCTCCAACAATCCCGCCATGTATCAATTTCGTTTTCTGCTTCATATGTGTTTAACCACCTTCATATATATTCTGACTCAGATAGCGTTCACTGCTGTCTGCAAAAACCGTTACAATATGACTACCTTTTTCAGCTGATTCCGCTTCTTTCAGTGCCGCATGAAACGCTGCACCGGATGAGCTGCCGACAAGCAGACCTTCTTTTAAAGCCAGTTCTTTTACCCAGTAAAAAGCGTCCTTGTCATCTATTGTATGAATCGCATTAAAAAGTTCGCGGTCCATATATTCAGGGAGGAATTCCATACCGATTCCTTCTGTTTTATGCGGACCGGATTCGCCGCCATTAATCGTCGAACCCTCAGGTTCCACGATGACCGTTTTGATCGCAGGATTCTGATCCTTTAAGTAACGGGCATTTCCCATAAATGTACCACCGGTTCCTGCGCCTGCTACGAAAATATCAATCTTTCCGTCGAGGTCGCGCCACAATTCAGGACCCATCGTTTTATAATAGGTCTCCGGGTTGGCGGGGTTACCGAACTGCGCCGGGGAAAATGAATCAGGCGTCTCACGCACAAGCGCTTCCGCTTTTGCAATCGCACCCTTCATTCCTTCAGCAGTCGGCGTATTCACAACCTCTGCACCTAGAGCACGCATAAGCGTCTGCTTTTCCACGCTGAATTTTTCAGGTGTTACAAAAATCACCTTAAAGCCGCGTCCAACAGCCGCAAGCGCAACACCGATGCCTGTATTTCCGGCAGTCGGTTCAATAATCGTACCGCCTTCTTTCAGCTCACCGCGCTTCAGTGCATCTGCAATGAGCTCCATTCCGAGGCGGTCTTTCACACTGCCGCCCGGATTAAAATACTCCAGTTTCGCAAAAATCCGGCATTCGTTAGGAACCGGAATGCCGGAGATTTCTACGACCGGCGTATTGCCGATCAATTCGTGCACACTTTTTGCCACGTTCATTTATGCTTCCTCACCAAAAACGTCTTTCCACTCATCGCGTTTCGCAAGCATATCAGCAGCAATTTCCTTGGCACCTTCAAGGCTGTGGTTCGCTGCCCATCCGCACTGAACTTCGTTGCACGCCGGTACTTCGTCAGCTTTTAACACGTCATTCAGCGTTGCTTCGATCGCATTCAGAATTTCATCATAATTGTCATGGTTAAGCACCGCAAGATAGAAACCTGTCTGGCAGCCCATTGGACCGATATCAACCACATTATCGAGGTGATTACGGATATTCTCAGCCATTAAGTGCTCAACTGAATGGAGGCCGTCCATTGGCATATGCTCTTTATTTGGCTGCTTAAAGCGCAGATCATACTTGTGAATTTCGTCGCCGTTCTGCCCCTTCGTTACGCCAACAAGTCGTACGTAAGGTGCTTTTACTTTCGTGTGGTCAAGATTAAAGCTTTCTACATTCATTTTTTTCGTCATGTGAAATCTCTCCTTTGAAAGTGTAGTTGTGTTTATGATAACTGGTCCGGTGATGGGATGTACAGGGATTCCCATTGATGTTTACATGATTTAGGCGTCTCAGTGAGGTCGGGGTTAACTATGACACTTTTAGAATCATTCTAAAAGTGAACCACACAACTCCGATCCGGATGTGCCGCCCCAATCATTTATAACCCCACTACTTCTTCACTGCATGAATCAGCCAGACATATTCGTTCAGTCTTTTAAATGAGGTGGCAAAGCCTGCTTCGTCCAGCAGTCCATTCATCACCGGGATGGTTGTATAGTATTCTCTTTTCAGGTCTTCCAGCAGATTGTGGTAGCGCTGTTGCTCAACTTTTTCCCATTGAGCAAGTTTAGCTTCTGTTGTTTCAAATATGGTATCAGCAAATACAATTTGTCCGCCTGCATTCAGTTTGGATGCATAAATTTTTGCTGCTTTTGCTTTCTCTTCATCTGTTAAATGATGAAATGCATATGTGCTGACAAACGTCTCCGGCTGCTCGGTTAATTCAAAGTCCAGAAAGTCTCCATCCGAGATATTTAAAGCAGGAAAACGCTCCAGCGTGCGTAAGCGCATGGCGTTGTTTGGTTCAAAGGCTGTAACATTAAGACCTTTTACTAAAAGTTTTTCAGTCAGGTTGCCTGTCCCTGGACCAAATTCAATTGTATGTCCAGTGGCTTTAGCGGCTACTTCTTCAAGAATGGTGTCATAGTGTTCGAAAACCGCTGCGTATTCTTCATCCTGTCCGCTGACTGATGCATCATAGCTGTCTGCCCATTCATCAAAAATTTCTACAAATTCGCGTCCCATTTCGGGGTCCACTCCATTCAAATTTTATTATTCTTATCAACATACTCGGAATTAACCGGGACGGTGATTATATTATCAAAAATTAATCATGTTGTCACGTAAAATTATTCCATGAGCAACATCCGTGATAAAATCCGGCTGATCTGATATGTTTTTTGTGAATCATTGAAGGAGGGAATAGCATGTCTGTTTTATTAGAAGAAATTAAAATCTATAAAGATCAATTCAAGAAAAAAGCACCTGAAGAAAAGCAGCGATTAATGGCTCAGGCTACGAAAGAACTTGAGGAATCAGGTGTTGCTCAAGGTTTGAAAGCAGGAGATCAGATCCCTGATTTCACTTTGCCTGATGCTACCGGAAAGCAGGTTTCTATTAAAACTTTATTATCTCAGGGGCCTGTGATTCTTACGTTTTATCGCGGGGGCTGGTGTCCATATTGCAATCTTGAATTGAAGGCATATCAAAATAAGCTTTCAGACATCGAAGCTGCAGGGGCATCACTCGTTGCCATCAGTCCGGAAATACCTGATGCTTCATTGAATACAAAAGAGAAGAACAATCTTGAATTTACTGTATTAAGCGATGCGGGCAATAAAGTGGCAGATCAATTTAACCTGGTCTTTAACATGCCTGATTATCTAATTGAGATTTACAAAAGTTCAGGTCTTGATGTAGCAGGTCATAATGGAAATGACGACTGGGAACTGCCTAAACCGGCAACTTTTGTGATTGATTCCACAGGTAAGATTCTGTTTGCTGAAGTGAATGCTGATTATACTTACCGCACACCACCTGAAAAAGTCATTGAAATTGCTAAAAACATTTAGTTAAAAAGCTGGACTCTTTAAATAGAGTCTGGCTTTTTTGACTCAGTGGGGACGGAGTTCAGTGCGCCACTTTTAGAATCATTCTAAAAACAAACCACAATTCCGCCCCCAATGTGCCGCTTTATTCATCCCCCAACTAAATACTGCGGCGGATGACATGCATTTACAGTCAAATAACTCTGCCATTCTTTTTTGGATTGCTCCCACTCGACCGGATACTGTCCCCACTCCCATGAAGGATTCCAGTAGCCTTCCTGTTTCAGTTGCTCAGCATACCACCTGGCGTTTTCTTCAACCAGATCTTCAAATTCTTTATATAGAGGTGATTGAGTATTTGTGATGATTTGAAGTGGCTGCAGGCCGTAACCGCTCCATTCTGTTGGATTTTTAGTGAACTGAACATGCGTCTTGATTTTATGCATAATTTCTTCTTTTAGCTCAACTTTTGGCGTGAGTTCTGCTAGTCGGTAAAAGCATTGGATTTCGTGCATATCCCATTCAGTAATTTCACGCAGCCGGTTGATCACATTTGTTTCAAGCTTTGCTGTGAACATTGAACCCGGCTGGCACCTCTGAAAGTAGCCGAGTATTTCTGCTGAAGGGTTGCCGGGCGTCTTTTCAAATCCGGTTTCCCCAACTTCATTAACGGTCCACCATGGCGCCCGTGGAACATGATTCACAATTGCCGGTACAATCGGAAACAGTTTTTTCTCACCGTTGTACTGCTTTTCAAGGTAGTTCATGGCTTTTGTAATCATTGTATGCCTGGCGCTGATCGGCAGCTGCATCACATATTGGAGCGCAACGGTTGTGTCAATGACGCTTGAGTCAACCATTCTTCGATCGGGTTCAATGGCATGTCCAAAACCGCCATCCCGGTTCTGGTAAGCTTCCAGCGCATGAATGACACTTTCCGGACTGCCTTCTCCCTGTCTAAAAGCATGAAAAGCCTGATCTACTTTCCTTGCATCACGTGATATGTATAGATTAATTGCGATTTTCTGATCTCTTGTCAAATAGTTGTTTAATATATTCATTTTCTCGCCTCCAAATATTTTTATTCGGGGTAAACGTGAGAAAATCCTTCACACAAAAAAACTGCCTCATGAAGAGACAGTTTTTTGCAGCGAAGTCTGGGTCTGACCCATACTTCACTCGTTTACATCTGCTCAGGTGCCGCTACACCGATCAGCTTCAGTGCGTTGCTGATTGTCTGGCGTACTGCCTGGATAAGGTTCAGACGTGCTTTTGTGAGCTCAGGTGCTTCTGGATCGAGTACTTTGTTCGCATTGTAGAAGCTGTGGAATGCTGATGCAAGCTCGTTGATATAGGTTGCTACGCGGTGCGGCGTACGCATTTGTGCAGCGGTGCCGACTACCTGCGGGAATTCACCAAGCTTTTTCAGCAGGTCAATTTCTTTTTCTGTGCCGATCAGTGATACATCAGCCTGATCCGCAAAGCTGAAGCCCTGCTCCTCTGCTGAACGCAGAATGCTGCAGATACGCGCGTGTGCGTACTGTGCATAGTACACAGGATTTTCATTGGATTGAGATACAGCAAGGTCCAGGTCAAAGTCCATATGTGAATCGCCTGAACGCATGGCGAAGAAATAACGTACTGCATCAAGTCCAACCTCATCAACAAGTTCACGCATTGTCACAGCTTTACCAGTACGTTTACTCATCTTCATTTTCTCGCCGTCTTTATAAAGCTGAACCATTTGAATGACTTCAACTTCAAGGTTTTCACGGTTATAGCCAAGCGCCTCTACAGCCGCTTTCATACGCGGGATATAACCGTGGTGATCGGCACCCCAGATGTTGATCACTTTATCGAATCCGCGCTCGAACTTATCACGGTGATAAGCCAGGTCAGGTGTCAGATACGTATAAGAGCCGTCGTTTTTAATCAGAACGCGATCTTTATCATCACCAAGCTCGGTTGAACGGAACCAGGTTGCTCCTTCTTCTTCGTAAATGTGACCGTTGTCTCTTAACACTTTTAGTGCGTCATCAATTTTCCCGCTCTTATAAAGTGATGTTTCAGAGAACCATACGTCAAATGGTACACGGAATGCTTCCAGGTCATCCTGAAGCTTTTTCAGCTCGTATTTTAATCCATATTCACGGAAAAACTCGTAGCGTTCTTCTTCAGATGCATTCACATACTTATCGCCGAATTCTTCAGCAAGCGTGTTGGCAATGCCAATAATATCCGCACCGTGGTATCCGTCTTCAGGCATTTCCTTATCCTGACCAAGCGCCTGGAAGTAGCGTGCTTCAACAGACAATGCAAGGTTGTGGATCTGGTTGCCGGCATCGTTAATATAGTATTCACGTGTCACATCGTAGCCTGCTTTTGCAAGAACGTTAGACAGTGAATCACCAACTGATGCACCGCGCGCATGGCCAAGGTGAAGGTCTCCTGTCGGGTTTGCTGATACAAACTCAATCTGCACTTTTTCACCGGCGCCTGTATCAGTCTCACCGTAAGCCTCTCCAGCTGTCAGGATTGACGGGATCAGATCAGTCAGGTACGAGTTATCCATGTAAAAGTTGATGAATCCAGGACCCGCGATATCAAGCTCTTTAATAGAAGCTTTTGTCTGATCAAAGTTGTCAACGATATCCTGCGCAATCTGACGCGGCGCTTTTTTTGCCACGCGTGCAAGCTGCATCGCCATATTTGTTGAGAAGTCACCATTTGCTTTGTCTTTAGGTGTCTCTAAAATTACTTCAGGCAGCTGCTCTTCAGTCGCGAGCTCCGCTTTTAATACTGCATCTTTAATTTCCTGCTTCAGTTTTTCCTGTACATCCAATGCAATGGTCATTGCACAGCCTCCTTGTAATCAATTGTCATTTTATAAGTGCCAACACTCGAGCCCTGCATTTCAAGACCGTACGTAATTTGGAAACGTCCGTCTTTTTTGCCAGGCGTATGGTGTGTGTATGCTTTTGTATTTGTTAAGAGAGAAAGTGTGCCATGCTCACTTTCGTAAGAGCTCATCATTTTATCACCGCGCCTGAAAGCAAGCCGCATTTTAACCGCTCCGCTGCGCAGGATCACTGCACTGTCTTCTTCCATTTTCACAATGGTCCGGACTGTGCCGCCGTTTTGCTCTTCTTCATATTTTAAATAGTCAATGTTGTTTTTTTGAATCCATTCCCCTTCAGACTTCAGGGATAGTTTTTCCTTTGAGCCATCGGGCTGCGTGATCACTGTTGTCAGATGAATGGATACGGGTGTTGCGTTTTCCATCTTGCTCACTCCGTTTCGCTCAATTAATAACCTTTCTATTATAAAAGAGGGTGGGTGTAAAATGCAATGGAAGTTGTGGGGGTTGAGGAGAAAAATTCGGTTTACTTTAATAACGCTGACCCTTTCCGCGGGGGACTGCGCTTTCCTGCCCCCGGGCGGTGAGCCTCCTCAGCTTCGCTTCCGGGGTCTCACCTGTCCCTTGCTGGGGCGGGAGTCTCCGTCCCCAGCGGAAAGGGTCAGCTGAGTGTGCATTGATCTACTGCTTACTTCATTGAAATTTGCTCGAATATAGTATTTCTAATGTGGATGGTGTGGAAGCTCGAGTGCTGTATGATCGCTGGCGAACGTCGTATTCGCACTGGTGACGTAGTGATATACCTGGGTTGAGTGCTGTAAAACGTCCAGCGACTGTTATATGAGCCTAATTGAATGACATGATAATAAGTTTCACTATTTCCCCGCTATTTAAAAACAGAATAAAAGCTCTCTGAAAATGAATTTACTTAGTTAAACAATATCTATATTAAAATCTTAGTGCAGCGAAGCGTAAGGGGGCGACTCCTGTGGCAGGAAGGGACAGGTGAGACAAAGCACGGCGAAGCCTGCTGGCTCACCGCCCGGCCACGGAAAGCGTCCCCCTGAAGCGCAGCGAAACGACTAAGAGGATGAGACACATTTGTCCCACCCTCTCTAAATTCGTTATTTCACAAACCCTAACAGCATTTCACGAAGCATTTTACTCGCTGTGTTGGCTGTTTGTTCTGAGTGGTCGTAGACTGGTGCGACTTCGACCAGGTCTGCACCTACCACGTTTACTTCTGATCCTGCGATTGCGTGTATTGATGCCAGCAATTCACGTGATGTGATGCCGCCTGCGTCAACTGTGCCGGTACCTGGTGCGTGTGCCGGGTCGAGTACATCGATATCAATCGTCACGTATACGTTGCGGCCTGCTAGTGTTGGCAGGATTTCTTTTAGCGGCTCAAGCACTTCAAATTTTGAAATGTGCATACCGTTTTCTTTTGCCCAGTCGAACTCTTCCTTCATGCCTGAACGAATGCCGAATGAGTAGACATTTTTCGGACCAATGTGTTCAGCAATTTTACGGATCGGTGTTGAGTGGGAAAGCTCTTCGCCTTCGTAATCTGTGCGGAGGTCTGTGTGCGCGTCAAAATGAATGATAGCAAGATCATCATACTTTTTCGCAACAGCCTTCATCACAGGCCATGAGACAAGGTGCTCCCCACCCATGCCTAACGGAAACTTTCCGTCTTTTAAAAGGGAGTCGATATATTCTTCGATTAAGTCGATGCTTTTATAAGGATTGCCGAATGGCAGCGGGATATCGCCTGCATCAAAATATTTTACTTCGTCAAGCTCGCGGTCGAGGTACGGACTGTATTCTTCAAGACCGATTGATACCTCTCGGATACGGGCTGGACCAAAGCGCGATCCCGGACGGTAGCTGACTGTCCAGTCCATTGGCATGCCATAAATCACTGCCTGGCTTTCATCATAGTTCGGGTGACTTTTGATAAAAACATTCCCTGAATATTGCTCATCAAATTTCAATGTGGATGCCTCCTATTCAGTTAAGTCTTTCACGAATTTTGGCAGTACGAATGCTGCGTTGTGAAGCTCTTTTGTGTAATACTTCGTATCAATTTCATGGAATCTTTCTTCTGCAACTTTTAATGGATCATGCTTTTTAGATCCAAGCGTGAATGCCCACAGACCACTTGGGTACGTTGGGATATTTGCTGTGTACAGACGTGTGATCGGGAAGATTTCTTTCACGTCGCTCATGACCTGCTTGATCAGGTCAGACTTGAACCATGGGTTATCTGACTGGGCAACGAAAATGCCGTCTTCCTTCAACGCTTTTGAAATACCTGAATAGAAGCCTTTTGTAAATAGGTTAACAGCCGGTCCTACAGGCTCTGTAGAATCAACCATGATCACGTCAAATTCATTTTCGCTTTCAGCAATGTGCATGAAGCCGTCTCCAACGATGACTTCCACGCGCTCGTCTTCAAGGTCTCCTGCGATTTCAGGAAGGTATTTCTTTGAGTATTCGATTACCTTGCCGTCGATTTCAACAAGTGTTGCTTTCTTTACTGAAGGGTGCTTAAGTACTTCACGGATCACACCGCCGTCTCCGCCGCCTACAACGAGTACGTTTTCAGGGTTTGGGTGTGTGAAAAGTGGAACGTGTGCAACCATTTCGTGGTATACGAATTCGTCTTTTTGAGATGTCATAACCATGCCGTCAAGGAATAGCATGTTGCCCCATTCTTCTGTTTCAGCCATGTCGAGTTGTTGGAAGTCTGTTTTTTCCGAGTGTAGTGTTTGTTTGATTTTCATTGTGATACCGAAGTTTTCGGTTTGTTTTTCTGTAAACCAGAATCCGCCCATTTTGCATTTCTCCTTTTTAAATGAAATTGTTCTTCATAACCGCTTTTGGTTTCCGTGGAAGACTGCGCTTTCCTGCCCCCGGGCGGTGAGCCTCCTCGAGCTTCGCTCTGCGGGGTCTCACCTGTCCCTTCCTGGGGCGGGAGTCTCCGCCTTCCACTCCAACCAAAATCTGAAATGGATTAAGAATAGATGTACCTTTAAAAACTTTATACTCACAACCAGTATGTGGTTTAAAAACAATGTTTAATTCGCTACTTTGTGTGTTTTCCACGTTGGTTGAAAAGAAAACACACATGAGGAAAAGTATAGACTTTTTTGGGGAGAATTCAAGATGTTTTTTGGATTGTTTGGGATGGTTGTATGAATTTTTTGAGGCGGTTTTTGGGGTTGATGCAGTTGGGTCACTGGCTTTGGGTTTGTGAAGGGCATGAAGAGGGTGTGGCAGGGGGCATTTAGCGAGTGGATTTTGCTGGATTGCGACGGGTTGCCGGGTGTATTGCTACAAGTTGAGTGTGGAATGCTACAACCTGGGACTGGATTGGTGCAACTTTCCGGGTGTATCGCTACAACTTTAGCAAAGATTGCTACATCTCGGGAAAGAAACAGGATCCAGATTTCAAATAAGTAGATTAAATCCTAACAACTCTGCACATACTAGATTTAAAAACAGGAGGCGGAGCCGTTGGGACGTGTTTCGCGGAGGAGACGGAGGAAGCGCATCAGGATTTTGCAGCTTGCTCTGCTCAGTATGATTACGTTCGTATTTTTATGGGGTGCTTCAGTCACTATGCTGTACTTTTACGCTAAAACGACCGGGCCCCCTTCTATTGCCGTTACGCAGTCTACACTACTGTTTGACGGCGAAGATCAGCTGATCGGGGAACGGTCGTCTGGTGAGAAAAGGTACTGGAAATCACTTGATGATATTTCCCCATTTGCGGTTGATGCCGTGATTGCGGTTGAGGACCGGAAATTTTATGATCATAAAGGCTTTGATTTTAAAAGAATTGCCGGTGCTGTTGTTGCTGATATAAAGGCAATGGCGAAGGTGCAGGGTGCGAGTACGATTTCACAGCAGTATGCGCGCAACCTGTATTTAACGCATGATAAGACATGGGCGAGGAAAATAAACGAAGCTTTATATACGATCCGACTGGAATGGAATTATGAGAAGGAAGATATTCTTGAAGGCTATCTGAATACGATTTATTACGGGCATGGACGTTACGGCATTGAAGCAGCAAGTCAGTATTATTTCGGGGTTTCTTCAGATGATTTGACACTTGCACAGGCTGCGATGCTTGCAGGTATTCCAAAATCCCCTTCCGGCTATTCGCCGGTCGATTATTTTGAACAGGCAAAGGAGCGGCAGGAGCTTGTGCTTGCTGAGATGCTTGAAAATGGAGATATTACGGAAGCACAGGCTGAAGAAGCCGCTCAGGAAAAAATACAGGTGACTGCTTCCCCTCCTTCAGAATTTCTCGGGTCAGCTCCCTATTTTCAGGAAGCCGTGTGGAAGGAGCTTGAGTCGATTGAGCTTGAGCCGTACTATCTGAAATACGGTGGGTTGAAGATTTATACGACACTTGATACCGAGCTGCAGATGATTGCAGACGAGGTTGTAAAAGAGAATATGCCTGCAACTGAACTTGAAGTGGCGTTTGCTGCTATTGATCCCGAGAGTGGTGAAGTAAAAGCAATGACCGGCGGACGGGATTTTGAGAAAAGTCCATTTAATCGGGTGACACAGGCGTTCAGGCAGCCGGGTTCCACCATGAAGCCGATTTTATATACGGCGGCGCTTGAAAAAGGGTTTACCCCTGCTACAACGATGCGGAGTGAGCCCACCACTTTTGTCTATGATGAAGGACGAAGTGAATATGCCCCTCAAAACTTTAACCAAAAGTATGCGAATGACGCGATTACGCTTGCTCAGGCGATTGCGATTTCGGATAACATTTACGCGGTCAAGGCGCACGAGTTTCTTGGGAGTAACGTATTAAAGAGTCAGGCAAAGGAATTCGGCTTAAGTACGCCGGTTGACGAGGTGCCTTCAGCTGCACTTGGAACGTCTGAAGCGGTTCCGCTGGAGTTGTTTAATGCGTATTCCGCCTTTGCAAATGGGGGCAAAAAAGTGAATCCGGTGCTGATCAGAAAAATTGAGGCGCCTGATGGAGAAGTCATTTATGAAACGAAAAAAAAGGCAAAGCGGATCATGGATGAGCAGCAGGCGTTCGTGATGACGCATATGCTGACAGGGACGTTTGATCCTGCGCTGAATGATTATTCGACTGTGACGGGGATTACGCTTTTAGATGAAAAAACGCGTGAATATGCAGCGAAGTCGGGTACAACTGACACCGACCAGTGGATGATTGGCTTTTCTTCGGCACTGACAGCCGGTGTGTGGACAGGCTATGACGATTCCAGAACGCTTACCCTGACTGAGGATAAGCAGGCAGCAAAATGGATCTGGCTTCGCTTTATGGAGCGGGCCCATGCAGAACGTCCCGAAGAATTTTTCGTTCCGCCGCCTGGTGTTACAGCTGTTCAAATGGATCCTCATACAGGTCTGCTTGCCGGAGAGTCCTGCAGTAAAAGGACCGCTTATTTCGTCGAAGCAACTGCACCGCTTGAAGATTGCGACGGGAATACCGCTCCGCCGCCGGGCGAACCGGTGAACGGTCATACTGAGGAAGAAAACTGGTTTGAGAAATGGTTTATGGAGTGACATTTTTGCGCGCAAAAAGACCCGAGGTGTGCGGCCTCGGGTCTTTTCGTGTCCTAGCTACATATTCAATGCAACTGTTAAGTAATTTTACTCTCTTTTTTTCCCTCTAGCAATAATCGGTGACAGTTTTCTACAATCCGTCACAATTTGTTCACGAATGTCATTTTTCTGTTGACAGCAGCGCTTCGTGAAGCTCCGGCTCAGAGGCATTCCAAAATGCTTCATTGTGTGCTTTCAGGAAGTCTGCCAGCACTTTTTTAGACGTATCATCCATATGGTCGACAATGATTTTACGCTTCATTGATTTATCCATCAGGTTGACATGATCCGCAAGCACCTTATAGCCTCTGCGCTTTTCAACGTTTACAACCATTTCACATGCAGTCACGCCGGCGTAGTAAGGCCCTTCAGGTTTCCGGTCAATTGTGACCCAGACGAGCCAATAATCCTTCCCGCCTTCAGAGTCTTCACGGTTTGTTGTAAATTTGATGCGCTTTTCCACTTTGGATCTTGCGTGCATGGCACCGATATCAACTTCTGCTTCCTGTTCTGCAACGTCTACGATGACTGGTGATACGTTATCCAGACTGAGTGAGCCGACGCCAAAGCCACCGTGACCGTCTGTCGGGTCGTTTTTAATGATGTTGAAGCCGATGTTTTTCTTTTTGTCTGACATGTATGTTCGCTCCTTTACGTGTTGCTCTGTTAATATTGGCTGTTGATTTCCGCTTCAGGCGGACGCTTTCCGTGGCCGGGCGGTGAGCCATGATCGTCTCACCTGTCCCTTCCTGCCACAGGAGTCGCCGCCTTAAGCTCCAATCACAGCTGTGCAGGTATTTCGAAAGTGTTCCCAACCAAAATCAACAAGTCAATCTTTACTTTATGTAAAAGTATAAAAAATCATATACAATAAATGTGCGTTATCGTATTTAATTGTATCATATGAGGTCAGTTGAAAACGATGAATACACTTTGAGGGGAGATCTTTGAGATGCCGATTGTGACAGTAAAAATGATTGAGGGTCGCAGTGATGACCAAAAGAGAGCGCTTGTTAAAAAGGTGACAGATGCAGTGGTTGAGACGACTGGTGCAACGCCCGATAAGGTGTCGATTATTATTGAGGAAATGAAGAAGACGGATTATGGTGTTGGCGGCACAAGAGTAAGCGATCAATAAGAAAAGTGGAAGCGCCTTGTTCAAACCCGACAAGCATAAGGCGACCTGAGAGAAACGGGTGGTTTTCCCCGTTTTCTCAGGTTGACTTATGACTTGAGGGCTTAGTCGCTGGAGCTGGACAATAAAATTAGTGAGACAAAAAACTTCCTCAGGCTTCGCCTGGAGGAAGTTTTTTGGCGCTATTGCGCATAGGTCTAATTTCACTATTCTAAGAACCAGGCCAGAATTTCTCCGAACCACCCGGTTCATTCCATGAACATCAGATATTATTCTGCGAACCAGACTGGTTTTTCTAAGAACATAACGTCCTGATCTATGAACCACACACCACTTACCCCACAACCGGCTTCTTCAAGAACCCAACTGTTAGCGCAGTGACAACCGTTCCAGCCACAATCGCAATCAGATACAACAGGATATTAATCGCTGAACCTTCAAGTGTTGGGAATACGAAGATTCCGCCGTGTGGTGCGCGTAGTGCAAGGTCAAACCATAATGTCAGACCACCTGCGACTGCTGATCCGGCGACTGCTGAAGGAATGACGCGCAGCGGATCAGCTGCTGCGAATGGGATCGCACCCTCTGTGATGAAGAATGCACCAAGGAAGTATGCTGAAACCCCTGTTTTACGCTCCTGCTCATTGAACTTTTTACGGAAAAGTGTTGTTGCCAGTGCCAGTCCAAGCGGCGGCACCATACCACCAGCCATCACAGCTGCCTGTGGTCCGAACTGACCGTCTGCTGCAACTGCAAGCGCGAACGCATAAGCTGCTTTGTTAATTGGACCACCCATATCAACAGCCATCATACCTCCAAGCAGTAAGCCAAGAAGTGCAAGGTTACCTGTTCCAAGACCACCTAACCAGTTAATAACGCCCTGGTTAATCGCGCTCAGCGGCTGAACCGCCCAGTACATAATCAAACCTGTAATCAAAATACCAAACAGCGGATAAATCAGAACCGGTTTTAACCCGTTAAATACTTGTGGCAGATTAGCAAATACGCGCTTTAATCCAAGGACTAAGTAACCTGCAAGGAAACCGGCGATAATCCCGCCAAGGAAACCTGCGTTACTTGAAGCTGCCATCAAACCGCCGACCATACCCGGCGCAAAGCCCGGACGATCTGCAATACTCATCGCGATAAATGCTGCGAGTACCGGAATAATCAGTGCAAATGCGTTGTCGCCACCGATATAGCTTAAAATATCACCAAGCGCTGAACGCTCACCTGTAAGCTGGTCTTCAAACATGAAAGATAGTGCGATCAGGATTCCCCCACCTACGATAAACGGAAGCATATTTGATACTCCGTTCATCAGGTGTTTATACACGCCTGAACGTCCTTTTGCCTGACCTTCTTCCTTCTTTTCACCTGATCCGCCGCTGCCCTGGTAAACAGGTGCATCCTGCTTAATCGCGCGGTTGATCAAGGTTTCAGTTTTACGGATTCCGTCTGTTACAGGGACTTCAATGACACGCTTCCCTTTAAAACGTTCCATTTCAACCTTTGTATCAGCTGCTACGATAATCGCTACAGCGTTTTCAATTTCTTCCGCAGTGAGCACATTTTTCGCGCCGTCTGAACCGTTCGTCTCAACTTTAATCGGCACATTCATTTCTTTTGCTTTATTTTTCAGTGCATCAGCTGCCATATATGTGTGCGCGATGCCGGTTGGACAACCCGTTACTGCTAAAATTTGTCCTTGCACTTCGCCCGTTGACTGCTCTTCTTCCGCTTCCTCTTCTTCAAAGCTTGAGATCAGCGCAATCACTTCATCAGGCGTTTTTGCATCAAGCAGCCCCTGTTTCACTTCGTCTTTTAAAAGTAATACCGATAAACGGCTAAGCGCCTTTAGATGTGTATCGTTTGCGCCTTCCGTTGCTGCAATCATGAATACAAGGTGCGCCGGCTGTCCATCAAGCGACTCATAATCAAGTCCTTCAACTGAACGTCCAAATGCAATCGCAGGCTCTTTTACCGCCTTCGTCTTTGCGTGAGGAATCGCTACGCCTTCTCCAATACCGGTTGTTGTTTGGTCTTCACGTGCCTGAATCGCTTCGCGGTATGCTTTTGGATCCGCAAGCTTCCCTGCGCGGTCTAACAGGCTGACCATTTCATCAATGGTGCCCTGCTTATCTGTTGACTTTAGTTCAAGGTTAATTGTGCTTTTTGTGAGTAAATCTGTAATCTTCATTATACTAACCCCCTTATTTGTACCATTGGCAAGTAGTGATCAATTTGTTCTTTAACAGCAAGTCCTTCTGAAAATGCGGTTGCTGCGCCGCATGCCATACTGAGCGCAAATGTTTCTTCTAATGAATAACCCTTTTCAAGACCTGCAAGGAATCCTGCAACAGACGAGTCACCGGCGCCTACGCTATTGATCAGCTCACCTTTAGGTGGCGTGGCGACGTATGTGTCCTCACCTGCAAATAAAACCGCTCCATGCTCAGCCATTGAGACCATCAGATAGTCAATATGGTGATCCTGATAAAACTGCCTTCCATAAATGACCGCTTCTTCAACAGTCTGAATATCCCGGCCTACATAGCCGCCGAGCTCCTTATGATTCGGTTTAATCAGCGTTAGCGGTGTCCCGAGTGCCGGCTCAAGCAGTGATTTTTCAGAATCAATAACGACATGCATCTCATTTTGATAAGCCGCTGCTGCAAGCTTTCCGTATAAATCCCGCTCCACACTTGAAGGAATACTCCCGGCCAGCACAAGCGTATCGCTTTTTCCATAACGGCTGATAAGCTCAATCAGTTCACTGACTTTTTCAGCTGAAATGACAGGTCCGGCAGCATTAATTTCCGTTTCTTCATTCGTCTTCAATTTGATATTGATACGGGAATGGTCTTCAACATGAATGAAATCCGCTTTAATCTGTTTTTCTGCTAACGTCTCTTCAATGAACCTTCCGCTGAATCCGCCAGTAAAGCCCGTTGCCGTACTTTGAACATCAAGCTCTTTTAGCACCTGCGAGACGTTAATCCCTTTTCCGCCTGCATAAAATGTCGTCTGGTCCGTTCTATTTAAATGTCCTTCGTTGAACTGTTCAACGCGGACCACATAATCCACTGATGGATTGAGCGTTACAGTTAAAATCATATTTCCACCTCTTTTACATTCGTATGGTTCCTATAGAGCGCTGCGTTTTCCTCAAACGTCTCAGTAATAAGCACCGCTTCACCTAATTCGCCAAACCTTGCAAATGCAATTTCACCAATTTTTTCTGAATCCGCCAGCACAAAAGCTTCCCGCGAAAGACTGATCGCCGCTGCTTTCACCTGTGCTTCTTCAGGATCAGGCGTGGTGTAACCCGACTCATAATGGACACCATTCGTTCCCATAAATGCTTTATCAAATCTGTAGCCGTTCAGCGAATCAATCGCCCCTCTTCCAATCAGCGCATTTGTCTTCGGCTTCACAGCGCCGCCCGTCAGATAAGTCCTGATTCCTTTTTTCATCAAGGCTTCAATATGCATCAAACCGTTTGTCACAACAATGATGTCTCCCTCAGGTAAATGAGGAATCATATGATTTGTGGTTGAACCTGCATCAATGAAAATACAGTCACCTTCTTCAACAAGCGCTGCCGCTTCCTGAGCGATCCGCTGTTTTTGATGAAGGTTTTTGACTGATTTTTCTTCCATACCGGGTTCATCCATTTTCCGTTCCATTCTTCTGGCCCCGCCGTGGATTCTTTTAATGAATTTCTTTTTTTCAAGTTCAGTCAGGTCACGTCTGATCGTTGATTCCGAGGCACCCGTGATATCGATAAGCTCCTGGATCTTTACTGTCTCAAAGGATTTCAGCTTATCTAAAATGATGGAATAACGCTCTTCAGTCAGCATATCCATTCTCCTTTTCGTGTTGATTGTAATTTCATTATAAAGAGAACGCTTACATAAATCAATCATTTTCTTTCAAAAACATTCAAAAACGTTCATTTAATTTTGACGCGCTTTCTATAACGGGTCATTTCCGCTTCAGGGGGACGCTTTCTACAGGATCGGCGGTGAGCCTCCTCGCGCTTCGCACTGCGGGGTCTCACCTGTCCGATTTCTCCTGCTGGAGTCGCCCCCTTACGCTCCAATAAACCTTAGTGGGTCATAATGATTTTGATCACTTTTAAAATATTTTGTCCAAACTGACATGGATCTAATGACATGAAGCGTCGAAGTTTATGTGTTAAGTGGCGAACCACCCGGTTTATCCGTCGAACATAGGATATTCCCCGTTGAACCGGACATATTCCCGGCGAACACCCGCCTGCAAACGTCGCACAACCTTCCGCCCAAGAACAAAATTTACACAAAACAAAAACCCCTCCAACTAGGGAGAGGTTCTCATTTAAGATAATGTCTTCAAATGCGCTATGTAAGCCAAAGCTTCCTGACATTCATCATCTGTATAGTTCTGTTTTTCTTTTACTTTTCTTACTTTTTCAATACACTCCTGCTCTTCCAGAGAATCAAAGTAAAGAATGGTTGAGACAAGTTCTAAAAATCTTGAGGATTGCTGGTTGAGGTCTGTCAGGAACGGCTGAAGCTCAGCTGACGGCAGCTCCTGCGATGCGAGAAAGTTTCTTCCCTCATCTGTGATTTCGTAGCGGTACTGGTAATAGCCGCTTTTCTTTTCGTTAAATTCTTTTAGGAATCCCATATTACAAAGCTCTTCCACTCTCAGCGTCAGTTCTTCTGAATACGGTCCGAAGAAATGGAACTGATATTTTTCATGGAATGCATAGTTGTGTTTTTTGGCGATAAAAATGATCTTCTGCAGCTTTTTTCTACCGACAATTTCATCTACTGCTGAAAATGCCTGCATGAGCCGGGCGTGATCCTTCATCATTGAATTTCTCCCCTTTTAGCGTTCTGTTACCCCGAGAATGTCGAGGATTTTCTGTTTTGTTTCTTTATGAGATGTATCATCCATCAGACAATCTTTTGGATAATATAATTTATGGTCTGTTCTTCTTTTCCCAGAAATCGCGTCTACAATCTCAGATTGGCGTGAAAGTTCTTTAATTTCACCGCCAGGCATTAATAAATGGATCGGAACTCTTTCCTCTTCTTCTCCAGGCCGGTAGAAATCATACGGCAGATCAGAAGATGAGTCAACCACCAGATAATAGTCCGGATCAAGCTCAGCCTCTTTAAACAGCTGTTCAAGCTGGTTTAATTTTTTATATTCCTTTGAAGGATCAAATTCCACATACTTGAACAGTCTGCGCTGCATAAAACGGTCACAGAGGTCTCTTAAAATCGGATCCTTTTCATCTTCCCACATCTGAAAATAGTAAGTTACGACTGACTCATCAAGGTTTAGATAATCTTTTAGCGTCACGTTACCGGTAAACATTGATTTAAAGTGACGTGGCTCGTATGCAAATTTATACCCTTTGCTGCTCAATTCTTTTGCACGGTGAAGAATTTTTGTCAATATGACTTCAGAGCTTCTGGTAACCGGATGGAAATACACCTGCCAGTACATCTGATAACGGCTCATAATATAGTCTTCCACTGCGTGCATCCCGCTCGATTTAATCACAACCTGATCATCCACCGGTCTTAACACACGCAAAATTCTTTCCATATCAAAATGACCGTAGCTGACCCCTGTAAAGTAAGCGTCACGCTGCAGATAATCCATTCTGTCAGCGTCTATCTGACTTGAGATCAGGCTGATCACCTGTTTGTTTTCATACGTTTTGGCAATGACATCTGCCACTTTCTGCGGGAAATCAGGCGACACTTTTGTCAGTACCTGATTCACTTGAGTATCACCAAGAATGATCTCCTGCGTGAAATCTTCATGGTCCAGCTCAAACACTTTTTCAAATGAATGTGAAAATGGCCCGTGCCCAAGATCATGCAGCAGTGCAGCACACAGGCATAACAGGCGCTCACTGTTGTCCCATTCAGGTCGTGGTGCAAATACGTCATCCACAATTCGGCGGATAATTTCATATACACCAAGCGAATGGTTAAAGCGGCTGTGTTCTGCTCCGTGAAAAGTCAGATAAGTTGTTCCAAGCTGGCGGATTCTTCTCAGACGCTGAAATTCACGTGTTCCGACCAGATCCCAGATGACCTGATCCCGCACGTGGATATAGCGGTGGACGGGGTCTTTGAATACTTTTTCCTCAGCCAGTTTTTGCTGCGCATACGTCATGTGTGTCCCTCATCTCTTTCGTTATCTAACATTATAACGGGTTATTTTTTTACTTCACGTCTTGACAAATTTCAAGTTTTTTCAAATGCCGGCGTCTCAGTTTTTGAGACGGGGAAAAATTTTTATTAGGAAGTACTTTCATTACCGCTAGTCCTTTTCGTGGAGGACTGCGCTTTCCTGCCCCCGGCCGGTGAGCCTGCTCGAGCTAAAGCTCTGCGGTCCATCCTTTTCCGGGGCGGGAGTCTCCGTCCTCCACTCCAAGGACCAGCTAAGAGAGTATAAAAATTAAATTCCTGCTAATTACTATTATAAATGTTAACAAATATTTACCCTCTTTTTGAAAGTAAAACAGCCGTCCACTTTGTACCGAACGGCTTTTATGTATGGTTAAATTCAATATTGTTTACTACCTGTCATTGTACCTGAGATGAAAGTACGGTTTCAATCTTGTGCTATGGGAATCTTTTTTTGAGAGTGGGATGTATAAAACTTTTACACCAGGGAGAAAATGATAGCAGAAAGATTCAAAGATTGGAGTGACGAGGATGAAAAACCGTCAGGATGCTTGGATGGAAGAGGATGATTTGCTGCTTGCAGACACTGTGCTGCGGCATGTGAGAGAAGGAAGTACGCAGCTGAATGCATTTGAGGAAGCCGGAGATAAGCTCGACCGGACTTCAGCAGCCTGTGGATTCAGATGGAATGCAGTTGTGCGCAGTCAGTTTGAGCAGGCTTTAAGTCTTGCAAAAAAGCAGCGCAAACAACGTAATCGACTGCTTGGTAAGGATCATTCCGGTAAAAAGAAGGTATTATACCGGCCTGACTTTTCTGTTCCGGAAGGCTTTGAACCGGAAGAACACGTTTCAATGAATGAAGAAATAGCAGAGGAAACTGCACCAGCTTTTGCACAGCCTGCCCCTCAGCCTGAAAAGCGCGTATCAGAACTGTCATTAAGTTCGGTAATTGCGTTCCTTCAGCAGCTCGATCGCACCGGCTCACTGCAGGTTTCTGACAGGCTATCCACAGAAGTGAAAGTCTGGCAGGAAAAATACCGCTCTCTCGAAAAGAAAATACATTATTTAGAAGAACGCGAGTCTGCCATGAAAGAGGATTATGATACACTGATGCAAATCATGAACCGCGCGAGAAAGCTTGTGCTATTTAACGAGCAGGAGCATGCGAATACTTTTAAGATGGACCGGAATGGGAATTTGGAAAAAGTTGCGGAGCACTGAGAAAAGCGGAAGGCGCTCGTTCAGCTCCGACGGGCATAAGGCGTGGAGTGGACGCCTGATTTATGTGATCTGAAAGTGTGTGAATCTGATCTAAAAAACTGAGAATGTGATTCAGGAATTTGCGAATATGATCTGAGAAATCAACATTTCAAAAAATGTGACTTGAAAAAGTTAAAATCTGATTTGAAAAATCACGAATCCGACCCGAAATTTGATCAATATGATCCGAAATCACCCGCGACCGTATTCCAAAAAAGCAGAAGACCACATCCGGTCTTCCGCTCACTCTTTTACCTTCCTAACACACTCTCATTCCGCTTCACAACCCGGTCATAATAAGCCGCATACAGGTCCAGCTCTTCACCATTCAGTGAACCGGCTACCAGCTCGCCGCTGACTGACTTCAGTGCATTTAGAAATCGCAGCATGCCGTCCTGCACGGTGAGTTCAACGCCGAACAGTTCTGATAATGAGGCCATATCTTTCGGGTGGATGTCGGGATAACTGAATTTCGTCTCTTCTCCCTGAACCGCACGCTCATAGAAAAGACGCACAAGTTCCGCACGCTCAGACCCGCTGCCGTTCATACAGAGATAGATCTGTACCGCGATTCCCCCGCGCAGGCGTCTTTGAGATATACCGGCAAATTTTCTGCCATTTATACTTAAGTCATAGCTGCCCGGACAGTAGGAATGTATGATTTCGTACGCTTCAATTTCCCGACCGAAATCAGCAAACATTTCTTTTATAAGCGCATGCATAGCGTCATAGCCGCTATTAATATCAATTCCTTTATCTGCTTCAGAAAACACAAGTGAAATATTTAATACGCCTTCATCAAGCACCACTGCCAGACCGCCTGAATTCCGGACGATATAGCGCCATCCTTCGTTCTCAAGGAGCTTTAACCCCTCTTCTAAATGTGGTGTCCGGGCGTCCTGTGTGCCGAGTACAATTGTTTTGTGATGCACCCATGAGCGTGCTGTCGCAGGTGCCTTTCCGCTCCCTGAGGACGCACAAAGCGTATCGTCCATTGCAAATGACTGCAGCGCTTCAAACTCAAAGCCAAAACCTGACTGATCAATCACTCTCCATAAAGGCTGCTTTAACAGCGCCAAACCCTGATCTTCCATACTGATTCTCCTCTATGTCAAACTGAGAAAATTATATCACAGATACTCAATAGAAAACTTTTATACTACTTTACAAAAAGCTATTGACTTGAGAATGATTATCATTATAATTTGAATAGTGCTGATAATCATTTTCAATTAAATTTACATACAAGGAGTGTGCATCATGAGAAAGGCATGGTATCTATTTGGTTTAGCCCTGATTCTTGCAATCTTAACAGCTTGCGGAAATTCAGGTGAAGAGGAAGTAACAGAAGAAAACGGTTCTACAGACGATTCTGAAGCAACTGAGGAATCAGCTGGAGAAGTTAATCTTTATACTGGCCGTCACTACGAGACAGACCAGGCGCTTTACGATCAATTCACTGAAGAAACTGGCATTGAAGTAAACGTTATTCAAGGTAAAGATGATGAGTTAATCGCACGTCTTGAGCGTGAAGGTGTTGCATCTGAAGCTGACGTATTCATGACAGCTGACGCAGGACGCCTGCACCGCGCGAAAGATCTTGAACTGCTTCAGTCAATCGAAAGTGATACGCTGAATGAAAACATCCCGGAAAACCTTCGTGACACTGACAACCAGTGGTATGGTTTAACAAAACGTGCACGTGTCATCGTGTATAACCCGGAAAATGTAGACGCTGAAGAAATCCAGACATATGAGTCACTAACTGAAGAAGACATGGCAGGCCGCGTGCTGATCCGTTCTTCTGAAAACATCTATAACCAGTCACTTGTTGCATCTATGATTTCACTTAATGGTGAAGACGCTGCAAAAGAATGGGCTGAAGGCATTGTAAACAATATGGCACGCGACCCTGAAGGCGGAGACCGTGACCAGGCAAAAGGAATTGCTGCTGGTGAAGGTGATGTAGCTGTTATGAACACTTACTACCTTGGTCAAATGCTGAATTCTGAAGATGAAGAAGAAGTAAAAGTAGCTGAAAACCTTGAAGTTGTATTCCCTAACCAGGACACAACAGGTACACACGTTAACATCAGCGGTGCCGGTGTTACAGCAAGCAGCAAGAACACAGAGAACGCTCAGAAGTTTATCGAATTCCTATCTTCTGAAGCTGCTCAGAAAGAATTCTCTGCAGCAAACTATGAATACCCTGCCAACGAAAACGTTGAAGCTTCAGAGCTTCTGCAAAGCTGGGGCGAGTTCAAGGCTCAGGACATCAACCTGACTGAACTTGGAGAAAATAACGCACGTGCCCTTCAGATCATGAATGAAGTTGGCTGGAAATAAGATTATTTTGAGCTGTATTGCCTGATTTCAGGTGATGCAGCTTTTTTCAATCACCTTTTGTCTTATACCCATCACCCCTTAACGTCATTCAACCCACCCTTTTGTTTTTTCACCGACGGAAGACTGATGCTCTGCTTTTTCACGTCATCTCCTGTGATTTATCTATCATCTCCCCACTTTTTTCAACCACCCTTTCATTTTTCGCACTCAATCAGTCACACGCAATTTGTCTAAATCTTGACACAGTTAGCCACTTTTCGTTCGGTAATTCCTGCTAAATAAGCGTTTTCAACTATACAAAACAAATGAGAACTGTTATCATTATCAGGGAACGATTGCAAGCTTTTTTGTTTGTACATTGAATTGCAGATTTTAAGGACGTGTCCAGCTTGAAGGTGTTTCGAAAAATACCAGGTTATCTGAATATCTGGTCACTCTTAAGCTTAATCATTGTTATTCTGATTTTGCTGCCGAACTTAACAATTTTAATTAACTTTTTTACTGAGAAAGCAGAAAACTGGGCACATATCCAGGAGTTTATTCTACCTGACCTGTTAAAAAATACAGGTTTAATTATGTTATTTACCGGATTATTCACGATTTTAGTCGGTACGAGTCTTGCTTGGCTTGTATCTGCGTATGATTTTCCGATGAAGAAATTTTTTAAGTGGGCGCTTATACTGCCGCTTGCGATCCCGCCTTTTATCGCAGGATATACCTATAACGGCATCCTCGATTATACCGGTGTGATCCAGACGACGCTCAGGAACAACTGGGATATCTCGATTAACCAGTCATATGTCAATATCCTGAACCTGCCTGGTGCAGTATTTATTTTCACAATGTTTCTATTTCCTTATGTATATACGATTACACGCGCTTTCCTTGCGCATCAGTCCGCTTCACTTGTTGAAAACGCGCGGCTGCTTGGGAGGAATTCCTGGGAAATCTACTTCAAAGTTGTGCTCCCGATCTCGCGTGGCGCCATTGTGGGCGGTGTCAGCTTAGTCCTGCTTGAAGTGTTAAATGATTACGGTCTTGTACAGTATTTCGGTGTTCCGACATTCAGCACAGCCATTTTCCAGACCTGGTTTGGCATGAATGATCTGAACTCAGCGATCAAGCTTGCTGCAACACTAATGTTTATCGTTTTCGCTATCCTGATTCTTGAAAAAGTGCTGCGCGGGCGAAAGAAATACAGTTCAACCACAGCTAAGTCCAGACCGCTGACGCCTATCAAGCTAAAAGGGTCAAAAGCATGGATTGCTTTTGGCTATTGCCTGTTCATTTTCATGCTTGCATTCCTGATTCCATTTATTCAAATGGTCGACTGGATGATCTTAACTTTTGAAAAGATTGCATCAGCTGAGTTTATCTCGTTTATTACAAACTCTGTAACGGTATCCTTTATTGGCGCCGCACTTGTAATGGTATTTGCAGTCATCATTGCAAACTTTGCAAGAATGCATCAGAGCTTTGTCTCAAAATCAGCTGCACGCATTACCATTCTTGGATATTCAATCCCCGGAGCAGTCATTGCCGTCGGGATCAGTACAATCTTTATTGATCTTGATAAATGGCTGTTTGCTTTTTACGAGACAATGGGGATGGAAGCATCACTTTTCTTGAGTACAAGTTTATTCATTCTGATTTCAGCGTATATTATTCGCTTCCTTGCGATCGGCTACAATTCAGTTGAAGCCGGATTTGATAAAATCGGAAATAAATATACTGAAGCGTCCAGGATGCTTGGTGAAAACCTGACAAAAACGTTTTTCAAAGTGGACCTGCGTATGATAAAAGTTCCGCTGATCAGCGGCTTTATCCTGGTCTTTATCGATATTTTAAAAGAACTCCCGTTAACCCTGATTTTACGACCTTTTAACTTTGACACTTTAGCCACTAAAGCTTATCAGTACGCCAGTGACGAACAAATCCATGAGGCATCTCTTGCTTCAATTTTGATTGTCGTCATCAGCGGTATTGCGATTTATATCTTCCATCAAGTTTTAGAAAAGGAGCCGAATTAGTATGTTCGTCGAAATCAAAGACCTATGCTTTTGTTATGGAAAAGCGAAAACAAACACAATTAACCATTTTCATTTAGAAATTGAACAGGGTGAAATCATTTCAATTCAGGGTGATAGCGGCAGCGGGAAAAGTACAATCCTTCGCCTGCTTTGCGGTCTTGAAGTCCCTTCTTGCGGCAAAATCTCAATTGACGGTGCAGTGATGACGGATGACCGCCGCTTCGTACTTCCTGAAAAGCGCGGAATCGGCATGGTATTCCAGGATTACGCCCTGTTTCCACATATGACTGTGCTTGAGAACATTCAATTCGGCTTAAAAAAGCTCAGCCGCCGCGAAAGAAAGCAGCGCGCTGAGGAAGTACTTGAGCTTGTTAATATGACGACCTATGCAAAACGCTATCCGCACGAATTAAGCGGCGGGCAGCAGCAGCGCATTGCGCTCGCACGTGCGCTTGCACCTAAGCCATCTCTTCTATTACTTGATGAGCCATTCAGTAACCTGGATGCCGGACTGCAGATTAAAATTCGCAGTGAGCTGAGAGAGATTATTAAGAGTACTGGCATTACATCTATCTTTGTCTCACATGACCTCGAAGACTCTAAAGCAATTGCTGACCGGATCGTCACCATGCGTGACGGTGCCGCTCACGACTGGGAGTCGATCTGTACGACGAAGAAAGAACAGCCTGAGCTTCATTTGGTTGAAATGAAATAATATTTTTGAACAGCGGAGCACAGGTCTCCGCTGTTTTTTGTTGCAATCAGTTATGGGTGTGATGACAGTCGGCTGGGCTGATACCACTCTCAGGCGGCATCATACAGCACTCAATCCGGGTGTATCACTACCTCAAGAAGGATGATACGACGTTCAACCAGACTTATATGACACTTACCAGTAAAACCACGCAAAAATCCCCCGCCTGATCACTCAGACGGGGGATTCATCTATATTTTATAGTGACTGACCTGCAGTAATTAACGCAAGCTTGTATACATCTTCTTCGTTACATCCGCGTGAAAGGTCATTCACCGGTGCGTTCAGTCCCTGTAGGATTGGGCCAACTGCTTCGAATCCGCCAAGGCGCTGTGCAATTTTGTAACCGATGTTACCAGCTTCAAGGCTTGGGAATACAAATACATTTGCATCACCCTGGATCTCTGAATCCGGCGCTTTACTTTTCGCTACCGAAGGAACGAAAGCTGCATCGAACTGGAATTCACCATCAAGTGTCAGCTCAGGGTTCGCTTCTTTTGCAATCTTAATTGCGTCCGTTACCTTTTCAGTTTCAGGTGATTTCGCTGAACCTTTTGTTGAGAAGCTCAGCATCGCAACGCGTGGGTCCACATCGAACATTTCAGCAGTCTTTGCACTTTCAAGCGCAATTTCAGCAAGGTCATTGCTGTCCGGTGAAATGTTGATTGCGCAATCAGCAAATACGTACTTTTCATCGTCACGTACCATGATGAATACGCCTGATGTCTTTTTCACGCCTTCTTTTGTTTTAATGATCTGTAGCGCCGGGCGCACTGTATCTGCAGTTGAATGTGCTGCACCACTTACCAGACCATCTGCACGGTTTGTGTAGACAAGCATTGTGCCGAAGTAGTTTTCATCTAAAAGAATCTCACGTGCCTGTTCTTCAGTTGCCTTCCCTTTACGGCGCTCAACGAATGAAGAAACAAGTGCATCAAATTCCGGGTATGATGCCGGATCAACGATGTCACATCCATCTAAACTCATGCTTGCTTCATCTGCTTTTTCAGCAATGGTGTTCGGGTTACCGACTAGGATTGGTGTTAAGATATTTTCTGCTGCAAGACGGCCTGCTGCTCTTAGAATACGTTCGTCAGATCCTTCAGGAAATACGATACGGCGTTCTTTACCTGATAATTTCTCTTTTAATCCTGTGAATAAATCGCTCATGATTCATCCTCCTAAATTGGTCTCTACTTGTAAGCATACCCCATCTGTAAGTGAATTCAACCAATAGCTTTTATGTCAACGTTTTCATTAGAAAAGTTTTTGTTTTCCGACAATTTTAAGGAAAATGAGTATAGGTAACCGATTATTTCCGCTTCAGGGGGACGCTTTCCGCAGGGTCGGCGGTGAGCCTCCTCGCGCTTCGCACTGCGGGGTCTCACCTGTCCGACTTCTCCTGCTGGAGTCGCCCCCTTCCGCTACAATAATCTCAATGTAGTTATTTAAAAATAAAAGTATATAAAACCTCTCTTACTATTTAAAATGATGGAATGCATAAATTCACTCAGCTGATTGCAGTGGAAGGCGGGGGACTCCGGGACAGCGGGAAACTGAGACCCCGCAGGCGGAGCCGAGGAGGCTTAGCAACCACCATCCGGAAAGCCTCCCGCCTGGAACGGAAATCAGCGGTACCAAAAGTACAACAATTTCATGAACCCTTCCTCCCTCATTAGCTGTCCCTGTTCCCTTTATGATAAGATAGAATCAGTGAGTTTATATGACATTTCATTTAGGAGTGACTGAATATGAGTGAAGCGGCAACTACGCTGGATGGCTGGTATGGCCTGCATGATTTTCGTAAGATGGACTGGACTTCGTGGAAGCAGCTGACGAGCGATGAGCGCACAGCGGCAATTAATGAGTTCCAGCAGTTTTTAAAGAAGCTGAATGATGTACAGGATCAGGACCTAGGCAGTCATTCGTTCTATTCAATTGTTGGGCAGAAGGCAGATTTCGTATTATTTATTCTGCGTCCGACAATGGAAGAGCTGAATGACCTTGAGAATGAATTTAACAAATTAACAATAGCTGATTATACAATACCTACTTATTCGTATGTATCTGTTGTTGAGCTTGGAAGCTATGGTTCTAAGGATTCTGATGAAGATCCATATCAAAACCCTTATGTGAGATCACGTCTGTATCCGAAGCTGCCAAAAGCGAAGCACATCTGCTTCTATCCAATGGATAAAAAGCGTGAAGGCAATGATAACTGGTACATGCTTTCTATGGAAGACCGTAAAAAGCTGATGTATGACCACGGCATGATCGGCCGTCAGTATGCCGGCAAGATCAAACAGATTATCTCAGGCTCAGTCGGCTTTGACGATTGGGAATGGGGCGTAACGCTTTACGCGGATGATGTGCTGCAGTTTAAGAAAATTGTATATGAAATGCGTTTTGATGAAACAAGTGCGCGCTACGGTGAATTTGGTGCGTTCTATGTGGGTAACCTGCTTGAAGATGAGGACCTGCCGAAGTTTCTTCACGTGTAAAACCATCCCTCCAGTCAAATATGGCTGGAGGTTTTTTTATGTATAAAATCGTATTGCCCTTCATATTGTGTAATTGATTGGAGGGAGGTTCACAATGACAATGAATCCATCTTATTCTACGGGACAGTACGGTACAGGGCAGTACGGCGGCGGTTACTACCCAAATTATCCATACTACTATGGTCAGCAACAACCGGCTCAGCAGCCGGCACGTCCGCGCATTGAGGAATCGTATATTGAAAATATCTTCAGACTGAATCGCGGGAAGCCAACGACTGTCTACATGACATTTGAAAACAACAAGGATTGGAACGCTAAGATTTTTAAGGGTATTATCGAAGCCGCAGGACGTGATCACCTGATTTTAAGTGATCCGAATACCGGTAAAAGATATCTGCTACCGCTCATCTATCTGGATTATGCAACGTTTGATGGGGAAATTGAGTACGAATATCCTTTTAATAATGCAGGACAGTAAGACAAAAAGAGAGCCCGGAATTCCGGACTCTCTTTACTCATTATAGAACCTTCGCCATTGCAATAATCAGACAAACCCATCCGCCTAAGAATAATAGACCGCCGATTGGTGTGATGGCACCTAATACACTGATTCCTGTCAGACTTAATACATAAAGGCTTCCTGAGAAGAAAACAATTCCCGCGACAAATAGCCAGCCTGCTGTGCCAAAGAGGCCTGATGCAGGAAGCGTACCGATTAAGACACCGGTAATTAAAATCGCTGTTGCGTGGAACATCTGGTATTGCACGGCTGTGTTCCATGTATCAAGATATTTCGGCTCTACTCTGCCTTCAAGCGCATGTGCACCAAAGGCTCCAAGCGCGACTGATAAAAATGCGTTTATTGCACCAATGATTAATAGTATTTTCATTTGAGACTTCCTTTCTAGTATGGAGCTTATAACCGCTGATGGTTTCCGTGGGGGACTGCGCTTTCCTGCCCCCGGACGGTGAGCTTCCTCAGGCTTCGCCTTGCGGGATCTCACCTGCCCTTTTCCGGGGCGGGAGTCTCCGTCTCCCACTCCAACCATCAGCTCAGTGTGACAAACTATAAATTCAGTAGTTATTTAGGTTTGGATAAGTTCAGCTACAGCCACGTAAAGGTTCTCAGATATAGCAATTCTATTCCAATTTGCACGAACCTCAGCTCAGAATGTAGCGATACACCCGGCAACTTGTAGCAATCTACGTCTATCTTGTAGCAGTTCTCGCTTAGCTTGTAGTAATTACCAAATGAGCGCCGTCCCCCACGGAAAGGACAAGCGTTTTTATGCAATCAATTTAAAAATCAAACAACGAATCGCCATTGCCGCCGTCTGTTTCGATTGGCTTTTCCTGCAGCGGGCTTGGCTGCTGGTAGGATTGCATCTGCTGTGGCTGAGCAGGCGGCTGAACCGGAGTCGGCTGTTGTCTTACAGGGGCTGACGTTTCCTCCTGCCCGAGTGCAAGCTCGCACAATGTCTGGATGGAACGCAGATGCTCGCGCTGGCGTCCCGGCGCTGCTCCCTGTGCTTTATTTGCTTCCTGCGATATTTTCTGCAGGAGCTGTTCATATGAAATATTCATCTTGATCTCCTTCCCTTCGGCTCGAATGCGTAGCACGGATGCCCGGATGCTCTGAAGACTTCTAATGAAGGAAGGTGTTTTGTTTTAAATCCATGTGCTTTGCATCCTTTTGGAAAATTCGGATCCCAGGTTACATAATAGTATTTACATGCATTGCAGTTAATACGCTTTGATTCAGTCAAAACGGATGCCTCCTTCAATCAAGTGACCAGTCGATCGGGTCGATCCCATGCTTATGCAGAAATGCGTTCGTTTTGGAAAATGGCTGACTGCCGAAGAACCCTCTGTGAGCAGCAAGCGGGCTTGGATGAGGCGATTTTATAATCAGATGCTTATCTGTATCGATCAATTTACTTTTAGCCTGAGCGGGCTTGCCCCATAGAATAAATACAAGCGGCTCTTCTCTTTCACCAAGCAGCCGGATCGCTTCATCAGTGATCTGTTCCCAGCCTTTTCCTTTATGAGAGTGGGCCTGTCCTTCCTTCACTGTCAGCACTGTGTTAAGTAATAGAATACCTTCATCTGCCCACTTTGTTAAATCACCGGACTTAGGTGGGTCAACATCTACATCTTCCTTCAGTTCTTTAAAAATATTCTGCAGTGATGGCGGAATTTTCGTGCCTTCCTGAACCGAGAAGCTCAGTCCATGTGCCTGCCCTTCTCCATGATACGGATCCTGACCTAAAATGACCGCTTTCACTTTATGAAAAGGTGTTCTTTTGAATGCTTCATAAATATCATTCATTGGTGGAAACACTTTACCTGAGCCGTATTCCTGCTTAAGAAATTCTCTTAACTGCTGGTACTCCGGTTCATCAAAGACCGGCTGAAGCTGATCCTGCCAATCATTTTGTATATTTACACCCATATATGATCACCTCATTATTCGAATGTTATATCTGCGTCATATCCCGTGAATTCAAAGAACTCTTCTAATGCCAGTTCAGCATTCATTTCTGCACGTTCAAGTACACCCTGATCAATCGCCTCTTTTTTCATTTTCTCCTGTGCTGCAGCTGCAAAACCAACACTTTCTTCAAGGTTCACATTGCTTCGGAAGATTCCTTTTGTCGTGAAAGTTTCCACTTCATCCATCTGGATGGCAGGCTCCTGAAGCAGCGTTGCACGCGGCAGTGTAAGGGAAACTGTTTTATTTTCTTCATCTACTTTAACATCTTCTTCTGAGAGCTGGTCCATATTTACACCTGCGAGGACTGTTCCAGGAACGACCATAAAGACTCTTCGTTCTGTACCAGGCAGGTTAAAATTAATGTCCCAACCTAATACTTCGTTATCTTCCTCGTCTATAACTGTTTTAACGAAAGCCTGTGAAGTTGCCAGCGCATTCATATCTTTAATCTGTTCAACGAAGGTCGCTGAGCGTTGATTGTTGTCACTGGCTACATATTGATAACCGAAGAAACTTACTCCGGCAAGTAACATGATAAATAAGATTGCAAGAATTATATTTTTCATTTCATCACCATTTAATAGCCCTAAGGCATTAGATTTTTATTACCATCACTCATTATACGGAATTTGCCGAACGTTGGAAACCTGTTCCTTATTTCTCACGACAACCCAGGCTTTCCAGGGACATAACTTTGTCAAAATTCATCACTATTTCCCGGGAAATGCAGGACGTTTTCAAACATTCTTCGCCCGTGCTATGATGTAAGAAATAATCTTTGGAGGGTTTTTTATGTCTTTAAATAAAACGTTAACAATTGCAGGATCAGATACCAGCGGCGGTGCCGGCATTCAGGCTGACCTCAAGACTTTTCAGGAGCACGGAACTTACGGGATGACGGCTCTTACAACGGTCGTAACAATGGATCCGTCAAATCACTGGGCACACAACGTTCACCCCCTTCCGATCGATACACTAAAAGCCCAGATTGACACTGCCCTGTCTACAGGCATCTCCGCACTGAAAACAGGTATGCTCGGATCAGTGGAAATCATTGAAACGGCAGCTCAGGCAATCGACCGCTCTGAAACAGACAAAGTCGTCATTGATCCAGTTATGGTTTGTAAAGGTGAAGATGAAGTGCTCCATCCTGAAACAGTAGGTGCGATGCAGGAGCATCTTCTGCCACGCGCGATGGTCGTTACACCTAACCTGTTTGAAGCATGGCAGCTGTCAGGTGTCGGACCAATCCGTACCATTGAGGATATGAAAGCTGCTGCAGCAAAAATAGTGGAAAAAGGTGCGAAATCTGTTGTGGTAAAAGGCGGTAAGCAGCTCGAACACGATAAGGCAGTTGACCTACTTTATGACGGAGAAACATTTACTTTACTTGAAGCTAAAAAAGCAGATACTTCTTACAATCACGGCGCAGGCTGTACATTCGCTGCAGCGATTACAGCAAACCTTGCCAATGGCCTTGAACTGAAGGAAGCTATTTCAAACGCAAAAGAATTTGTCACATCAGCGATTCATCACGGCTGGCGCTTAAATGAATATGTTGGACCTGTTATGCACGGGGCACACAGCCGTTTTGGCAAAGTGACTGTGCATAAAGAAACATTGAAAGCATAATGAAAAGTTTAGTTTTACTATTTTAAGGAATATACAAAGAAAATAATGATTCCTTAAATGAGGTGAAACAATGATTAACTTTATTATCGCACTCGCTGTCGTACTTGGTGTGTTTGGCGGCTTTTATCTGATCACAGGTTCGCTTGCTGTTTCTGCCATAGCCGGACTGATCGGAGGTATCATTGCAGTCATTGCTGCCGCTTTTTATACCGGGCAGCGCAACCAGCAGATTAAACAAAATAACGAAGCACCACTTCATACAGACCGGACACCGGAAAGAGAGAACAAATCAGGCTATCAGCCGGAGCAGGAAAACGAACGTAAAATTAAAGATCCGACCAAATAACAAAAAGCCGCCCGTGCGGCTTTTTGTTATTTACCGTCCTGATTGAAGCCACTGGTGATTCCCGATACAATCAACAGCTGCGTTAAAATAACACTTAATTTCAACATAGCTTATTATTACGAAGGCCAAACAGCCTTTTCGCATTCCGGAAAGTTTTGAAGTAAAATAGAGCATATGATTAAAGGCAAGGAGGAGCATCATGGAGCCTGTCAAAATTGACGACGTACAACAATTGATTAATCGTTTTGCTAACAAAGAAGTATATATCCATTTAGAAACAACAAACGGGTCATACGCTTCTCATTTCGATGAAAAGTTCTTTAATGCAGGGGCTTTTATCAGAAATGCAAAAGTAGAATATGAGCTTGGTAAGATTATCGGTGACCCGCCATCAAGAGTCGGGTTAAAGCTCGGAAACCTTGGATGGATATACGCACAGGGCATTACACATTATGAGCTTGATGATAAAGGCAGGCTGCTGATGGCAGGACATGACCATCAAGGTAAGCTTGCCGTATCACTTCAAATCAGCGAAACACCTTTTGAGTAACAGGAAGGAAGGAGTCAGACAGATGATTGAAAAAGAGAATCACGTATTAGTCGTGTTCCCTCACCCGGATGATGAAGCGTTCGGCGTGTCCGGCACGATTGCATCTCATATCCAAAGTGGGACAGGCGTTACTTACGCATGCCTGACACTGGGTCAAATGGGAAGAAATCTTGGCAATCCGCCATTTGCAACAAGAGAATCTCTCCCTGAAATCCGCAAAAAGGAACTGAAAGCCGCTGCAAGTGCAATGGGGCTGACTGATTTGCGCATGATGGGGCTGCGTGATAAAACAGTAGAATTTGAAGATGATGAATATATGGTTGAAATGATGGAATCCCTTATTAAAGAAACCAAGCCTTCACTCATCATCACATTCTACCCGGACTATTGCGTTCACCCTGACCATGAAGCAACTGCACGCGCAGTCATCAGAGCCGTGCACCGTATGGAAAATCGCCCTAAACTTCACTGTGTTGCATTTGCAAATAACACTGCAGAAAAACTTGGCGAACCTGATGTCATTAATGATGTGACAGACGTTATGGACGTAAAGTTAAACGCCATGCGTGCCCACATCTCACAAACCGCCTGGATGCTTGAAGACCTTGAGAAGAGACTCGGGGAAAATGATCCTGAGGCGATTCAGTGGGTCACTCAGGAAAGGTTTTTCAAATATCGCTTTGACCAGGGGTATGAATAGTAAAGCGGAAGATGACGGTATGGTATACCTGATCGAATAATTAAAAAGGTGATAGAATTACCGGATGACCTGACGTAATAATCTATCACTCACGTCTCGCAGGTTGAATCCATCACATTGCTGATGCAATAAACAGTAGACGTGATGGAATAATCTTAATTGCTGATAGAATAGTCAGTCCGTACAGTACCACCTTATTTGACCTCTCATCACATTTGGTTTTCATATAAAAAAAGCCCGTCTGGTACCGACGAAAAGTCGGTCGCCAAACGGGCTTTTCTTATGCTTTCCTTAACTCATCAATCGTCGGCAGTGCAGTCATCGCACCCTTCACGGAAGCAGCCAGTGCACCTGAACGACTTGCAAGCTCAACCATTTCGACCGCTTTTTCCATTTTCAGGTCACGCACTTCTCCTTCATATTCGTGAAGTGAATACAGGAGGCCGGATACAAATGCATCACCCGCGCCTGTTGTATCGACTGCCTGAACTTTATTAGCCGGGACGTGACGCGTTTCGTTATGTGTAAAGACCCAGCTGCCTTCTGCACCCATAGTGATCAGCAATAGCGGAATGCCAAATTGCTTCATGACTTCAGCACCTTTTTCAATATCAGCCGTACCTGTTAAGAATTCCAATTCATCTTCTGAAATCTTGACGACGTCAGCCTGATCCAGCATCGAAGAAATCGTTTCACGCGCATCTTCTTCATTTGGCCACAGAGACATGCGAAGATTTGGATCATAGGAAATGATCATTCCTTTTTCACGCGCCAGTTCAACCGCTTTTTTTGTTGCGGTTTTTGAAGGTTCGCTGATCATTGAAATCGATCCGAAGTGCAGGACTCTTGCTTCTTCAAACAGCGCCTCATTTAATTCTTCCGCCTTTAAAAACCGGTCAGCGCTTGGGTCTATGTAAAAGTCAAAGCTGCGTTCACCGTTATCAAGTGTCACGAATACAGCGCCGGTGCGGTGTTCCTGATCAAAATGCATGTAATTCGTGTTAACACCGTAATCCTTTAACGTACGCGCAAGAAATCTGCCAAGTACGTCATCTCCCACTTTTCCCGCAAAATAAGATGGCAGACCAAGACGCGCTACGCCTACTGCTACATTAGCCGGTGCACCACCCGGACTTTTATAATAATAGTCATTTGTTTCATCTGTTGGAATAAAATCAATTAACGCTTCACCTAATGAAACAACACCTTTTTTCATTTGAGATCCTCCTGTGACGATATAATAGTTAAAAGTTTATCATATTAAATAAAAATAAGCCGCTTCCAGTACAGGAAACGACTCATCATTATACCCTTGCTTCTGTCTCCGTCAATTTCCGGATTGCTTTTGCAACACCTTCTTCACGGTTTGTGGAAGTGGTGTACTTGCAAATCTGCTGAATATCTTTCGGTGCATTGCCCATCGCAACTGACCAGCCAGCGAGTTTCATCATCGACACATCATTGTAATTGTCACCAATCGCCATGACATCCTCTGTCTTGATACCGCGCTGGTTCACATACCATTCAAGTGCAAGCCCTTTTTGTGCATCCACACTTGTAATTTCCAGGTTTTCTTTACCCGATGAGCTGATTGCAAGCCCGCCCATCTGGTTCAGTGCTTCTTTCACCTGCTTCAGTTTTTCCGGCTTTGATGAAAAGGCGAGGAACTTATAGACTGTTTCAGATGAATTGAATACATCATGGTAATCATCCACTACATGTACATGTCCATCGTCATAACGGTTTTCAGCCTCTTCTTTCACATGCGGAAGTGGTGTATCCGGATTTGATGTCAGGAAAATATCTATTAGTAACTGAATGCCGTGTTCTCTATGGTTTGTATACGTACCATTTTCAGTATAGATTTCAAAATATACATCGAGCTTTTCAAGAGCATTTGCTGTCGCCTCAGCTTTTTCAGCACTCAGTCCTTTTTTGTACAGCTGTTTGCCCTCTGTGTCGCGAATCTCCGCGCCATTTACAACGATTAATGGGAGTGAGAGCCCTGCGTCTTTGATTGGTAAAACCGCTTCTTTATATGATCTGCCGGTTGCAATAATCACTTCAATTCCGGCATCCTTTGCTTCTTTAATCGCCTGAATCGTTTCCTGTCCTACTTCATGACTGCCATTCAGCAGTGTGCCATCCATATCAGATGCAATTAGCTTAATCATCTCTTCACCTTCTTGTATTTGATTGGACCATTGTATCATAGCGCATTCATTGGAAACCTTTTCAGTGCTCAGTCTTTACAAATTTTATACAATTGGATGCAAAATAAAAACAGCAGATGACTGCTGTTAAGAACACATTAGCGCACGAAGTCCGCGTTTCTCCACTTCTCTTTCAAGTAATTGGATAAAATCCTTCGTCAGATTCAGTTTTTTAGCTGATTCAAGGGCTTCCAATAATTTTTCATTTGATAAATGACCCATTGTATTCACTTATTCCCACCTCAACTTCGTTTTCTATATGTTAAAGATATTTTCCCCAGATCTTTCTCTTGTTAAACTTATTTATTTTGAAAAATATGTGAAATGCAACCAGTATGATCTCAGTAATTTCGTTGCTTATCAGGTTTGAAAGTGTTTAAATTAAATTGGAAGCGCTTACGTTAATTTTTCAAAGTTAATCATTGATTTCAAAGGGGGTGTGAATTAAAATTGAATCTGGCTTATTTTTATTCACTGCTAATTATACAGACCATTCATAAAGGAGAACAATGATGAATACTTTTACAGCAAAAGACTACTTACGCTTTATTATCCCATCTGTTATCGGGATTTTTCTATTCATGATGCCTCTCCCTTCAGGAGAAGCAGTGACGATTCCAATTGCGATTTTATCTGATTGGCTTCAGGGATTGATTGGCGGTGCGATCCCGGCGATTATGACGTTTATTATTGTCATTACCGCAGTTTTATCATTACTGGCACGTGCTGCAAAACCGGTATATATCACTGACAACGATTTTAGAAATACACTGTTTAATGTGTCGTGGTTCTGGGTGGTTGTGCGCATTCTTGCTGCAGTTTTTGCACTCATTACATTTTTCCAGATCGGGGGAAGTTCAACTGAACTGATCTGGTCTGAATATACCGGTGGACTGCTGCTTGGGGAAGGCGGTCTGATTACACTATTATTCTCTTTATTCCTATTTGCAGGATTATTCCTGCCATTACTATTGAACTTTGGATTATTGGAATGGTTTGGTACACTGATGGCAAAAGTCATGCGTCCACTATTCAAGCTTCCTGGCCGTGCTTCAATTGATTCTCTTGCTTCGTGGCTTGGAGACGGTACGATCGGGGTTATGCTGACAAATAAACAGTATGAAGAAGGACATTATTCAAAACGTGAAGCTGCAGTGATTGGTACAACGTTCTCTGTCGTTTCAATTACATTCAGTATTGTTGTCATCGAAACTGTTGGTCTTTCATCTTACTTTGTACCGTTTTATCTGACGGTTGCATTTTCAGGACTTGTCGCAGCGATCATTATGCCGCGAATCCCACCGTTATCCTTGAAAAAGAAAACCTACATTACGGAAGCGGAAGAAGAGGATTCGCTTGAAGATGTTCCTGATCACAAGTCACGCCTGCAGCACGGAACTGAAATGGCCATTGAGACTGCCAGAAAAAATAACAGCGTCGGTTATTTCTTTAAGAGCGGAATGAAGAATGTGCTTGATATGTGGCTTGGTGTCGCACCGGTTGTTATGGCATTCGGTACGGTTGCACTGATTCTTGCAGAAGAAACAAGCTTCTTCGTCATTCTCGGTACACCATTTGTGCCGATCTTAGAATTGTTACAGATTCCTGAAGCTGCAGATGCTGCTCAGACAATGGTTGTCGGCTTTGCGGATATGTTCCTGCCGGCCATTATTGGGGCGGATATTTCATCTGAAATGACACGCTTCATTATTGCAGCAGTATCTGTTACTCAATTAATCTATATGTCTGAAGTCGGTGGCGTGCTGCTCGGCTCAAAGGTACCGGTTAACTTCCTGGATCTTGTGCTGATTTTCCTTCTGCGTACACTGATTACACTGCCAATTATCGCAGGTATTGCTCATCTTTTATTCTAACAAAATACAAAGGCCATATTAAAGTTGGCTGTTGATTGTAGCTCCAGGGGGGACGCTTTCCGCAGGATCGGCGGTGAGCCTCCTCGCGCTTCGCACTGCCCCACCTGTCCGATTTCTCCTGCTGGAGTCGCCCCCCTTCCGCTACAATCAACAGCTGTGCAATGACAAAATGGCATTGAATGAATATAGCTTAACTTCTAAACATATACAAAAAGACACTTACGACGTTGTAAGTGTCTTTTTCTTTGAATAGAGTGGCAGCTGCACAATGGCGTTCGTTCCGCCCTCAGGCAGGTTCTCAAATGCAAGTGAGCCTCCGTGGGCATGGACAATCCGGTGACAGACTGTCAAACCGAGCCCCATTCCTTTTTCTTTCGTTGTATAAAAAGCCTCTGAGACCTTTTCAATCATCTCTTCCGGAATACCAGGGCCGCTGTCGCGCAGTTCAATCTGAATTTCATCCCCCTGTACAGAAGGCTTAATTAAAATCTCACCGTTTTCCTCGATCGCTTCAATACTGTTTTTCACTAAATTCATGAACACCTGCACGATCTGATTGCGGTCACCGTATACATATTTATCTTCGTGATTTAACCGGCTGACTTGAATATCGATGTTTTTCGATGCTGCCTGGTGCTTCATAAAATTAATGACGTATTCGACTGAATCACAGATCGAGAACTGCTCATGCTTTTTAATTTCCGGCTTTGAAAGAATCAGCAGCTCTTCTGTAATCGCATGGATACGGTCAATCTCTGATGCCATCAGACGAACGCGCTCTTCGGTTAATGAGCCCGATTCCTGCATCAGCTGAACGTACCCTTTCAAACTGGTCAGTGGATTTTTAATTTCATGCGCAATACCTGATGCCAGCTCACCTGCGACAGAAAGCTTTTCTCTTCTCAACAGCTGCTCTTCAGCCGCTTTTTGCTGGGAGATGTCACGTCCGATCGTAATCAACGCTTTCCGGCTGCCGTCTTGATGAAAAATAGGCACTTTAATTACATCAAAGGACTTATATTCACCTGATTCCACATAAAAAGATTCCTCACTCCGGTCAGTTTCTCCCTTTTGCCAGGTTTGTTCATCCGTTACTACACAATAATCAAACGCTTCCTTGAAAAATGGGTTCACATCCCCAAGCTCAGCATCCGTTTTACCAATGTAGTGCTTTCCTTTTAGCCCATAAAGCTCAAGTCCGAAGTCATTCGTTCTGATCCATCTTCCTTTACCGTCTTTAAAGCAGACAAAATCAGGCATTGACTGGATCATCGCAGACATTTTAAACTCTTCTTCCTCCATATCCTTAAAAAGGTTTCTGAGCGCTGAAGCCCGCCTGTAAATCATAAACGCAAGCCACAGCAGAATAATTGCCACAGCCACTTCTATTACAATATAGGTTGCAGTAGAAAACCAGCCGTTATAACCTGCCATAATAAAGATAATCTGTACAACAAAAACAAGTCCAATAATTCCAATCAGACCTCTTATTTGCGAAAACGTATAGGATTGCAGCATTTTCATCACCTGCCAATCATTAAAATAATTCCACCACAACTCGTATGTATATGGTAATGATTTACTCATAACAGCCCCAAAAAGAACCATACAATACTCATATCATACCATGTCGGATTTTGAAGGAAAAGGTCGAAGCAGTGTTATGCTTATTTTAACCCACATTTACATTAAATTTCCATTAATATTAATAAAAATGCTGCTTCAGCAATCTGGTAAGAGATCGCTGAAGCAGCTAGTCAGCACTTTAACTTGTGATGGTTGTTCTCAATTTTGAAAGCATGTCTTTCGTCATTGAAGACAAATCATGCTGGGCTTTGAATCCCCATTCGTCTTTAGCGGCAGATGCATCAATTGCATCCGGCCAGCTGTCAGCGATCGCCTGACGTACAGGATCCGGCTGGTAATTCATTTCAAAAGAAGGGATATGCTTTTTAATTTCAGCAGCAACCATTTCAGGCTCAATGCTCATGGCAGTCACGTTGAATGCGTTGCGGTGCTTAAGCTTTGCAGGGTCCGCTTCCATCAGATCCACAATTGCCTGCAGTGCATCCGGCATATACATCATATCCATATACGTTCCTTTATTAATAGGAGACGTGTAACGCCCTGATTTTAACGCTTCATAGTACACTTCAACCGCATAATCCGTTGTCCCTCCACCAGGCGGTGTAACATATGAGATCAATCCAGGGAAACGGACGCCGCGTGTATCTACACCGAAGCGCTTAAAGTAATAATCACACAGCAGCTCTCCAGACACTTTATTCACGCCATACATCGTAGTCGGGCGCTGAATGGTGTCCTGCGGCGTGCTGTTTTTCGGTGTATCAGGACCGAATGCACCAATAGAGCTCGGCGTAAAGAACTGAAGATTGTGCTCACGTGCAGTTTCAAGCCCGTTCATTAGTCCACCCATATTCAGATGCCATGCAAGCTGAGGAGACTCTTCAGCTTTGGCTGACAGTAGTGCCGCCATGTGCATCATTGTATCTACTTTATATGTTGAAACGATTTCGTTCATTTTTGCACCGTCTGTTACGTCCAGAATTTCAAAAGGACCTCCCGTAACAGCTTCTGTATCTGCTGTCCGGATATCAGATGCGATGACGTTGTCTGCGCCGTATTCTGCGCGCAGCTTTGTGATTAATTCTGAACCAATCTGACCAAGCGCGCCTGTTACTAATATACGTTTCATGAGAAACCCTCCATTACGTTAAAAAATTTACTCTGTAAAAGTTGGCTGCTGATTTCCGCTTCAGGCGGATGCTTTCCGCGGCCGGGCGGTGAGCCAGCAGGCTTCGCCATGCTCTGTCTCACCTGTCCCTTCCTGCCGCAGGAGTCACCGCCCTACGCTCCAATCATCAGCTGTGCAGAAATAAAAATGAGCTTTAACAAAATTATAATATCAAAAGAACAGATGTCCATTTGAGAAATACACATTAAGCTTTTAATTAGTTAATACTCTATTAATTTAACATAAAACACGAGAAATGTTTATACCGGGAGGACATTTTATTTTAGTTTGCAAAAGTTTGCGTTAGGGAGCTGGCTGGGAGTTTGGGAGATTTCGGATGGTGTTCGACACTTAAAGCGGCTGGTTCGTCGTTTGAATGGTGATGTTCGATACTCGTATTGTCATGTTCGGCACTCAAACGGCCGTGTTCGACACTTAAACACTGATGTTCGACGCTTAGTGCCATTTGACCTACTCCGCTCCTCTTCCTCCACACTCTCTAATGCACAAAAAAACCAGCCCGCAGGCTGGTTTTTCAATCCATCTATTAAACTTCCTGTCCTTCTCCAACAATCGCTTCAGCAGAGTAGTCTTTTGGCTTATGTTCACCTGATTCGATTTCTTCGATATAGTGACATGCAGTTTGGTGACCTTCTTTCATGAAGTCAGTTGTGCGCAGTTCAGGTACGTCTGTTTTACACTTTTCAGTCGCAAACGGGCAACGCGTGTGGAAACGGCAGCCTGATGGCGGGTTGATTGGGGAAGGTACGTCCCCTTTAAGTGCAATACGTTCTTTTTTAGCGTCAGGATCCGGAACCGGAATCGCTGACAGCAGTGCTTTTGTATAAGGATGCTGAGGGTTATCAAACAGAGAATGTTTGTCACCGATCTCAACAATCTTACCAAGATACATAACAATGATGCGGTCAGAGATATGGCGGACAACACCAAGGTCGTGTGAGATAAAGAGATACGTAAGACCGAACTCTTCCTGCAGTTCTTCAAGCAGGTTCAGTACCTGCGCCTGAATCGACACATCCAGTGCTGATACTGCTTCGTCACAGATAATCAGCTTCGGATCTACGGACAGGGCACGGGCAATCCCGATACGCTGTCTTTGACCACCTGAGAATTCGTGTGGGTAACGGTCTGCCTGGAATGATTGAAGTCCAACTGTCTGTAGCAGATCTTCAATTTTTTTGCGGCGATCTTTTTTCGGTACCGTATTTTGAATATCCATCGCTTCTTCAATGACGGCAGATACGATCTGACGTGGATTGATTGATGCGTATGGATCCTGGAAAATGATCTGAAGGTCTTTACGCATTGCGCGCATTTCTTTTTTGCTGAGCGTTGTCAGGTCTCTTCCTTCGAATGACACAACACCTTCAGTCGGCTCATCAAGACGGAGGATTGCACGGCCGGTTGTTGATTTACCACAACCTGACTCACCTACAATACTTACTGTTTCACCTTCATATACTGTAAAGCTGACATCATCAACGGCTTTTACGTGATTGACCGTACGCCCAAAGAATCCGCCTTTAATCGGAAAATACTGTTTTAGTCCCTCAACCTTTAGCAGTTCTTTCTTCGCTGTCATGGACATTCACCTCCGGATCGCCGTCCCACTCGTCTGAGTAGATCCAACAGCGAATCTGATTATTGTTTTCATCTGTTTCAAGCTCTGGCATACGTTCGCGGCAAAGGTCTGTTGCAAATGGACATCTTGGTGCGAAACGGCAGCCTTTTGGCATGTTGTGCGGACTCGGTACTGTACCGTTGATCGGCTTCAGCTTGTCCTGCTCAATATCGTGTCTTGGCAGCGAGTTAAGCAGTCCGACTGTATATGGATGTCTTGGGTTTTTGAAAAGTGTACGTACATCCGAAAATTCAACTACCTGACCTGCATACATGACGGCTACATAATCACACGTCTCAGCTACTACGCCAAGGTCGTGTGTAATCATCATGACTGACATGTGCAATTTATTCTGAAGTTCACGAATCAGGTCAAGAATCTGTGCCTGAATCGTTACATCAAGTGCGGTAGTCGGCTCATCGGCAATCAGCATGTCCGGGTTACATGACAGTGCGATTGCGATCATGACACGCTGTCTCATCCCGCCTGAAAGTTCGAATGGATACTGATCCACACGTTTTTCAGGAGAAGGAATTCCAACAAGCTTCAGCATTTCAATGGCTTTCAGCTTTGCTTCACGCTTGTTTAGTCCCTGGTGAATACGGATAGACTCCATAATCTGCTGACCGACTGTGTATACAGGATTCAATGAAGTCATTGGCTCCTGGAAGATCATTGAGATATCATTACCACGGATCTCACGCATCTGCTTTTCCGAATAGGTAAGGATGTTTTCACCTTTGAAGCGGATTTCCCCGCCTTTAATTTCACCGGGCTTTGCCAGCAGGTTCAGGATTGATAGTGCTGTAATACTTTTACCGGATCCCGATTCACCAACAATTCCAATTGTTTTTCCGCGCGGCAGTGTAAAGCTAACGCCATCAACTGCTTTTACTTCACCTTCATCTGTATAAAATGATGTCTGAAGTTCACGGATCTCTAAAATGTTTTCTGATGAGCTCATGTGATCACCCCTCATTTCTTTTAAAAATCTTAGTTCAGATCTATACGTTTATTCAGGAATCTATAAGAAATATCAACAAGTAAGTTTACTAGTACGAACAGAACGGAAATAACAAGTACTGTACCCTGTACAACCGGGAAGTCACGCTGTCTGATTGCATCAATCGTCAGACGGCCCATTCCGTTGATTGCGAAGATTGTTTCAGTCAGTACGGTTCCGCCAAGAAGCGCACCGAATTCAAGACCTACAACTGTTACAACCGGAATCATGGCATTTTTAAGCGCATGCTGATAGATAACAACGCGCTCTTTCACACCTTTCGCACGTGCAGTACGGATATAATCCTGACTGATGACTTCAAGCATACTTGATCTTGTCATACGTGCAATAATGGCTGCCCCTGCAGTTCCGAGTGTGATAACCGGCAGGATGACCTGTCGCCAGTCATCTCCCCATCCGGATGCACGCATCTGAAGGAATGGCTGCAGTGACTCGGGAATCCAGTTTCCGATTGCAAACCACTGAATCAGCATCAGTCCAAGCCAGAAGTTCGGCATGGAAAGACCAAACAGTGCCACAATCATAATAACTACGTCTGTTACTGTGTAGTGGCGTACTGCAGAGACAATCCCTGCAATCAGTCCTAAGAATACACTCAGGATGGTACTATATACGGCGAGTTCAACCGTTACCCAGAAGCGGGCACTGATTTCATCCGATACAGGACGGCTGCTTCGTACAGAAGTTCCTAAATCACCTGTTACCGCATTTCCAAGAAAAGTACCATACTGTACATAAAGCGGATCATTCAATCCAAGTCTTTCACGAATCTGTTCAACCTGACGCTCAGGTGCAGCTTCCCCCGCAATAATCTGCGCCGGGTCACCCGGAATCAGGTGCATCAAAGAGAATACAAGTATCGTTACCCCAAGTAAAACAGGGATCGTCTGTAGTAAACGACGGATAATAAATTTCGTCATGTCAAAGCACCTCCATTTATTGTTTCATTTTTGGATCCAGTGCGTCGCGGATTCCATCACCAAAGATGTTGAATGCCAAAACGACTAGCACAATCATCACACCAGGGAAAAACGCTACATGCCATGCATCATACATGTATGCGCGGCCTTCTGAAAGCATTGCTCCCCACTCCGGCATGGGCGGCTGTGCACCAAGACCAAGGAAAGAAAGACCGGCAGCAGTCAAAACTGCAGTTGCAATACGCAGCGTCGCCTGAACAATAATAGGAGACATAACGTTTGGCAGAATATGACGAAAGATAATTCTGAAATCTGTTGCGCCAAGTGCGCGAACCGCATCAATGTATTCAAGCTTCTTCACAGAAAGCGTTGAACCGCGGACAATACGCGCAAAGGCTGGAATTGAGAAAATACCAACGGCGATGATTACATTCTGAAGACTTCCGCCCAGTACACTTACAATTGCAAGTGCAAGAAGGATACCAGGGAAGGCAAGCAGGACATCCATAATACGCATAATGAGGTTATCAATACGTCCACCGTAATAACCGGAAATAATGCCAAGCGGCACCCCGATCACTAATCCAATCACAACTGATGTGAAACCAACATACAGCGTAATGCTCATCCCGTGAATAATACGGGTGAAAATATCCCGGCCAAAGTTATCTGTGCCAAACCAGAACTCAGCCGATGGACCGGCTAATTTGTTAGCAATATCCGTTTCATTCGGATCTTTAGATAGAAGCATCGGACCGAAGATTGCGACGATTATGAAAAGAAGAATTAAATACCCGCCAATCAGGGCTGCTTTATTCTTTTTCAGTCTCTTCCAGATCATTTTATAGTTTTCAATTCTGGGATTGACTTTTTTAGCAGTAACCGGATGGTTAACCGTGTTTTCACTCATTTTTTACACCCTCTCTTTAACATATAAATCGTTTTGTAAAGTAATAGGAAAGAACTTTACGCACCTCAACAATATTAACTCATTTTCAACAAAAATGAAACTATTCTAATATCTTTTTTTATGAAATGATTTGCATAAAATCCACCGTGAAAATTTTCGTAAGGATAATAATGCCACATTGCTGATATTAGAATAACTTTATAAAAATCTAGTATATTAATTATATGTTTTTTCACATCCAGATCAACAAGCTGTAAGGGTTACACGAACCTAAGAAATTTTCTTCCGTATATCAGACATGCAATTTTTTTCATCAAAATAACGCATAAATTACTATTCATTCCTCCCGGGAAAAACAAACGCTTTACTGGAGCATTCATTATTTTAGCAGAGTAACGCTTTAAAGCTAAAACTGATTGTATAAATTATTTCAATATAATTAAAAGATTTTCCAATATCATGAACACTCCGTGATAACCTATTAAATATTAATGCAATTATTTTTACATGCTTGTAATATTTTAAAATTTGCGATATATTATTTTTTGAATATTGCGCTTTGTGCGTACATTTTCAGAATGACTATTTAAATATGGGGGGTAATTTTTTTGACAAGCAAAAAGACGCTTTGGGCATTTTTACTGACGCTTGTACTGGCAATGTTCCTTGCAGCATGTGCTGGCGGAAGCGACGAGTCTGATTCAGAAGACGGCGGTTCTACTGACGAAGGTGGATCAGAAGAAGCTACAGATGATGGCGCTGCTGCTGGCGGCGACTTAATGCTGAATGTACTATCTGATGCTTCATCACTTGACCCACACGGATCAAACGATGTTCCTTCATCTAACATTCAGGCTAACCTTTATGAAACACTTGTATTCCAAAATGCAGACAACGAAATTGAGCCATTACTGGCTGAATCTTGGGAACCTGTAGATGATACTACTTGGACTTTCAAGCTTCGTGAAGATGTAACTTTCCACGACGGTTCAGCATTCAACGCTGAAGTTGTAAAAGCTAACCTTGATCGTGTACTTGATCCTGAAGTAGCTTCACCACGTGGTTTCCTTTATGAAATGATTACTGAAGTAAATGTAGTTGATGAGTATACAGTTGAAATTAAAACTGAATTCCCATTCGCTCCACTACTTGCTCACCTTTCTCACAGCGGTGGCGGTATGATCTCTAAAGAAGCAATCGACGCTGACTATGCAGCAATGGAAAATGGCGAAGAGCCAGGTTCTGTTATTGCACAACAGCCAGTTGGTACTGGATTCTTCAAATTTGAAAGCTGGACTCCTGGTGAAGAAGTCGTTCTTTCAAACAACGAAGAACACTGGGATGGCGGAGCACAGGTTGATACTGTAACATTCCGCGTTGTTCCTGAGTCAGGTACACGTGTAGCTGAACTTGAAACAGGTAACGCTCACATTATCGATCCACTTCAGCCAAACGAAGTTTCACGTGTTGACAGCCTTCCTGATGCTTCTGCACAGATTCAAGGCTCAACATCACTTTCTTACCTAGGATTCAACGTAGAGAAAGAGCCATTTAATAACGAACAAGTTCGTCAGGCAATCTCTATGGCTGTTGATAAAGCTTCAATCATTGAAGGTATTTATGATGGTTACGGCGTAGAAGCTGTAGGTCCAATTCCTCCAGGCGTATTCGGTTTCGATGACAGCATTGAACCAATTGAGTACAACATGGACGAAGCAAAAGCACTTCTTGAAGAAGCTGGATTTGCTGATGGATTCTCTACTTCTATCTGGACAAACGATAACCCACAGCGTATGGATATGGCTGTATTAGTTCAGGAAGCACTTGCTGAACTTAATATCGAAGTTGAAATTGAAGTAATGGAATTTGGTTCATTCCTTGATGAAACTGCTGCGGGTAACCACGACATGTTCATTCTTGGATGGTCAACTCCAACAGCTGACGCTGACTATGCAACATATGCATTATTCCACTCTTCTCAGGTTGGAGCACCGGGTAACCGTTCATTCCTAGCGGATGAAGAAGTTGACTCACTGCTTGACCAGGGTCGTCAGGAAACTGACCAGGACGCTCGTGCTGAGATCTACTCACAGCTTCAGGAACGTCTTGTAGAAGTGGCACCAATGGTTTATATCCACCATCAGGAATACCTGACTGGTGTAAGCGATAGAGTATCTGGATTCTCTACACTTCCAAATGGTCTTTATCAGCTTAAAGATGTAACAATCTCTGAGTAATCAGATATGATGAAACCCCCGTCCGGAGCGATCTGGACGGGGGTTTTTAATTTGGTGATATGGTATGCGGGATGTAATTTTCAATCACCTATTCATTTTTTCGTGAGCCCTTCTCTTCGCCCCGGCCTACTCCAAATATTCCCTTTTCCTAAAAAAGCCTGCCCCGATTAAAACGGGACAGGCTCTCATTCCTGGTCATCTTGTATTTTTACTTAATAATGTTTAATTCCTTACCAACCTTCTCATACACAGCAATGGCCTCATCAAGCATTTCTTTCGTATGGGCCGCTGTTGGCATGTTTCTAACACGTCCTGTACCGCGTGGAACGGTTGGGAACACGATTGATTTTGCATAGACTCCTTCTTCAAACAAACGTTTGCTGAATTGCTGAGTCAGCTTTTCTTCACCAACGATACAAGGTGTAATTGGTGTTTCACTCTCCCCAATATCAAACCCAAGCTTCTTCAGACCATCCTTCAGATAACGGCCATTTTCCCACAGTTTATCGTGAAGCTCTGTGCTGTCGATCAGAATTTGAAGCGCTTCAGTAATTGCGACAGTATCCCCTGGTGTTAAAGCTGTAGAGAATAGGAATGGACGTGAGCGGACTTTTAACAGATCGATCAGATCCTGTGTTCCGGCTACATATCCGCCAACAACACCGATTGCCTTAGATAGTGTACCCATCTGGAAATCCACTTCTTTTTCAAGGCCGAAGTGCTTCACTGTTCCAGCACCTTTACCCATTACGCCTGAACCATGCGCGTCATCTACATACGTGATCAGATCAAATTCTTTTGCGATTTCAACGATTTCAGGAAGCTTTGCTACATCCCCGTCCATTGAAAACACACCGTCGGTAATCACCATGACCTTGTTATAAAGGCCTGATTCAGTTGCTTCTTTTGCTTTTGCACGAAGATCTTCCATATCTGAGTGCTTTACGCGGATGATTTTTGCTTTTGAAAGACGGCAGCCGTCAATGATCGAAGCATGATTCAGTTCATCTGAAAGAATCGCATCATTCTTATCCATTACTGCCGAGATCGCCGCCATGTTACAGTTAAACCCTGACTGATAAGCAATTGCTGCTTCAGTCCCTTTAAATTCAGCAAGCTTTTCTTCAAGCTTTACGTGTACATCAAGTGTACCGTTGATTGTGCGGACCGCTCCTGCACCCACTCCGTAATGATCAATTGCTTTTTTAGCCACTTCTTTTAAGTGATCGTTCGTCGCAAGTCCAAGGTAGTTATTTGAAGACAGATTGATCAGCTCCTGACCGCGGATGGTAATCTTCGCACCATTAGGGCCTTCGACCGGATCAATTTCGTTATATAATCCCTTTTCTTTTAATTCATTCAGGTTATCCTGTAAAAACTGATGAAGTACTTTAGACATCGTATTTCCTCCTCATTTACATTTGTCCTTCTGAAAAGGACATTATTTGTTGTTTTAAAAGTATTTGACACAGTTTTTATTTTAACATGTTTATGTATTACGGACAAAGGTATGCGTATACAGTTTATCTATTCCCCGATCTACTGATTTAATACTCAAAATTAATAGACTGAGACAATAATTTTGTCTCAGTCTATTAATCGTTTCGCTGTGCTTCAGGCGAACGCTCTCCCCCGGAACGGCGGTGAAGTCGCGCCCTTTCGCTCCTCTGCACTATGATACTAATAATAAATTTTATACGCTGTTTTACTTAAATCTCTAATTAATTATTTTTGCTCTATTTCGTCAGCAGTTCATACGTAAATTCTACAGGGCTAGTGATGCCTTCCGGTGCAGCAAATGTTGTAATCATTTTGACGTTGGTATTTTTGAATAGCTGGTTCAGTTTCAGTGCGTCTTCATCAGTTATGTTAAATGGATCGACATGCCATACTTTCGGGTGGGCATTGCCTTTTCCACGCTCTTGAATAAATGTCACTGTATAATCAACAAATTCTTCATTCATTTCAGCTAGTGATGTGAATGGTTCAACTGAAGCACCATCTGATTCAAATCCTGCCGCCTCTACCTGAATGTTGTCCAGGTACCATCCAGTTTGGCTGTAAGCCCAGTCTTCCATGTAACGGAATGAGATGAGCACTTCCTGGCCTGCATGCGCGCTTAGGTCGAATGATTCGCTTGTCCATTCATCCACTGTACCGGTGAAGCCAGGTACATTTTCTTTAATTGTCGGATAGCCATCAGGGTCAACTTCTGAACGTGTATTTTCGTTCTCAAGCGATGTCCATGTTTCGCCATTATCAGTTGATACTTGTACAACACCATAATCCCACGTTTCTTCAATATCATACAGGTGATCAAATGTCAGTGTTGCTGAATCGGTACCTGTGAGGTCAGCTGTAAAGATCAGCTCGCTGTCATCTTCAGTACCATTTTGGCTGTAAAGTACCTGATTGTCAGGATTCAATGGATCTTCAACTGACGTCCATTTCTGAAGGAAGTCCACTCCATTGAACTTGAAATCTTTTACTTTGTTCGAGAAATCAATTGATTTGAAGTCCCCACCCCATGCTGGTACACCTTCTTTTTCAACTTCAAGTGCATTTTCGTAACTGATTGTCGTTCCGCGCTTTGTGCCTTCGTTATCTACTGGAAGGTCACGCAGATCAATGCTGTCGAATTCATATAACCCTTTATTTCCTTTTCCATCATCAAGTGCAAGTGCTGTCATAAAGTTTTGATAAACATCTTTGAATGTCATATCAATTCCGTTCGAAGCAAACACTTCATTTACGGAAGCAATTCCCTGAGACTCTGCTGTTGCAAGTTCACGGATCAGTTCCTGTCCGTATTTGTCATACAAGTAAAGTGTAAACAGGTAGACCTGCCCGTAATCTGCAATTGTCTCAGGGCCTGTTGATGCGTTACGGTGGTCATCCCAGTTCACAAGTGAGTTTTCAGGATGATCCAGGAAGAAGTTGATCGAACCTTCACCATGACCGTAGCCGCCAAGGTACTCAGAGAACGTTGACATACCCTCGTTTAACCACGTTTCTTCAGCTGCATCGTTATCTGCATGAATCAAATGTTGAAGCTCATGAATTGTGGTTGCATAGAAGGTTGATTCAAGGCGATCTTCCCAGTTATTTGTATCAATCGTAATCATGTTACGATCAGTATAGTTTTCAAGCGTCTGCCAGAAGAACCCTGCGACGAAGAATGGATATTCCGGATCGTAATACGCATCGTCTTTTACGTTATCGATCATCATCATGACTTTGTCGCTACCTTCATAGTAGCCTTCAGGCAAACCAACCATTTTAGGAAGAGGAGAGTTTGATCCGTCAAGCTGGTCCGGTGATCCGAAGAAGTCTGTCGCAACTGGATACATATTTGTGTCAAACTCAGCTGTTAATTGATCAACCTGCTCCTGCGTAACCACATCTGCCCCGCGGGGATCTCCTTTAGGATAGCTCAGATCATTTGCCACCCATACCTCAACGTTTTCCCCGACGCTTCGCAGTGTATATTCTTTGAATGCTAAGTCACGATCCAAAAACAGCTTTGTGCCGCCGTTAAATGTAAAGTGTTCTTCAGAATCAGCCGCTTCACCTGACGTTTCTTCATCAGCCTGCAATTGTCCGGCCTGTGCTTTAATTTTCTTTTCAGCCTGCTTCAGAAAGCTCTCGTCTTCACTCAAACTCTGAAGATAAGTATCTATATCCTGACGATCCCCATAACGATCTGTATTCCATTCTGGCGTCTCTGCAGGTGCAGCTGATGCTGTCCCTGGTACCATTGCGGCTGGTGCTAACAGAGACAGTGCAAGTGCACTTGAAGATAGTACTTTTAATACCGGTTTCTTCTTCATATTATTTCCCCTTTCGAACTATGTTTTGTCATGCTTTTACAGCTTAACATGCGGAATTTTCAGAAAAAAGTGAAATTTAACATGGTTACATTTTCCTAAAAAGAGTAAATAATGAGCCAATATATTATTTTGATACCCGAATAAACTTTAGTCCTGGTGCAAATGGATTAATTTGTTTTCTGAAAAGTATGATATAATAAGTGAGAACTTGAGAGGAGGAACGAGAATGATGAATCAAACCTTTTATTTAAAAGATAAAGATCAGTCACTGACCGCCCTGACACCAATCCGTCTGGCTATTCACGTTCCATGTACCATTCTTGAAGCACAGGATGCGTACCACCACTTATATCACCTATATTTTAAAGACCAGCAATTCCTTGCCGCTAAAAAAGTGAGCCGCTCCAAAAGGCGCAGCTACACTGAAAAAGCGTTCACGCAGGGAATTGTTTTTTTATGCCCCCACCCGCTTGCCGACCAGCTTGCTGAAGATGGTGCCACCATTATGAACCAGTCATTCACAGGCTTATTAAAGAAGGTACAGCATGACCCCTTAGAGACAGTGGAAGTTTTCAGCTGCTTTGATGGATTAATAAAAGAAGAAAAGCTTTTTAAGGTTCTCCGCGACCACTACTATACGTATAAACGCGACGGAAAATTTAAAAAAGCAGCAGTTGTGTATGAACGGATCAAGTCAATTTATCCTGAACACGAATGGGTACAGTCAATCCGCTCTGAAAAAGTGGATCTGACAACTGATCAGCGGTTATTATGGCAGGCACGAAACCTGAAAGAAGGATTCTCCGTTTCTCACCAGCTCGCTGCAGCCGAGGAAGAGTATAGATCCTCACCAAGTCCAGGTACATTTAAAACACTGCTAGCATTCACAAATGAACACTACACGCCCTCGGAGCAGCAGATGCTCTATGACAGGCTGCTCACAGACGGATACGATGAGCCAGCAAGAAATGCGTTTAAGGAGTTAGTCAGAAATCACCAGCCAGTTGAAGCCATTCAACTGCTTGCAAAGTATCCTTTTACACTCAGAGCTTCAGACGTGCGGGACCTGAGAGTGATGCTGCATGACAAGGACAACCTGAGGTCACTTCAATTCGAGACACTCTGCAGTAAGCTTGCACCACATTTGACTGACTACCCTGACGAAATGAATGAAATAATCCTGACCGCGCTGAAATATAGTCCGGACCATGACCTCATTACACTGTTAAAGCATCTGGCTCCACTTGAAAGCCTGCCAGTCTATGAACTGATCAAACAACTTTCTGAGATTGCTGAAGACCCTGAACAGCAGGCAGCTGCAGGGGATTTATATGAAAAACTGGGATTTTACAGTGAAGCCATTGATTGCTTCACATATGAAATGGAACTGCACCCGGAATCCCGTGAACCGGTTGAGCGTCTGTCACAGACCTACCTTGCTGCCGGACAGGCCGAGGAAGCGCAGGCATATCAGGAGCTGCTGAAGTCGATGATTTCATAGAAAAGAGGCTGGGGATCAGCCCAGCCTCTTTTCTAATTTTTATAGTGATTCTAAAAGTGATACCCTTATCTCCCTGTAACCCTCTCAACTGCCTGCAGCTTCTGGTTGATCCACTCTCGATCCATCTCAGGCATCTGATCAAATTCTGCTTTTTCAACAACATAACCCGCTATCTTTCTGAGTGAATTCAAATGCTGATGAGGTGCGTTTTCACCTGCAAATGCGATGGCTTCAAGCATGGAGGTAAGAACAGATACATCTTCTTTTCCATAGTGCCTCAGCTGGAAAAACGTTTTATAAAGAATATCCCGAAAAGATGGTAAAGTAAATTTTACCAGCCCCTCTCCATTTTCATCAGTTAGCAGAATGGGTCTGAGAGGAAACTGTGACATGTTTCCAAGGAGCCTGCCAATGTGTCTGATGCTGTCATTGGCAGTGTTGGGGTCATTAATTCCCGGAGATATAGCCCGGAGCGCGACTTCAACCATTTTCTGCAGCGCAAAGACTGGATCCTGCCTGACATCACGTTCATTTCCGATTAAAAAGCTCTCAGTGAGCGGGAGATCTCTAACTTCAGGCAGTCTCTCAGTGTGTACATACACTGTTAGGAGAGGCGTTGCTTTATGGACATATTCACCAATCGGAACATTTACTTCTATTTTTACTCCATGTTCCTGTGCCTTTTTGGCAAGCTGATTCAAATCTATATATTGAACATAGCCATAATCCTGCGCCTGAACCAAAAAAAAGGTCTCCCCGGTATTCCAATTTCCATCCATATGTTCAAGTGATACATTACGCTGCTGCATCAGATTAAAGTAGTAATCTGTTACTTCATCTGTATCATTTGCAAGTCGCTCAATTAACCGGCTGGCTTGGATATCATTTGCAACGTGATGAATAAAAACCGCAAAAAACACGAGACATAATATTGCAATTAAAACACCAATTACACCGGCAGTCACAGGGTCTTCAGAGAAACTGTCTCTCATAAACAGCATCGATAGCGTCGAATAAATGAATCCTCCCATAAAAATCCCCAGTACCCTAAGCGTCAATGGATCTGTGATAAAATTTTTAATTGTTTTAGGGGAGTATTGGGATGCATATGTTGTCATTACAACCATAATTGTTGAAAATGTGAATGTCGTCATCGTAAGCAGTGCCGTGATCAGCGCAGTTAAAATTGCCTGTGCAAGCTCAACTTCTGTATAAAAGATTGCCGGCAGTCCAGCAATGACGCTTCCAAAGTGTGTATCAGCATAGCCGACTGCTGCTGCAAGCATCACAGCGAGCATACTATATCCTGCTGGTCTGACCCATATTTTATTCTTTAGCTTAATCCACCATTTTTTCAAAGCTGTACACCCCTTTTAGTTTTCTGTTCCCTTAATTAAATTCCTGTATGCCATCCCTTTAGAATATTTTCTCTATAACGTCTAAATTTCCTGATAAGGCAGACAGACAAGCTGAGTCAAATTTTTTATAAAAACGCTTGCAAGTTTCTTATCTTGTATATACAATATCAACATGACCAACCAATGCAAACGGTTGCATTGGTTGGTACATACTTAACTATTCATTCATCACCATACATAGAACCTTGGAGGGTTGGATATGAAGAAGATTTTCGGTTCATTTGATTTCTGGCAAAAGTTTGGCAAGGCACTGCTCGTTGTCGTAGCGGTTATGCCGGCTGCCGGAATTATGATTTCACTCGGCAAGCTACTTGCGATGATGACTGGAGACGTCATGTTAATGCAAACGGTTGCGCGAGTCATGGAAGACATCGGCTGGGCAATTATTACGAATTTACACATTCTGTTTGCAGTCGCAATTGGTGGCTCATGGGCGAAAGATCGCGCTGGCGGTGCTTTTGCTGCATTAATTGCTTTTGTATTGATTAATAGAATTACAGGAGCAGTTTTCGGTGTAAATGCTAATATGCTCGCTGACCCTTCAGCAACTTTTACCTCGCTTTTAGGGGCAGAACTTATTGTTGCTGATTACTTTATCTCCGTACTTGGTGCACCTGCACTCAACATGGGTGTATTCGTTGGTATTATCTCAGGTTTCCTTGGCGCTGCACTTTATAACAAATATTATAATTTCAGCAAGCTGCCACAGGCCCTGTCGTTCTTTAACGGAAAACGCTTTGTACCGTTCGTTGTGATCGCGGGTTCTGTTGTTGTCGCACTGATTATGTCTCTTGTATGGCCATTTATTCAGGGACTGTTGAACGACTTTGGTCAGTGGATCGCAAATTCACGTAATTCAGCACCAATCATTGCACCGTTTATTTTTGGTACACTTGAGCGTCTATTACTGCCGTTTGGTCTTCACCATATGCTGACTGTTCCAATTAACTACACTGAACTTGGTGGTACTTACGTAATTCAGACCGGCGCAAATGCCGGCAGCATGGTATCCGGGCAGGATCCACTGTGGCTTGCATGGGTGACAGACCTTTATAACATGCTTCAACAGGGTAACACTGCAGGCTACAATCAGCTGACTGAAGAAGTTGTGCCGGCACGTTTTAAAGTTGGACAGTTCATCGCTTCATCTGCTGCACTGATTGGACTTGCACTTGCAATGTATATGAATGTTGATAAAGACAAGCGGACAAAGTACAAATCAATGTTCCTTTCAGCAGGACTGGCAGTATTTTTAACAGGTGTAACTGAGCCGATCGAATTCATGTTCATGTTCGCTGCACCGCTTCTTTATATCGTATATGCAGTACTGACTGGTGTTTCATTTGCACTTGTTGATTTAATTGATCTTCGTATTCACGCGTTTGGGTTTATTGAATTCCTGACGAGAACGCCTTTAATTGTGAACGCAGGACTTACACGTGACCTGATCAACCTGGTATTCGTATCTGTATTGATGTTCGCTGTGAACTTCGGAGCGGCGTACTTCCTGATCAAACGCTTCAACTTCCCTACGCCGGGCCGTGCAGGAAACTATATTGAAGAAACTACTGAAGAAAAGATTTCATCTAAAACATCTGACAGCAACAAAGACTCTCAGGCTGTTGCGATTATCGGTCTTTTAGGCGGAGAAGAGAATATTGAAGATGTCGATGCATGTATGACGCGTCTTCGCGTAACTGTAAAAGATATCGGGCTTGTTGCAGACGAAAGAATCTGGAAGCAAAACGGTGCGCTTGGTCTTGTGCTTCGCGACCGTGGTGTACAGGCCATCTACGGACCTAAAGCTGACGTATTAAAATCTGATATCCAGGACGAGTTAGGAGCTTAACAGATGAAACTCCTTACACTGAACTGTCATTCCTGGCAGGAAGAACAACAGCTTGAAAAGCTTGATATACTTGCAAAAACCATCGTTGAACGTGACTATGATGTCATCGCCCTGCAGGAGGTCAGTCAGCTGACTGATGCACCTGCAGAGGGGGATTTCAAAAAAGGACATTTTGGTCTTGAGCTGATGAAAAGTTTAGCAGCGATCGGCAGGAAAAGTGACCAGATGCACTGGTCATTCTGTCATTACGGATATGACATTTATGAAGAAGGTGTTGCGCTAATCTCACGCTTTCCGATTACAGAAACAGATTCATTTTTTATCACAGAATCCGAAGATCCCGATCACTGGAAGACCCGTGCCGTCCCACGCATCACTGTAAATGCAGGCGGCCATCTGATCGACTTCTATTCATGCCACCTCGGCTGGTGGAGTGATGAAGAAGAACCTTACACGGACCAGGTTGAACGTTTACTCAAAAAGCAGCATCCTGACAGACTTTCATTCTATATGGGAGACTTCAATAACCATGCCGGCTTAAAAGAGGAAGGCTATGACCTGATTTTATTAAAAGGTTTGAAGGATACTTACACACTTGCTGAAACAAAAGACAGCGGTACAACCGTTTACGGTGAAATCGCCGGATGGGAAGGAAACGCACAGCCACTCCGGATAGATTACATCTTTGCTTCAGCACCTGTGAAGGTTAAGTATTCAAACGTTATTTTCAACGGAGTACACTACCCTGTTGTGTCTGATCATTTTGGGGTTGAAGTGAAAATAGAGATTTAATTGAATGAATGATACAAAGGATGAGATGAAAATCATTTCATCTTTTTCTTGTTTCGCTGTTCCTAACTAAGATATTAATTAACGTGTTGCTTACTAAAAAATTTAGTGTATTTTTTCCTTTATCAATTTAAATAGTTAGCGTTTAATACTCAGTTTCATTCAAGCGGAAAGCGTCCGCTTGAAGCGCAGAGAAATGAATAAAGAGGCCGGGATCATTTCCAGCCTCTTTTATATCACTGATCCACCATCATCCTGCCAAACTGCCCCTTCACCATATCCTCCATCGGCGGGTTATGAAGCCCCATCCGGACATCTCGGTAATAGCGCTGCATCGGGCTTTTAGCAGACATACTCTGTGGACCGACAATTCTCATTGATTTTTCAACAATATCAATCGCTGCATTTGTCACATGTACCTTCGCTGAACTTAAGAGGGCACGTACATCTTCTTTATCTTCAGCCAGCTCATAAGCTTCCGCTGTATGATAAAGCACCTGTCTTGCGCTTAGCAGCTTCACCTGCAGATCTCCAAGCTTTTCCTGCACATTCGGCAGGCTGCCGATCGGTTCTCCTAATGAAGCAGGTTCATAAGCTGCAGCAAAAGCAGTGGCGTCTTCAAGCGCGGCTCCTGCAATGCCGATATAGCAGGCCGGGATATGCAACAGCCAGCTCATTGGCGGTTTTGGACCAGCTTCTTTTCCATCCTTCAACAGATAGCGCTCAGGCACTTCCACCTTTTCAAGCACAAGATCATGACTCGCGGTTCCATGCATACCGATACTGTCCCAGGACTCTCTGATCGACACCCCTTCAGCTTTCCCAGGGATGATAAAGGTTGCGACCTGTTCTGTACCTTCAATAACAGCCGTCACAAAAATATAGTCAAGCATTGGCGCGAGCGATGTATAGGATTTTTCACCTGTAATCTCCCAGCCTGAAGCAGTTTTTACTGCTGTTGTCTTCGGCAGCGCCCCCCTTGCAGGACTGCCCGCTCCTTTTTCAGTCGCAGCTGTATTCACAATCGCACCGTCTTTAATTTTATCTAAAATAAAATCGGCCGCTTCCTTTTTCCAGTGTCGTCTCTCACTGAACTCAAGCAGCGTTCCTGTGTGCCAGCCGATTGAAAGCGCCGTTGCACTGCTCCCTTTCGCAATCGCTTCCTGACCAAGCACCAGCTCATAGACTCCTTCTCCCTGACCGCCAAATTCCTTAGGCAGCGTCAGCTTTGAATAGCCGAGGGCGATCAGTTCTTTTATATTTTCTTGTGGATAAGCATTTGGTTCATCAAGTAAGTGTTCACGCTTTTTAAATGAAGGAATGAGTCTGTTCAGGTCAGCCAGCATTCTCTTCTGCGCATCTGTTTTTGTAAAGTCGTACACAAACATCACTCCTGCGTTTTCATTTAAGTTTACAGGACGTTCATTTTATAACCAACCGATCTGCTCGGGAAATCATGCGTGATGTGCTGCGGTTTTTGCTTCTTTTGACAACAGTCTTTCCAGAGCGACACGGCTCTGTGGCAATGAGATATTTACAATCGTCCCGGTGAAAAGTGCGATGAGTAGCGTACCAATGCCAACCGGTCCACCAAGCATCCAGCCTAATGCCAGCGCGACAATTTCAATGCTGCGTCGCACTTTGGACAGGTTCCACCCTGTCTTTCTGACAATCATCATCATAATTGTATCCCGTGGTCCTTCACCAAGATCTGCAGATACATAAATTCCGACACCATAGCCAATCACGATAATTCCTGTGAGTAAAATCGCAATGGCGCCAATCAGGGACTGAGGTTCTGGAATCAGCCAGTTAAAGAAATCAATAAATACCCCGATTAACAGCATATTCAAAATTGCACCGATGCGTGGCGGCTTTTTCGTCACTGCAACGGTTAACGCGATAATCAGTGCGCCCACTAAAATCGCCCACGTTCCGACCGTGAGTCCAAGCTGCTGGAATAACCCGACATGCAGTACGTCCCATGGTCCGATACCCAGCCGTTGTCCTTTAATGGTCAGCGCAACCCCAAGGCCCAATATCACAAGACCTGACAGGAAAAAGCTCAAGCGAAGCGTTTTTTCTCTTTTATTCATATATAATCCTTCTTTCATTAAAGTAAATCTGTTTTGACTTAGACTACTTTAACATATTTGAAGTTTTTATGGTTGATGGGCGATTCGAGTTTTTGTCCTGGCGGGGTTCGACACTCAAGGTCTGATGTTCGGGCTTCGAGGGTTGTTGTTCGAGGGTAATTCATCAGTGTTCGAAGGTTAACCGGTCATGTTCGACGTTCATCCACAAAAGTTCGACGCTTAGTGAAAATAGTCCTACATCTGCCCTATTATCCTTCAACATAAAAAAATCTGTCCTGCTAATAGGACAGATTTTTTGGAGATACTATAATGTAAAGCCTGCCGGTGCGTCTTTTACAACGACGATCACTTTACCTTCATCAAGCTTTTCTTCAAGCGATTCAGCTTCTGATGCTGTGAAACCAAGATCCTTGAACTGGTCACGCAACTCATCGCCTTTTTTACTGAAAATGTTTTTTGCTTTCGTTTTGAATCCGCCAGGTGTGTTTGCGTCAGCGTTATCCGCAATCCGTTTTGTACGGTCATCATCATGTGTCACGACATAAATTGTATCCTCGTTAACACCTTTTGTTTTAATGGAGCCAATTGCATTTACTACTTCCTCATCGTTTGTGAACTCTTTGTAAAATAGACTCATGCTTATCTCCTCCTGGTTAATTGCTGTAAATTGCTCTACAAAACAACTCTACCCGGCAGGAGAAATTGTTAAACGTTCGAAAGTTTTTCAGGTAAGCGCTGTGAAGGTTCCTCCCGTGACCTGACTGAGATCAGCGGAGTTTATGTCAATTTGTTTACCAATCTGCCCTGCACTTACTAAAATCGTATGCTGCACTTTTGCAGTTTCATCTATAAAAGTTGGAAACTGCTTTTTCATGCCGATCGGAGAGCAGCCCCCTTTTATGTACCCTGTAATCTGCTGAAGGTTTTTCATCGGGATCATCTCTACCTTCTTTTCCCCGGCAGCAGCTGCAGCCCTTTTAAGATTCAGCTCCCGGTCCACAGGAATCACAAAAACATAATACTGCTTTGACACCCCTTGAGCGACAAGTGTTTTAAAAACTTCCTCTGTTTTGCGTCCGACTTTTTCAGCGACTGATACACCGTCCGTTAAACCGTCCTTTGAATCGTACTCGGTTGTTCCATATGAAATAGATGCCGCATCAAGCATTCGCATCGCATTCGTCTTCCCTTTTCCCACCACAGGACTCCCCCTTTGTGTTTTCTGATTATTTTTATTTTACACGAATTCAGCTAAACCGTTTTACAATTTTCATTTGAGGCTCTATGATTATTTTGGATAGCGAAATAAAAAAGTCTTTGATAATCGCAGATGATTGGAGCTTCAGGGGGACGCTTTCCGCGCGGCCAGCGGTGAGACCCCGCAAGCGAAGCTGAGGAGACTCACCGCCCGGGGGCAGGAAAGCGCAGTCCCCACGGAAAGAGGCAGCGGTTTCCGAAAGACAGTTTGATAAAACAGAAAGTAAGAGGTTTTAACATGATAGATATAAAAGAAGTTCCTGATAGTCAGAAGAAGAAGCTGACTTTTTTAATTTGTTTAATACTCGCGTTCACAGTCATGAATGGGACTATGTTCAACGTGGCCATTCCGGATATTGCGGCAGACTTTAACCTGTCCCCTTCCCAGGTCAGCTGGGTGCTGACCGGCTATATCCTGGTTTTCGCGATTGGTTCGTTAATGTATGGAAAGCTTGCTGATCTGTTTGCAATCCGTACGCTTTTTACAATCGGTATTTCACTCTTTGCATTCGGCTCGCTGATCGGATTTCTATCACCGAATTTCCCTTCATTAATTGTGGCGAGGATTTTCCAGGCGATGGGCGGTGCGAGTATTCCTGCACTTTCATTTATTATCCCGGCGAGGTTTATGCCTTCAAGTCGAGGTAAGGTGTTTGGATATGTGGCATCGACTGTTGCATTCGCTTCAGGTGTTGGTCCGATTGTCGGCGGATTAATCGGCGGCGTGCTGGACTGGCGATTCCTGTTTATCCTGTCGATGATGTCCGCATTGTCAATTCCACTTTTCAGAAGGTGGTTGCCGGCTGAAGAAAGACAGCAGGGCAGTATTGATATACCTGGTGCAATTTTAATTGCGATTACAGTGGCAAGCTTGTTGTTTGTCATTACGACTTATACATTATGGATTCTTGCGATCACGGCTGTTGCAGGGGGATTATTTGTCTGGTGGACGATTAAGGCGAAGAATCCATTTATCCAGCCGGCGATTTTGAAAAACAAGCGGTATACAGTAACGGTACTGACAAGCTTTTTTGGTACATCGTGTCTGTTCGGATTGATCTTCATCATCCCAATTATGCTGCGTGATTTGAATACACTTTCAACAATTGGCATCGGCCTTGTGCTGTTTCCGGGTGCGATTATTTCAGGCTTCCTCGGTCAATATGGCGGTCGTGTAATCGATAAGCGCGGTGGTGTGCCTGTCGTGATTACTGCACTTTTGTTGATTGCAGGCGGCTGTCTGCTCATTTCAACGTTCGCCGGAAGTCAGGCATGGATGATCTCAATTTGTATGCTTGTTGCTTACCTTGGCTTCCCGCTCGTTCAAAGTTCAACTGCTGACATTCTATCTTCCACTTTGAGCCGTGAGGAAAATGGAGTTGGGATTGGCCTGTTTAACCTGCTGAACTTTATGGGCGGTGCATTTGCAAGTGCGATCTTTGGTGCTGTTCTTGAGATTCAGGGTGTAACGCTTCGACTGAACCCTCTTTCTGCAAGCGGGGATAATGTCATTTACAGCAACCTGTTTCTTGTCCTGACGCTCCTTGCAGCGGCAAGTGTGACATTCTTTATGATTTTTTATAAAAGAGCTTCTGCGAAACAGGTGGAAGTAAGTTAGATATTGTTTAGGCGGATCAGCGGGGTCGGAGTTGACTGTTCCACTTTTAGAATCATTCTAAAAATGAACCCCTTAACTCTGACCCTACTGTGCCGCACCAAAAAAGCGTTTCCCTCCATCCAAGGAGAGAAACGCTTTTTTTATAGCTTCAAATTCTTTAGTGCATCAGCAAGTGCCGTATTCACAGGCTCTTCTTTATCCTGCTTTTTCATATACTTTTTAACGTCCTGCTTACCGGCTTTGTTTTTCTGATTTTCTTTACGGCGCTTTTGGAAGGCATCCATTTTCTCACGGTATCCGCAGACACAGCTGAATGTCTGAGCATCGCCTTCACCGCGCAGGTCCATTTTCTTTTTACATTTTGGACAGCGTGCGTTGGTTTTCTTGGCGATATTTTTACGGTGTCCGCATTCACGGTCCTGACAGACAAGCATTTTGCCGTTTTTGCCGTTCACTTCAAGCATCAGCTTACCACAGTCCGGGCAGTGTGTGCCTGTCATGTTGTCATGTTTATATTGTGCTTTACTGTTTTTAATCGAGCGCACCACGTCTTTAGAGAACTGCGTCATTTCAGTCATAAATGCCTGCTGCTTCAGCTTTCCATCAGCAATGGCTGACAGTTTCTGTTCCCACTGGGCTGTCAGTGCAGGAGATCTTAATTCTTCCGGCACAAGGTCAAGCAGCTGGCGGCCTTTTGATGTGAGGAAAATATCATTGCCACGCTTTTCGATTAAAAAGCTGTTGAATAGCTTTTCAATGATATCGGCACGGGTTGCAACTGTGCCAAGCCCGCCTGTTTCACCAAGCTTTTCAACAAGCTCCTTCTTTTCACCCTGCATATAGGCTTTCGGGTTTTCCATTGCTGACAGGAGTGTAGCTTCATTAAATCTTGCAGGCGGCTGGGTTTCACCTGTTGTGATGCTGACGCTCTGCACCTTCAGGCGGCTTCCTTTTTCAACATCAGGCAGTGCTGTATGCTGCTCCTCTTCACTCTCATCAAGTGCTTTAAAGCCAAGTTTGATTGGAATATTACCTTTCGCCGTAAAGGTTTCGCCACCAATTTCAGCTGTCACGACAGTCTGCTCATATTCATAAGGAGGCATCAATACAGCAAGGAAGCGTTCGGCGATCAGGCTGTAGATTTTCCATTCCTTATCATTCAGCTTTTCAGTGCGCAGCGTTTCCTCTGTCGGGATGATCGCGTGGTGATCAGATACTTTAGCGTCATTCACAAAACTGCCTGCTTTGATCGGTTTACGCAGCAGTTTGACCACATGCTGAGCGTATGGCGGCACCTTCATTCCTTTTAAACGGTCAGCCAGCGTCTCTGTCATATCTGATGACAGGAAGCGCGAGTCAGTTCTCGGATACGTCACGAGCTTATGCTGTTCATATAATTTCTGCAGAGTAGAGAGCGTCTCTTTTGCTGAAAAGTGATAGCGTTTGTGCGCGTCCCGCTGCAGTTCAGTCAGATCATATAATGGTTTTGGATAATTTTTCTTAGGCGTTTTTTTCACGTCTTTAATCACGACTTCATGCCCTTTTGTCTTTGCTAACAGGCTGTCTGCTCTTTGCTGATCAAACGTTTGATTGGTTTTTCCATCTGTCCATTTCAGTGTGAGACCATCTGCTTTTGCCTGCAGACCGTAAAACTTTTTCGGCTTAAACTGCTTAATTTCTTCTTCACGCATGGCAATCATCGCGATCGTCGGTGTCTGGACGCGGCCGGATGACAACTGTGCGTTAAACTTCGTTGTGAGCGCTCGCGTTGCATTGATCCCGACAATCCAGTCAGCCTCTGCACGGGCAACAGCTGAATGGTAAAGCGGCACGTAACGGTCACCGTCTTTTAGATTTTTGAAGCCTTCACGGATCGCTTTATCAGTGACTGAAGAGATCCACAGACGCTTCACAGGCTTATTCACTCTTGCTTTTTCTAAAATCCAGCGGGCAACGAGCTCACCTTCACGCCCTGCATCGGTTGCAATAACAATTTCACCAACATCTCCACGCGTGAGCTGGCTTTTCACAGCCTGAAACTGCTTGCCTGTCTTCTTAATCACAACAAGCTTCATTTTTTCAGGCAAAATCGGCAGATCTTCAAGGCGCCACGACTGATACTGGTCGCCATAATGGTCAGGGTCTGCATGTGTGACCAGATGCCCCAGCGCCCACGTGACGATATAGTTATCTCCTTCAAGATAACCGTTTCCTTTTTTATGACAGTTCAGCACGCGTGCGATATCGCGGCCGACTGACGGCTTTTCAGCCAGTACGATTGTTTTTTTCATGTTTGAATCCGTCCTTTTCAAGTTCAATTCTGTTAGTGAGTATAACATAGATGGATATTGAAGGTCGTATGAGGGGGACTGCTGCAGGTTCAGGTGGTGGATCGGACAGACTTTAGGTGGAAATGCTACAACCTGGCTGGGGATTGCTACGAGTTTCCGGGCGTATCGCTACAACTTCAAAGCAGATTGCTACAACTCCCGCAAAAACAGCGCCAACCACACGACATCCGCCACACACCAAAAAATCCGGAAAGCACACACCTGCGCTCTCCGGATCCATTCACTTACTTCTCATTCATTTTCTGTTTCACTTTTTCAACTTCTTTTGTTTGTGCAGTCAATCTGATCAGCGTATCACCCGGATTAATGACTTCTTCCCAGTCTTTTACGAAAGGTTCAAAGTGTCCGGTTTTATTCAGCACACCGATTAACAGGTCTTCACCATTGATTTCTTCTTTATATTTCTCAAACGTATACTGTTCAGTAATTTGCGTGCGTCTGAATACGTGTCCATTTTCAACACGTCGAATCAGCTCCTGAAGTGTGGCTTTTTCATTGAAAAGCACCCTTCCTCCAACCGTGTGACGCAATCCGGCCAGATCGGCATCATGAGTTTTTTCCATAGAAACCTGGAACAGATGCTTGCGGCCGATTGAAGGTGTAAACGTCGAGCACACCAGCGCATTGTATGAATCCAGTGAGGTTGCCGCAATAATTGCCTCATAAGGTGTCATATCCAGCCTGTATTCAGTCTGCTCAGACAGAAGTTCGCCATGGAAAGTCGGAACACCTCTTTGCCTTGCAGGCGCGAGGTTCCTCCATGTGGAATCTACAAGGATAACAGGCACCTTCACTTCCTGAAGAACAGCTGCAAGACCGCGGGTAAATGAGTTTCCTCCCACTATAATCATGCCTGGACGGTCATCATTGGCAAGTTTGAGTTTTTTCGCAACCCAGCCAATTGAAAATCCATGCGCAACAACAGTTGCAAATACAAGCGCAAATGTCAGTGCTGTTAAGATTTCCGCATCCTCAAATCCCGTTTCAAGCAAAACGGATGCAAAATAACCTGAAACCGTCAGTGCTACAATTCCACGTGGTGCAATCCATCCGACAAGTGTTCGTTCCCGCCAGGACAAGTCTGTCCCGATCGTAGAAAGCCAAATAGACAGCGGTCTTACGATAATCAGCATTAATACCACATATCCAAGAATTCTTAAGTTAAAGATTTCTAGCAATGTCTCCACCTGAAGTGAGGCAGTCAGCATAATAAAGATGGTAGAGATCAGTAGCACTGAAATGTTTTCTTTAAAGTGACGCATGTCCCCAATGGATGAGATGTGCATATTCGCCATTGTCATTCCCATTGCCGTTACAGATAACAGACCTGTTTCATGCATGACTTCATCTGCCACGCTGAAACAGAACAGAACAACTGCAAACAACACAGGGGATTTCAAAAATTCAGGGATATACCCTTTTTCAAACATCCAGCCCATACCGCGTCCAAGCGCCCAGCCAAGCACCGTTGCAAATGCAGCTGCTCCAAAGAATAACAGCAGGTTTGCAAATGTGACTGATTCGTCAACGAAAAACAGGATAATCTGAAATGCAAATAAAGCCAGAAGAACGCCAAACGGATCTACAATGATCCCTTCCCACTTTAATATTTTGGCAGGTCTCGGTTTCAGCTTCGCCTGTCTCAGAAGCGGCAGAATAACCGTAGGACCTGTTACAATGAACAGTCCACCAATAACAAACGCAACAGGTAAAGATAGTCCTGCTATGTAATGCGCAGTGAGTGATCCGAGAATCCATGCAAGAAAAGCACCGAATGTCACAATTCTGAATACCGGTTTACCAAGATCACGGATTTCCCGGAAGTCAAGCTGCAGACTTCCTTCAAATAATATAATGGCAACAGCCATCGAAATGATTGGTCCGTATAAATCCCCGAATTCCTGCTCAGGGTTAATAAGACCGAGGACCGGACCTACGATGATCCCGGCTACCGACATAACTACGATCGCAGGCATCCGGATACGCCATGAAAGCCATTGAGATAATATTCCTAAAAAGACGACAAGCATCGCCGTAAATAACAGGGAATTAAACAACTCCGTGACACCACCTTTTAACTTCAAATTGTTATGCCTATACTTTACCAGTAATTTTGGTTTTTAAGAAGAATTAAGGCTCTATTTCACTTCTTTTTGTATTTTCGATGTCACCTGATTTATAAATGACAAGCTCCGGATACTGACCAGTCAGCGCTTTTTCAGTCATTGCAAGTGCGAGCTGTGAAGCCCTGATACCTCTATATGTTTTAAAAGGACCCGTCATTGCCCAGCCTGCAAAAGATGTCACCTTTTCAGCTGCTGACTCTTTTACGCGGAACTCACCAGGGTCTGTCAGTAAAATGGAAGGTCTGAAAATATGAAGTGAGGGAAGTTTCAGCTTTTGCAGCTGCTGTTCATACACGCCATAAAGCCGGTTCAATTGTAAAATCGAATGAGGATCTGCTCCCATAGAAGAAAGCGCAAGGTATTGCGTTGCGTTACTTTTTTTGACCGCTGAAGCTAATTGCAGCGGGTCAAACCATTTATCGTTATTGTCAGGCTGCACACAGCAAAAGACATCATCCACAAGCCCGATATGTCCCGCTTCAATGTATCTGAAATCAATGATTCGTTCACTGATTTTATGGTGGGTATATGTCATGCTGCTTTCTGAAAGGACGATCACTTCATCATAGATACTGCGGGAACAAAGTTCCTTGATAAGTTCTCTCCCTGTTGCTGTATTTGAGCCGATTACTGCTGCGGTTCTTGATTTCACCCTGTTCACCGCCTTTATTCTTATATCGACAAATATCTTGATATCTAAACAAAGCGAGCGGTCAGGATATGCTGATGAAAGAAAAAAAGTCCTGTGTCTGGTTAGCATCCAACACAGGACCTTTTGGCTTTATTATGATTATTGATCCAGCAGCTTCACACTAACTTTCACATCAAGCTCCTGCTCACCTCCGCGGTAAACGCCCTGAAGTGGGCTGACGTCTGCATAATCACGCCCCACACCGACTCTGATATGATTCTCAAGCGCTTCAACATTATTAGTCGGGTCGAGTCCTACCCAGCCAATCCCCGGTACCATGACTTCAACCCATGCATGGGTCGCCGCATCACCAATAAGCGCTGAATCTTCTCCAACATACAGGTATCCACTGATGTAACGCGCCGGAATATTATGAGCTCTAAGCAGCCCGATCATCACGTGGGCATAATCCTGGCATACGCCTTTACACCCTTCAATTGAGTCAGTCGCTTTCGTATTTACATCTGTTGCGCCAGGATCATAACTGAACATGTCGTATACATATTTCATTAAATCAAGTGAAAATCTCACAGGGTTTTCAGTATTCCCAATTTCATTAATCACTTTATTCACCTGATCCTGCGTAACAAACGTATAGCCCGTCTGATTTAAAAACGGCAGATATTGCTGCCTGAAAATATTTGAATGAAAGATTGATTTCATTTCAGGGGAATAATCAATCCGCTCTATAAACGGACTTCGCTGAATACTGATGGTTGAGATGGTTTTCACCTCTAGTGCCTGATGCATTTCAGCGATAAAAAATGATTCAACGTTATTGCCCCAGATATCCTGATACTCTTTTGTAAGTGCAGCAGGCGTCAGTTCCGTTCTGTATTGCAAAAGTCGCTGACATTCATCTGTTCTTGGCTTCAGCCTGATCTCGTTCATACTTTGATCGACTGTTGTAGAATAATTAAATGTATTGATATGAGTAATTTCATATTTCATCGGTCGTCCGCTCCCTCGTGTTGTCAGTTTCTCTTCTTGGTTCTTACCCTTTCAAGAAGTTTTTGAAGGTTCGACGAGATAATAAGTCTCAGAAAAGATTCGTCCTATGTCATTACACTTATTCTGGAAATCATCCAGAAAAGCACTGACTCCTCCTTCTTCCAGCGACCTGATTTTACGCTCATCAAACTCATCAATGATCAGGTCCAGCGCCGCATACATTCTCCATGAATAATGCGACACTCTGCCGCCTTCCAGAGAAATAATCGACTCTCTGATATGGTCTATGCAATATTGAATTGATCGCGGGAATGAAAAATCTGATATTAAAAATGACAATACATCTCGTTCATTCATTCTAGGCGGATACTTTTTCAGATATTCCTCGTACCCATTTACAAGCTGCAGTGCTGATCGCCAGTAGTAATAATTTGTTCCGTCTGCTTTTTGTTTATCAGCAGTGGAACGGTCGTTTAATATATTCAGGATACGTGCTGTCTTTTCCCCGCGCTCAAGCCATTTGGCAATATTAAAAAAACGGTAAGGAACGCCACGGGTCATCATGGAATCCACAATGCCGTGTGAAGTCAGCGCTGTAATTTTCACCCTGTTTAAGAAGTGTTGAATATCTCTTAATGATCCTTCAGAAATTTTCATCTCGGTCATTTCAAGATATAGGTTATTCCAGACTTCAAATAAATCGTTTGGGATGCTGTCGCGTGTTGTCCGCGCATTTTCTCTTGCGTATTTAATACAGCTTAATATCGAATTCGGATTATTCTCTGAAAAAGCCAGATAATCAATCAGATGATTTGTACTCATTTTAGGATAAAGGCGGTTAAAATGCTCAACTGATCCGCAAATCTCAAGGACCGTCTCCCAGTCATGGCGGGCAAGCGTCTCTTCTGATGAGGCTTCCAGCATCTGAATCAACTGTACACCAAGTACCCGCGCATTGTTTTCAGCACGCTCAATATTCCGTGACATCCAGTAAAGTGAATCAGCTACTCTGCTCAGCATGGTTGCTTTCGCCTCCTTTTAGTACCCATGTATCTTTTCCTCCGCCACCCTGCGAAGAATTGACAACGAGTGACCCTTCTTTCAATGCGACACGTGAAAGTCCTCCAGGCAGTACGTGCGTTTTCTTTCCTCTCATCACAAAAACACGAAGGTCAACGTGACAAGGGTAGAATCGTCCGTCCTGGAATGCAGGTGCTCTTGAAAGCTGAATCGTTGGCTGTGCAATATACTGATGCGGTTCTTCCTCAATTTTCTTTTTAAAACGGTCAATTTCTTCATTTGTTGCGTGAGGGCCGATCAGCATATCATAGCCGCCTGATGCACCGACATTTTTTACAACAAGCTGATCAAGGTTTTCAAGCGCCCACTTACGCTGTTCAATATTTCTCATAAAATACGTATCCACATTTGGAATAATCGGATCTTCATTGAGATAATAGCGGATCATCTCAGGTACGAATGCATACATCGCTTTATCATCTGCAACACCGTTTCCGACACCGTTTAATATCGAAACGTTGCCTTTTCTGTAGGCACTCATTAAACCGGGCACGCCAAGCGCAGAATCCTTTTTGAACACCTGCGGATCAAGGAAATCATCGTCAATTCTGCGATAGATAATATCAACGCGCTGCATGCCGCGGATCGTTTTGACATAGACAATATTGTCTCTCACGTGAAGGTCACGCCCTTCAACGAGTTCGATTCCCATCTGCTGCGCTAAAAAGACATGATCATAATAGGCCGAGTTATACATACCAGGCGTCAGCAGAACAGCCCTTGGCTCACTCAGACAGTTAATCGGACAGTGATCAAGCACTGCCTCATACATATGGGAAAGCTGATGTTCAAGTGAATGAATACTGTGGCGGTTAAAAAATTCAGGATAAACCTGACGCATGACGTATCGGTTTTGGTAGACATAGGACATCCCCGAAGGATTTCTCAGGTTATCTTCAAGCACGCGGTATGTACCTTCCTGATCACGAATCAAATCAATACCTGCAAGGAAAATATGATTTTTCAGCGGTACATCAATACCTGTTACCTGTTTTTTTAAATAGTAAGGATTCTGTTCAACAAATTCTCTTGGAATCACACCGTCTCTGACGATTTCAGCGTCATGATAAATATCATCGAGAAAACGGTTCAGTGCTTCCACACGCTGTTTCATTCCCTTTTCAATCATTGTCCATGTTTCAGGCGGCATGATAATTGGAATGAAATCAAAAGGCATGGTGCGTTCTGTACCGACATTATCGTTATATACAGTAAATGTAATGCCCTGTCTTAAAAAGCTGAGCTGGGCAGTTTCGTGCTTTTCTCTCAGTTCCGCTTCACTGAACTGGTCCATGACTTTGTGAAAGTCCTGATAGTGCGCTCTTGTTGAGCCGTCTTTCTCAAGCATTTCATCAAAATTTCTTTCAGACTGATATGGCTTGAACATTTCCCTGTCCCCCTTTTTAACTCTGTAAAAGTGGCTGAAACAACAATGATCTTTAACACAGTTAAATCATCAAAAAACTGTACATTATCATCTTTTCAACAATTAAGCGCAAAATTCCTCTAAATTTTCTGAAAATACTCTATTCTTTACCCTACTTCTTTTTCTTGTAAGCACAAATAAGACAATTTTTGTTTATCAGAAAGATTATTTGTTAGAATGAAAAAATGGAGGGATCATGATGACACAAAGTGAAATTCAAAACAGAATCGCTGAGTTAAAGATGGAATATATCAGAGCCCAAGATGACCTCGAGAAACTTGAATCAGTAGGACGTGACGGCGCTTCAGCTCAGAAAAGACTCACATTGATAGAGGATGAACTGTCTGAACTGAGAAAACTTGAGGAATAGATATGTAATTGAACAAAAAAATGTCATCCACTATGCGAATACGCATGAGAATGACATTTTTTATGTTCAGTTGTGAGCTTCCGCCTGACGTAACGTATGAACAGGCGTTTTTTGAAATAGATTTTTGCGGTTTCTCCAGACAAAGAAGAGTGACAGCAGAAATGCAAGCCCGTCTGCAATCGGGAAGGCAAGCCAGACCCCTGTTAACCCTAAGAAAGTTGGCAGGATTAACACAAGCGGAATTAAAAAGATCAGCTGCCTTGCCATAGACAGGATAAATGATATTTTCGCTTTTCCAAGTGCCTGATACAGTCCGCCTGTGACCATCTGAAAGCCGATAATCGGCACAATCAGGAAGATAAAGCGCATCGCTTCCTCTCCTCCTGAAATAACAGCAGGATCCGTTGAAAAGACTGACATCATAGCGCCCGGGAACGTCATTGTCACTGCCCAGACAATGATCGCCATCACTGTTGAGATGCCGATGCCAAGCTTTAACGTTTCACTTACGCGGTGATGCAGCTTCGCACCATAATTAAATCCAATAATCGGCTGCATTCCCTGTACGATTCCAAACATAGGCATGATCGCAAACATCATAATCCGGTTAATGATCCCGAAAATCGCAACAGCTGACTCCCCGCCATAAATGACGAGCATCCAGTTGACCGCAATAAACATCAGGCTCCCTGCAGTCTGTCTGACAAACGTAGCCGAGCCGATCTGTGTAATCTCACGCACCACACGCCAGTCCGGCAGCAGTCCGATCCATCTGAATTCGAGTGAGCTCTTTCCTGCACGGAAGTAAAGGTAAAGCCAGATCGCACCAACAGCCTGTGAAATGACAGTTGCAATCGCGGCACCCGCCATACCCATATCAAGCGTGAAGATAAAGATCGGATCAAGCACGATATTTAGTCCCGCTGAAATGACCATCGTCAGCATCGCCATCTTAGCATTACCTTCAGAACGCACAACATTGTTCATCGACATTGCAAATGCCTGGAAAATCGCTCCGTATAAAATAATTGATAAATACTCTGCTGCATACGGTAAAATCTCTGCAGTCGCCCCGAACGTTATCAGAATTGGTTCTAAAAACGTCAGTGCGATCACAACCATCAATACACTCAGGAAACCGACAAGCCAGATCACATTTCCAAAAATTTTATTCGCTTCATCCAGCCTGTCTTCTCCAAGACGCCTGGAAATAATCGACGCTCCGCCAATTCCGATTGCAGCTGCAAATGCGGTAATAATCAACTGCAGCGGAAAAGCAATAGACAGTGCTGCCACCCCTACCGTTCCGATCCCTCTTGCAATAAAAAATGTATCTGCAATATTATAAAACGCCATCACAAACATTCCGATAAAAGCCGGTACAGAAAAACGGACCATCAGTGATGGAATTTTTTCAGTTCCGAGCCTTTCACTTTGCTGTTTCATTCGATGCCACCTCTTCCCTTCCTTCAACTTCCTTTACTGCATTACCGGCCATCCGTTTCAGCAGGTCAATCGCAACCCGCTGCTCTTCTGCTGTAAAGCCGGATGTTAACGTTTCAGTCCAGTACGCCATTTCTTTTTTAACAAATGATTCAATATCTTTCGCTTTGTCAGTCAGGTAAATATAATTGGACCTTCTGTCAGATTCGTGCGGCATCCTTTTCACGTAACCTTCCGTTTCAAGCTTACGGATCGCACGCGCAACGGTGGCTTTATCAATATTGAGCTCACCTGCCATATACTCCTGAGTCAACCCGTCACGTTCAAACAGCATCATCAAAAATTTAATCTGCCCCTGCCCGATTCCGTACTCGGCAAAGGTCTTACTTAAGAAAATATAGCTGTACCGGTGCACGGTTGATAACCATCGTCCGGCTGTATGTGCCTGTTTCATTCTAATCATCTCATTTCTAGATCACTGCTGAATTAGTATAGACCCATTTAGTTGCGCACGCAACTTTACAGCTTCCGAAGTTTTTTAAGGTGGCAGGAAAAGGTTACATCTATTATGATGGAGGAAGACTTTTATATTGGAGGAAAACATGAGCGTATTAACTGTAAGTAAGCTGTCCCATTCATTTGGAGACCGCACACTTTTTAAAGACGTTTCTTTCCGGTTATTAGCCGGTGAACATATTGGACTTGTCGGTGCTAACGGCGTTGGTAAATCAACGCTGATGAATATATTAACGGGTGAACTGATCCACGATGAAGGAAAAGTGGAGTGGCTGCCTGGCACGCATTACGGCTATCTGGATCAGCACACACAGCTGACACCCGGACGTACGATGCGTGAAACACTTGGAGATGCCTACCTTCCTCTTTTTAAAAAAGAAGAGGAATTAAATGAAATCACAGGCAAAATGGCAGACGCATCTCCTGAAGAGCTTGAAACACTTTTAGAAGAAATGGCTGAGATCCAGGACGCGCTGGATGCAGGTGATTTCTATACTCTTGATATTAAAATCGAAGAAGTCGCACGCGGACTCGGGCTTGATGCGATCGGTCTTGACCGTGATGTATCAGCACTCAGCGGCGGCCAGCGTACGAAAGTGCTGTTGGCAAAGCTGTTACTTGAAAAACCGAAAGTACTGCTGCTGGATGAGCCGACCAACTATCTGGATGTTGAGCATATCCGCTGGCTGTCTATGTATCTGAAGGATTATCCGCATGCATTCCTGCTGATTTCCCACGATACGAATTTCATGAATGATACAGTGGATATTATCCTGCACCTCGAGTTTGCACGTATGAACCGCTATACAGCAAGCTATGATAAATTTATTGAGCTTGCTGAGCTTCATAAAAATCAGCATCTGCAGGCATATGAAAAGCAGCAGGATTTCATAAAAAAGCAGGAAGACTTTATCGCGAAAAATAAAGCGCGTTATTCTACAACCGGCCGTGCGAAAAGCCGTCAGAAACAGCTGGACAGAATTGAGCGGATTGACCGCCCAGAAACAGCTGTAAAGCCAACATTTGAATTCAAGGAATCACGCGGGAGCAGCCGTTATGTTGTGGAAGCTGAGAACCTTGAGATTGGTTATGACGAGCCGCTTCTGCCGAAAATGACGCTTGAAATTGAGCGCGGCGAGAAAATCGCTGTTGTCGGCTGTAACGGTGTTGGTAAATCAACGCTGTTGAAGACGATTATGGGTAAACTTGATCCAATCGGCGGAAAAGTGATTCACGGCGACTTCCTGTACCCATCTTACTTTGAACAGGAAATGAAGCCAAAAGCAATTACGCCGATTGAGGATGTATGGAGCGAATTCCCTGGGATGGATCAGCATCAGGTACGCGCTGCGCTTGCGAGATGCGGTTTGAAAAATGAGCACATCTCTCGCCAGATGAACCAGCTGTCAGGTGGCGAGCAGGCGAAGGTACGTCTGTGTAAGCTGATGATGCATGAGAGTAACTGGCTGCTGTTTGATGAGCCTACGAATCATTTGGATGTGACGGCGAAAGAAGAGCTGAAGCGTGCAATGAAGGCGTATAATGGAACGATTGTGCTTGTGTGCCACGAGCCTGATTTTTATGAAGATTGGGCGACTAGGACGTGGAATGTTGAGGAGTGGAGCGAGAAGGTGAACGCGTAGTTTACTCTTGAAAAGCCGCTGGTGATTTCCGGGCAGGACTGCGCTTTCCGTGGCCGGGCGATGAGCCAGCAGGCTTCGCCATGCTCTGTCTCACCTGTCCCTTCCTGCCACAGGAGTCTCCGTCCTGCTCTCCAATCACCAGCTGGATAGCAGGCCTCTACATTCTCTTTCTTTTGATTTTGAGAGAGTTGAAAGATAGATTAAACTTAAAGTTTATATGTATTTATGAATAAAAAATAAGCAGGGCTGTGGCGCTGCTTATTTTTTATTGCCTAATTCTTTTACGGTTGCTGTGCAGCTTTCCATGGCTTCCAAAATCGCGCCTCTGAAACGATGCTTTTCAAGCGCCTCTGTTGCGGCAATCGTGGCGCCGCCTGGTGATGTGACCTGGTCTTTTAGTTCTCCCGGATGTTTGCCGGTATCTAAGACCATTTTTGCTGCGCCGAGTACGGCCTGCGCTGCGAGGCGGTATGCCTGGTCACGTTTCAGACCCTGCCGCACGCCCCCGTCTGCCATTGCTTCAATCATCATGTAGACATAGGCTGGTGATGAACCGCTGATTGCAGGAATGCTGTCCATGAGATCCTCAGAGATGACTTCTGTTTTGCCGAATGAACGGAACAGTTTAAGCACTGTCTGGAGCTCTTCTTCTGTTACTTCGTCATTGCTACTAATTGCCGACATTCCTTCTCCTGCAAGTGATGGGGTGTTCGGCATCGTTCTGATGACTTTCAGCTTTTTGCCGGCAAATGCAGAAATATCAGCTGTAGTCAGTCCTGCTGCGATTGTGATAATCACTGTATCTGCTGAGAGATGTGCTTTAATTTCTTCAAGGATCTGTTGATGCAGACCTGGTACGATTCCGAGAAAAAGAAGATCGGCTTCAGTTGCTACTTTGCTGTTGTCCCCGGTCACTTCTATCCCAAACTGGTTTGATACTTTTACTCTGGTGTCTTTTGTTGTTGCACTTGCAATGATGGATGACGGTTTGACCGTTTTAGAGCGGATCATGCCGCCGATCATTGCCTGTGCCATTTTACCGCACCCGATAAACCCGATTTGTGTCATGAGATCCTCCTACTTTTTTTCTCTTTTACTAATATATAGTATTCCTGCTGTGATGACTGCAATTGTAACCACGGTTAAGATCAGTGATGTACTGAATAACGGAAATCCCTCCATGATGCATCTCCCTTTCGTGCCGGTTTTGTTTACTATCTCATATTTTCCCTGAAAGCTCTATCTGAAACGCTGTCAATTTTCAAAGGGGCATGATGAGGGTCTAGTGCTGTAAAGAAGATGCCCGAATATGAAGTCAGGGCGGGAATTGCTACCGGATGCCACGGGATTGCTACAAGTTCGGTATAAACTGCTACAACTTCCCGGGTGTATCGCTACATCCTGAAGGCATTAAGCTACAACTTCGACCATCATTGCTACATCCTCCCCTTGTCATATAAAATTTACAATGAAATTTAGCTTTTCACCTTGCGTATATAAGCATATGCCTATATACTAATCAGCGGATGAACTAAATGGAGGTGTGAGCCATGCTCGCAAAGGAAGCCATTTCGATTGAAAAAGCGTCAACCGCTTTAAAGCTGATGGGTGATAAAACCCGTTTAACGATGCTCCGTATACTCGCAGATCATGATTGCTGTGTATGTGAGTTCGTTGAAATTTTTCAGATGAGCCAGCCTTCAGTCAGCCAGCACGTCCGGAAAATGAAGGACATTGGCATGATTAAGGAGCAGCGAAAAGGACAATGGATTGTTTACTCGCTGAATGAATCCTTTGAAGGATATGACATGATCTGCAGCATTTTAGAACAGCTGCCCACGCAGGATCATCATCTTGAACAGCTGATCGAGCAAGGGAAACGTGTTTCCTGCAACTAAATTTAAAGGAGTCTCGTCATGGATGTATTTTTAGCAATATTGATTTTTCTTTTTACGTTAACGTTTGTCATCTGGCAGCCTAAGGGTCTTGGCATTGGCTATTCTGCAATGGGTGGTGCTGTGATTGCACTGATTCTTGGCGTTGTATCTATGCAAGATGTAGCTGATGTAACAGCGATCGTCTGGAATGCTACCCTGACATTTGTTGCACTCATCATTATTTCATTAATTTTAGATGAGATTGGCTTTTTCGAATGGTCCGCACTGCATATGGCGCGGTTTGCCAAAGGCAGCGGTATCAGAATGTTTATTTACGTCACATTACTCGGTGCACTCGTTGCGGCCTTCTTCGCAAATGACGGCGCTGCACTGATTTTAACGCCGATTGTACTTGCAATGGTGAGAAATCTGAACTTTAAAGAAGCGATGATCTTACCATTTATTATGGCCAGCGGATTTATTGCTGATACAGCATCCCTGCCGCTGATCGTCAGTAACCTTGTGAATATTGTCTCTGCTGACGTATTTGGCATTGGCTTTGCAGAATATGCAAGCCGGATGATTATTCCGAACTTCTTCAGTATCGGGGCAAGTCTTTTAGTGCTCTGGCTATTTTTCCGTAAAAGCATTCCGGAAAATTATGATCTATCACAGCTTCGCAAGCCAAATGAAGCGCTAAAGGATCCTAAGATGTTCCGCCTTTCATGGGGCGTACTCGCTATTTTACTGGTTGGTTATTTTACTAGTGAATTCGCTGAGATACCGGTATCAATCATTGCCGGCATCATCGCGATCATCTTCCTGCTGATTGCAAGAAGAAGCCCTGCTGTGAATACGACCACTGTTGTAAAAGATGCGCCTTGGGCGATTGTATTTTTCTCAATCGGTATGTATGTCGTTGTCTACGGCCTGCGAAATGTCGGTCTGACCAGCCTGCTTGCTGATGTTCTGGATGCAACAGCTGACCACGGACTGCTCGCTGCCACGATGGGTATGGGATTCATTGCTGCATTCCTGTCTTCAATTATGAATAACATGCCAACCGTAATGATCGACGCGCTGGCAATCCAGGAAACAGCTACAACCGGGGCAGTCAGAGAAGCACTGATTTATGCAAACGTCATCGGTTCTGACCTAGGTCCAAAGATAACACCAATCGGTTCACTCGCTACATTACTGTGGCTGCATGTCCTGAGCAAAAAAGGCTTCAACATCAGCTGGGGCTACTACTTTAAAGTAGGGATCATCCTTACAATCCCAACATTGTTTATCACGTTGTTTGGATTGTATGTGTGGCTATTGATTATTCTATAAATAACGCGGACCGCTGAGCTCCGTTTCAGGCTCTGTGCATACTTCTCAGGTATTTTATGAAGTGTTATTAAAACATCACTAGATATTATATAAATCTCAGCGGTCCCTCGTTGTGGAGGGCGGAGACTCCCGCCCGGGGGCAGGAAAGAGCAGCCCTCCACAAAAAGGGACCGCGGCTCAAAAGTACACAAAATTAAGGAGTGTTTCTCATGTCTAAAAAAACATTATATTTCCTATGTACAGGTAACTCTTGCAGAAGTCAGATGGCGGAAGGCTGGGGGAAAAAATATCTAAGCGATGAGTGGAACGTGCTGAGTGCAGGACTTGAAGCGCACGGACTTAACCCGAACGCAGTCAAAGCAATGAACGAAGCAGGTATTGATATTTCAAAACAGACTTCTGACACAATTAACCCGGAAATTTTGAACAATGCTGACCTTGTCGTAACACTTTGCGGGCACGCTGCTGACCACTGCCCGGTTACACCACCACACGTGACACGTGAGCACTGGGGCTTCGATGACCCTGCCAAAGCTGAAGGCACTGATGAAGAAAAATGGGCTTTCTTCCAGCGTGTACGCGATGAAATTGGGTCAAGAATTAAAGAATTTGCTGAGACTGGCAAATAAAACAGTTGGTGATTACTGTCATATAAACAGCATCATACTTGCGTTTCTATGCCTTTTCGCACATCATAAGTGTATAAGCTAAAGCGAGAAAGGAAGACAAGTATGATTATCACAGATGAAGCAAAAGAAGCTTTCAAAATGCTATTTCACCAATATGAATCTGAAAACATCCGCGTTTATTTTGCCGGACAGGGAGAAGGCAGTCCCGAAATTGGTCTGTCATTCGATGTCCCGGAAGAAAATGATGTGATTCAGACGATTAACGGAATTAAAGTAGCAATTGATCCGCAGATTTTATTCGTCGCTGAAGAACTCACACTTGATGTTCAGGATACACCTGAAGGCCGGGGAATCATTATGACCGGCGGACCTGAGCAGATTATGTAATAAAAATCCGGGAACATTTAAATTGTTCCCGGATTTTTTAGAGATAAAGTTAAGCTTCCACAACCGAATACTCACGCTCAAGCTTCTTCTTCAGAAACTTCGCAAGCTCTAACATTCCATACGTACCATATGCCGCTTCAGCATCTGCATTATAATTCGTATTCGTGTTAATGTCATACACATAAATCTCGCCTGCAGCGTCTTTAATAAACTCAATCCCCGCGACAGCAATATCATTTTTAGCAAGGAAATATTCAAGCTGCGTGATCAAGAGTGGCTCATTGAAGTCCTTTACGACCTGGAACTTTGGCTTCTCCTCCACTTCTTCACCGACCGGGCAGAACAGGTCGTCAATCTGACATGCATCTGCCGGGCACAGTTCAAAACCTTCAGACGTATCCACGCGGACCGCATAGACAAACTTACCGCCAACAAATTCGCAGCGTGTAATATAAGACTCCGGTGATTCAATGTATTCCTGAATCAGTGTAATCCCATCAACCGGCAGCTCAAAATCATCACTATGCACATATTGCTTCAGCGCATCAATTGAATGAAACAGCTGAACGCCAAGCCCTTTTCCGGCGCGGTTATGCTTTGTAATAAATGATGGCTTATCAAGCTTCTCTGCTGCTTTAATAATCTGCTCGCGTCCGACCACTGCAATCGTATCAGGTGTTTTAATTCCATTTAGCTGAAGTGCCGTATATTGATTGACTTTACTTACTTCAAGACGCAGTGCGCGGGACCCATTTAGTACAGTTCTGCCATACTGCTCCAGCCATGCAAGCACTGATTCTGTTAATTCTGGTGCAAAACGGTGACCACGCGTATGTGAAGATGCGCTCATTCTGCTGTAAAAAATGCCTTCCGGCGGTTCTTCTGTCAAATCAACAATCCCTTCATCAAGGTGCCATACTTCATAAGGTACATTCAGTTCTTCCAGACGCTTCGTTAAATGAACCGTCCATTCATCATTTTCATGCAATACATACGCTTTACTCATGCTGTCTTCCCCCTAAATGTTGATTTCCTGCTGAATTCTTCTCTTTTCTTCAACCAGTGGCATCACTTTTTCAGAAAAACGTTTCATCTCTTCAAGCTGAGGAGAGAATTGAAGCAGTAACAGGTCAAGACCTGCATTTTCAAATTCAATGATGCGGTCGGCAATCTGTTCAGGCGTTCCGATCAGGTTCGGTCTGAGGCCGCGGTTCGATACCGAGTAATCCATCAATTTCACCTGCTGTTCAAGCTGGGACTTACTGACAAAATCATTGTAGCCTGCATATCCGCTTACATCTTTTACATCTGTAATCCGCTCAAGCTCAGCCTGCACTTCCTCTTCTGTGTCCCGGCAGATAATGAACGCAGCCATTCCAAATGAACCAAACGGATCCTTTCCGGCTTCAGCACGGCGCGATTTCATATCATTAATTTTTGTTTCAATCTCTTCAACCGTTCCGCCATGCATCACATAAGAATCACAGTGTTCAACAATCGACTGCTTGCCGCGCGGGCTTTCACCGCCTGCATACAGAATCGGGTTCGGACGCTGAATCGGCTTTGGCTCAAGTTTTGTATTTTCAATATCATAATATTTTCCTTTAAAGCTGAATGTATCTTCTGTCCAGAGCCCTTTTAAAATTGTCAGGAACTCATCTGTACGCTCGTAGCGCTCATCATGCTCTGTAAAAGCACCGCCATACTGCTTCGCTTCCTCAGCCCACCAGGCAGATACAACATTCAGTGTGAAGCGTCCATTTGAAATATGATCAATATTTGAAGCCATTTTCGCAGCCACTGCCGGGTTATGGAACCCCGGACGAATCGCTGTCATAATTTCAATTTTTTCTGTAACTGCTGCAAGTGCTGCCGCAGTAGACCAGGCCTCAATGGAATCCCGCTCAGGTCCTTTTATATCATTCAGGTACAGTTCAGCGATCAGTGTCGTGTCATAACCCCACATCTCTGCTGACTGAATTACTTTTTTCGCATAATCAAACGTCGGCGGCATATTTTCATCTTCTACATTGCGCAGCCACCCGCCAAAAATCGGAAGCCAGAATCCATATTTCATTACAGGTCCACTCTCCTTATTTTCTATCGTCTAAAATAAAAAAACTCCCTCTGCGACAGACAGAAGAAGAAACGTTTTTACTTCTGTCTTATCTTTCAGGCAATGCCTGATGGATGTAGCACCTTTCTGACAAAGTCAGCGGTTGCCGGGCTTCACAGGGCCATATCCCTCCACCACTCTCGATAAGAGCTATTCACTTTAATACGCTAATCCTACAACACCACTTGGGTTTAGTCAAGACCTAATGTGTGAATTTTCAAACCTATTCGGCAGGCGAAAGATAACTGATGAGAAAAAAGTTTCAATCTTCTTTAATCGTTCCGCTGCGCTTCGGGCGGATGCTTTCCGGATGGAGGTTGCTGAGCCTCCTCAGGCTTCGCCTTGCGGGGTCTCAGCTTCCCTCTAATCGTCCCGGAGTCACCGCCCTGCGCCCCGCTGCACTGAGGATTTTTTATAAAAGCTCATTAACTGTCAGAATGTATTAGTTTATTCCAGCAGTATTAAATGAATACGAAACACTTCGCTTAAATTTCTATAGATGTTGCTTTTAGATAAGCTGTATTAAGGTCATTGTTGTTTTTGCACAGCTGTTGATTGTAGCGGAAGGGGGTCCGATTCCAGCAGGAGAAATCGGACAGGTGAGACCCCTCAGCGCGAAGCGCGAGGAGGCTCACCGCCGATCCTGCGGAAAGCGTCCCCCCTTGGAGCTACAATCAACAGCCAACTTTCATATAGCCTTTAGATAAAGAAAAAAACTGACGGCATAGGCCATCAGCTTTCGTTATCAATATCTTTATCATCCGCAATGCCGTCAATGACGCGCTTTTCGATGCGGACTTTTGTGATTTTATTCTTTTCCATTTCAAGGACGGTAAAGCGCAGGTGCTGGAAATCGAATTCATCGCCTTCTTCAGGCAGGTGACCGATTTCTTTCAGAACAAATCCTGCAAGTACATCCTGTTCCTCAGGAATTCTTGTTGAGAATACTTCATTCAGTCGATGGATATTCAGCTTACCGTGGCAGACGATCGTCCGCTCTGTGAGCTCATCAATCCACGATTCTTCTTCATCGTCATTTTCATCTGAAATCTCCTGCCCGATCATCGCTTCAATGATATCCTCATGGGTAATGATTCCAAGAGTACCACCGTATTCATCAAGCACAATCGCAAAATGCTTTTTTGCCTGAAGCATGCGTTTGAAGATGCGTTCTATCGATGTCGTTTCCACTGTAAACAGCGGATCGTTATCCATAAACTCTGTCAGCGGCTTCTCCGGCGTCAGCGACCATTCGATCACCTGCTTGGAATGAAACACCCCGACAATATTATCCATATTTTCTTTATACACCGGATAGCGCGTATAAGGATTGTCAATAACATAATCACGTACTTCTTCGTAAGTCGTTTCAAGCGGAATACCGATGATGTCTACACGCGGTGTCTTCATTGCATCGCCTACGTCTTTTTTCTGGAAATCCAGAACTCCTTTAATACGAAGGGATTCATCACCAAGGAATGTTCCTTCCGTTGATGCGATATCAACCATTGTCCGAAGCTCTTCTTTTGTGATCGTCGCTTCTTTGATGTCTCCTTTTGACAGGATGCGAATGACGATGTTTGTGAACCGGGACAACAGCCATGTGACCGGCTTAAAAATTGTCATCAAAAAGCGGATGACCGGCGCTACAATATATGCAATACGATCAGCAAATGTTGCCGCTATCGTTTTAGGTAATACTTCAGCAAAAATAATCAGTGTAACAGTAAGAATCCCGGTTGCGAGTGCCACCTGGATACTGTAATCAATCGCAATGATTGTCACAAGAACAGGTAAAAGGATATTGGAGATATTATTACCAATTAAAATGGTTGTAATCATCTGATCCGGCTTAGATACCTGTTTCAACAGCTTTTCGGCTGCACGATCACCCTGCTCAGCACGGGTTTTAACCTTCATTTTATTAACAGCAGTCAGTGCTGTCTCACTTCCTGATAAAAAGAATGAGGCAAAAAGCAAAGCAGCTATGGCTATAAATTCCAACGATATTCCTCCTGATAAAATAGCAATATGTAAAAAAATTAGATAGAACTAGCGTATACTATCCTGAATAAAAATTCCACTGTCATTAACTGAAAAGTCGATCATTTTGGATGCAGATGGAAAGAAAATTGAAATGATGTGCGTTTAGGAGTAATGTTAAAGAGGATTGGTGATCTGCCTTACGGGAGCGGCATTACATAATACCTAAAACAACGAAAGCCCTAACCTCTCTTTCGTCCTTGCAGCTCCGAAGCTGCGCCAGTGTGAATCAGATACTACTTTAAAACGTTGAATTCGTTCATAAAGTAATCTGGAATTTTTGGTCTGAATCGGTTCGGTGAGATAGAACCTTTAGAAGTGCACAGTTACTGCGTAGTAGTTTGAAGTACTGTCTCCGGGCAACGACCCCGGCATTTTTTAGAGGGTTTTTGCTTCAATCGGTGAAATAGCTTAACTGCTTAGCGTACTCAGAAGGTGAGCCGCTTAAATTCAGGCCTTGGATTTCCAGACCTAGTTATTTAAATATGGCGGTTGGCGATATCCGCCTGACAACCGCTCCCGTAAAACGATCAACCAATAGTATAACACCGTACTAATATACTGTCAATCTTTATTAAGGAGTGTTTGAAAATGGCATTAGATCAATACTTCCGCGACAATCGCGACCGGCATTTAGCAGAACTGACAGAATGGCTGTCAATCCCAAGCGTCAGCTCACTCTCAGAACATAAGCAGGATACGCTGAAAGGCGGCGAATGGATCGCAGAAAACCTGCGCAGCATTGGGATGGAAAACGTTCAGATCATCCCGACACCCGGACACCCTGTTGTCTACGGCGACTGGCTTCATGCTGAAGGTGCACCAACCGTCCTCGTATACGGTCACTATGACGTCCAGCCGGTTGATCCGCTTCATTTATGGGAAACAGAACCTTTCCAGCCTGCGATTCGTGATAATAAAATTTTCGCGCGCGGGGCAACGGATGATAAAGGACAATCATTCATGCATGTAAAAGCGGTAGAAGCTTTATTGAGGGAACACGGCAGCCTGCCAGTCAATCTGAAGTTTTTAATTGAAGGCGAAGAAGAGATCGGCAGCGTCAACCTGCCAAAGTTCGTTGAAGAGAATCAAGAACTGCTATCATCAGATGTGATCGTGATTTCAGATACAGGGATGCAGGAAAAAGGACAGCCGGCGATCTGTTACGGCCTTCGTGGACTTGCAGGCATTCAGATTGATGTAAAAGGCGCAAAAGGCGATCTTCATTCAGGACTGTATGGCGGCGCTGTGCAGAATGCGCTTCATGCACTTGTGAGATTGCTTGATTCATTCCGTGACGAAAACGGCGTGATTCAGGTAGACCGCTTTTACGATAAAGTTGAGCCGCTCACTGATGAAGAAAAAACAGCGTATGAAGCACTGAACTTTTCAGATGAATCTTTGAAAAAAGAGCTTGAAGTCGGAGAATTATTCGGCGAAAAAGGTTATACGTCACTTGAGCGCATGTGGACGCGCCCAACCCTTGAAATCAATGGGATGTGGGGAGGGTTCGAAGGCGAAGGTATCAAAACAGTGCTGCCGAATGAAGCACATGCAAAAATCACATGCCGCCTCGTTCCACATCAGGATCCTGATGAAATCGTTGAGCTGCTGACAAAACACGTTGAAGCGCACACGCCACCTGGTGTCACAGTTGAAGTCACACCATTTGATAAAGGCGCACCATACGTAACGCCTTACGATCACCCGGCCATTCAGGCTGCAGGTGCATCCTATGAGCGAGTGTACGGCGTACCGACTCAGTTTATCCGTGGTGGAGGGTCGATTCCGATCGTTGCAGCATTCGATCAGATTCTGCAAAAGCCAATCGTATTGATGGGCTTCGGTCTGCCGGGCGAGAATTTCCATGCGCCGAACGAACATTTTCATTTAGAGAACTTTGATCAGGGACTGCGCGTGATTTCGGATTATTACAGCACGCTGCCTGATGTGTTGAAGAAATAATTGGTTTTGGACCGCCGCTCTTTGGGAGTGGCGGTTTTTTGTGCTGGCAGCTGACGCGAGCGGTCAGAGGTGCGCTGTCCTTGATAGGTCTTTTTACACTTTACTACGAACATCCATGTTTTTTCTCCGAACATGGCCGGTTGAACGCCGAACATTCGATGTTTTTCTCTGAACGTGGTCGATTTTTCTCCGAACCACACCCACCATACAATCAGAAAACCGTCCGGCACCCACACCAAACGGTTCTCATCCACTTATTTAAGTATCCATCAGCCGATTGCTCGCAATTAGTCTATACACTGTACTCACTGATCTATTCTTCTCTTCCCATTCTGCAGTGATGACATCTGGGATCTCATAAGACTGTTCCATCCGGATCATCAAATCAGCATATCTCTCATCAAGTAAATCTACTGGAATGGACTCCGCTTTTAATGAATGGAATTCCTGTAAAATGCTTTGAAGTGTCATTTCTGACAATCCTCTCTTCTCAATTTAATTCGTGCACCTTACTATTCCCACATAATAAAATATTTCAAACCATTTCCATCATATTGTAAAAATTTTGTCATAATGTTCTTGATGAATGGAATGAAAACAGCTCACCCCCAGGCCTTTATAATACTATTTCTTAAACTCACAGACTGACCTGTAGTAGTCACCTTCCTGTACAAAGTAAATGTACCGTTATTCCCATTAACTAAACAATCCTGTATTAATAAACAATTTTTAAAATTTTTTTGTGGGAAGATCGAATGTTTGCAGCGGATAATAGAAGTGGTTTGTGTGATATACTTAGAAAAAATTGAAACGGGGTTATTCATCATGAACGGACAGAAACGAAGCGATATCGCACCCGGTAAAAAGGTCGATATTGTCTTAAAAAAAGACCAGCGATCAGGCAACCTGACAGCTGGTACAGTAAAAGATATTTTAACGAACTCACCAAGTCATCCGCACGGCATCAAAGTACGCCTCGAGGATGGACAGGTAGGCCGAGTGAAGAAGGTATATTGATTTTACGTTTGTACGATCCGGAGGCTTGGCTCCCGGATCGTTTTTTGTTTGAGTGCGGGCTGGGTCTAATGATACTTTTCTAAGAACAATGGCATTTCTTCTAAGAACCTGCCATGAGTTTCTAAGAAGCATATGATCTATGCTCCGAACATGCGATGTTATTCTCCGAGCACCCGATACTTTTCTAAGAACTCTTATGAAAACAACCTCTACTTCCACTCATCCGGCAATAATGTCCGGTACTGCACAGTCAAATAACGGTCATCAATCAACAGCAGAATCCCGCTGTCCTTCTCAGTGCGGATCAGCCGTCCGCCTGCCTGCAGCACCTTGTTCATCCCCGGAAAAACGTACGCATACTGATAGCCGTTCAACCCTTTTTCCTGAAAATACTTCTTCAACTGGTCACGTTCAGGGTTAATCTGCGGCAATCCAACGCCAACAATCGCGACACCGGTTAACTGTTCACCCGGCAGGTCCACTCCCTCAGAAAACACGCCGCCAAGTACAGCAAATGCTGCCACCCTTCGCCCATTTTTAAATGAAGCTAAAAACAAATCACGTTCCGTTTCATCCATGCCGAAGGACTGCATGATCAGTTCAACACCTTCAATACCTTCCTCCTCAAAAAACTCATACGCCATTTTCATATACGCATAGGAAGGAAAAAAGATCATGAAGTTGCCCGAGTGATGCTCAATTGCGTTTCGGAGTTCATCCGTAATCCGCCTGATTGTCGCTTCCCGGTCCTTATATTTAGTGGACACAGCCACTGTTTTCACTTCAATCTGGTCTTTACTGAAAGGAGACGGCAAATCGAGCTGAAAGTCCTCCTGCTCACCGCCAAGCATTGTTCTGATATAAGATACAGGCTGCATGGTTGCACTGAAAAAGATTGAAGCCCGGTACCCTTTAGCAGACCCCTGTATAAAGGCGGAAGGGTCCATACAGACGATTTTCACCAGCACATCATTACGCATTTTCTGAATGTAAATGTAAAACCGCTCGTCCACCTGTTCAGCTGCAGCCGTCAGCTGGCGCACAGCAAAGTATTGATCAATCACCTGCTCATCACGAACACCTGACTGCACAAGCCTTTCAGCTTCTGTGAAAAATGCCTGTACTGCTTCAAGCCATTCTTCAGGCAGACTGTCTACGATCGCAAACGAATCCTGAAGTTCTTTTTTCATCTCAAGAAACGTTTTATTCACACGCTTTGCTGCCTGCTTGAGTGCTGGGTACTGATCATTTCTGCTCAGCTGTAAAAACGGTGCCTTTGTCAGTGACGCAGAATACATACTGCTCGCCCGGTCCGGCAGATTATGCGCCTCGTCCACAAGCAGCACCGACCTGCTCTTCTGCTCACCTGCCATACGCTTCCTTGAAACGCGCGGATCAAATATGTAATTGTAGTCCCCGATCATCGCATCTGTTACATAAGAAAGGTCCATTGAAAATTCAAACGGGCATACGCGGTGCTTCATCGCATATTGCTCGATCACTGTGCGCGTCATCAGGGTTTCATGTTCTAAGATATCCATCATGGCGCCATTGATCCGCTCAAAGTGCCCGTCAGCAAATTCACAGTATTCCTTCTGGCAGATCGTTTTTTCCTTAAAACAGATTTTATCCTTTGCAGTCATTGAGACAGCCGACATCTTCAAACCCCGGCTGTGCATCAGACCAAATGCTTCCTCCGCCGCAATACGCGTCGTTGTTTTAGCGGTTGTATACACAATCTGGTTAATTTTTTCTTCACCAGCCGCTTTGACAGCAGGAAATAACGTTGAAATCGTCTTACCGATCCCGGTCGGCGCCTGCGCAAAAAGCTTTGCCTTTTCGTTAATGGTTTTATAGACTGAGCCCGCAAGCTCCCGCTGGCCAGGTCTGAATGATTCAAAAGGGAAGCTGAACGTTTCAATCGAATCCTGACGATCTTTCCTCAGACTCTGCATTAATAAAGCAAAGGGCTCGTAGATTTTCACCATTTCAATGACTTTTTCTTTTAAAAAGGCTGCTGTGTGCGTTTCGATAAAGCGCATTTCCTCCCGCGTTGAGGACTGCACGTACGTCACCTGCACCCGAATCTCTGTTAAGTTCAGTTCTTCTGTTAAAATCCACGCATAGACAAATGCCTGCGCTTTGTGGACCTCTGCAGGCGATTCGATGTCTTCGAGCTGTCTTGAGGTAGATTTAATTTCATCTACAACATAACCGCTCTCACGCTTCAAGAAGCCGTCACAGCGTCCTTCTAAAATAAACGTTTTACCGTCGAGGTCGAGTGCGCGGGAGAGAAATTTTTCTTTTTCATCTTCTTCGCCGTATGTTTTCTGAATCGCCTGATGGATTCTGGTCCCTTCCATCATGGCATTTACGCTACCGATTGCAGCGTCTATGCTGCCGCTGCGGTGCACATATTCAGCGAGTCTTCTTGCAGATAATGTAACGGACTCCATCAGTGATCCTCCTTTCAAAACGATATGTACTTTTAAAAACGCAGTTCCTTTCCGTGTGGAACTGCGCTTTCCTGCCCCGGCCGCGGAAAGCGTCCCCCTGAAGCGGAAATCACCAGCCAAACTTAATTAGGACAAATAATTAAAACGTCTGTATCACACAAACCTTCAAATAATCTCCCGCCGGATAACCTTCTGTCGTGCGGAAGTCTTCCGGAAGCGAGAACGTTTCGATGATTTTGTAGCGTGCGCCTTTTTCCTTGAAAGCCTGATCAATAAATGACCGAAATTTTTTCATATCAAATGAAGCGGCGTTTGTAGACGCTACAATGACACCTTTTTTCTCAGTGATGTCAATCGCCTGCTTCACAAGGTTCTTATAATCTTTTGCCGCTGAAAATGTATGCTTTTTCGAGCGTGCAAAGCTTGGCGGGTCCATGATGACCAGGTCAAATTTGACTTCGTTTTTCACACAATAATTGAAATAACGAAAGACGTCACGCACAAGGATATCCTGTGCTTCATAGTCAATACCATTCATGCTGAACTGCTCGATCGTTTTCGGAACGCTGCGGTTTGCCAGGTCAACACTTGTCGTTTTCATTGCTCCTCCAAGTGCTGCGAATACTGAAAAAGCACCTGTATAAGAGAATGTATTCAGAACAGTTTTACCTTCAGCATACTTATCCCTGATCGCCTTTCTCACATTACGCTGATCAAGAAACACACCGGTCATCGCCCCGTCATTCAGATAAACCGCAAAGTGTGCGCCATTTTCTTTTACGACCAGCGGAAAGTCAGGCCGCTCACCTTTTACGAAATCATCATCTTCTACATACTGCCCCTTTGAATCAAAGCGCTTTTTTTCATAAATGCTTTTAAAAGGAAGAATCTGTTCAAACGCACTCAAAATCTCGGCTCTGAACTGATAAATTCCGATACTGTACCATGTGAACAGGTAATGACCCGCATAGTGATCGATCGTCAGACCGCCAATCCCATCGCCTTCTCCATTGAAGAGACGGAAAGCATCTGTCTGGTTATCTTCAAAAAAGCTTTTCCGGTAAGCAGCTGCCTCTTCAAGCTTCTTTTTAAAAAGCGGCTCTCCAATCTCCTCCTGTTGCTTCCACGTCAACAGCCAGCCTGATCCTTTATTCTGCTTCCCGAGATATCCTTTTGCGAGAAATTGACCTCGAGGATCAATTGCTGTAAATATTTTTCCTTCCTGATCAATATTGCCCTGTTGCACCATGTCTTTTGTCAGCAGTGGAAATCCTTCACGGATCTTTTCTGAAAAACCTTTTTTAATCGTTATTTTCGTCATGCTTGCCCTCCGTACGGCTTTCAATGTATTTTTTCAGCTTTTGTAAATGGAATAACTCCTCTTTTGAAATCATGCGGGCAATCATTCCTTTAAATAGTGACCGTGCAAATCCCTGGGTCGTAATCGTCCCATCAAATGTCACAAACGTACTATTTTCATCTTCTTCCCTGAATGTATAGCGAAAGTTGATTTTGACACCATTTTGTTCACTTGTCACCGCATATGATTTGTTCTCTGCAAATTCAGATACAACTAACTCTGACTGGACTTTACGGCCTCCGAGATCTCTGACTTCCTCATATCTGGTTCCTTCCCCAATCGGTCCATCAGTCAGCTTTTTTACACTCACCACCTGATCCATAATCTCAGGCGACTTTTCCATTTGGATCGTTTCGTTAAAAACCGTTGCAATCGGACGTTCAATCACCATTGTCTGATTCAATGCACCCATATCCTGAAACCTCCTGTACACATTTACTGTCTTCTATTATAACGCGTTCATTCTCCTTCTGCTGAGAAGGACGGCAGACCTATTGAGGTTTTATTACATTTATGTTACAATTACATTTATAACGTGTTACCGAAAAACGAAAGGAATGTACCTGCCAGATGAAACATTTATCAAAGCTGCTGTTAATCAGCTGTGTGTTCCTCGTACTGATGGGAATGGTACGCGGCGAATACCGCACAAAGCAAAGCGCTGTAGCGGAAGAAATGCACAAACTTAACCCTGCACATAATGACGATCTTTCATATATCGATTTTCTCACTTATCGCGTATTAAAAAATGGTTCAGCACGCGTTGCCGTTCTGGGCAGCAGCGTGACAAAAGGTGTTGGCGCAAGCACGCCTTCACATAACTGGAAAGCACTACTGCAAAGTGAAATCCGCTCTACATCAAGACCTTTAAAGCATGTCACCATTGCCAACCACGGACATTCAGGCTATACGTCTGAGATGCTTTTACGTCCAGAGGTTATTGACGGCGTGCTCAAGAGCCGGCCTGACCTGTTAATCCTTGAGACATCTGTTATCAATAATTATCGTCAAAGCGTATCTCTTGAAGGAACGAAGTCTTCACTTGAAGAGCTTTACCGTACATTTACTCAGGCAATACCAGGCGTTGAGATTCTATTCATCTCACCTAATCCGATTTTAAAAACAAACCTGACTGAATCAGGCCTGAACGAACTCGGCTTAACGTTTGCTGATTACAATAACCTGACAAAAGCAGTGGCCGCTGAAAACGGCTGGCACTACTTTGATACACATGATGCAATTTCAAACGAAATGACTGAACGTGACATTGCACTTGAAGATATGCTTGATGACACCATTCATCCAAATGACCTCGGTTATAAAATGTGGTTTAACCAGCTCTATCACAATAAAATGACATTGCCGAAGTTTGGTGAGTAACGCAAAAGAGCCTGAGACAAACTCAGGCTCTTTTACATTTTTAAAACCTACCCGCCAAAAATCGTCGCAAAAATAAACGTAAACAAAATAGGCGCAATCCATACAATCGGCAGGCTGTTCACAAGCAGCATCTTTTTCCAATTATACTTATGGTAAGACATCCACGAGATCACAATGGCGATCATCATGACAACCGGATAAGAACCCACGGCATACAGGACCATGCGCCCAGCAAATGAGCCATCCTGCTCGATATTCATGAGCGATACACCGTAAAAAGTGAACCAGATCGGCAGGAATAATACATAAAAAAACTGGCTTCCGAATAAGAGCAAAGCCACCTTGGCATTTTTCAACAGAAGGTCCTCCTCTAATCTCTCTTTAAAGCAAATAATATCATAAAGTCTCCGTAACCTTCTTCCTCAAGCCGTTCTTTCGGAATAAACCTGAGTGCTGCAGAGTTGATACAGTAGCGCAATCCGCCTTTATCGTGAGGACCGTCTTCAAATACATGTCCGAGGTGGGAATCAGCATGCCGGCTTCTGATCTCACGCCGCGTGTTTTTTGTAGAGACATCCCACTTTTCTTCGACCATTGAGTCCGTGATCGGCTTTGTAAATGACGGCCAGCCGCAGCCCGCATCATACTGATCACGTGAGGAAAACAGCGGTTCACCTGACACGATATCCACGTAAATTCCTTCGCGCTCATTATCCCAGAATTCATTTTCATAGGGCGGCTCAGTGCCATTTTCCTGCGTCACAATATACTGCATATCAGTCAACTTCTCTTTTAAATGCGTTCTGTCTTTTGGCCAGTATTTGCGCTGAAATTTTTCACGACCTGAACCCTGAACATAGAGCGCATAACGAAAGCTGTTTTTTAAATCAAAGTCCTGATGAAAGTCTTCAGCAGGATAAAAGGGTCCTGCTTCCTTTATTTCTGTGACAACAGGCTTTTCAAATCGCCCACTCTCAGCAAGCTCCTTTCTTGACTGAAGCGCTGCCTGCTTTTGTTTATCTGTATAAGTAAAAATGATAGATCGGTACGCGTCGCCACGGTCAGAGAACTGTCCTTCAGCATCGGTCGGATCCGTCAGCGGCCAGTAAATCTCCAGTAATTTTTTATAGGAAATCCGCTCAGGGTCATACTCAATATAGACGGCTTCTACATGACCAGTACCGCCATTTTTCACCTTTGAATAGACAGCGTCTTCAGCAGCACCTCCTGTATAACCTGAGATCACTTTCAACACGCCGTCCCGCTCATGAATCGGTCTGACCAGGCACCAGAAGCATCCGCCTGCGAACATTGCTTTTTCCATTTAGGTCACCCCTGTTAATTGCCACGCTGCAGATCACTCATCCAGTAACAGACGACTGCAGCGGCAAGCGTTTTTTCATTTTCAGAAAGCTGATCGCCTACTTTCACTAGATCAAGCGCAGTTGATTTCTGAAACTGCGGCTTCATTGCGTAGTCGAAATAACCGTGCATGTACGATGCAAAAAATCTTCCGTCTGTGGTCTTAAGGTTAAAGTCACCGGACAGGGATGTCGTCTGCACATCGCACAGCAGCTCTCCATTCGCAGTATAGATTCCCCCAAAAATTTTCTTTAATGATCTTTCCTGTTTATAAAACCCGACCGTTTCACCGCTGTGATTCCTGATTTCCAGCACATTCCGGCCGCCTTCCTTTCTTTTTTGAAAAGCAGCAGCCGGCTCATCATGAGAGGTGAACACACCTGCTGTAAAGGATGAAAAAGCATATAGTCCGTTAAAAGCTTCACCAGCAATCTTTTTTAGCAGCGGGACATTCACCATTTTATAGGCGCCAATATATTTCCCTTCTTTATCTAAAATGGTCATCGCTCCTGCCGAACTGCCACCCCACTCAAAGATCCATTCATTTTCATCAAGCAGCGAGCGACCCTCAAGCTCAGCAGCCTTTGACAGCCACTTCGCTTCTTTCTCTTTGGATCTTATGTAAAAGTACGGCGACATCCCGGCAGCAAATATCGGAAATGCCAATGCGCTTAAGAATTCAACTTCAAAATAGATGAGGATCGAAACAACCGCCCCCATAAAGATAAATCCCGCTATCAGAGCAATATTCTCTTTTTTCATCACTAACACCTCACTTGTTCTATTCTTTTATACGTACCAGCAGGGAAATTGTTTCAACTGAATGATGTGATTATGGGAAGTTGTCACAGTTTCCGATCTGGTTGTAGCAATGGTGTGGTAGGTTTGTATCAATCAGCCCAGAAATTGTAGCGATACGACCTGCTACTCGTTACATTACCCACCCGGGCGGTAGCAATCAAGATGCACCCTAGACAAAACAAAAACCCCCAAGCAATCTGCCAGGGAGTCAATGATCTATTTCAATCTATTTTTTAAATGCTGTGTCAAAGTTGTTCTTAACATTTCCGACGTCAGCGGCAACACATCTCCAGTAGTTTTTTTACCTTCTCTTGCCACTTGTAACCCTCTTGTTGCATCTTCGTGATGCCACAGATAGACAATCGGACATTTGGAATACTCTCTGATTTGACGGAACCAGTAAAATCCGTCGAAAAAAGGCAGTTTCACATCCAAGAGCACCAGGTCTGGCTTTTCTTCGATGAAATGCTCTATAATCCGTTCAAAATCTGTGACCGGTATGGATTGATACCCCAGGTCAGAAACCTGTTCTGTGAGATCCAAGCGAAGGTCAGCGTTATCTTCAATAATCATGATTCGCTGCATGCTGATGACCTCCTAACTACTTCATTCCATAAGCAAAACGGTCACTTGTACGTACGATTAAAATTTGAAAAAAATACGCTCCTTATACAAAAACTGCGCATAACAGAGTTGCGATCTGTTGTTCCCATCTTTTCACACTTAAGTGTGTTTGTCAAAGGCTGTTAGTCAAACTTATCTGTTTACCTCACTAAAAAAGCTTTAAACATGGTATTCAAGAAATTCAAGTTTATTTCCGAAGGGATCCCTGACAAAAAAGCGGGTTCTTCCTTCAATCGGCTGTTCCTCAAAAACATCTATTTTTTCTTTTGATAAACGATGACGCAACTCTTCCAGATTCTTTACAACAAATGCCGGATGCGCTTTTCGTGGCGGCGTGTATGACTCTTCACGTCCAATATGAATCTCCTGATCGCCAATTTCAAACCAGCAGCCGCCATTCCCACGAAGGTTAACAGGCTTTGGCATTTCTTTCAACCCAAGCAGATCAGAATAAAATCTTCGCGCCTCATCTTCACTGCCTTCAGGTGCTGTCAATTGCACGTGATCAATACGCTCGAACTGAAAACTCATCACTTCATCCCCTTTATTTTTTCTTCAACAACCTTTATAAATTCAATCGGATTTTCTCTTACTTTATAAGGGAACAGCCCGCGTGTTGTATGGACGTATAACAGTCCAAAGCTTCTCGGACTTTCTTTATAGGAAAGGTCAAGAATTTCGTGAAAGTAAAATTCATTTGCGTCATCAGTCAATTTTTGAGGGTATAGGTGCAAAAAGCTTTCGTGCTCAATGATGTGCTGTTCTTCCCACTCAATCTTACGTGTAATCATCACATACGGATGCGAAGCAATACGGCTGATATGAAACCCTCCCTTTAAATTCATTACTTCTTATTATTTTAACGAATTAAACCAAAGAAAGATATTTACAGGACTTGCACATAATTAATTTGTCCAGTCGTAATAAATGATATATAGATTAAGGTTTATCTTTATATAGTCCATCATTATACTTTCACAGCTGATGATTGAAGCGTAAGGGGGCGACTCCTGCGATGTCACCGCCCGGGCGCAGAAAGCGGCCCCCAGAAGCGGAAATCATTAGCCAACGTTTAGAAACGATTTTAATATATTTATTAAAAAATTTTCTTCCTACTCCTATCTATATTGTAAGCGTTACCAATAACTGAATTGCCTAATACTTTATAAAAATACGGTTGATTTTATTTTTATACATCTCTATAATATGCCTAACATATTTTTTTGGAGTGATGGATGTGAAAGTTGGGATTATAGGTGCAACTGGTTATGGCGGTCTTGAGCTGATCAGGCTTTTACATCGTCACAGCGGAATTTCATCAATTGACCTGTTTACTTCTTCTGATGAAGGAGAGTTATTTTCTCATAAATATTCATATTTAATGAATATTTATGACACACCTCTTCATAAAATCAGAATTGAACATTTAGCAAAACTCGATGTTATATTCACGAGTACACCAAGCGGCGTAACAAGCAGACTACTGCCACCTCTGATCGGTAAGGGGCCACGCATCATTGATCTGTCAGGCGATTATAGGCTTTCAGCAGAAGATTACAGCGAATGGTACGGGAAGGATGCAGCACCGGAATCTTCTCTTCAGAAATCAGTATACGGACTGACTGAATGGAACCGTGACGCGGTGCAGGATGCGGTAATGATTGCTAATCCAGGCTGCTATCCGACAGCTGTTCTGCTCAGCCTGCTGCCTGCGGTTAAAAACGGATTAATCAATACTGACAGCCTGATTATTGACGCAAAAAGCGGTGTATCAGGTGCAGGAAATAAGCCGAATCAAATGACACATTTCAGCGAAACAAATGAAAGTCTTTCTATCTATAAAGTAAATAAACATCAGCATATACCTGAAATCGAAACGGGCCTTGCCCGGTTTGCGGAGAAGACACGACCCATTACCTTCAGCACCCACCTCGTGCCAATGACACGGGGAATCTTGGCTGCTGCTTATGCACCGCTTGCTGACGGTGTAACTGAAAAGCAGCTGCAGGAATGTTATCAGGACAGCTATCAAAATGAAACGTTTGTCAGACTGATGCCACCGGGACCAAAGTTCAGCACAAACCAGGTGTACGGTTCAAATTACTGTGACCTTCAAATTCATGTGGATAAGCGGACAAACCGCGCCACGATCGTCTCAGTGATTGACAACCTCGTAAAAGGTGCCGCAGGTCAGGCCATTCAGAATATGAACGTTCAGTTCGGATTTAAAGAAACAGAAGGACTCGATCTGGTCCCTTCGTATATATAATTCCAATCAAATGATTATTTTTCACGATAAGCGCATTTATATACTTGCACAGCTGTGATTGCAGCGTAAGGCGGCGACTCCTGCGGCAGGAAGGGACAGGTGAGACCTGGCATGGCGAAGCCTGCGGGCTCACCGCCCGGCCGCGGAAAGCGTCCGCCTGAAGCGGAAATCAACAGCCAATCTACAGAGCACCTTAAATTTAAGGAGATGAAGTTTGTATGACGACTGTCTATCCATCGATTAAGAAGATTTCAGGGAATAATATTGCTTCGCCAATTGGATTTAAGGCTGCAGGACTTCATTGCGGCATTAAACATAAAAAGAACGACCTTGCTCTGCTTGTGAGTGACGTACCTGCAAACGCTGCGGGGGTTTATACCACAAATGCAGTTCAGGCTGCTCCATTAAAAGTAACGAAAGAGGCGCTTGCCGTTGAAAAGAAGATGCAGGCCATTATTGTGAACTCAGGGAATGCGAATGCCTGTACAGGGAAACAGGGTTATGTGGATGCGCAGACGATGCAACATCTGACAGCAAACCTTTTAAATATCGAACCGCACCTTGTAGGCGTAGCCTCAACAGGTGTCATCGGTGAAAAACTCCCAATGGACTGCCTGAAATACGGGATCCCAAAGTTAGAACCGGTTGCCGGATTAAAAGGGTCAATTGACTTTTCACAGTCGATCCTGACAACTGATACAGTATCCAAAAACACTGCTTATAAAGTGGATATTGACGGTAAAACAGTCACTGTAGCAGGAACTGCAAAAGGCTCAGGTATGATTCATCCAAATATGGCGACGATGCTCGGCTTTATTTCAACCGACGCAGCGATTGAATCAGACCACCTGCATGGTGCGTTAAAGTCAGTAGTAGACCGTTCGTTTAACTCAATTACAGTCGACGGGGATACATCAACGAATGATATGGTGCTTGTCATGGCGAATGGCCTGGCTGAAAATGAGACGCTCTCTCCTTCCCACCCTGACTGGAAAGTGTTTGTTCAGACGCTTTTACACGTCTGTGAGGACCTCGGGAAAATGATTGCTAAAGATGGTGAAGGCGCAACGAAGCTGATTGAAGTTGAAGTGACTGGCGCTAAGAACGACGAGGAAGCACGGAAGATCGCTAAAACAGTGGTCGGCTCACCGCTTGTCAAAACGGCTGCATTCGGATGCGATGCAAACTGGGGACGTATTCTCGCTGCAGTCGGCTATAGCGGCATGACCATCGATCCGAACGAAGTTGAAATTCTGATCGGTCAGACACCGGTTGTCCGCGAAGGAGAACCACTGCCATTTTCAGAAGATGAACTTACTGAATATCTGAAGCAGCCTGAAATCAAACTGAAGGTAAACGTGAATCAGGGTGATGGAAAAGGGCTTGCCTGGGGGTGCGACCTGACATATGACTACGTCCAGATCAACGCAAGCTACAGAACATAAAACAGTGATTAAGCTCGGGGGCAGCCTACTTGAGCGACTGACATCGGACTTTTTCAGGGGCATTCACCAAATGATCGAAAGCGGCAAAAGGGTGATCATCGTCCACGGCGGCGGTCCTGCCATTAACCGCAAACTGAAGGAAGCACAGGTTGAAACATCTGTGGTAAACGGCCTGCGCGTCACCCATGCTGAAGCGATCGACATCGTTCAAACAACGCTCATTGGCTCCGTGAACCCCTGGATCGTCCATCAGCTTGAACAGGCTGGCATTCAGGCAATCGGTTTAAACGGTTTTGACGGCGGGTTGATGAAGGCATCCTTTTTAGATCAGAAAACATACGGCTACGTTGGAAAGATTGATGATGTAAATCCTGCCCTGCTACACCTTTTAAAAGAAACGGTTCCAGTCATTTCGTGTATTGGCAGAACAGATGACGGGCAGGCGCTGAACATTAATGCTGATACCGCAGCTGAAAAAATCGCTGCTGCGGTACAGGCGGATGAACTGCTTTTTGTAACTGATACGACAGGCATTAAAGTGAATGGTGAGACCGTTACGACGACTCATCCAAATCAAATTAACGACTGGATTACCGACGGCACCATTTATGGCGGTATGATTCCAAAAGTCCAGGCAGCTGCCGGCTGTCTGGAAGCTGATATCCCGGTTGTCAGGATTGTAGACGAAATGCTTGAAGGCACAACGATTTTAAAGGAGGTGGCTGTCAGATGAGTGCACTTTTTCAAAACTACGCAAGGCGATCACTTCATATTGTTAAAGGTGAAGGGACAACTGTTTGGGACGATCAGGGTAAAACCTATCTTGATTTCACAAGCGGTATTGCAGTCGTCAGTCTCGGGCACAGTCATCCGAACATGGTGAGTGCGCTGCAGGCACAGGCTGAAAATCTCTGGCACATTTCAAACCTGTTTGAAAGTCCCGCACAGGAAAAGCTCGCTGCTGATCTTGTAAAAGACACGCCGCTATCACGCGCACTGTTTTGTAACAGCGGCGCAGAAGCAAATGAAGCGGCGATTAAGCTTGCCCGGAAAGCGACCGGTAAACATGTCATCATTACATTTGAACAGTCATTTCACGGACGAACAACCGGTGCCATGGCGGCAACCGGTCAGGATAAAGTAAAAGAAGGTTTCGGACCGCTCATGCCCGAGTTTCGGACGATCCCTTTTAACGATATAGAAGCTTTAAAAACTGCAATTGATGAAGACACCGCAGCAGTCATGCTTGAAGTGATTCAGGGTGAAGGCGGCGTAAATCCAATTGATGATGATTTTGCAGCTGAACTGCAGAAGCTGAGTGAGTCAGCCGGATTTTTACTGATCATTGATGAAGTACAAACTGGGATCGGGCGGACAGGAACCCGTTATGCATTCGAGCAGACGCCACTTAAGCCGAATATCGTCACGCTTGCAAAAGGACTAGGCGGCGGCTTCCCAGTTGGTGCGATCCTTGGATCTGAGGCACTGGCCGAACATTTCGGTCCCGGCTCACACGGCTCAACTTACGGGGGTAATCCACTCGCAGTTACAGCGGCGCAGACAGTTGTTGATCACGTATTTGATGAAGCATTCCTCGAGGAAGTCCGGCAAAAAGCCGCTTACCTCCGCGAACAGCTCGCTTCACTTTTCGGACTTTCGCAGGTGACATGCATTCAGGGAAAAGGCTTCATGCTCGGCATTGTGCTAAGTACTGAAGCTGCACCGATTGTAAAAAAGGCTGAGGAAAACGGCTTGCTGCTCGTACCCGCAGGACCAAACGTAATCCGGCTCCTGCCACCGCTGACCGTCAGCTATGAAGAGTGTAAGCAGGCTGCTTCACTGCTTGAGAAGACGATGATGCAGGTGGAGTATACGGTGAGTTGAGGGGTATTTGAGGTTCGACGTTCAATCATGTGTGTTCGGCGTAAATCATTGCTGGTTCGACGTTCGATCACTCATGTTCGACGCAAAAATGAAATGGTTCGACACTAAGTCGTCAATGTTCGCCACTTAGTGTAATTTGACCTATCCGACCTCACCTCGCCCACACGATTAAATCTAAATACCAGCTGTCCCGGAAGCCCACATCTTCCCGGACAGTATTCTTATTCATACAAATGAATAAAATTACATTTTAATTAATAAATATTCAAAAAAGATAACTTTTCTGGCAACTACAAAGCGTTGATTGAAGCGTAAGGCGGCGACTCCTGTGGCAGGAAGGGACAGGTGAGACGATCACGGCGAAGCCTGATGGCTCACCGCCCGGCCACGAAGTCCGCCTGAAGCGGAAATCATAAGCGATTACTTAATATCATTTAATTTAAAGGAGGCGGTTCTCATGAAAGGAACGCTGTCACTGTCGAACGGACAGTCATTTGAAGGAGCATGGAAAGGCGCAGTTAAAGACGTACAAGGAGAAATCGTCTTCTTCACCGGGATGACCGGCTATGAGGAAGTGCTGACTGACCCTTCCTACTATGGACAGATTATTGTATTTTCCTACCCACTGATGGGTCAATACGGGATTCAGGAAGTGAACCTTGAGTCGAAAAAAATTCAGCCGGCAGGGATCATTGTAACTGAACTTTACAAGGGTACACTTGAGCGTGGCGTTTCTCTTTTAGAGTTTGCCGTAATGCATAACGTCCCCATTATGTCGGGCGTGGATACGCGCTCTGTCATTCAGACGATCCGCGAAGACGGAACGATGCAGGCGGTAATGCAGCTTGAAGGGAAGCCGCTTCCTGCCTGGGAACCGATCCGCACGTTTGTCGTGCCTCACGTAACCGCAAAGACCGCTGTTATACACGGCGAGGGCTTCCCTCATATCGGACTGATTGACTTCGGCTATAAGAAATCCATTTTACAGGCGCTGCTTGACCGCGGTTGCAAGGTGACCGTCTTCCCTTATACCGTGTCGACGGATGAACTGATGGATGTTCCTTTAGATGGATTATTATTTTCTAATGGACCGGGGGATCCTGCATCTCTTATGCATAAAATTGATGATTACCGCGCATGGACGAATGCTTATCCGACACTGGGAATCTGCCTTGGCCACCAGCTGCTTGCCATTGCTTTTGGGGCATCAACAGAGAAGCTGGCATTTGGTCACCGCGGCGCGAATCATCCGGTGATGAACCTGAAAACAAAGCGTGTAAGTATGAGTTCACAGAATCACAGCTACGTTGTAAAAATGGATTCCGTCCCTCCTAATGTGGAGATTCTTTATACAAATGTAAATGACAGCAGCGTTGAAGGTCTGCAGCACAAGAACCTGCCGCTGTTAACGGTTCAGTTTCACCCTGAGGCTTCACCGGGCCCGGCTGAACACCATGAAGTATTTGATGAGTTTTTCAATCTGATCGGGCAGGAAAAGAAGGTGTCACAACATGCCTAAACAGCAGGAGATAAAAAAAGTATTAGTCATTGGATCAGGTGCAATTGTCATTGGTCAGGCAGCTGAATTTGATTATTCAGGCACACAGGCCTGCACTGCCCTTCGCGAAGAAGGAATTGAAGTCATTTTAATCAATAACAACCCGGCTACCATTATGACGGATGAAACGACGGCGGATCGCGTCTATTTTGAGCCGCTGACAGTTGAAAGCGTCAAAGAGATTCTTGAAAAAGAAAAGCCGGATGGCCTGCTTGCAACAGTCGGCGGTCAGACGGGACTGAACCTCGCAATGGCTCTGACTGATCAAGGCATTCTTGAAGCATATGGCGTAAAACTTCTCGGAACAGATATTCATTCAATTAAAAAAGCGGAGGACCGTGATGCTTTCCGCTCGCTGATGAAGGAACTGAACGAGCCGGTCCCTGACAGTGAAATCATTTACAACGAAAAAGAAGCACTGGCTTTCGCTGATTTTTGCGGCTACCCGATCATCGTCCGTCCTGCCTATACGCTTGGCGGCTTTGGCGGCGGTATCGCTAAAGATGAGAAAACATATTTATCACTGGTTAAACAGGGTCTCTCGGCAAGTCCGATTTACCAGTGTCTTGTTGAAAAAAGCATTGCAGGCTACAAGGAAATTGAATATGAAGTGATGCGTGACGCTTCCGGCACATGCATTACGATCTGTAACATGGAAAACCTTGATCCGGTTGGCGTGCATACAGGGGATTCAATCGTGACAGCACCAAGCCAGACGCTGCACGATAAGGAATATCATATGCTCAGAACCTCTTCTATTAAAATCATTGAAGCGCTTGGTATTGTCGGCGGGTGTAATATTCAGTTCGCCCTTCACCCTTCAAGCGGCGAATACTTCCTGATCGAAGTTAACCCGCGTGTCAGCCGCTCTTCAGCGCTTGCATCAAAAGCAACCGGGTACCCGATTGCGCGACTCGCTGCAAAGCTTGCGGTTGGTTACCACCTTCATGAGCTGAAGAATCCGGTCACCGGCACGACGTTTGCAAGCTTTGAGCCGGCACTTGATTATGTCACGGTTAAAATTCCGCGCTGGCCTTTTGATCAGTTCAGCGACGCGAACCGCCAGCTTGGTACTCAAATGAAAGCAACCGGTGAAGTGATGGCGATTGAACGTTCAATCGAAGCAGCTTTCCAGAAGGCAATCCGTTCACTGGATCAGAAAATCGACGGTCTCTTCCTCCCTGCTTTATCAGAGCTTGAAACGAAGGGTCTTGAAGCACTTGTCAAAGAGCCTGATGACCGCCGATTATTTGCGATTTTCGAGCTGTTAAAAAGAGGCGTCTCAACATCAACACTTCACAGCTGGACAAAAATTTCACTTTACTACCTGTCTGTCCTGTCACGCCTTGTAAAAGCGCAGCTCGCTTATGAAGATCTTGCATGGCTTGAAGTAACGAAAGAAAAGATGCTTGAAGCGAAAAAGCTTGGTTTTACTGATCAGCAACTTGCATCCTTCTGGAATGTTCCGGATTCTTTTGTAAAAGAACAGCGTCTGAAGTGGAATATCACACCATCTTACAGAATGGTTGATACGTGTGCAGCTGAGTTTGAAGCGAAAACGAATTACTTTTACTCAACGTGGAGCGGCACGTCTGATGACCGCAAGAGTAAAAAGCCGAAAGTCGCTGTCATCGGCTCAGGTCCGATACGTATCGGTCAGGGTATTGAGTTTGATTATTGCTGCGTACACAGCGTACTTGCCCTGCAGAAAATGGGCTATGAAGCGGTGTTAATTAACAATAATCCTGAAACCGTGAGTACAGATTATGAAGTGGCAGATGCGCTTTATTTTGAACCGCTTTGTGCTGAAGATATTATGAATGTCCTTGAATTTGAAGGTATCAACGCTGTGATTGTCCAGTTCGGTGGACAGACGTCGATCAATGTGGCAAAAGAGCTTGAGGATGCCGGTTATCACCTGCTCGGCTCATCTTCAGACATTCTTGATGAGATGGAAGACCGCGACCGTTTTTACACGTTCCTGAAACATGCCGGACTGCCGGTTATACCTGGGTTCACTGCCAATCAGCCAGCTGAAGTGTGGCAGGCTGCAGATGATCTGAGTTATCCGATCCTGCTCCGCCCATCTTACGTGATTGGCGGGAGCGGCATGATGAAGCTGAACAGCGATGAGGAGCTCGAAGCTTATTTAGCTTCCGCTCAGATCGAGTATCCTGTGCTGGTGGATAAATTTATTCAAGGTAAAGAAGCTGAAGTGGATGTTCTATCTGATGGTAAAAATGCATGGGTCGCAGCTGTCTATGAGCATATTGAAGGTACAGGCGTGCATTCAGGTGACAGTATTGCCGTGACACCGCCACTTTCACTGTCAGCATCCATGCTTGATCAAGTATGTGATACAGCGATTCACATTGCGAAAAACCTTGATTTTAAAGGCTTATTCAATATTCAGTTTGTCTGTCAGGACAGCGGATTATATGTCATCGAGATCAATCCGCGTGCGTCAAGAACTATTCCAATCAGCAGTAAATCAATAAACGTACCACTCGTTCAGCATGCTACTTCAATCATGCTTGGACAAAGCCTGAATGACCTTGGAATTTCACAGGTATTCAACGGACAGCGCGGCTTTACGGTAAAAGCACCGGTGTTCTCTCATATCAAGCTGCCAGGTCTTTCACCGGAGCTAACGCCAGTGATGACATCAACCGGTGAAGTGATGGCGTCAGACAGAGATCCTGAAATCGCGATGAAAAAAGCACTGTCTGGCGCAAGTCAGCAGCTTGCTGATCTGTGGAACGGTGGCAGCATTTTTATCACCAATCACTTTGAAACTGCACTGATCAAATCATGGCAGGAAAAAGGATTTCTTGTATTTACACCGGAGACGCTTGGCTTTAATCAATGGATGGACCGCGATGATAAAAAAGCCGTCATTTCACTGGAGGCTGACCCATCAGTGATCAGAACAGCATCCATTCACAGACTGCACGTCTGGACGAGAAAAGAAACGGTCGAAGCATTTTACAATACACTGCCCAAAAAAGGAGTTTTCGTATGAATATGCTCATCCCAACGCTTCAGCATAAGGATTTGCTGACGTTAAGAGACTATACATCAAATGAAATTTTAGAGCTGATCGAATTTGCAGCTGAACTGAAAAAGCCTGAGAACAAGCACCTCCCTCTTTTGCAGGGAAAGGTGCTTGGCATGATTTTTGAAAAATCATCCACCCGTACACGCGTCTCGTTTGAGGCAGGTATGCTGCAACTCGGCGGTCACGCAATGTACCTGAGCACGAGAGATATTCAAATGGGCCGCGGCGAGACGATTGCTGATACAGCGCGCGTGCTCTCAGGCTATTTAGACGGCCTCATGATCCGCACATTTGCTCAAAAGACCGTACAGGAGCTTGCTGAAAATAGCTCAATTTCTGTGATAAATGGGCTGACCGATGATTATCATCCATGCCAGACACTTGCCGATCTGCTGACGATTTATGAAAAATTTGGTTCTTTTAAGCATAAAAAGCTGGCTTATATCGGAGATGGCAATAACGTTGCACACTCTCTGATGATCGGCGCTGCAAAAATGGGCATGTCCTTTACGCTTGCCTGCCCTGCCGGCTATGAGCCTGATGCTGAAATCCTTGCATACGCACAGGCTGAAGGCACAAAAACCGGGGCAGACATCACCGTCACCCATGACCCTATCCAGGCTGCAGCTGATGCACACGTCATTTACACAGATGTCTGGGCAAGCATGGGACAGGAAGCTGAACAGGCAGAGCGTCTGAAAGCTTTTGAAGGCTTTCAGGTAAATGAACAGTTAACTACACACGCAGATGCTGACTATATCTTCATGCACTGTCTCCCTGCTCATAGAGAAGAAGAAGTAAGCACAGCTGTCCTCGAAGGTCCGCATTCAGTTGTTTTTCAGGAAGCTGAGAACAGAATGCATGCGCAAAAGGCGCTGCTGGTTGCTTTGATGGGGAAATAATGCAGAACGTTTGAATGTCACATTTATTAGAATGACGAATTGTTAATGTCCATTTTTGTTATTGCACAGCTGATGACTGTAGCGGAAGAGGGCGACTGCTATGGCAGGAAGGGACAGGTGAGGCAAAGGCGAAGCCTGCTGGCTCACCGCCCGGCCATGAAGTCCCCCTCCCGCTGCAGTCACCAGCCAAAATTGAAAGCACTTCATGTCTTTAGGAAACAGTTCCTTCAAGCCATGAAGTGCTTTATCATGTCCATGAATTAAAATCACACGAATATGGCGAACGCAGTTCAATATGCTATAATAAACGGCATCAATCAATGGAACGGAGGCAGACGCAATGCTGACTTTTGAAGAAAAGCTCGAAATTATTGAATCCTTTAATGAACTGACACGGCACAACGTTTCGCTTGGACGGGTGAATTTTCATTTTGAAGGAAGTATCCGTGAGAAAAAAACGGTTGTCTATCACCTTCATCCAAACGGAAACGGCTTTGTCTATACAGCCCACCTGAACGACTATCCTTCCGATGCAAAAGGAATGACCAATATCAGGGACTGCAGTGAAGAAGATCTGCGCAGCATCATCGCAGCTTCTATCGATTCACTATTAACTGAAGAACTCGCAGACTTTGAACCTTTTTCAGATGAACCCTGGGTCAATACAAATGGCCAGGAACTGACTTTAACGCGTGAAGACGCTGATACGTGGAGCGTATACGCAGATGACATGCTTGACGGCATCTTCACAACGTATGAAGAAGCAGCATCTTACTTGGATCAGGAAGGTTTTTCGAAAAAAACGCGCTGATGGCGCGTTTTTTTGTTTGGGTGAAGGGTGGTTTCAGGAGATTATATGGTGTGTTCAGGAGATTAATCTTGTGATTCAGGAGATTTCATCTGCGGTCCCTGAAATAGTGTAATTTGATCTACCCGCATTTGGACTGATGCAGCATTTACCTTGCAGAATAGCATAGTCACTCCGGTGGTTCGCGGAAAAACCCTGGATGTTCGGAGAATAAGGCCGGTGGTTCAAAGCTTGTATGCTCGTCTTCAGAAAAAAACGTGTAACTTTCTGAGAAAAAACAGCCTTGTTCGTAGAATAGTGTAATTTGACCTAAACCCCACCTCTCATTTCCCAAAACCATAAAAACCCGGAAGCAAGCATCTCTGCCAGCTCCGGGTTCTCCCACTCTTCAATCTTATAAACGATCTTTATTTCTAAAATGATTTTCTTCCATCAAAAGGCGGCGCTCCTGCTCTTCTTTATCGAGTGACGGGTCGTGTGAAGGTTTTGTACGGTCGCGATCACGCAGCGTACTTTCTTCACCCGGGTGCTCCTGATGTGCATGATCATTCGGATTCTGCTCTGAAATATCTTCCTGTCCGCGAAGGCGTCCTTTGCTATCCGCCTCGGCTTTCACATGCTGATCACTGTTTGTCTGACTTCTGTCCACCCAAACTGATTCCTGACCGTCTACAACGCGGCGTTTGTTATCAGTTCCACCGTGGGCTTCAGGTGGTTCCACCTCTTCGTGACGATGCTTACCTGACGGGTCACCCTGATAGTTAGGCTGATCCGGTCTGACCTGTCCACGAGGTGTACCGGCATCTACTGCGTCCGGTGAAAATTCTTCATCTCCGTGACCTCCGCCATATTGCTGTTTATCATGCTCAGAAGGCTCAAATATTTTACCGCGGTCATCCGGTGCGCGGTATTCTTCAGGATCTTCATCATGACGATCTGCTGCGGCAGCATCTTTATGCTCAGTATGATTTGTTGTGTGTTGCTCTTTCGCACGAATTTGATCTTCCTTGCTGCTATTCACCGGTTCAGTCGGTTCCGGGTTATCAATGTTCGGGTCAACATAGCGGTCCCGGTCACCAAGTGCACTGTCGTGATCTACACCGGCTGTATGATGATTCGTTCGCTCAGCAAGCGGTCTGCCTGCACCTTCCGCAGCTGATGTATGTGTATTTGCCTGCTCATTTGTAAAATTTGTTCCGCTTACCTTGTGGTCCGAATCCGGGTCCAGACCGCCCGCTGCAGGACTAACATAATCATCATTTTCATCTGCATAAGCATTATCGGCATATAATAAAAATGCTCCGTTTCTCACTTCATCGTAATAACGTTCTGCATCTTCTTTTTCCATCCCCATCCGGTCAAATGCTTCACGGACCGAAGAGTCTCCTGCAACAAATGCCTTGAACTTGTCCCACCAGTTTCCTTCCACTGCTTCAATATCAGCATCAGTACGCCCCCGCACGAGTGATAGTTCATCTTTATCACGGGCTACGACATACATATCGTTTTCTTTATATCCCTGAAGTTTAAGGTCTTCGATTTTCTTTAAAACGTCCTGCTCAGAATGAAATGTTTCAACAAATGTTTTTGACATGGTATTTCCTCCTTAGAGTCGTTCTAATTTTTTCAACATAGTTTGGAAATACCCTGTCTGTGAATTGTTAAAACAACTAAACGTGTTTCGTAATGGTAAATACTGATATTTACCTACTAATTGTCATGATTGTTATAAACGCTCACTGCGTTTCAGGCGGATGCTTTCCGGACGGAGGTTGCAGAGCGGTTGCGGGGTCTCAGCTTCCCTCTTATCGTCCCGGAGTCACCGCCTTCCACTCCGTTCACTTCAGATGGAAAACGAATATTACATTTTTCTTCAAATTTGAAAACTATACTTACTGTAAGTCTACATAATTACTTTCCTAGAAAACTTTTATCCATTTAAAAACCCGGAAGCACTCAAGCTCCCGGGTCTGTCTATCAATTACTCTTTATTCATTTCATTTGGGTGAGGACCTTTACGCGCGCCGCGATCCAGGTCGTTGATGCTTTTCAGTTCATCCGCAGTCAGTGCGAAGTCAAATACATCAAAGTTTGATTCGATGCGTGATGGTGTCACTGATTTTGGAATAACAATGCTGCCAGACTGCAGGTGCCAGCGGATGACAACCTGTGCGGGCTCTTTGCCGTATTTTTCTGCAATATTGCGGATGATTTCATCTTCAAGCACTTCTCCACCCTGCATCAACGGGCTCCATGCTTCAAGGAAAATATCATGCTTCGCACAGAATTCCTTCAGTTCAAGCTGTGCAAAGTATGGGTGGCACTCCACCTGATTTAATACAGGTTTTACTGTGCACTCATCCATCAGGCGCTGAAGATGTTCAATTTCAAAGTTACATACGCCGATTGCTTTAACTTTGCCGTCTTCATAAAGCTTTTCAAGTGCTTTATATGTTTCAATGTATTTATCTTTTTCAGGCATTGGCCAGTGGATCAGGTAGAGGTCCACGTAATCGAGTCCAAGTTTTTCAAGGCTTGTTTCAAGCGCCTGAAGTGTGCTGTCATAGCCCTGGTCTGAATTCCATACTTTTGTTGTGATGAACAGCTCTTCACGCGGTACACCTGACTCACGGATTCCCTGTCCGACTGCCTCTTCGTTTTTATAAATCATTGCTGTGTCAATTGAACGGTATCCTGTTTCAATTGCTTTTTTTACTGAATCCACACCTGTCTGATGGTCTTCTACCTGCCATACGCCAAGTCCGATTTGAGGCATTTTCAGCCCGTTGTTTAATGTAACAATATTCATGCTTAAAACTCCTCTCGAAATTGAAAATTCAGATTAAGTATATACATGTACTTCCGTAATGTCACATTCTTTGTTATTTCCGATTCCGAAAGAAGTAAACATTTTAGAGCACAAAGCGTCTGATTGCTTCTGCTACTCCGTGATCTTCGTTGGAGTGTGTCACCCAGTCCGCTGACTGCTTTACTTTATCCTGGGCATTGCCCATTGCAACTCCGATTCCGGATTCCCGGATCATGGCGAGGTCATTTAGACTGTCGCCGACTGCCATCACCTGATCCATTTGAATGTCCAGGCGCTCGCAGACTTTCCGGATCGCTGCTGCTTTATTGATCCCTGCAGCGTTGACTTCTATATTGGTCAGGCTTGAATTCGTTACTTCAAGCTCACCGCGTTTTGACAGCTCGTTCCAAATCATTTTTCTCACTTTATCATCTTTTATATCAAAGCCGAATTTCAGCCACTGATAGTCGTGGATGTTTTTTGGAAAAGTTGTGTTTTTATTAAATACACCTTCTACTGTTGAGGACCAGTAGTGCGTGTCATACTTCAATGCCATTTCAAGCATAAATTCAACTTGGGATGAGTCCATAATGGTCCGTTCAATTAACGTACGATCCGGATGCCAGATCTCACCGCCATTTACTGTAATGAGATAGGTCGAGAGCTTTAGGGAGTCAACAATTTCCTCTGCATATAAAAGCGGTCGGCCTGTACTGACCATCACCGCCTTCCCCTGGTCCTGAGCTGTTTTAATGGCCAGCCTGTTTTCTTCAGAAACGCTGTGATCATTCCTGAGAAGTGTTCCGTCCATATCTAAAGCGATCAGCTGTATATCTTTTTTCATGTTATTCTCCTTCCAGATCTGCTGTTTATAAGTATAGCCTCTTCACCCATCAAAATCGACCAAAATCCTTTGTGAATCAAGGGTTAGGAAAAATGTTTTGCTCTCCAAAATATTATTTTCTAAATCATATTTTAAAAGATGTATAGACAAGAATACGCTTTCATGTTTTCATAGGGTAAGCCCTTCACTCCCCTATCATTTTGAGAAGGAATACATATGAAATCTTCTTTTACAGGCATTAACACCTATTCAATCCAATGAAAAATATTTCAATTGTCACTATTTTTCAAAATAAAAAGAATATTAAGAATTTTTTGTTTGGTATTGAAATCGATTTCATAATGTTATATGATTTAATCGTGAAAACGATTTCATATGACTTCACAATTGGGGGTGTTCCTATAGGAGGGTCAGCGCGTGTACACCATTAAAGATGTGGCGCAAAAAGCTGGGTTGTCACAGGCGACCGTATCAAGGGTAATCAACAATCATCCGTACGTCAGTGAGGAGAAAAAGCAGGCTGTTCAAAAAGCCATGGAGGAACTAGGCTATGTGCCAAATTCCTCAGCTCAGAGATTACGCAATATAAAAACAAAAAAAATTGCGGTACTGATTTCAAGAATCGTGAATCCTTTTTTCAGCCAGCTGGTCGATGCGATGGAACAGAAAGCAGCCAGACATGGTTATCAGCTGATTTTATGTAATACGAGAATCAGTCCTGATAAAGAATTGGAATATTTTCAGCTGCTACAATCCAAACAGGTCGACGGCATTATTCTGGCAGCCGCCGAAAATAAGTGGGAAGCAATTGCGCCCTACACAAAGTACGGCACTGTCATTTACTGTAATGAATATGATCCCGATGCAACAGTCACGAGAGTCCGTCTAGACCAAATAGAAGGCGGATATATTGGTACAAAGCACTTACTCGACAAGGGACACTGGAAAATCGGTTACTGCCAGGGGAACGACAGCAGCGTTTCTGTCAATCGACGCAAAGGATATTTGAAAGCGATTACAGAAGCCGGGATAGAACCAAATCCGGCCTGGATGTTCAAAGACGTTTTTACTGTTGAGAATGGAAGAGAGATTTTCAGACACATTGTCACAATGGATGATCCGCCCACTGCATTCTTCACAGGAAGTGATGAAGTAGCGGCCGGAATGATTAAGGAAGCACAGCTGAATGGCTGGTGCGTCCCTGATGATCTTGCAGTTGTAGGATTTGATAATCAGCCCATTGCAACGCTGATGGATCCGCAATTCACAACGATTAACCAGTTCACTTCTGATATTGGCGAAAAAGCAATGGAAGTCATGCTTGAAATTATCGAAGGAAAACGTGAAAACAAGGCAGAAGACGTTCTTCTACCTTTGGAATTAATTGAAAGACAATCTACTTAAAAACTAAGGGGGCATTACTTTATGAAACTTTGGAACAAGAAAGTTGCTGGTATGACTGTATTAACAATGAGCTTGCTGCTTGCTGCATGTAGCGGAGACGATGAAGCGACAGATAGTGGTACAGACTCAGGAGGCGATACAGGTGGCGATGAGGGTACTGAAGAACAGGTAACAATCACTTATGCTGCAGGGGTCGACGTAACAGGTGCAACAGATGTACTGATCGAAGAGTTCGAAGCACAAAACCCGAATATTAAGGTTGAATACCGTGAAATGCCTGCAGATACTGGCGCTTCACATGACCAGTACGTAACAATGTTCAGTTCGCAGGATGCTTCAATTGACGTATTTGACGCAGACGTAATCTGGCCTGCTGAATTCGCCCAGGGTCAATACGCACTTGAGCTTGACCGCTTCATTGATGCTGATGGGATTGACATGGAACAGTACTTCCCGGGAACAGTTGCATCAGGTCAGTTTAACGGCCGCCAATATGCGATGCCTAAGTTTACAGATGCCGGACTGCTTTACTACCGCACAGATATCGTGGAAGAGCCGCCTACAACATGGGATGAGCTAATCACTATGGCTGGTGAGCTTCAAGGTGAAGCAGGAACTGAATTCGGATACCTAATGCAGGCGAATCAGTATGAAGGAATGGTAACAAACGCAATTGAATTCATCGCTTCTCACGGTGGACAGGTTGTAGACGAAAACAACGAAGTCGTTGTTAATAGCCCTGAAACAATTGCCGGAATCCAGACAATGATCGATATTGTAAACTCTGATTTCGTACCAAGCAACATCTTAAGCTTCCAGGAGACCGAAACAAACAATGCATGGGTTGGCGGACAAGCAGTATTCGCCCGTAACTGGCCTTATATGCAGTCAACTTCAGCTGACGAAGAAGCATCTGAAGTTGCTGGTAATGTAGGATTCGCTACACTTCCTGAAGGGGATGCAGGAAGCGCAGCAACACTGGGCGGATGGATGACAATGATCAACCGTTACTCTGAAAACCAGGAAGCTGCTTGGGAATTCGTTAAATTCATGACTGGTGCTGAAGGTCAGACAATCAGTGCAGTTGAAGGTGGACGCGCTCCAACAATCGAAGCACTTTATGAAGAAACAGAGGTTCAGGAAGCTGCAACACTATTTGCAAACGAGCAATTTGTTGAAACACTTCAGAATGCTGTACCAAGACCGGTAACACCGATCTATCCACGTATTTCAGATATCATGCAAGTTCAGCTTTCACAAGCACTAGCAGGAGATATCACTGCTGAAGAAGCTGCCGCAAACATGCAAGAAGAAATGGAAGCAGCAATGGCTGAATAAAAGTGGAAGCAGGCGTTCAGGTCCGACAAGCATAAGACGCAATGAGAGAAATGGGCGATCTTTCCCATTTTCTCATTGTGACTTATGACTCGAGGACCTGCCTGCTGGAGCTGGATATCAATAAAAGCGTAAGGCGCTTGATCAGCTCTGAAAGGCATAAGACGCGGAGCGAAAAAGGGCGAACTTTTCCTTTATCGCTCAGTGGCTTATGACCCGTAGAGCTAGCGCCTGGAGCTGGATATCGTAAAATCGTAAGGCGTTAGATGACAACAGGACGAAGGGGGGGTGTTTTTCACCTCCCCTTCTGTTGATTCAAAAACAATCTATGAAAAAAGTAGGTGAAACCGTTGAAGTTTCAATTAAATGAAAAGCAGCTTGGCTATGCAATGGTCGCGCCCGCTCTGATTCTTGTCATTCTTGTTACACTTTGGCCGGTTGCGCAGTCATTCTATAATAGTTTATTTGACTACCGTTTGAATGACCCTTCCAGATCAGAGCGTTTTATTAACTCAAACGTTGACCTTGAACGCTATGCAAATGATTACTTTTATCTTTCAAGAGATTTAGAGGCTTTAGAAGGTCAGGCTCCTGATTCTGATGATGCAGCTGCGGCAGCTGAAATCAGTCAGGAATTTGAAGCTTACCACACGGAACTCCTTGAAATGGATGGACTTGCTGAGCAGTATGAAGAAGTTGAGGGCATGATCGCTTCATTTACTGCAATTTCTGACCGTGACCTGAAATATGCTCAGGTAGATAATGACTGGGCAGAAGGTTTTAAAGAGTTCCTGGGTGATTCAAACCAGCAGTTAGTTGATATTTCCGCTGGTGCAGAAGACGAAGCTTTTGCCGCGACTGCAGCTAACGTAGCCGGTTCTCTACAATTAATTGATACTGCAGTCATTGAATCCAATTTCATCGGGTTCAGCAACTATGAACGTTACCTGACTGACGGTCGTATGTGGCAGTCGATGTGGAATACGCTATTATTCACGCTTACATCAGTGTTTGCGGAGCTTGTACTCGGTCTGATGATCGCATTGCTAATCAATCGCGCATTTGTTGGCCGTGGTATTGTCCGTGCATCAGTACTTATTCCATGGGCGATCCCAACAGCTGTAGCTGCAATGATGTGGGGCTTCCTTTATGACGGACAGACTGGTATCGTAGCTCACTACTTTGAACAATTCGGACTGATCGATGACGCCTCTGTCCTATTATCTACAGGTGCCGGAGGTATGTTCTCAGTTATCTTTGCCGATGTATGGAAAACGACGCCTTATATGGCACTTCTATTATTAGCGGGGCTTCAGACGATTCCAGGCTCACTCTATGAAGCAGCTGAGGTGGATGGTGCGGGTAAATGGCAGCAGTTCTGGAAAATCACACTGCCACTATTAAAATCTGCAATTCTTGTTGCATTATTATTCCGTACGCTGGATGCATTCCGTGTATTCGATCTGATCTTTGTATTAACAGGCGGTGGACCTGCAAACTCAACGGAATCAATTTCAATTTACGCTTACATTACCCTGTTCTCTCAATCTAACTTCGGGGCAGGTTCAGTATTATCAGTTATTGTATTTATTTCAGTAGCGATTATTTCGATACTGTTTATCAAATTCATCGGGTCGGATTTGTTTGCCGGCAAAACGGGTCGATAAGGAGGAATCAAGATGAACAAACAAGCAGGAATAGGCTTTTACATTTTTCTCGTCGTGTTTGTATTTTTCGTGATGTTCCCTTTCATCTGGGTTTTCCTCACGTCGATCAAACCGCCGGGTGAAATCTTCAATAACTTTAACTGGTTCACAGCAGATCCGTCTCTCGCTTCTTATGAAAATGCGGTCACGAACCGTCCGCTTTTCAGATATATGTGGAACAGTTTTGTTGTATCGACACTGACTACGCTAATTGCGATCGGCTTTGCTTCAATTGCTGCATACGCGCTGACGCGTCTGCCAATCAGATTTAAAGGCGTAATTCTCGGGATCATCCTTGCAGCATCAATGTTCCCGCAGATTGCGATCATCTCACCAATCTATAATTTTGTTACTGCTGTTGGTCTTCGTAACAGCTATATGGGTCTTGTGATTCCGTACATTACGGTCTCCCTCCCTCTTGCAATCTGGATTCTTGCAACCTTCTTCCAGAAGATTCCTTGGGAGCTTGAAGAATCAGCTAAGCTGGACGGGGCATCTCCTTTCCAGACGTTTAGAAAGATCATTTTCCCGCTTGCAGCACCGGGTGTATTCACAACAGGTATCCTGGTTTTCATCGCAGCGTGGAATGAGTATTTATTTGCATTAACAATCAATACGTCAGATGAATGGCGTACGGTTCCGGTTGGGATCTCTTTCTACCAGAGTCAGTTCACGATTCCTTGGGGAGATATTTCAGCTGCGACTGTTATTGTAACTATTCCTATTGTGATACTGGTATTGATTTTCCAAAGAAGAATTGTTGCCGGACTGACTTCAGGTTCGGTGAAAGAGTAATGAGCGCGCCGGGTCCATATGAGGTCCCCGGCCCTCTTTTTGATTCAGATTGGAGGAAGTGGTGCAAATATTTCCTTCCCAGCTGATAAATCTGTTAAAGTAGAGGAAGCGGTTGCATATACAACCTACATTATTTTAAAAACGCTTACAGTCATAATTAAAGGAGTGTTTCGAGCTATGAACGTTACAGTTTGGAATGAATTTAGACATGAAAAGAAGCATGATGCTGTAAAGGAAATCTATCCGGATGGCATTCACCGCGTGATTGCGGATGCACTTACTGAACACGGCTATGACGTGAAAACGGCTACATTGGATGAGCCTGAGCATGGTTTAACTGAAGAAGTATTAAATAACACGGACGTTCTTTTATGGTGGGGTCACCTTGCCCATGATGAGGTTGATGACGCGATTGTTGAAAAGGTACAAAAACGCGTATGGGAAGGCATGGGTCTGATCGTGCTTCACTCTGCTCACTTCTCTAAAATTTTCAAGCGTCTGATGGGAACTGGATGTGACCTGAAGTGGCGTGAAGCAAATGAGCGCGAGCGTCTGTGGGTTGTGGATCCAAGCCATCCGATTGCTGATGGCATTGGTGAGTATATTGAGCTTGATGAAGAGGAAATGTATGGTGAACACTTTGATATTCCAGCACCGGATGAGCTGATTTTCCTCAGCTGGTTCCAGGGTGGAGAAGTATTCAGAAGTGGTGCAACGTTCAAGCGTGGAAACGGAAAGATCTTCTACTTCCGCCCGGGTCATGAAACACACCCGACTTATCATAACAAACAAATTCAAAAGGTTATTGCAAACGGCGTAAAATGGGCAGCTCCAACAAAGCGTGACTACCCTGTTTACGGAAATGCGAAGCCGATCGAAAAGCTTGAAGGATATAAGGAGGACTAATCAATGGCTAAATTGAAAGTTGGTGTAGTAGGTGCCGGCAGTATTGCAAAGCACCGTCACCTTGCTGAATATGCAGCAAACGAAAATGTAGAAATCGTCGCAATTTGTGATATCAATGAAGAACGCGCAAAAGAAATGGCTAAAAAATTCGGTGCTGCGCAAACTTTTACCGATTATAAGGATCTGATCAAACAGGACCTTGATGCAGTCAGCGTCTGCACGCCAAACTATCTTCATGCACCTGTATCAATCGCTGCACTTGAAGCTGGCAAGCACGTACTATGTGAAAAGCCGATGGCAACAAGTGAGCAGGAAGCAGATGATATGATCGCAGCTGCTGATAAAGCTGGCAAACTGTTGATGATCGGTCACAACCAGCGCTTTGTCACATCACATCAAAAAGCACAGGAGTGGATTGCTTCAGGTGAACTTGGCAAAATCTACAGCTTCCGTACTGCTTTTGGACATCCTGGTCCTGAAGGCTGGAGTGCTGACGGTAAAGACAGCTGGTTCTTTAATAAGGATGAAGCATTTATCGGTGCTATGGGTGACCTTGGCGTACACAAAACAGATTTAATCCGCTACATATTAGGTGAAGAAATGACAGAAGTAGCGGCAATGGTTGAAACAAGTGCGAAAGAAAACACTGATGTGGATGACAATGCCGTACTCGTATTGAAATCAGAAAGTGGTATAATCGGCACGCTTGCTGCAAGCTGGTCTTATGTTGCAGAAGATAATGCAACGGTCATTTATGCAGAAAAAGGCGTCCTTCGTCTTGAAGATGATCCTGAATATTCAGTGGTACTGCAAAAAGCTGATGGTACGAAAGAAGAGCTTTCTCTTGGCAAGATCCAGTCAAATGATGAAGGCGGTCAGGTATCAACCGGCGTGATTGATCATTTCGTGGACTCAATCCTCTCAGGCAAACAGCCGCTGATCGACGGTGAAGAAGGTAAGCGTTCTCTGAAAGTCATTTTAGGAGCACTTGAATCTAACAAATCCAAACAGATTGTAAAACTGTAGGTGATTAATATGGATAAATTAAGAGTCGGCATTATTGGAGTCGGAGGCATCGCGGTATCGCGACACCTCCCCTCCTTTCTTGCGTTAGGAAACGATGTTGATGTTACGGCAGTCTGTGATGTAAATGCCGAACGTGCCAGAACGGTCGCAAAAGACTATCAGATTCCTTATCACACAGATGATTATCACAAGATTTTTGATAAAGTGGATGCTGTCACAATCTGTACACCGAATAAATTTCATGCAGAAATTGCAATTGCAGCTTTTGAAGCGGGGAAACACGTGTTATGTGAAAAGCCGATGGCGATGACAACTGCAGAGTGCAAAGCCATGATCGAAGCCTCTGAAAAAGCTGAAAAAGTGTTAATGATCGCTTATCATTATCGTCATACAAAAGAAGCTGTGGCTGCCAAGCGCTTTATAAATGCAGGCGAAATCGGCCGCCCTCTTGTATCACGCGCCCAGGCAATCAGACGACGTAAAGTACCAGGATGGGGCGTATTCACAAATAAAGATCTTCAGGGCGGCGGAAGCCTGATTGACTTTGGCTGTCATTTCCTTGATCTCGCTCTTCATCTGATGGATTTTCCTGAAATCGCTGAAGTATCCGGTGCAACTTATAATGAACTGAGTCGCCAGGAAGATGTTGTGAATCAGTGGGGTAAATTTGACCCAACCACATTTGAAGTCGATGATCACGCAACTGCTTATATTAAATTTAAAGATGGCGCTACGCTATTATTTGAAACGTCATGGGCAGCCAACCTTGCTGATGATCAGGAAACAGTAACCGTTTCTGGTACAAAAGGCGGGCTGGATGTATATCCGCTCAAGCTTTATCAGGCAAAATACGGCATGCTGCTTGACCAGGAACCTTACTGGATTTCAGATGATGAAAACCCTGGACTTCCGCAGGCGTATAACTTCCTCGAAAGCTGCCGCGGTAATCAGCAGCCGCTTGTGAAGCCTGAAGAAGCAATGATCGTGTCAAAGGTGATTGAAGCGATTTATGAAAGCAGTGAGACTGGGAAATCGATTAGGTTTTAGGTTCGCTCCGTAACGTAGGCTGATGATCTCAGCTCCAGGGGGACACTTTCCGCGGCCGGGCGGTGAGCCCGCAGGCTTCGCCATGCCTGGTCTCACACGTCCCTTCCTGCCGCAGGGAGTCGCCCTCTTCCGCTTCACTCATCAGCTGTGCAGGTACAGGAATCGCTTTTTATAAATCAAAACTCTGAATATATTTGTATATGGAGGTATTCTATTATGAAATTAGGCGTATTTGCAGTTTTATTTGCACAAAAGCCATTTGAAGAAATGCTTGATTACGTGAAAGAGTCCGGTCTTGATGCTGTTGAAATCGGTACGGGTGGATATCCTGGGAACGACCATTGTCCGATTGACGAACTGCTTGAAGATGAAGGCAAGCGTAAAGAGTACCTTGAAAAAGTAACATCACGCGGCCTGACAATCAGCGCATTCAGCTGTCACGGCAACCCTGTAAGCCCGGATGCAGCTTTTGCAAAAGAAAGTGACGAAGCACTTCGCAAAACGATTAAGCTCGCAAAACTGTGCGGCGTTCCTGTTGTTAATACATTCTCAGGAACACCAGGTGCTGACGCTGACGCGAAGCATCCAAACTGGCCTGTTTCACCTTGGCCAAATGAATACGGCGATATTATGAAATGGCAGTGGGAAGAAAAGCTGATTCCTTACTGGAAAGAAATCGCTGAAATTGCGAAAGAAGCTGACGTAAAAATTGGTCTTGAACTGCATGGCGGATTCTCCGTCCACACGCCTTATACAATGTTGAAATTACGCGAAGCAACGAACGAGTACATTGGTGCAAACCTTGACCCAAGTCACCTATGGTGGCAGGGTATTGACCCGGTTGGTGCGATCAAGATTCTTGGAAAAGAAAATGCGATTCATCACTTCCACGCAAAAGACACGTACATTGATCAGGACAATGTAAATATGTACGGTCTGACTGATATGCAGACATACGATAAAATTCAGACGCGTGCATGGAGCTTCCGTTCAGTTGGAATGGGACACCCTGCAGACGAATGGGGCCGCATCATCAGCGCACTGCGCACATACGGCTATGACCACGTTGTCAGCATCGAACATGAAGATCCAATCATGAGCATCGAAGAAGGCTTCCAGCGCGCAGTACAGACGCTGAAGTCAGTGAATATTAAAGAGCAGCCTGCTGATATGTGGTGGCTGTAAGAAAAGCGGAGACGAGCGGTTAGCCCCGACAAGCATAAGACGCACTGAGAGAAATGGGCGAACTTCCCCATTTTCTCAGTGTGGCTTATGACTCGAGGGGCTGCGAGTCGGAGCTGGATCACTAGAAAAGCGGAAGGCGCTCGTTCAGCTCCGACGGGCATAAGACGCGGAGCGAAAAACGGGTGACCTTTCCCGTTTATCGATGCGCGGCTTATGACCCGAGGAGCTAGCGCCTGGAGCTGGATCCAGTAAGAGAGCAAGAATCCGAAAAACCTTCCCCAGACTTCGTCTGCGGGAAGGTTTTTTTCGCTTCGCACATAGGTCAAATGACACGAAGTAGCGAACATCAGCTATTTAGTGTCGAACATAACTGATTGAGTGGCGAACAATCCGTGTTATGTCGCGAACAATGTACATTAAGCAGCGAACAACACCTGTTTTGCGTCGAACACCCCCTCCTGCACCATGACCTTCCACTCAATCTCACCTCCGCCATATAGTCAAAACAACTTCCATGCAGTAAAATAAAAGTAAAAAGGTGTGAACTACTTTGCCTCATCTCATTAAATTTGCAGAATATGTGAACAGTCATAAAACAGAGTTGGCGATAGAAATTGTGGATTCAGTCATTGATAGAGCCAGCCTGAAGATCCCGGCTGATGAGCGTGATAACGCGGTTGAGATGTATAAGGAATTCTTAACTTTTCTTGGTGACCTCGCTGAACAGCACAGATCCACTGCGCCTGAAGCTTTGATCAACTGGAGTAAGGAAAACGCAGCAATGCAGGTAGCAGCTGGCGGGAAAATTTCTGAAATCATTGTCCGCTACCAGCCTACTCGTGAAGTATTTATAGACGTTGTCAACAATATTAGTGAGCAGCTGAATCTTTGCATTAAAGAACAAGCTGAAATTATTAAAAAAGTTGACCTTCTACTCGATACAAGCCTGAATGAAACAGTGTTCGCTTATGAAGCAATGACTGAGCGGATGGAAGAGCGTTATCAAGAAGAAGCAGCTCGTCTTTCTGCACCAATCGTACCTGTAAGGGAAGGCGTCGTTGTCCTTCCGTTGATCGGTGAAATGACTGCTTATCGCGCAAAATACATTTTAGAGAATGTACTACCCGAGCTGTCAGGATCTGATGTTACATATGCGATTATCGATTTTTCAGGTATTACGCCTGTTGAGATTGAAGTAGCACAATATTTAAACCAGATGAAAGGCATGCTCCAGCTTCTAGGTGTACAAGTGCTCGCGACAGGTTTCAGACCTGACACGGTAAAATCCCTTGTAGATAGCGGACTCATTGACTTTAAAAATACGCGGGCATTTACAACTGTGAAACAGGCACTTGATAGTCTTGAAAAAGTGAATATCTAAATGAGTCAGAGCGCCGATAATTGGCGCTCTATTTTTTAGTAGTATAGGTGAACGGATGCATTGAGGTAGCTGAGGATAAAGAGTCAAACAAAAAAAGGACTGTCTGGAGAGTAAACTCACAGACAATCCTTTTTTTAATGTAATTCCTTTTCACACGCATTTAATAGTTCAGCCGCTGACATCAGCTTTTCTCCGCCACCTTGTGCAAAGTCAGGCTTGCCGCCTCCCCGTCCATTAATGAGCGGCAATACAGACTTGATCAGCTGATTCATATTCGTCTCCGCCCCGCTGCCTCTTCCGCAAATCAGCTGAAGTTTGTCATCCGTTTCATTTACAAACAGAACGATTTTGTGATCTGCTTCAGCGATGATCATTTTGGCAAGCTTCTGAAGTTCAGCAACCGGCCGGTCAGTGAATACTTCTTTTATCAGGTCTCCCTGGTACTGCTTCGCTTCAAATGTTAGCAGCTGACTTTTGAGCTCCCCTACGGTTTTTTCAAGCTGATGATTCTGCTCAAGAAGCCGTTCTGCAGCTTCTGCCAGTTTTTCCTGAGGGACACTCATTTTAGCAGTCAGCGTCTGGATCACTTCATGTTTTTCTCTAAGCTGACTGTTCACTCTCTTCCCGCAGACAAAATAAACCCGCGTCTGTCCACGCTGTTTTTCAGTATGAAGAACTTTAATCGCACCCACCTGCCCTGTAGACGTCGGATGCGTTCCGCCGCATCCGTTATAATCAGCTTCCGGGATGATAACGAGCCTGATATCGTCCGTGACAGCTACAGCTTTTCTGAGAGGATACTGCTTCAACTCATCCTGACTCACCCATTTTGTTTCAATCGGGCGGTTTTCAAGTACGAGTTCATTTGCCTGGTTTTCAGCCATTCTGAGCACTTCATCACTCAGCTTTTCAGTGTCGAGGTCAATTGAGCAGACCTCTTCTCCTAAATGAAAGCTGACTGTCTTTAGATCAAAGTTATTTTCAAAAGCAGCTGATAAAATATGCTGACCTGCATGCTGCTGCATATGATCAAAGCGGCGGTCCCAGTTTACTTCACCATGGACGGTTTCAAGTAACGGATCCGTTCCTTCTATATAATGTCTGACTGCTCCGTCCACTTCTTCCACATCATAGACATGCGCCTGATTCAGCAGGCCTGTGTCATGAGGCTGTCCCCCTCCTGTCGGATAAAAAGCAGTTTGATCGAGTACAACATAGCGACACCCCTGTTCATCTGTTCCTTCTTCGGTTTTTTTCGCCTGGAAGGTTTGTAAATTAACATCTTCATAAAATAATTTCATGGTTTACTGTTTCCCTTCTCTTTGGTTTCCATCACATCCCACGGCGTAATAATGCCGAGGATCGGTTTATTGCTGGCTCCGTTTTCAGTAATGATAAGGGTGACCAGCTTTTCTCCACGTTCAGCTGCCTGTGAAAAACGGTCCTGGGCTTCATACATGCTGGCATCTTTTCTGATAAAACGGTAGCTCTTCTTCTTTTTATCATAAGGCTGGAGGTCTTTCACCTGCACATTTTTAATCGATACATGATCCTGATCCAGATGCGCCGCCAGCCAGTTTGCGATTCCACTATCCGTGACAAGTGATGTCACCAGGTTGTGTTTATCTACGAGCGGAAATTGAGAGTAAGCTTTTTCATTCATGTTGTGGAGGACCTGTCTCAAAGACGAATCCTCATGTAATGTAACAACCTCTTTTACAAATCGCTCAACAGTCGGCGGCACCACAAGCTTGCTTCTGATCTCTTCAATCAGATTCACAATATAAGGCGTCGGTTCAGCCAGCACCTCGTTTGTATACGTATGTACAATGGCATTCCTCAGCTCGGCAATTTCCTTCAGGTCACTGATATACCGCTTTACAATCCGGTCATTCCGCTGCGCCGCTTTATCCAGCAGCGCCTGAAAGCTCATATAGTCACCTTTATTATGCTTTGTCTTCAGATAACTCTCTATCTCATTAAAATCACGCAGAAAAGCGCGGGAATTGGCAGAGTCCATGGTCGTATCCCCTTTTTGATTTATGATACAGGTTTTGGGGGTGGAGGTCACTTAATTGGGGTGGGAGTTGTGGCGGGTTCAGGAGATTACGTGGATGGTTCAGAAGATTTTTGGCTTTGTCCCTCAAATAATAAGGTGTGTTCATGAAATTTTCATTGGAGTTCAGAACAATGTTTGGGTAGTCCAGGAGATTGTGAAAATAAGCTTATGTCTCCATAGCAAAATCGCTGCCGGCTTCAGAAGTTCGACGACGTGTCTTTGAAAATAGTTTCGCACACATATAAAAAAACCGGAATACGGCTCCGGTCTCTAATATGTAACTTATGATTTTTTATTATAATCCTTACTATCCCACGCCCAATCCACAAACGAGACAATCATGATGGTCAGGAGCGTGATAAGAATATTTTCGGACCAGATGATTTCCTGGTCATTTACAAAATCAACAAAAGCCATGATTAAAAACATCACGAATCCAAAACCAGCCCAATATTTAATACTTTTTTTAGTCTGTATTGATTTTTTCACACTTCCCCTCCTATCATCCGGTCAGAAATGCTACACCAATAAAAAAGAACCAAGCAAGTACTGTAAACAGCTGAATAATCAGCCCAACAATGCTGCAGATCATACCTGAGATCGCGAGTCCTTTTCCGCCTTTTTCACTAATAGCAATCTGTTTCATTGAAATATTCGCAGTAATGATACCAGCGATCCCGAGAAAAATACCGAGAAATGGGACCAGCAATGATAATACGCCTAATGTGAGTGACACAATTGATTGAGTATTTGTTTGTTCCATCCGATCAGCTCCTTACCAATATTTACGTTTGACTTGGAAAAAAGATTCATTTCCCGGGCAATATTCGACAGCTTACAGCATTACTTGCGTTAGGCTTATGCTATGCTCATCTATATATACACTGATATCGTTTGACATTATTGAAAACGGAAGGCACCATGAATCTACGTGGAGAAAAGAATTTCCTGACGCTTTTAAATGGCTGATGACGCCGTAAAAGGAGGTTGGCAATGTCTTTTTTACGCCCTGAAGTTAAAAGCATATTATTCCTGATACTGACAGCGGCCATTACCGGTATTGTCGTTCTGATCGGACTGGCACCTGCCTCGTTTTCCACACCGCTTGCGACGGCAGCGGCTGTACTTTTCGCAGGGTCGGTTGTAATGGGAAGCATTCAACTGTTTGTGTTTCACCGGGTCAATATTTACATGATTCTCGGTCTGATCTTTTCAGTTATTAACGTTGCTTCACTCGCATCATTTGTGATGCTCCTGACTGCTGATCCAGTTTAAACGGAGGATTTTTATGAACACAACCGGAATAATAGAATGTACCACAACTGAAGAATTTGTAGCAGCTTTTCCAGTCATGAAGCAGTTGCGTACACATTTAGAAAAAGATTCTTACCTGTCTCTTGTAGAAGAGGCCCGTCAAACAGATAGTTACAGACTTTTCGCCCTTTATGAAGAAGATGACATAGTCGCCCTGGCAGGCTTTAAACCAATGATCACACTATATTACGGGAGATTTGTATGGGTATGCGACCTTGTCACAGACCAAAAGAGGCGATCGCACGGGTATGGTGAAAAACTATTGGATTTCGTGCATCAATGGGCATCTGAAAATGGCTATGAACGTGTCGCCCTGTCTTCCGGACTTCAGCGTACAGACGCCCATCGTTTTTACGAGGCAAAAATGGACTATAATAAAGTCAGCTACGTTTTCAAAAAAGAATTATAGCGCATACAAAAAGCAGGCAGCTGATGCCTGCTTTCATCTTTTCTCCAGACCATTACTTCTCATCGCAATTGTACAATCTCTACAAGAAGGTTCGTACAGCCCTTTTTCCCCGTTCTTTGCTGATGGACGGATTACTTTCAGGTGAATTTCTTCGTAAAGTACCATCCATTTATTACACTTACTGCACTTCAACCTTCTGGAAATATAACTCATCCTCTCGACTCTACAATATCAACGATTATTAACGCATATATTTATTTCCCTAAATGAAACTCTTTATAACCTGTTTTTGAATATTTTTTAGAATAAACGGAAGAATAATTGTGACAGGAGGGGAAAAGCCATGAATAAAGACACAAAAAATGATTCAGTTGAACAGCGTTTGAAAAAAGAACGCGGTCAGGATATTGAACCACAGCGGGATCCGGAAAAACAAGCTCACACAAAGACCGCAAAAAGTACTCAATAAATCCAGGGGAGCCTTTAAAAAAAAGGCTCTTTTTACTTTCTTCACAAAGATTTTATAAAAGTAAAGGGCATTCGCAGTGTGCAAACACGCGGCAATTTGCTAAAATTAAACATTAAAGATGTGGGCTTGGCGAATCTCCCGCATGTTGAATAAGCGAAAGGAAGACCCTTCCATGGCGTTCTTTTTACTAATGGCATTAGCCAGCATACCGTTATTCTTAGCGGCATCTTTACTTTTTTACTCAAGATCAGTTAATACAAAATCTTTTTCAATCTTTCTTTTCCTGATATCGCTCTGGCAGATGGGAATTGCCGTGTTATACAGCCAGGACGTCTTTACAATCACAGTGATCGACTGGTTATTCAGGTTTTTCAGATCAGGACCCATTTTTCTGATGCCGGTTATGTATATTCTTGGCGTTCTAATGGTGAAACAAAACCCTGAACTCGCAGCATTCAGGAAAATCTTCAGAATGAAATGGTTTGTCATACTAATAGCCATCAGCACCATTGTATACCTGGTTAATTTCACAGTCGCCGGTATAAACGGCTATGAATCTGTTCAGGACGGAATGTATTCACCGGAACACATGATGCCACTGTATGGAGAATTGAATATTACATTTATGATCAATACGCTGCTGGTCATTACCAATACATTTCTTTTTGCCATAGCAGCCAGCCGGATTCAAACCCGGACGCTCAAAACCTTTTACTTGCAAATTAGTATTGGTTCCATCTTTATCTTTATCAACGGGGTACTGAGCGCATTCAGTCCGCTCCCATTATATTTTTCAAGCTTTAATTCAATTATTATTGCGATCTTACTGTTTCTAAGTTACGTACGCATGCAGTCGGGCATGCTGATTCAGGCAAACGATCATCTGGCCCGCCAGCGTACACTGCTTGAAAAAATTATGGATATTAATCCGAATTACCTTGCAGTCATTGATCAGAACAATCAAATTATCCGTTTGAACGACTCGATCTGCGAACTGCTGTCAGTTTCAAAAGAACAGCTGACGCATCAGGATCTGTCAGCGCTACTTGCAATACGCGAGCTTAACCCCGAACAGGACAGAATGCTGACCCGTTCCGGAGAACTGCGTTATGTGAAGTGGAGCTTTGAAACGATTGAACTCGACGACCGTGAAGTCTACACCCTGTTTATCGGCGTGGACTATACAGAACAAAAGCAGAACGAACGGCTTCTACTTGAATCTGAAAAATCAAAAGTCGTCGGGGAACTCGCAGCAAGCATCGCCCATGAGATCCGTAACCCGCTCACAACGGTCAGAGGACTCATTCAGCTCGCAAAAGAAAAAACAGAAGATCCAAAACTCGAAAACATTATTTTAAATGAAATAGACAGGATTGTTGAAGTCTTAAAAGAACTCCTGCTTCTCGCACGTCCGGAAGCTAAAGATGAGCAGGAAGAGAACAAAGAGATCATCAATGTAGCAGAAGAACTCGAAAATATTCATTTCCTGTATCAATCGGTCGCGATCAAAGAAAACAAAGTGATCGCAATTGAAAACCTGCTTAAGTCAAATGGACTGATCAATATTCAGAAATCTCATTTCAAGCAGATCATGATTAATTTTCTGAAAAACAGCCTTGAAGCAACGGTGCCGGAAAGTAAAATCAAAATTAAAGTCGATCTCACAGGGGAAAACATCAGAATCCGGATAATCGATAATGGAAAAGGCATTGCCAAATCCCGACTTTCAAGAATTGGTGAACCATACTACACTAATAAGGAAAAAGGTACCGGTATCGGCATGGCAGTCTGCTTTAAGCTGATTAGAGACAATCACGGCGATATCAAGGTAAACAGTAAAATGAACTGGGGTACAACGATTACTGTTATGTTCCCAAAAGCGTCTCTTGGCAATCAAGTGAATCAGTCCATTTAAAAAAGTACAGGAGCTGAAAGCATGCTCCTGTACTTTTTAACCTGTATAAACGTCTTCTTTTGCATATCGGACTTTATCCGGTTTAATTGTTGCTAAAGAGAAAGCCAGCGTGATCGGTCCTACACGCCCTAAAAACATTAATATAATGATAATGATCTTACCAGGCACACTGAGTTCAGCTGTGATCCCCATCGAAAGACCAACCGTGCCAAATGCTGAAAACACCTCAAATGCGACTTCCAAAAATGGCAGCTCAGGATCAGTCAGTGTCAATCCAAGCAGACATATAAAAACAGTAATAAAACCGGCAAAAGTAATTGAAAATGCTCTCATCACAATATTATTTCTAATCGTACGCCCAAATACCGATACTTCACTTTTGTTTTGCAAAAACGTAATAAACGTCAACAGAATAATAATCGCCGTTGTCAGCTTAATGCCACTTCCTGTTGACCCACTTCCCGCACCAACAAACATGAGCGCCATCATAAATAAAACAGACGATTCCTCCATACTGCCAATATTTATTGAATTAAAACCAGCCGTTCTGGTTGTGACCCCCTGAAAATATGAAGCCCAAAACTTATCGATCAATGACATATTTCCGATCGTTCCGGGGTTACTATATTCTGAGAAAAAGATAAACAACAGAGCAAAAATATTAATTACAAACGTTCCGATAATCATTAGCTTGGAATGTAATGTCAGCTTTTTAAATTGCGACTTCCTATGAACATCCACTAATACCGTAAAACCGATCCCGCCAAAAATAAATAGACCCGTAATAACTAGGTTAATGACCGGATCCCCTACATATCCCATCAGATTATCTGACCACAACGAAAACCCCGCATTATTAAATGCAGAAATAGAATGAAATAAGCTGACATGCAGACCTTCCATCCACCCATACTCCGGTACCCATACCGTCGCAAGCAAAACCATGCCCGCAAGTTCAATCACCAAAGAAAAAATAAACAATGACAATACAAGTCTTACCACACCGCCTATAGACGTCTGACTGAGTGCTTCCTGAATCAGCAGCCTCTCTTTCAGTGTGATCTTTTTTCTCAAAAAAAGAATAACCAGTACAGCAAACGTCATAAACCCAAGCCCCCCGACCTGGATCAATATCATAATGACAGCCTCGCCAAAAAGTGTAAACACTGTTCCTGTATCTACTGTCACAAGCCCAGTCACAGTTGTCGCTGATGTCGCTGTAAAAAATGCATTTAACCAGGTAATTCCGTCAAACGTTGATACCGGAAGCTTCAATAAAAAAGTACCGATCAGAATCGTAATTCCAAACCCCGCCATCAAAAACTGAGGCGGTGATAATTCCACCCTTTTCAACTTCATCACAGCGCCTCGATTCCATCTTATTGACGATAAAATACTCCTATTGGAAGGCTTTGTCAATAGGAGGCAGCTGGTTAAAATTTGAACCTTGTCCAATCGAAAAGCGGAAGCGCCTTGTTCAGATCCGACAAGCATAAGGCGCTTACGCTAAACAAACAAAAAATGCCCCCTACTGGACAATAGGGAGCCAAAACTAGCAAAAGGTGATGTCGTCATGGTTTATAAACCGTTGACTGTTTTTTCTATACCCGAATTTTTATTTTGGGAAACTAAGTGTGAGGAGTGAATGTACAGCGTGGGGATGGAGGTGAAGTGTCATGCTATGACACTTCACCTCCATCCCCACACTAGCATTTACTCCCCGAAAACAGCGATAAACTTCGTAAAACCATCAATAAATCTATCAATTTGCTTTTCAGTGCCTTCATCTGTCAGCCTGCCGGACTCAGGATCAATTTTTGTCTGGTAACGGCTTGCAATAATTTTCGGGTTTGTCATGATATTAGCATTCATATTGGTAAGCGTCTGCCTCACCTGCATCTGTGAGAGCGCGGTCCCGACATTTCCATTTGATGCGCCGGCTATAGCGACTGGCAGGTTTTTAATTGAGAATTCTTCAGGTGAACGGGAAGCCCAGTCGAGTGCGTTCTTTAATCCGCCAGGCATCCCGGCGTTATATTCAGGCGTGACGATCAGCACACCATCTGCTTCGTTCAGCTTTCTGCGAAAAGTTTTAACAGATTCAGGGTCTCCCTCTGCTTCAATATCCTCATTGAACAGTGGGAGTTCATCTATTTCTGCTTCTTTTACAGACCACTTTCCCTCTGACTGATGAATGATTTCGTTCATCAGCTTACGGTTCAGCGAATCTTTTCTGAGACTTCCACACATTGTAACAATGATCGGTAATGATTCCATAAGCTCAGCCCTTTCACAACACGTATTTCTTCTATTGTAAAGTAGCCAGGTGACTTTTACATATTCTAATGTTATTCATAAGGCAATTGAACACCCTCTTCTTCCTTTGACTCTTTTCGCCTCAGCAAAAAATTCAGCCCGCTCAGCACGGCTCCTGAAATACCCAACGCAATGGCGAGCCACAATTCATTTAAATAGACATAGCACGCAAGCCCGATACAGCCGAAAATAATTAATGGCAGGCTTTTATCTTCTTCCCTTGTCAGGATCAGCCCCCATAATGTAATCAGTGAACCCAGAAGAACGACCTGGAGGAGTCTCTGCAGACTAAAATCCAGATAAATCTCCAGGAATGGCGCAATCACACTGATCACAATTCCCCCGGCTGCCTGAACCCACTTCCCGAATTTATCCATACAACCCCCTGCGATGTTCGTCATTTATACAGGTAAATGATACCATTAAAAGAAATTTATTTGAATAATCTGTTTTTAAAGATATGCAACAACGAATGAAATGTTATCTTTTAGTTAAAGCAACGTTTATTATACGCTCACAAAAAAGTTGCACTAAACAAACTTTTATCATATAGTATGCTTAGAATGATTTTAATCTAAAGGAGAATGCAGAATGGATGGAGCAGTTTTATTTGCGTTTTTATTAACATTGTTTGCGGGCCTCGCAACGGGTGTGGGCAGTATGTTTGCGTTTTTTGCGAAGCGGACTAATACTGCATTTCTGTCTGTTACACTTGGCTTTTCAGCCGGAGTTATGATTTATGTTTCATTTATCGAAATTTTTCCAAAAGCATTGGATGAGTTAACTGTTGGACACGGTGAGCAGGCAGGAACATTATTTACAGTGATTGCGTTCTTTGCCGGTATGGTATTAATTGGACTCATAGATAAATTAATTCCTACAGTTGGAAATCCTCATGAATCTAAGTTTGTTGAGTCGGCACAGGACCCTGAAGATGGTGAAACGATCGCAGCAAAAGCAACAAAAAAAGCGACACTCAGTAAAAGTGCTGCTTTGCGTTTAAGAAAAATGGGTGTCTTCATGGCACTTGCCATTGCGATTCACAACTTTCCAGAGGGACTTGCAACTTTCATATCCGCACTGGATGATCCGGCTGTCGGTATTGCGATTGCAATTGCGATTGCACTGCATAATATTCCTGAGGGGATTGCGGTATCAGTGCCAATTTATTACGCTACCGGATCCCGCCGAAAAGCATTTAAGCTTTCATTCCTGTCAGGCCTTGCTGAACCGGCCGGCGCACTAATCGGCTTCCTGATTTTAATGCCTTTCTTAACAGATACATTGTTTGGTTTGGTATTCGCTGCTGTTGGTGGAATCATGGTTTTCATTTCACTGGATGGCCTGCTGCCTGCTGCGCGTGAATATGGTAAAGCACACCACGCTATGTATGGAATGGTTGCCGGTATGATCGTGATGGCTTCAAGTTTGATCCTTTTAATGTAATACGTGATCCTGGATGTTGAGTGAAGTCAGCATTCAGGATTTTTTTGTGAATACCCTGCAAAAGTATGACTTCCTGACCTATTGGATAAAAAGTCCATATGCTACACTGAAGCTATCAGATTTTACCAATACATATCTCGGGGGATCTTCATGCTTCTACTTAAAAGTATCAGACTGGTTCTTGCAGTGATCGCAAGTGCGATTGCGCTTTATACTGCATTCACGAGCCATGTATTATTTCCTATTTATTATTTAATTTTAGCGATTAGCTTTATATTTATTTTAACCGGGTTTGAACGGCTGGAAACTGAGGCAAAACGCACCGGTGCCTACACTGACTTCGCGTTGGCCGGCGCGTTTATTTTAGCTGTCGTGTTTGTAGACTGGTGGTAATCGTGCTTTTAAAAATCTGCAAAAATAAACCTGCCAGAAAGATCCGGCAGGTTTATTTCATGTCTGATTAATTTTATAACCTTTTGCTTGCACAATATGCTGCAACGCACTTCTGAAATTAGCAAATGATTGAATTTGAATCTCTTTTAACACGCCTGAAAGCACCATTTCGCGTGCAAAAAGCGGTGAAAATCCAACAAAAATCGTTCTTGCTCCCATTAACTTCACAGCGCCAACAAGATCTTTCATCTTTGCCGCAATTAACTGATAATCTGACGCATCAACATCATGTATATTCGTACCGGTCAAATCAATCAGTACATTTTCAACCTCACCATTTTCAAGATGCCTCACAATCGTCTCCAGTACATACTCAAACCTCTCCTCAGTCATTCCACCCGTCAGCGGCACAAGAATCGTGTGCGGTACAATAGATGGAATAATAGGGACAGACAATTCTTTAATATACTTCTCGTAACCCTCAAGCTTTTGGTTCAGCAGCGCAATCTCTGTTTTTAAACTTTCAATCGTTTCGGACATATACGCCCTCCTTATCGGTTGCAGCATCATACAGTCTATTAGCATTATATACCCTATTTGAGAGAATGGGTAACGTTGGGTAAATGATGTGCATGTTGGGGACGGAGGGGAGGTATGGCTGTCATCAAATGTGTACAGCCGGGACAAAGGTGGCAGGACGCTCAAACCCGTCCCTCATGTGTACATTTCATGGCACTTTCACCTCCGTACCTAATATGACACCACATAAAAGCGCCATTCTCCAAAAAGAATGGCGCAAAATATAGTTTCGATTTAATGATGATGCCCCTCATCATGTTCTTCAGGCTCTTCCTCTACAACCGCCTGTTCTTCTTCAGTCAATTCACCAACTGTAAAGCTTTTAACAGGCATGGCTGTAACACCCCCTGAACTCACGTGTGCCTGTATATAATATAGACCTTCTTCTTCAAAAATGGCTTCTGCGGTGTAAACACCCGCTTCACTGCTTTGTGCTTCGATCCATTCTGATTCTTCTCCTGCTTCCTGCCAAACCTCAATGTTAATATCATCTGCTTCTTCAAGTAATTCACCGATTTCAGTCACATGTATTGTAAATGTTTCAGGTGTGTCTGTTGATAGATCCTCAGGTAAGTAGATGTATGCTTCAAGCGGCTCAGACAGTCTTTCTTCAGGATTTCCTGCCACGCAGCCGCTTAAAAGTATTGCTCCGGCAAATGTGAATGCAGCTAATCTTTTACTCATTTGCTCCCCCTCCTTCAAACAGCTGTTTTTGTAGAGGCTTAATGCGGGGGATCACAAAGCGATCGAGTAAATAGATAACGATAATCGAAATCCCAACCAGCGGCATCAATACACCAAGTGCCAGCATGATAAAAAATACAATACGTGTCACTTTCTTGTCCTTTGACTTTGCAGGTGCGCCTGAACGTCCTTTTGGTTTTCGCTTTTTCCACATTACGAAAGAGCTGATGATGACAAAGATCAGTCCAATACACACAATCAGACCGAGAATCTGATTCGCAAGACCGAATAATCGTCCCTCATGCAGTGCAATACCAAGTGTGATGCCCTGCGCCATAATGCCATAATCCTGAAAACGTACATCGCTTAAAATGGACCCTGTATATTGATCCAGATGGATGGTCGCGCTGTCAGATGGATTTGCATGCGAAGTAGCTAATGTATAAACCCCGGCTTCTCCCTGAGGCATTGAAATCGTATATGGCTTTGCGATATTTTGCTGTGATGCCACAGTTACAGCGTCATCAACTGAGATTGGCACGTACCCATTATCCACTGATGAAGGTACCGGCATATTTTCAGAAGCCCACGGCACGTCAGATGCTACATCTTTTGCAAGCACCTGTGACTCAGGTTTTTCACCAAAGCTCTGGGCAAATGCAGGATAACCTGTATTTGTCGAAGTCGCCAGGCGATTAATCTGCTCACCCATCACGCCGGACCACGGCAGCCCGGTTAAAATCAAAACTAAAATACCTAAAGAAAGCCAGAAAGCGGGCACTGCATGCAGATCACGCCAGAACGTTCTGCCCTTGCTTCTGAGTCTTGGAAGAACAGTCCCCCAGATTGCTGACCGTTTCCTTGGCCACCAGATATAAAGGCCCGTGATCAATAAAATGACAGCCCAGCACGCAGCAAGCTCAACAAGCAGATTCGCTGCAGTTCCTCCAATCAATAATTCACTATGGATACTGACGAAAATATCAGTAAATCTTTCCCCAGACGGAATATCCCCTAGCACTGAACCGTTATAAGGGTTCACATAGACAGAGGCTGCTTCGCCATTTTGCATGATCCCTACTTCAGTTGAACGCGCAGGATCATCGTAAAAACGGACCGATGTCACACTCGCATCTGGATAACTTTCCAGGACCCCTGCTGTTTGAGCAGATGCAGCAAGCGCAGCTCCACCTTCTTCAACAAAATACAAGTCCTGATACATGACGTTTTCAATTTGCGGCTTAAATAAATACACGCCTCCGCTAAACGCAAGAATGATCAAAAACGGCGAAAAAATTAACCCCGCATAAAAGTGCCACCTCCATACCGCCTGATATAACGAAGCACTTCTTTTCCTCCCTATCTTCTCACTCGCTTCCCGCTCACTCATTTTTAACGCTTCCATCCTCATCACTCCTCCCCGGGCACTCATACCCGTTTCATCTCACAATCCTGTTACTTAACTAACGCAGAATTTTTATCATTGGATCACTTTTTATGCTGCATTTATAAATTTTAGCAGTGGCGTGTGAAGTTAGAGTGAAATGGTTAAAAATGATTAAGCAACATAATAAAAACGCCACTCCCCAATAGAGTAGCGCCCACAAAATCAAAAACTCAACAATCGATTAATTTCATTTTTATAAAGATCCCAGTGAGCTGGTAATTTCAACAGAGGCATCTTTTTTATCCCTTGACACTATGCTATGCTAAAAACAAAAATTGGCAGGTGATTTTTTGAAGTTAAAAGCCTTCCGGATCATTTCATATACAGCCGCAATCCTCGTGCTCATATTATTTGTATTACGATGGTTTGTTGATATTGACTCAATCGTGTTAACTGGATTAGTCGCACTTGGCGCCATCTTATTTATCTCAAACGGAATCGAAGCTTATCTCGAAGAAAACAGCGGTAAAAAAACTGCTTTTTTCTATTTAGTTATGAGTGGTTTGATGATTTGTATTTTGATAGGTGAGGGAATGAGGTACTTTTCGAGTTGAATGTGTATAGCTTGGACGGAGGTTAAGTTGTCATCATATGTGCATGGCAGGGACAGAGATTAAAGAAACAGCATCCAGCCTATGCCTGTCCCCTCAGTGCACATTTCATGGAACTTTCACCTCCGTCCCCAGCATGTACACACTCACTCCTTCAACACCCGCTCCGCCTTCTCCAAAATCGCCCGTTTCACATCAGGATCACGCTTTTGCCACTGTTTATAGACCAGTCCCATGCGGTGATTATTGCTGAGTGTATCAGCATGTCGGTCTAAGAAGTGCCAGTAGAGCGCATTAAATGGGCAGGCGTCTTCTTCTGTCTGGTGTTTGACGTTGTATTTGCAGGAGCCGCAGTAGTTGCTCATTTTATTGATGTATTTACCTGAAGCGACATAGGGTTTGGTTGAAAGGACGCCTCCGTCTGCATAGAGTGCCATGCCGAGTACGTTCGGCAGTACGACCCAGTCGTGGGCATCAATGTACATTTCGTTAAACCAGTCCGCGGTCTGCTGAGGGGAGAGCCCGAACAGGGTTGCATAGTTACCGATCACCATGAGCCGCTGGATATGGTGATTATATGCGTGTTCTACAACCGGTCTGATGGATTCGTGCATACAGTTCATATCAGTCTCTGCATCCCAGAAAAAAGATGGCAGGTCACGCTGATGGTTGAACTTATTGACATCTCCGTAATCAGGCATCTTTTTCAGATAGACCCCTCTGATGAACTCGCGCCAGCCGATGATCTGCCTGATAAATCCTTCTGCTGAATTAAGCGGCACTTCTCCATCCAGGTAGGCCTGTTCAGCTTTTCTCACTACTTCCATAGGAGTCAGCAGACCGATATTAATTGAAGAGGAAAGCAGTGAGTGTGACATAAAGTCATCGCCTTGAAGCATGGCATCCTGATACGTTCCAAACGTTTCAAGCCTTTCTTTGATGAACTGGTTCAGTGCCTGTAACGCTTCTTTTCTCGTCACCGCCCATCTGAACGGCTTGATTTCACCGGGATTATCTTTGAACTGCTTTTCAACCTTTTCCATGACCTCTTTTGTGATATCATCCGGCCTGAATGACCGTGCTGTTGTAAAGGTAGTATCACTTTTAGCCGACTTACGGTTATCCTGATCGAACGACCACTTACCTCCTACAGGATCCTCATCCTCTATCAGCACATCCAGCCGCTTTCTCATCCTCCGGTAAAACGGATCCATCTTCCACGGTCCATCACCTTTTAGCTCACCTTTTATTTCTTCAGCAGTCAGTAAAAAAAGCGGACGCGCATCCAGCACCTCAACGTCAATTCCTGAGAGCGACTTTTCCCACTTCTTCATCGCCTGCGTCATCCGGTAATCCATATGCAACGTATAAAAAACCTTCTCAGGCTCAAACTCATTCGCATGAGCCTTCCACGCATCCTCAAACGAATCCGCTTCACGATAATCCACCCGATACCCTTTATCTTCAAGCTCAGCAGCAAAATGGCGCATCGCTGAAAAAATCAGCACCAGTTTCTGCTTATGATAATGCTGCCATGTCGACCGCGACTCTGCCTCAATCATCAAAAACACGTCGTGTTCCTTATCAGCCTCTTTCACAATCGGCAGCTCATGACACAATTGATTCCCAAAGATCCAGCGTGTAGCCATGGAATCACCTCCTGATAGTGGTATACCCATTTTACGAGGGAATGTGCACACTGGGGACGGAGGTTCCGTTGTCATCAAATGTACACACCAGTAACAGAGGTCAAATTACCAGAAACCTCATATGTATCATGAAACCTGTCCCTTATATGTACATTTCATGGCGCTTTAACCTCCGTCCCCAACGTGTACATGCCCTCGCTGAGCCATCTAAAGTAAGTAAAGCCGTCATCCCTGTAACTCATGCAGACATAAAAAAAGCTATGAACAACTCCGTTTTAAAACGAAATTGCCGCATAGCGCTTTTATAAGGAACTCTTTACTCTGTATCCTTCTTCCATTCATCCTGTTCAATCAGCATTTTACCCGGCCATGTGTAAGCGAGAATTCCGCCATCTGCTTTGATATCTTCACCGGTTACATACGAGCTGTCGTCTGAGGCGAGAAACAGTGCTACTGTCGCCATTTCACGTGGCTTGCCAAGTCTGCCGAGCGGGGTGATCCATTTGTTGGCTTCACGGAATGCTTCGCCCATTTTCTCCTGTTTTGATCCGACAAGTTCATCGACCAGTGGTGTTTCGATTGTGCCTGGTGAGATGGAATTAACACGGATGCCATGACGCGCGTAATCAATTGCCGTTGCTTTTGTAAAGTTGATGATGCCGCCCTTAGCAGCATTATAGCCTGAGCGGTCCAGGTCTGCAGCGTGTCCGGACATTGAACCGTTATTAATGATCGAACCACCTTGATCCAACATGAGGGGAATGATAAATTTGCTCATTAGGAATGTACCCCGAAGGTCTACTGCAATAATACGATCAAATAATTCAATCGGATATTCGTGCACTTTACCACCCTGCTGATCCACTCCTGCATTGTTAAACAGCACATCAACTGTTGTGTATTTTTCTTTTATTGCTTCTGCAAACGACTGAACACTCTTTGCATCTGAAACATCCACCTCATATGCAACTGCCTGTCCGCCATTTTCCGTAATGTCATGTACTACCTGATCAAGCTGTTCCTTGTTTATATCAGCAAGTATCGTTAAAGCTCCCTGTTCAGCAAATACATGCGCTGTTGCTTCGCCTATTCCTGTTGCAGCTCCGGTAATAATTGCAGTCTTCCCACTTAATCGTCCCATATGTAAAACCTCCCGTTATTTGTATATACAGGATATTCCCTGTATGTGGAAATTTAAACATATAAGCGGCACACCAACGACTGGAATTCAGCGTGCCTTTACCGCTTCACCGATCCGCCTGATCGCGTCCCTGCTGCCATAACTCCCATGGCTCAGCCCATTGCGGTCCACTCCACCGCCGAGTGCAAGAAATTGCTCGGAGGGTTTAAAGTGCAGACCGATTACTTCCGATCCAAATTCTTCACTGTACCCCTTTTGGTAGCGTGCAGCAGGATAATTTTCCACCTCAAGGATTTTCCCAAGCTTAGTGCCGGGATAAAAATACAGAAACCTTTCGCAATGTTCTTTTCCAAGGATCAGGATCTTCCCAGGCGCAAGAAAATTGATGGTTTCAGTTAAAAGCGACTTGATATCAGCTGAATCCATCACATCCTCCCTCCCCCTGATCGTACCCATCTGCTTTAAGGTTGGGATTGGAAAGAAGTCGATATGTACAGCCGTCTGCAATTCTGTTTCTTTATAAAATGAATAATCCATTCCATTTAAAAAGCCTTCAAGCTTTGCCCCACCCTTTTTACCAAACCAGCTGCTGTAGACGGTGTCACGCTCAAAATAGGTCTGGTAATGCTGAATTGTTTCGATTAACGAAGGCTCACTGTTTTGATATTGAACCAGGCTGACACCTTCTTCTCTCACAAAAAAGCGGGATTTTTCTGCTGCCAGGAGACTTCCGTCAGAAGCAATGAACTCCTTTGATGATGGGTTTGTGCCAATCGTCACAAGGCCTCCTGATGAGCGTCTGCCAAACCATACAATAGGAATCGACCGCCCCATCACCTGTTCAGCAAACACGGTCTGATGCAGGCTTTTCTGAAGATCAGCCGCTTTTCGGATCAGGCTGATCGCTTTTTTTAACGATTGATCGTCTAATCCCGTTTGATTCATCGACAGCTTCTCCTCTCTGATTCTACTCATTCGTTTGTGACGTTTATTCCCGGCTTTAGTTTTATGCAAACTATATCGGTCGGCGCACTGGGGTCGAAATTCAGTGGTTCACTTTTGTAATGATTCTAATTTTGGCACACTCAACCCTATCCCCACTGTGCACATTTCATGTCACTTTTACCTTCGTCCCCGAAGTGCCGCCCCCTGCATTACTAAAAACATACCTATTGCCAACCATCACGTTACACTGTATACTTTTCTTACTTTGCATAACGAGAGGACGATGGCTATTTTGGGAAGGCGCTAATACGAATTGGAACGGTTGCGAAGCGCAGCGGTCTTTCAACCCGGACGATTGATTACTACACCCAGATGGGGCTTTTGCCTTTTGAGCGTTCTGCTTCGAATTACCGGTTATATCCGGAATCTGTGCTGGAAACACTGAAAGAAATTCAGCTGTTGAAGGACCGGCGGATGACACTGGATGAGATTAAGGTGCTGATGGAGCGGAAGCCTGTATCGAACCCTGCACTGCAGGAAGTGAACGAGGAGATTGCTCATTTGGAGAAAAAGATTTTATCGCTGAAAGAGGAGCTTTCGGAAGCAGCTCCTGAAGATCGTCATATGATTAAGGAAGAGATTCAGTTGAAAATGATTCCACTGCTTCAGCTGATGACGACAATATTAAGTTAAAAATTTCGGAGGTGAATCCCCTTTTTCAGGGGAATTTATTGGACAGTATATTGATTTTAAATCTTGGGCTTGTAGCCGTGTTAATCGGTTTGACAGCCTTCTTCGTAGGATCGGAGTTTGCGGTTGTAAAGGTGCGGATGTCGCGTGTGGATCAGCTGATTGCTGAGGGAAACAAGACGGCACCGATTGTAAAAAAGCTTGTAACGGATCTGGACTATTATCTTTCGGCGTGTCAGCTTGGGATTACAGTGACTGCACTTGGCCTTGGGTGGCTTGGGGAGCCGACTGTTGAAAAGATTCTTCATCCGGTTTTTGACAATCTCGGTGTACCTGCGGCAATGTCGACGATCGTATCATTCGCTGTAGCATTTGCGCTGGTAACTTTTTTACACGTAGTCATTGGTGAACTTGCACCAAAAACGCTGGCAATTCAGTTCGCAGAAAGAATGACGTTGTTGCTTGCCCGTCCGCTTTACTGGTTCGGTAAAATCATGTTTCCTGCAATCTGGACACTGAATGGCTCAGCGCGTTTACTGCTTCGTGCATTTGGTGTAAAACCGGCGACTCACGAACAGGCTCACTCTGAAGAAGAGCTGAAGATTATTATGGCACAAAGCTTTAAGAGCGGTGAAATTAATGAAACTGAGCTTTCATTTATGGAAAATATCTTTGCCTTTGATGAAAGTGTGGCTAAAGATATTATGGTGCCCCGTGTACAAATGGAGACGCTCGATATCAGTATGACCACAGAAGAAATGCTCAGCATCATTGATGAACACCAGTATACGCGTTTCCCTGTAACAACAGACAATGATAAAGACCATATTATCGGCTTTATTAATGTAAAAGAAATGCTGACAAACATTGTACGTGACCGTTCGTATAAAATTGCAGATACACTACATGAAATCGTGCTGCTACCTGAGCAGACGCCACTTCAGGATGCTATGCTGAAAATGCAGCTTGAGCGCGTTCATATGGCACTCATAATTGATGAGCATGGGGGAACTTCTGGACTGCTGACACTTGAAGATATTCTTGAAGAAATTGTCGGTGAAATCCGTGACGAGTTTGATGAGGATGAGCGTAATGACATCGAGGAAGTCGGAGAACTTGCTTATTGTGTTAATGGACGAGTCCTGCTGGATGAACTTGAAGAGCGCTTCGGCATTGACTTTGAAGACGCTGAAGACGTCGACACGATCGCAGGCTGGGTGCTCCACAAACGCAACGAAGTAACAGAAGGCGAAAAGATTCCAAGCGATGACAGACATATCTGGACAGTCGAAGAAATGGATAATCACCAGATATTAAGAGTGCGCCTGGATATTCAGGAGACATACACTTAAAGTGATATTATGGAACTCTGCACGGCATGCCGTGTGGAGTTTTTATTATGTAGCAAACTCATTCTGCCTACCGGGACGGAGGTTGAGTTGTTATTTGATAGACACAGCAGGGACAGATATAAAGTTGAACGTATTATATTGTACTTTAAAGACCTTACTCTGACCCAAGTATGCACATATGATAACATTCCAACCTCTGTCCCTAATAAAAACATGCATATACACCTCCTAACAGGGTATATAAATTAAGCACTAAATCTTATTGCATAAGGAGCAGGCAAAATGAAAATCGTTAAAAGAATATTATTTACTTTGAGTGCTCTGATCTTTTTCGTTATGTTATGGGGATTGATAGAGCCTTATTTTATTAATACTGAGGAAGAGACTGCTGAGATAACGGGTCTTCCTGAAGTATGGGAAGGTCAGGAGCTTGCTGTCATAGGAGACTTTCAAGTTGGGATGTGGATGGATAACACGTGGACAATTGAGAGGGTAGTGAAGCGGATCATTGAGAGGAAGCCTGCAGCTGTTCTTTTAACTGGAGATCATGTGTATCATGTAAAAAAAGGAAGTGAGAAAGAGCTGAATGAGGTGCTTGAACTATTGCAGCCTTTGGCGGATTCAGATATTCCTGTGATGACTGTAATGGGAAATCATGATTACTCAATGGAAAAGAAAGATCATGAGCCGGATACTAAGTATGTTGAGATGATGAGTGAACAATTCGAGGAGATAGGGATCACTGTGCTTCAGAACGAACATTTGACACTTAATCTGAATGACGGAGTGATGGAAATTGGTAAAGAGGATGCCAATTCTCTTTATATTGGTGGTGTCGGCTCTTCGTGGGCTGGTATGGATGATGTTGAAAAAACGTTAGCTGGCATTCCTGATACTGCGGCCAGATTCATACTGATGCACAACCCTCAGGCGTTTAAGTCTATTCCCGGGGGCAGCGCACCAGCTGCAGCAGCAGGACACACGCATGGTGGTCAGATCAGTATTCCATTTACTCCACACTGGTCTTACATGAGTGTGTTTAAGGGTGAGGATGTACAGGCTGCCGGCTGGACTGAGGCTGATTTCGGCGAGGAAGGAAATCTCCTCTATGTCAATCCGGGCATCGGTTTCAGCGATGTACCGCTGCGTTTTACAACTCCCCCTGAGATTACGTATTTTGAACTTACACAGAAATAAATGGGTGATTGAATTATTCACTGTATATTGAAATAATTAGGCAGGAATCATCATTTCATACTTTTCTTGTCTCAAAAACTAACCTCATTCAATCAATCTCCTGCCTCTAAAATTAGAAAATGAAATAAAACGGTTATCGATTTTGTAAACAACTATAAAAGCTCCTGCGCAAACAGGAGCTTTTTAAAAACATCTCTTTTTCAAGATATATGCCTTGATCAATTAGATTGATCACTCAGATATTAACTTACTCCTTAAGCCTTTTTATATACTTACGACTGTTCGTCCTCTCACATTTCCTTTCAATATTTTCGGCAGCACCCCAGGCAATTCAGACAAGGAAACTTCGTTTACAATCTCTTCTAAGTGATCAGGTTTCAAATCTGTAGCCATGCGCTTCCAAATCGTTTTTCTAATGTCCATCGGGCAATAGACAGAATCAATCCCTAGCAGTTTAACTCCTCTCAGAATAAATGGATACACACTTGTCGGCACTTGAGAACCACCGGTTAGACCGCTCACTGCGACTGCCCCGCCATATTTGACATTACTTAACACAGAAGCCAGTGTGTCGCCTCCCACAGGATCTACAGCCCCTGCCCAACGTTGCTTTCCAATAGGACGAACCTTATCAGGCAGTACTTCCTTTCTCGAAACAATGTTAGCAGCACCCAGCTTTTTTAAATATTCGTGCTCGGTTTCCTTACCTGTACTGGCTGTTACCTGATAGCCTCTTTTCGAGAGCATTGCGATCGCCATACTGCCCACGCCTCCTGTTGCACCGGTGACCAGGACGTCACCAGAAGCCGGCGTTACCCTATTTTCTTCAAGCTGATGAATAGAAAGAGCTGCTGTAAATCCTGCAGTTCCAAAAATCATTGCCTCTTTTAATGTTAGTTCTTCAGGCAATGGTACGATCCAGTCTCCATGAACACGTGCATACTCACTATATCCTCCATAATGGGATACCCCTAGTTCATAGCTTGTTACGATGACCTGATCACCTTCTTTGTATCTTTCATCCTTTGAAGCTGTAACGGTCCCTGCAAGATCAATCCCTGGTATAAACGGGTATGACTTTACGATCTGTCCGTCCGGTATTGCTGCAAGTCCATCTTTATAATTGACACTCGAGTAATGAACTTTGATTGTCACATCACCCTCGGGTAAATCATCCAACGTAACAGGCTCTACAGCCACAGAAAAATCTTCTTCTGACTTATTCACAACTAATGCATTAAACTTCTCAGACATGTTTTCTCTTCCCTTCTAACTTTAAATTAAATACTGGTTAAAGCATAACGTTTTTATACTGACTGGTCAATTTATTTTGACTGATCAATATAATTATGTTCGTATGAATCGTTAATCTGCTGTATAATATCATTATATTTAATGGAAGGTTGATCGGTATAATGAATAAAAAAGCAGAGCAAAGACGCAGTCAGCTTTTGAAAGCGGCATTTAATGCCGCTTTTGAAAAAGGCTATGAATTTGTGACCTTACAGGATATTTCCGATTATGCGGGTGTTAGTAAAGGGGTAACCAGTTATTATTTTAAAAATAAAGCAGAAGTATTCAGTCAACTATTTGAGTGGCTAACAGACAGAATTTACGAGAAGGAAACAGCTTCTGTTAAAGAAAGAGTGACAGCTTTAGAGAAATTGGATGCGTATATTAATCAGGTGTTTATCAACCCTGAAGATAATAGTAAATTTTATCGTGTCTATCTTGATTTTTTATCACATACCAAACAGAATCATCAATATAAAATGATTAATGACAAGTTTTACAAAAACTGCTGGTCAATAGGACATGAGATCATCAGTCAGGGAATAGAAGAAGGTGTTTTCGGCGTTGATGATGTTGAACAAGCCTCTATTAGTATGCGATGTATGATAGATGGAAGCTTAATTCAGTGGCTGATGCGTGAGGACGACGCATTGCACAGGTACTACAAACAAGCATGTCAAGAATCCATTTTGCAGATCTTACATGTTAAAGAGAAGCATTAATAGATAAGAGGCCTAGACAAAAAAGTGTCCCGGCCTCTCCTATCATTTTGCTACACTAGGATGATAAGTTTTTATTTAGCAGATCAGATTTTGTCATCATGCCCCAACTTCATCTACTTCCATCCTCAAAGTCTGAATAATCATCTGTTTCAGGAATGGTGTCATGTCTTTTAACTGATCTACGTTGTAAATTCCCACATAGTACTGGATCACGAGTCCATCTATCAATGCGACAAAAAGTGAAGCAGCATTCTGGTTGTGTAACAATGGATATTCATGTTTGTAATCCAATTGTTTTAACCTGCCATGAAGATGTGTCACCATTTTATGAAACGATCCTGAAAACACCTGTTGATTTATTTCACCTTCTGCATAGCGACTTAGAACACTTTTTATTTTTCCAATATTATCATGATTGTATATCCACGAGTCGTATAAAAATTGCTCAATGTAGGCTTCCACCGTTTCACTCTTATTGTTTTCTACCGCATAAATATAGTCGTTTTCCAATTCTTCTAATAAGTTATCCATTTCATATTGAGCGTTCAGTTGTTCCATTCATATTCCCTCCTTCATACTTCTACCTTTTTCACTCATAAACACTATCTTAAACCTATTTTTATAAATTTTAGAATATCTTGACAAACAGCTCAAGCAGCTGATGCTGACTGATAATCCCGTTTCGCAAATAATTCCTGTAGCAAAAATCAAAAATCTTCTTCTTCCTATCACATTCATATTCTTTTACTGCCCGCACCTTCTTCTCCTAACTCTCAAGTTAATTTCTACAGTTATAGTAGCAGTGTCATTCATATATTGGAAATGTTATATTATAGAAAACAGTTTTTATAATATAATGGAGGTTATTCATATGGAGTTCAATTTGATCGAGATCATCACACTGGCTGCTATTTTTTATCTGCTATCTACGGTTTTCAGGCTCGAGCAGCGTGTGAAGACATTAGACGATAAAGTCGAACAGTTGTCTGCGCATACGGATGTGACAGATGACGAGCTTCATCAGGAGCTGCAAGATGAACTGAAAGAACTTATCCATCAGGGGAAAGATGTTCAGGCTGTCAAAAGAGTCCGTGAAACGAAGGGGCTGTCTCTTGTTGAAGCGAAGCAGTATGTGGATACTTTGAAGTTGAAATAACAACATTGTCGCACCAGTTGAGAAAAAGGAGAATTCAACAAAGCTCGTGAATTAATGAATACAAATTGAGAACCCGTCATACAGGTCCTCAATCAATAATTCCCGTGCCCCTTACCTTCATTTCAACCTTTGCCTGAACTTCTAGCGCTTTGTAAGTCTCATCCCATGTATCAGGATCCCAATTTTCATCATTGTAAGCAGATATACGATTGGCAAGACCAAAAGTGTCTGATTGTGAGGACTGTAACTTTGCCATTACCTGCTCAATATCATCTGTCAAAATTTCCTTTAATCGTTTTTCAAGTTCCTCTTCTTTTTCCTTGGTAATTTTATTCTGACCATATTCAGTGATCACAATCTCCATCTCAACTTCAGCTTCCCAGGTTTTCAAATCCCTGCTGACTTTCATTCGGGTTTTTGACTGTTTGATTTCCGCTGTTAACCAATTTTCAACCTCAAGTTCCCTGTCATCATGGACGCGTCGGGTAACTCTGACCGTTTCCCCGGTGTCATTGTTTATTATATTAAAAATAACACTTTCCTCAGTATTCAAATGCACTCCTGTAAAACGATTTTTGTGAAACAGTGCAATCCCTTCAAGCCTTGCACGTTTCTCTTTTTCATCGTAAGAAATGTATGGTAAATACAAATCTTTTTCTGGATTAAATATACTGGTGCACGCATCCTGCAATGAGACATATGGTGATAAACTGGTCAGTTCAGAACTTTCGAGCAGCCCTTTAAAGTATTCCGATTTATCTTTTTGCGTTTCAAGCTGCAGAGACAGCAGTTCATTCGCTGGACGATCAGTTACAGCAAGTCTTGCGTGCAAATTATACTGCGGGTTTCTATACATTTCATCAAAAAATGAATAAATCTCCTCCGCAGCTAGATCATTTCCTATAATAATGGTCTGAAGCTTTGAGAAATCTGCTAATTCGTCAATTAGATGATCCATCTGAAGCATTGAGTCACGCATTGTATGACCGGTCACCGTAATTTCATTGACCTGATCTGTATCATCAATCGGCGGTGCAAGCGTTGTCGCCATTACTTCTCCATTGTCTGTCTGATCATAGCCCGCTGTGTAGATCAGCTGTACATCCTTTAACAGATTCTGATCCCAGCACCCTGATAGAAGGATAAGGCAGCTTAAGGTTATTAAAGCCCCTGACGTTTTTTTCATGTCGTATGTCCCTTTCTGAATATCAGGTAGATGATTAAAGCTGCCAATGGAATAATGATTGTAAAAACGGCTGCAGCATAAGTTACGAAGCTTTGTAGCTGAATGATAGATTGCTTTTCATCGATAAAAATCGAAACAGTAAACACAATTGTAATCATAAAAGCAATTGCCCAGTGGCTGTCTTTTAACTTAAACAAAATTTTAGTTTCTTCTGCTGCTATAAATAAATAGTTAATAAATGACGTAAGCGCCACAACAATCCAGATCGTCAGAAATATCAGGTCAATGCGCTCTACGATGATAAAGCTGAGCGATTTTAAAATATATAGAACCGCATACGGTACAACAACGATTTCCTCGAGATGGAAATAAAGCTGGGTTGAAACGATTAGAAACAGATAAAACAACAGTACGAAAGAGGTTGAGAAAGCAGCTTTCTTCAGCTCTTTTTGCCGGTTACTTTTCACGTATTTACTAAAGTACAGAAAAGCCTCAAATCCAATATAGGCTAAAATTGAAGCTTTCAGACCCTTCAGAATGGCAGAACTACCTTCTGAACCTATTGGAAAGAAATGGATAAACTCAGGAGAGCTGTAGACAGGAATTAATAATAAAATCATAACCGGCAGCAGAACAGATACAATCATAGAGAAACGTGCCACATGACTGATTTTACTTCCTGCGCAGTAAGCAGCCGGTAATAAAAACAACATTGTCAAAAGCTCTCTTGGTGTGTCCATATAGATCCATTCTGCCAATATTTTTGTAAATGTAATACTCGAGACTGTCAGAATATAAATGAAATATATGATATAAAAACATACAAATAACTTACCTGCTACTTTTCCAAATGATTGTATGATGATGTCAAAATAACTAATCTCACCTGCTCTCATTAAGAACCATAGAAAAACGAACAGAACGAGTTGAACAGCAATTCCTGCAATGATCAGTGAAATCCATGCATCGCGGCCTGCTTCTACAGAAACATCTTTTGGCAGCGACAACACGCCAACACCAATCTGCGTCTGGATGATCAGAAAAAACAACTGCCACCCTGTGATCTCGTTATTTTTTTGCATGCTGCCACCTCTTTGAAAAGCCCTGTCTGACTCTATTCCTCGTAAGTGTTCCTGCAGGTCTTGTACTATGAAGCCATGACGGGAGTCGGAATAAAGAATCCCGCAGACCCGACTTGTGAAACGGTGCAATTGGTGTCAGGTAAGGAACACCCAAAGATTCCAGACGGATCAGGTGAATCAGTAAGATTGTCAACCCAACAGTTACACCGTAAAAGCCAAACAACGTTGCAAGTATCATAAAAGGGAACCTCAGAATACGCACTGTTGCATTCATTTCTACAGAGGGTACAACAAATGAAGAGATGGCAGTAAGCGCCACTACAATGACCATAATATTCGATACAAATCCAGCACTAACTACTGCATCTCCAATGACAAGACCCCCTACAACCCCGATTGTCTGACCCACCGGGAACGGCAGCCGAACCGTCGCTTCCCTGATCAGTTCGATGGTAATTTCCATAATAAATGCCTCGAACAGCGGAGGGTAAGGAATGTCCTCAATTGCTTTTTTGGCTGGAAGTGTAAGGGCTTCAGGGATCACCTCAAAGTGAAAGCTGATGATCGCGATGTAAATCGCCGGAAGCAGCAATGCCACAATAAAACTGGTCAGCCGCAGCAACCTGTAAAATGTCCCAATGATAAAGCGACCGTTATAATCATCCGGAGATTGATAAAATGAAAAGAATGAAGCCGGTCCTATTAACGCAGTTGGCGAGCCGTCCATAAGAAATGCAATCCGGCCTTCTGACAGATTCTCTGTCACTCTGTCAGGCCTCTCTGTTACCAGAAACTGAGGAAAAGGAGATAAACAGTGATCTTCAAGCATTTCCTCAAGAAAACCGACACTGTGGGCTACATCTACATCAATACTTTCAATTCTTCTGATAAACTCTTCAACAATCATATGATTTGCTGCATTTTCCACATAAATCAGCGCACTCTTCGTATTAGACTCCCTGCCAATCTGATAATACCTGACGACTAAGTGAGGGGATTTCAGCCGCTGCCTGAGCAGATAGACATTGCTGCTAAGCGATTCATTCATTCCATAATGAGGTCCGCGGATCACCTGCTCATTTTTCGGCTCTTCAATACTGCGGGAAAGCTCTTTTGTTATTGCAATCCCTTTAATCTTCCAGCCTGTCTCTTCAGGTGATATGATAAATGCTTCCCCATCTAATAGCTTTTGAGTCAGTTGATGAAACGAAAGCATATCCCCGTAAAATTTGATTTTACTGCTCATCATCCGGTCATTCGTCAGCCACTTCATTTCACCAGACCATTCAATGATCTCCTCAAGCTTCACCTGATCAACCAGCGAGTCAATATAGACGATTAATGACTGAGATGCTCCTGCATGACTGTGAACAGACACCATCACGAGATCCTCTGTATTTCCAAGGTGAAACAGCAGCTGTTCCTTAAATTCGTTAATATCCATACACTGCTGCACCTCATCTTTTCGATGAAACGGCTTTCCTTCCACACCCTCACCCCCTTTTGTATGTATCTTGAACATTTTAGAAATTATATATACATGACTGTCAGACTTTTAACTTCATTACAACAACAAAAAAACACCTGACTGCTTGGGTCTGGTGTTTGGTTAACGTGTAATATATGAAGTTTCATATTAATAAGTACTTATGTAATAAAGCTCGTTACTGTCATTCCAACAAACATAGCTGTACACAATCCATTCAAAATCCCTTCTCTTATCTTTCCTTTTTCAAATAGCTGCAGAGTCGTCAGGACAAAGATTGCAGGCAGCAGATAAAAGATGCCGGGCATCGGGAATGGTCCGATGATGAAGCTTGAGATAAATAGACCGATGAACGTTACGATTAGTATATGAGCAGTGATTTTCACTCGTCTACCTCAACGGTTAAGTGTTCCTCACCAAATCCAGAGACATATCCTGTTTGTAAACACCGTTCGCAGTAAATAAAAACAACGCGGTCCCCCGCATGATGACTTTCCCTGATAATTCATTACCGTCACGATCCGTCATCCTAAATCGCTCACTGATTTCAAATCCCCATTTCCCATTTATCAATAACCGGACGTTACCAGTTTAATAGTCAGCATCTATGATTGCTTCAGAACCGAGCATCATGAACTGACTTAAACGCATATGATCCGGCAGCTTGATCTTCCTGACTTCACTAAAATGATCTAAATGCACAAGGTTTGAAAACAGTGAATAATGAATATAGATATGTTCCGCATCCTGTATGTTCATTGCAAGGATTTCATGAATATCATACTGCCTGGCTTCCCATTGAATCTGCCCATCCTGAGAAAAAGCCACAAGACCGGCACTCCCAATCGGATTGTGATCCCATCCATGATTGCCGTACACACCTTCTTCGTGGTAACCCACCCAGATTGTATCTTCACCATCAATTGTTACTCCTGAAAGGCCTGTACCCAATACAAATTCATTCAGACACTCGCCACTTTTGCTGTACCTCCGTGCATTCTTCTGTACCCACCCATCCTTTCGCCAGCAATCACTTGATACCAGAAGGAGAGTCCCGTCTGAAAACATATCCAGGCGATCCGGAACAAATGGAAAATCTTTTGCTGTGAAATGAGTCACCTCATTCCCATCAATCATCTTTATCATATAGTCTCCCCGATACGTGCCGGAAGCGACACCATTGAACTGATGAAGATCCTTTTCTATCATAAGCACGCGGTGATCACGCGTCACAGCAGTCGGGTACGCACTTGCTTCAGGTACTTTGATGTCGCTCCACTTCTCTAGCGTAATACGCCGCATATCATCCCTCCCTTACTTCTCAACAGCCCCCATCACAAGCTCCATCCACTGCTCACGTCTCGCCCAGAAACTGAACTCCATCTCCATTGTGGCAAGCCATTTCATATCCCCGACTCCTAGGTTAAATAACATCGGCGGCGCAGCCGGTGTGAATAATTGCACGCACCACGGGCTCACGACATCAAACCTTTCACCGAAGCTGTTCCACTTTGCGACAGTCAGACCATTCTCACGCACAAACTTTCTCACCTTTTTAATTAACACATGCAAAGCTTCATTATGATCCCAGTTTGTTTCTTCAATCTCCTCGTCCGTCAGCGCAAACAGCTTCGTCCAGTAGGCAAAGCCCGCTTTCCCGTGCCCTGATAAAAGATTATCCTCTCCCCTGTCAAAATGCAGAGAGCCTTTTACTTCAAAATATGCTTCAAGGTCAGCCGCCGTAAATACACGTACGTTTTCAAATCCCTCATCTGTTAATAATGATTTTGGTGCTGATACAATTACAAGGCCGAGTATCATTTGATCGTTCATCCATTTCACTCCTGCTGATTAATTTACTAGATATGATTAATTTAAGTTTAACATTTATATCCATCAATATATGTAATGATATAAAAAATCCATTTATCGAACGATCGGATCACCGTTTAATAAATGGATTCATATCAGATTACAACTTCACCTGCTCAAGATCCTTCCACCCATATACAGCTTCCTTCAGATCTCTCCCGCCGAAGTTAATCTTTACTGTATCAACTTTATCCGCACCAAGCACCTCATAAAAACGCTTGGAATCATTCTTCTCTAGGACGCAGACAATCATCGATGACAGCCCTTTAGCTTTCAAATCTTCAACCACCGGCGCCATCAGTTTCTTACCAAGTCCCTGACGCTGATAGGATTCAAGTATGTAAATCGCAAACAGTTCCCCGTCATAGCCGGAATACTTATTACTTCTCTCTTCCCCGCCATTCGCAAAACCAACAATCTCACCGTTGTTCTCAGCCACATACACAACCTGGCCATCCCCAATAATCTTACTCCACATCTCTTCCCTGCGTTCATAAGACATGTGGTTCAGATAATCATCCGGCACCATCCCTCTGTAAGTCGTCTTCCAAGTATCCACCTGCACCTTCGCGATTCCTGCAGCGTCTTTCAGTGTTGCTTTTCTGATGTTCATTGGGCACCTCCGTTTAATAATGCTGAACCTGCTTAATACTTACAGATAATATTCTCGAGTCTCACTAGAATCTCCTTTTTTTAACACTAAAATTGCTGAGCAATATCAAAAATTAAAGTGTGACTGTATCATAGAATATATCTTTTAATTTCTTTATGAGGGAAAAGGGGTAAAACATGGATAAAAATTTATTAATTAATGAAATTAAAACGGTTTTAATTAATCACGGTGGAGTAGCTTCATTAAAAACTATTTACCATGAAGTACTTCAGAGAAATAACTTTTCTTTTGAAGGTTATAAAGATTATACTGTTCCAATCAGAAAAACAATCTATGAGCATTCAAGTAATGCAGATATTTTTAAAGGTCTCCCTGGGGATCAAAGCGATATTTTCTATACAGTACAAGGGAAGGGCAAAGGCTTTTGGGGTTTAAGAAAAAGGAATTAATATAATTTAGATTTTTATTCAGGCAGACCTCTTAGACATCTCTTTTATAGATGTTATACTTATAATGACATATTTTTTAAATTAGAGAGGTGTTCTTTTTGAACATGAATAATGTTAAAACTACTAAAACTACTGATAGATCTGCTTTAGGCGTATTAAATGCTGGAACTAAAGAAAGTACAAACGATCGTAAAAAGGTCCATGTTGCGATGTTTAGCGGTGGAGCTTCTTCAGCTTACGTTGCTTATCATATTGTACAAAAGTACGGTAAAGAGAATTGTGTTTTATTTTTTACAGATACTTTGTGGGAAGACGAAGATAATTATCGTTTCATGGATGAAGTTGCCGAATACATCGGGATGGATATCACAACTAGAATCGATGGGAGAACACCAGAAGAAGTTTTTCACGATGTTAAGTTTTTAGGGAATTCACGTATGGCCAAATGCTCAGAGGAACTTAAAGTACGACAGACTTTGATTTACCTTGAAGAGCTCCGTGATGAATATGATCTAGAGCCTGTGCTTTACTTTGGTATTGGACCGCACGAACAACACCGTGCTATTAATCTTCAAAACTTTTACGAACATAACCCTATTGAACCTATAGAAACTAGGTTTCCAATGATCGAAACCTTTAAAGAAGATTTAGATACGAAGGAAATAATTCGTGACGAGTGGAAAATCGACTTACCTAGAATGTACGGATACGGCTTCTCTCACGCTAATTGTGCCGGAAGATGTGTTAGAGGTGGTTTAGGTCATTATGCATTACTATACAACGTCTGGCCTGATCAGTACGCTGAACAAGAAGCGATGGAAGAAAGATTTAGAGATAAATTTGAGAAAGATGTTTCTATCCTCAAAAGAAACGGAAAACCGTTTACTCTCAAAGAGTATAGAGAATTGATGGATAGAGATGGTGTTGAAAAGTTCTTAAGTGAAAAAGATGATACTATCCCTTGTGTATGCTCATTTTCTTAAAAATAGACTAATAAAAAACACCCTAAAGTGTTCAGCTTCCTCAGAAGAACCTTTAGGGTGTTTTTTTACTCTGTATCTTTTAAAAGATTGTAAAGTATAAATCTAACCTCATTTTGAGTTAATGTTTTTCCACCAGCTTTAACAATTCTACTTAAATTATTGTAGATTGTTTTACCTTTAACTGAAAGCTCAACTTCTTCAATATTAAAAAGTACTTGATCACCACTCAAAAGAGTGACTTGTCCCTCTTCATCTTGTTCTTTTACCAATTGTTTTATCGATGAAATGAATGCCTCGTGAGTAACATCTGACCAATCCTCAATTTTTGTACCAACAGTTCTCTCAATTAATTTTTGTAACCAGTCTTCCTGTACTTGTGCCGCCTCATAAGCAATTCTTATTGTGGGATTTTTATTAATCAGATGAGGATTCTCATTTCCAAAATCCTGCCACCTTTCAAAACCTAGCGTATCCATAACTTGGCGACTAACTTCATCTTTAAAGATCGCAGAATAATTTTCTAAGTATGCTTTAATTCCCAAAACTTTCTTTACACCCTCATTGTTCAAGAGGTTTTGAACTCTCTTTAACGATTCAAGAGGATCAGTTTCACTGTGTCTAATAGCGCTTTTAAATTGTAAGATTTCAGAAGGCTGATGATCTGTAATTTGAGAAATTCTAGACAATTTTCTTAGCCAGTTGAGCAGTTCTCCAAAGATAATTGCAGGTTGAACAGGTAGTTCATTTTGAAAGAAAATATTATTAATTTCTTTTAAAACCAGTTCTTCTTCATCAGAAAGTTGATAGATCTCATATTCATAAAACTCTACCTTCTGCTCTACAATCTGATAAAGTAATTCTGCGCTCATTTTTTCAACGTAGAAATCGTTAGCATAAAACGCCATTTTGTCCCAGTAGTCTCTAAGTAATGCTATTGCGAGAATTGGTACTAGAGGCTCTCTCATCCCAAATGGCTTATCTAACAATAAATTAAATATGTCGCTTATCTTTCCATTCTTATTTTTATCGACATATTCTTTTAAAACCTTTCTCATGTTAGCTAGTTCAGGATTCTTTAATTGATCTAAGTTTTTATAGTCGTAGTGATTGTTTTTCAAGAGCGTTGCATAGATTAAATAGTCCGGACCAAATCCATCAACTTCTATGTCTCCATTAAAGCTAGGATCTAAAATAATCCCTAAAACTTCTAGTGCACCTTTTTTCTGCACACTAGAAATATTGTGCTTATTAAAACCTTCATTTCTTACTTCTAGAGTGCTTGGGTATTCATTGAACATCCAATTGCTTAAAAAGCTTTCAAAATCCTCCTTAGAGTTAAACCCTGCAAGCTTCTGACCATTGTAAATCCATGTCAGTTTACTTGAATCAAAATTCCGTATAGGGCTAAGTAACTTTTGTAAATCATATTGAATGTTTTCAATGTTAATTTCTATCTCAGTTTGAATGTTTGCATCTTTTTCTAATATGAGTGGATCATCAAACATTTTGTTTAAAATAATAAATTGGTCAACTTTTTCCTTTAATAGTTCTATTTCGATATTTGGCACACAATAAATCAAGTCAGAGTTCAATGATACATTTGTTGATAATGGATCGATTTTATCATCGAGTAGGAATAACAAACTGCCATCTGAACTTTCAATGTTTTGCAGACCATTTCTATCAAAAATAAATTTGGCTTCTATAAATCTAGTCATGCTCTTAGCATTATTGTATTCAATAGGCAGAAAATAATTTTGAGTGTATTGACGGTCTAGAGCAGCCTCTCTAACTTGATTTGAAATAACCATTGTACTTCTATATTCTTTAATTAATTGATCAAACTCTAATATAGAACCACTGAACAGTTCATATGATGAAATGAACCGGTTAAAACGAATTAACTTAGTCTCACTCAACTCACCTAATAATGATTTAGCTACATTATTATTCACACCAAGTGCAAAACTTATAAAGCTTTCATCAATTACTAAAGGCGAATTAGTAATTTTCAATAAAGTCATCAATTTAATAACTCTAAGAGCTTGTGAAGATACTTTATAATTTAGGGCTGTCCTGAGATATTTTAATTCTTCAATCATATAAAATGAAGATTCATCAGGATAGAAATAATTAAATAACTGATCCGCATAGTACCATTCAGTTTCGACTGTATACTTTTCAACTTCACTTAAAAAGGTATAAAGCGTTCTGTCATTCTGACCTAATACGTTTGACAATGCAGGAAGCAACCTTATTGCTAAAGGATGTATAGGTTGGCAACCTTCTAATATGGCTCCTTCAATCTCAAGTGGTGACATATCTGGAAATAAGTTATATTTTAAAATCTCTTTTTTTAGGTACTCTATATCCTTTAATAAGAATAAGTTAGCACCACCATCTTCCCTATTCGCTTCTATAATTTTAAATGCAGACCTATAAAAAATAGCTGGATCGCTTTCTAATCTATGGTTTTTAAACCTCTTCTCTACTCTCTCAAGTTCAGTAACAGACAAATTATTATTCGATGCTGCATATTGTCCCAATCCAGTGTGAGTAATAAATAATGAACCAAAATTTTGGGATCGGTTTAGTGTTTCAGCTAAATCTTGCAAATCTTGCATCGTTTGATAGATTTTATTTTGATTTACAGTTTGTAAGAAGCGCCCAAACTCATCAAAGATAATCATGATAGCAACTTTCTTTGAAAGTAATTGACTAATTAAGTGATCAAGCTGTTCCTGGAAAGGTGTAGAATTTTGACTTATAAATTCTGCCCCTGAAGTCAATTGAGAATACATCTTTTTAAACTCTAAAATCGCATGTTCGTCTCCCATTTTTATTGAACTCAGAAAATCTTCATAATTAACTTCCAGTCGCTTACAGTAGATCTTGAATTTGTTAAATGTTTCTTCGAAATCTTTCTTCCAAACAGAGATAGTTTTTAAAATATTTTCACTATCCCCTTTTAAAGAAAAGCTTATTTCTTCGTTTCTAAGAACTTGAATAATTGCCTCAAGTATAATTTCTGAGAAATCTCCTTTTTTCCCTGTAATGGGGGCAGCTATCCATTTCAATGTTTTTTCATCCATAGCTTCAACTATCGAAGCTTTATGTTCACTACTAACCGTAGCTACATTACTTTGAAAAGATTTTACAATCTTACTATTCTTTCGAGCTGTAATAATTGAGGCAGCTAAAGCACCTACCATGGATTTCCCCGCACCATATGGACCAATTAATAAGTGAGTATTGTTAGTACTACTAGTTACTCCGCTTATCACATCAGATAATATATCTAATTGGTTAATATTTGGGACAAACTGTTCAAATAGTTCAGGCTTACCAATATCATAATTGATATTTATACTTGGTTGAAAATGTTTCATTAAGAACCCTCTTTATCTAAAGACTTGTTAATGTATTTTAATATATCTATATCGTCTTCTATTCGAATAATATCTAGACGGTTTGTGCGAGTAAATATAATTGGATATTCTTTTTTAACTAGGTTTTCGATTGTTCCTACTATATCACTTTGAGACAGATTGAATGTTCTCCCTAATAACTCTGGCGCTCGAACAAGTTCAGTTACACTAATTTCTGATTTTGAGTGTTTATCCATATATAAAAGCAGAACTGTAAACACTAAATCATCGTTATAATCAGTTAGTTTCATTTTTGTGTAATTAGTTTTGATGGTCTGAGTTAATAAACCTAGCTCTTCAAATGGACTTCTAATTACGTCTTCCGGCGTAGCATTTTTAAAGCTTTTAGGTAAATATGTTGAAATTAAACAATCAACATCTCGTTTTAAAGAGTTTTTTGATACTTTTCTTTCAATATTTTCTTCAACCCAGTCTTCTAATCCATTGAGTACATTATTTTTATCAAATACATCTTCACTATAAATGTTATAGAACCAGTACCATGTAGTTGCCACGTTTTTATCAGTAACTAAAAGGTAATGTAATAATCCTTTAGTATAGAGCTTTTGTAGATGAGGATCTTTGTCTAAAATAATTTCACCTATTTTAGTCAAATGATGTTCAATCTTATCTTTTTTTATTTCTTCCAATACTTTTGTGGCGTTCATCCAATACCTAACAGCTTTTGCCATGTTTTTTCCGACACCTAATTTTTCAAAATGATCGTCTTGATAAAAAAACCTTGGATTATCCTGTATTTCTCTCAACCCTTTAAATAACCATTGAGGTCTTAAGTAAAAGCTTTGATGTTGACCAAATCCCATTTAAATACCAACTTTCACAGATTTACTTGATTACTGGAGATATCCTTCCAGTAATCACTTCACTGAAAATAATGCATCTAGATAAAAGATATCTAGATGCATTTCAAAATCAATAACTCATAAAATGCTTTAATAATGCTCTTTTAACTACAGGTGTTAAAAACGGACTCTTTCCTCTAGTAACTTTTTGACTTGCTGTTTTAGCTAAGAAATCACCTTTACCACCTAGGTTTTCTGCTCCACTTTCACCTAAAATAACAGATGAAGCAGTAGAATCTGTTGCTCTTAGTGCTAATCTAGCACCTAAGTTATTTCTTATATTTGTGTTAATAATGTCTGATTTTGGATTTTGAGTACAGATGATCAAATGTATCCCTGCAGCTCGAGCTTTTTGACCTAACCTTAAAATCGCATTTTCCACTTGATTAGCAATTTCCTTTTCCTGACTCATAAAGTCAGCAAATTCATCAAACACAACCACGATCCTCGGTAGCGCATTACCTGTGGCATCAATGTATTCATCTAAATTACTTGCAAACTCTTTCTTAAACAATCCATAACGACTTTCCATCTCTTCAACGAGTATATTTAACGTTTGTACCGCTTCACTTATTCCTGTAACTACAGAACGAGTATGGGGCATATCCTCATATATTGAAAACTCTACTTGTTTAGGATCAATAAAAACAAACTGTAACTGAGATGGCTTGTAAAAACACATAGTTCCTAAAATAATCGAATTTAATGTTACACTCTTCCCGCTTCCCGTGGTACCACCTGTCAATAGATGGGGAGTAGAAGGGTCTGATAAATCAATGTTAATCACATTATTAAGTGGATCAAACCCTAAAGGCGCCACTAAGTTTGAAGGTTTTATACTACCATTTAACTGTTGACGAGCAATTTTCATAAACTCTTCAAAATATATAGTGTCAGGCTCTTCCCTTACTATGTCTATATTTAATCCATGTCGATCAATAAACATATTTGGCTCTTGATCTAAACCTAACCAAATCTGAATACTAGATTTCATCTTTATGATTCTTTCCGGAGGAATTGATTTTGGGAAAGAAAGATTTAACCTCACAACACTAGACCCTACAATAATATCTTGAACTCTTACATTCATACTAAGTTGGTTAAAATTTGTTTCAATTTTCGACACGTATGTTTTCTTCAACTCCGTATGATCAACATCCTGATTTTCTCTATGGGTGTCAATTCCTTTTAGAGCTATTTCTTCAGGATAAACATTTAGTGTTACAGGTTCAGGACTAACTGGATTTACTGAAATATCGGTTCCTTCAGAACTAACGTCATTCTCATTTGAAGTTTCCTTACTAGAACCTTTAATTTCTTTATCTTCTTTTTCAGCTTGTATAGACTCTGTATCCTCTTTAATATCATTAGGATCGCTTTCATCCGCAGGCTTGTTTTCAGGCTCGTTGTCAATAAATCCATGATTCTGTTCTTGAGCTAGTAAACTTTCCGAAAAACTCTCATTTACTTCTAACAATTCCTCATAATCTGGTTCAGTGATATATTCGGCACCAAGTTCATTGAGAATAAAAGTTCTGTTATAAATATAGTTGGTGTATTCACCATCTAGGAGATCTTTGTATACATTATCTCTAACTTCTTCATATGAGCTTTCATAAAGGTTAGAAGTATAACAGTACGCATCAATTGATGTTTCAATATTAACTTCTATATCGTTTACATCTGCATTTTGCAATTTCTTTAAAAGGTGAGCATGTTCAGGACTATACGTTTCTTTTTCAATGAAATAGTGAACCAACTCATTCCGCCAATATTCAGCATCAGCTTTATTTTGAGTGAAATCAAATAAATCACTATAAAGTTTTCTTCCTGCTTCAATTTGTTTTATCGCGTCATATCTTTCCATATCAAATATGGATTGACTCACAAACTTTAGCTCTAACAGTTCAAAGTTTAGAGTAACTTTACCCTCAACTTCTTTTAATGTAGTGATTACTAAATCTGGTCTGCGCTTATTACTTCCAAACCACGGAAGCTCGTCACATGTAGCCCAAACTTGAAACTCTTCACTATTCTCCTGTCTGTATTTCATGCTTAAATATGTCGCAACCATTTCATGCGAATATTTTCCTGGGCCAATTGCTTTAAGAACAAGAGCTCCCGAAATTGTCTTTACATACTTTACTGCTTCTTTAACTTTTTCTTTACTAATATTATCACTCTTCAGTATGAGTGATAGCTTTTTTGCTAACCGATCATAATACTCATAATCATTTGCATTTGAATTAAGCTTTTTAATATATTCTGAAGATGAAACGATCAGCTTAAAGTTTTTATTTGCTCCAGCTTTAGATTTATATTGAATAATTTGAGCTTTTGATGACGCTTTCTCTAATAATGATTTATCAAGATACCTATCCATAAACATTATCCAGTTAAAGTTGTCGTGCATATAATCAATCAGAGCATTATCCGAGAAATTCGAAAGAGAGATTTTGTTTTTCAGCACATATAACTCATCTTTTTCAAGCATTTCTTTTTTCTGAAATATATATTGTAATTGATAAAAAGATTTTAGCGTTTCAGGTAGCTGTTCACTCACATATGAAATACGCTTCAATTGTTCTGTCTCTAATAAAGGTTCATTTGCTACATAGTTAAACCAATTTGTAGAATTCGTAAAATCGATCTTATCAAACTCATACCTAACCTGATTACTTTGACCAAAGTAGTCAGCCAACACAACTAAATCAGCATCAATCATATGTGCATTAATCTGATTTGATATTTCGTTGATTTTTTCTCCTGAAATCACATTGACTTCAACTACTGGGAATTTGCCATGTCGATCTGGATTTGTATACTCTTCTTTTTGCTTAATCCATTGATTAATTTTTTGATGGATGTTAGCTGCTTGAGTAGAGTGAACAGTAATTTTTAATTTATTTAAATCTTTATGTTTTTTAAATAAAGCATCAATCGATTTTGTAATTACATCCGCGCTTTGACAATATAAAAATAAAATGTCTAAACCATCTTTAGCGTACGGATATACTTCAAAGTAGTTTTTCACACTTTTAACGAGTTCTTCAGAGAGTTCTAGTGACAAATAGTCCATGTTTTCAGACCGCTTTGTATTTAGAATGAATTGTCCTTCTCCTAATACTTCATTTATCTCTATTAAAAATGAATCGTCGCCATCACTCGAAAAATACCTAGGCGCTAGATTAAGGGTTTTGTCGTTTACATACGATAGGTAATCTTCTAGGTTAGTTACTTCAAGCTCGTCCTTCTCACTTCTGTTGATCCATTCATTTAATTGAGATCCTAGTGTTTCAAACCTTGAAATATAACTAACTAGCCTAATTGGATTAAGCACAGTTAAAATTCTTTCGTGACTAAATCCAGTTTGATCAATTTTAAAATCTAGTGAATCTATCGCCCCAATATAATTAATATATCGATAAATATGGGTGGCTACCTCTACTGAGCTTGTAACGCCTGATAGTAAAGCCTCTAGTCTATTCTTAAGTTCATTGGCATCAATTGAAAAAATCCCCGTATTGAAGACTCCTTTTAACACCTCACTATAGTATGCAGTAAAGTCCTTAAAGTGCTTATAATGCTCTTCTACACCAGGTTGATTAATTGATAAGTATCCTTGTACTCTTTCAAAAACTTCTGTGTTAAGGTCTAATAACTCAACCTCTTCTTCTTGGTAATTTTTAACATATGGTAGTAACTCTTGAGACACTGCATCTTGAAATGTAAAAAGCTCCAGTTCGGAAAATCCTCTTACTTTAAATAATTCAGACCCAATGGACTGACCATCCTGTATTAAAGAAAGTCTAAATGAAATTTCATCATTAGACGATTCATCAGTCTCAACAGTGGTTAAATGCTTAAGATCAAAGTCTAGTAAGGGAACCACGCTTGAAATTTGTCCAATGTATACTTTAAGAGTTTCTTTCATTTGTTCAGTAAGTTTATTATTCGTAACCTTTAGCCTGAACTTAGATTTAGCAGTTGCTTTATATTCATCAATTAATGAAAACATTTCATATTGCAGTGCATTAATTAGATCATAATAGTCTTTTGGATGACGTAGTTTTTCTATCTTTCTTGAAATGACCTTATCTAGGCGTCCGTGTTTTGATAGCTCTTCTTCATGCTCTTCGAGGAAGTCTTGAATGGCATCAGGGTTTTGATTCCTTTCAACTTCATTTATACTCTCCTCTATAGTACCTATCTCCTCTTTACTGAGATGCGGATTTTCATATATCAATGCATTTTTTAATTTATCAGGTAAAGTTGTCTTAGTTTTAAAGCTTAGAGCAGCTTCTACTAGAGCAAATTCATAATTTAAAGCTTTTAGATTTTTTTGATTTAAAAATTCAATCATAACTAATTCGAATTCTTCAGGTTCAACGTCATTCCAAACTTCATCAGCGTAATTATTTTTCTCATTAATTTCTAAGTAGGAGTAGAACTTATCCTGTAATTTTTCAATATCTAAATCACCATTTGGTTTTTGAAGGTTTGCTAAATAACTATTTGCTCTTAATCTTTTTAACCCTTTTTGACTTATGATCAAATCTCTATCTTTGAATAGATTTAATTCAGGTAAATTCGTCTGAATCTTCTCCACAATAGAAGGTGAATTCTGATTAAGAACTTTTTCTAAAAACCTCAAAATAAACCTCAATTGAGGCTCGGTAAAACTACTATACATTGTCAGGAAATATTCTAATGTATCAATTTCTTCAACTGCTAATACAAATTTCTCAGCCAATAAAGAAAAAAGTTTTTCTAGTCCTTCATTAGATAGCAAATAACTTTCATCGATTGAGAAAAGGTTCTCTAAACTTTGAGCCTCTGGAGCTAACTCATTTATAACCATAACGAGTGCTTCTCCATTAGAAGTATTATTTCTCAACCAAGTGCTAGTTTCGATTTTTCTTAGTTCATATTTATCAAAATGATCTACCGGCTTTATAGTTCTAATCATTGGTGCATAGTATTCTTGTAATTCCGCTTCATGAGTATCCAATTCTTTTAATAAAGCATGGACATTCTGCTCATTTAGCCCATTTATTTTAATAAATAGTTTCTTAGTTCCTTCGCTTTCTTGTTCTCGAAAGTGATCTAAGAGAATTTTATAAATCCAGTTTCCTAGTATTTCATGTGATGTACTCATTGTCTCACCTGCCCAGCTTTTTCATAGGGGTTCTTTATCATAGCAGTCGCGTCTGAATATTCTACAAGTAGTCCATTATGACGTAATTTTTCTCTTAGAGCATATTCATTTCTTTGGAAATAGCTTACGTTCAATTTCGATTGTTCATATATACCATCTTCTCTTGCTTCAACTTCTCCAATAATAAATCCGTATTTTGCATATAGATCCTTTAAAAATTTATGAAATTCAATTTGAGATTGCGGTTCTAAATTCGCATAAACTAACGCTTGAATAAAAGAGTCAGACATAAAATACCTGTATTTCGAGCCTCTTCTATATCCGCCGTAACCACCATCTCTTGATAACCCTCTTATAATATTTAATTGGTGTTTCTTTAATTGATCTGAAACAATTTCTTTTACAGTTCTAAAAACATAATCGATAAAATCACCCGAGTTATTACTCTTTTGTATAGTTTTGGCAATTTTATTTTTTCTAGGTTTTGATAACCTACTTAGCCCTAATAAGTTAATAACTTCATCTGGATCTTCTTTCCATTTTTTGAGGTTATTTTCAACAAATTCCTTTGAAGGTATCTTTTCATTAAATGTGTTTCTAAAGAAATCTTCAAACTTGTTCTTTATTTTCAATTCATTGTCACTAAAAGATCTGGCTGATAGTTTTTGAATTGGTCCTACACGTGCATCTAGACAATCAAAGAAAAAAGTAATAGTTTCATCACTGTTGATCTTACTTCGTTTCAGCATATAACGACCTAAGTGGAATGTAATTAAACTCGTCATCAACTCAAAAAGCTCATAGATATCTATGTTTAAGTTAATTAATCGATTAAACTCTTCCGCAAACTCTGTATAAATCGGTTCATCAGTGACTGGGAGCATCGGGTACTCTTTGCTATTCCCTTCACCTTTCTTTAAGGGATACAATGTCTCTTCACTATTTGGAGTATGATCTAGACATGAAGTGATTTTTCTCACAACATTCTCGATAGATTTATTCTTTCCAAGCAGCTCTTTTAACCTTGTTTCAATACTATTTCTAAGTTCCGGATTATTGTCTGTTCCGTAAGACAGCATTAGAAAATAAAGTTCTCCACCTCTAGCAAAGAAGTTTCTTTCATAAGCGTATGATTTTTTATCTTTGCTACTCTTAGTTCTAATTTCAAAAAATAGCAATGATTCATGTAAGGGATATAAAGTTTTTGCATACCAAGATCTGTTTGCAGGCTTTCCTGTTCCATCAGTTAGAGGAACTTCTAAATTTCGAAAGAAGTCTCTGATGACATTGAGTTCATCTTTGTTCTCAACTATTTCATATAAAGCCTCTTTTTGGTCATTAGTTAGGCTCACAATTCCATCTTTTGCACCTTCTTTACTACCCTCAAAGATAAATTGTCTCAACCCTGTAGAACGGATTCTTGAATAACCTTCAGCGGAGAAATTATAATCAGTACCTTTTAAGACATTTAAAAATTCGAGTACATATTCCGGTCCTTTTTGTCCATCAGTAAAACGGTGACCCCATATTTGTGCTGAGAGTTGAGTCGATAACTCTTCTGCATTACCTTTCTTTTCAACCATATGTTTCGCCCCCTTATAACAGGCTTATTTCATCTTCAATAAATAATCCTGTTTTGTTGTCGTATCTTAATATATTGAGTTCATACTCCTCAGGTTCACTAATTCTTATAAGTTCATTTTTAAATGTATCAATTAAGATTTCAGCATCTTGTTGAAGAACATTGTGAGTACCTCCACCACTTGCTCTCATCAAAAATTCAAATACTGCTAAGTTCATGTTCAGCTCTACCCTATCGTCAACTATCACGACAAACTTGGAAGGAACTCTGTCTAGGTCACTTCTGTTGGATTCTTCTTCAATCTCAATATCTTTAGATTTGAATTGATCATATATCATTAGATTTTTATTAGTTGCATATAGGTGTTTATTTGTCTGTTCTGTTAACCTACCTGAGAAAACACGATTCAAACCATTAATAATATCTTTCTTTAAATGTGCTTGAGCCTTTTTGTTATTGAATAGAGAAATATATTCTTGAGTGTATTCAAAAGGCAAAAGTTGATTCGAGTTTACTTCGGATTCACTTTCCATTTCATAAAAATATTTTCTCCGTAGTTTTGGTATCCATTCTTCAATGATTTGATGATTTTTTTGTACATCGTAATCCCGATAAAGCGAAAGCTTCTTTTTAAAATAACCAAGTTGTAGATCCAGAGAATTATCAATTAATTTGTCATGTGCTATTTCAGACTGCTCATCACCATTTATATCTCCATTCACAATAAAATCATCAATTGATGAATGAGAGTATAATCCTGGATCCAATGCTTTAAAGATTTTCAAAGCTTTCATTTCTGAAAATGCGTTTTCATCTAATTGATGTCCATAAAAGTTTTCATAATACGGTTTTTTAGTTTGCTGCTCCAGTTCTTTATATTCAGCTCCGAAAATATCATCACACGTATATCCGCCAGTCAACGTATAACTAATGTGAATTAACATTTCTCTCATTGTTATGTGAGTATCAAGGTAATCTAACAGTTTATATTGCTCCACAATTTTTTCTTTTATATGATCTTGAGAAGTTCTTTTATGATTCAAGTTAATAATGCATCGATTTTGTTTTGGACAACTATCACACGCTGACCAGTTCTCTTTCTTGTTCCACTCTTCAAGAACTCTATCAACATATACTGATGATGTAACATCAAGTAAATTAAAAATGCTAAAAGCTTCATTATTATATTCATATGACTTGAACCTCGATGCCACTTCAGAACGAAGGAATTCGAGATCACTGTATTGAGAAAGGAATTTCGTTAATTTACCCTCATTTGCAGCAATAAGGAAATAAATATTGTTTGCATGCTGGTTCTTTATATATTCTTGTAAGCTTTCCAATTCAGAGTAAATGACCTCTTCTTGTAGTTCTGATAAATCTTTCACAATTCTAATTGTCCCTTTTGAAAAAGGAACATCTATAATACCATCCTCAGGCCACTCTTGAAGTGATGTCTGATTAAAATAGTCATAAACAACTCTGCATAAACGAGTTTTCCCATCTCCGGCGTTTCCAGTAAGGATAATACTCTGTGGGTCATTCTCAAATGTATTAATTAACGTGTCTTCAATCTTAGTTTTAATCGTGAATGAATATGTATCGGTTTTATCTGGATCAATTGTGTATTCATCATAAATCTTAGAATGATTAGGTGATAAGACATTATACTGATCTAAATAATAAACAAAAGGATTCTTATTCAACTTCATTCCTCCTATTCTAAATTGTAAAATAATTCAATGTTATAGTTAAATTGTTATTTCAATTGTAATACATCAAGAGGTATATTTCATTCGATTAAAGAATTTACCTAAAATTATGTATATTATCTTTAATACTTTCTTCACAAAGTCACAAAAAGGCTTCTGCTCATAAGCAAAAACCTTCTTTCTATTACACAAACTTCACACTAAGATATTTCGTTTATATTCAATCCTCCACCCCAACCAAATAAACCTTCTCATCAAACCGTCCGCGGTCCCTCGCCTTCACTTCTCTTGCCTTCTCCACTTCCTCAAGCGAACCACCATGCGTCTTAGCCGCTGCCGAGATCAGCTCAAGCAGATCCGCAAGTTCCTCGATTGCATCTTCGTCATTTTGAGTGGCATGATACTCAGCCAGTTCTTCTTTCATCTTTTTCTTCAACTCAATCACATACTCTTCATTACTCAGAATACGCGTCTCCATTGACTTTCCGCTTGCTGCAATAATATCCGGAATCAGGTCCCGGACGAGTTTGTTATAGACTGGCATATGAGACACCCCACTTGTTTTCTTCTAGTATAACGCTTCTAAAAGGAAGCTTCATCCAAAACTATACTTTTTAGTATATGCATTTTATAGTAGATTCAACGACAAAGGAGGTGAAAACAATGGAGAAAGAGATACTGACCATTTTGCAGTCTATGCAATCAGACTTCCACAGCATGCAAGGAGAGTTGAAAGAGATTAAGACTGACCTTCGTGAACATAAGGAGGAATTTTCAGAGTTTAAGCAGCAGGTGAAAGAAAAGTTCGTTGAAGTTGATACCAGATTTGATAAAATAGACACATAGCTCCACCGCATAGAGTATGAAAATCAGCATGCAATTCTGTCTATGTTACAGATCCAGTCAAAAAAGCATGAAGAACATGATGATAAATACGATTACCTTCTTCATATACATATTAATCTTGATAAGGATTTCCACACGTTTAAAAAACAACCACAAAACTAGCTCCTCGTCATTCCTAATGACACTGCTAAAGCTAAATATCCAAAACGAAACAGCAGTGTGAATCCACTGCTGTTTTTAAATGCTTATTCATTCAGTTAGTTCAGGTCAACAGCATTTCTTACAAACCCATTTGCCTGCGTCAGCTTCTTTTTTGCAGTTTCAGCATCTGTACCGGTTAAGATTTTAACAATTGCAGGCTTTACCTCATAATTCGTCTCTTCAAGAACCTGCTCTGCTTCAGGATATGGCACACCTGTTGCTTCACTGACAATCATTTTAGCGCGTTCTTTCAGCTTATAGTTTGATGCTTTCACATCAACCATCAGGTTCTGATAGACCTTTCCGCATTGAATCATGGAAGCGGTAGAGATCATGTTTAATACCATTTTGTGAGCCGTAGCAGCTTTTAATCTGGTAGATCCGGTTAACACTTCCGGTCCAGTATCGACTTCTATCGCTATGTCAGCGAACTTGGAAATCTCTGAATTTTTATTGCTGGTGAGAGAGACTACTTTTGCACCAATGAATGATGCATACTCTAACGCTCCTTTCACATAGGGCGTTCTTCCACTGGCTGCAATGCCAATGACAACATCTTTGTTGCTAAGGTGTCTGTTTTCCAGATCTTTCACTCCTTGATTCCCGTTATCCTCTGCTCCTTCAATCGCTCTGAATAAGGATGCCTCTCCCCCCGCAAGAATAGCCTGTACTTTGTCAGCTGATGTACTGAAAGTAGGAGGACATTCTACAGCGTCCAGTAACCCGATTCTTCCACTTGTACCTGCACCTATATAAAAAACCGATCCTCCATTAAGAAGTACGTCTTTGACATAAGTGACTGCCTGGCTGATTTCCGGAAGAACAGTCTTTACAGCATAAGGAACCGTTTGGTCTTCTTCATTCATTAAATTAAGAATTTCATCAGTTGTCAGCTGGTCAAGGTTTTTAGATTTTACATTTTTCATCTCAGTGGTCAGTTTTGATATCATTTCCATATGGCTATCACCCTAATTATAGAATTTGTTTCGCAAATCATTTAACAGCTGCCTGCCGGCTGATAGTATTCTTTTATTTGGTTTTGCACTTTTTGATCTATTTGCATTTCGCTCTGCTGCAAAGCAAGGATATAAGCTCCTGCTACAGGGGGTAAATGAGATTCGATCATGTTAACTTCGGTATTCAGCTCTGATCTCAGCTGAGTACAGAACTTTTTCTTATAACGATCATTTGAAAAGAGCCCACCATGCAGAACAATCGGTATCTCATTTTCTTTCATTTGACTAATTGCTGCTTTTACAATGAAGCACTTTTCTATGACAGCCTGTTCAAGGATATCTGCTGCAACCCCGTCCCCTGACGCTTCCGCCTTCATTACAATTTCAGCGAGACTAGCTATCAGTGTTCTGGTATACTGATCGCCATAAATAATGGGAATGATCTCTTGTATATTTTTTATTTCGAAGTGTTCCATTAACATTGTGGTTAATAAGGTATGAGGCCCCCGGCCATCAAAGCTTTTTAACACGCTTGTTAAAGCCATTTGTCCAATATGATAACCGCTTCCTTCATCACCTAAAAGGTAACCCCACCCCCCAACTCTGACCGGGTTAGATTGATCTTTTGATAACCCGTAAGCAATAGATCCGGTTCCTGCAATCAATACAATTCCCGGTGCTCCGGCTGTACCGGCATATAAAGCAGCAATTGCATCATTCGCTATACCGATCTTCTTTTCAAATTTGGTTCCCCGAAAGAATTCTCTGATATGTTTCTTGTCAGATTCCCGATCACAGCCTGACAGACAGAGCTGTATCCCTGCAATTTGATCGATGGAAATGTCTGTTTTCTGCATGACGTCTGTAATTAATTGCAGAAGTCTTTCTTTTACCTGATGATGTGGATTTGAATGAATATTACTGGAGCCCGTTAATGATGTAGCAAGTATTTTCCCTTCACAGTCTCCAATGACACATGACGTTTTCGTTCCTCCTCCATCAATTCCAATCCATCTTTTCGTACCATTTGCTACCCTACTCACAGGATCACTCTCCTAAATAACACCCTTTTCTCTCATGTTCACAGCAATTACATTGTGCAACTTTCTTCTTAAACTGTTTATATGATTCTCTCTGCCATAGTAAACCCGGTTTGTTAATAATACGATTGCCAGGTTTTTTTCAGGTGAAATCCATATAGAAGTCCCCGTAAACCCTGTATGACCATAACCCTCCTGCAGATACTGCCCTGAGAAAACTCCTGGAGAATGTAATTGCCACCCGAGACCGCGACTCAGATTCAGACTGTCCGTGTAACAATATGAAGCCAACTCAATTGTGAGCTGTGATAGCAGCCTTTTCTCCTGATAGACTCCTTTATTTAAAAACAACTGACAATATTTAATCATATCTCCGACAGTGGAGAAGAGGCCTGCATGACCACTTACGCCATTGAAATTTGCCGCATTTTCATCATGAACTTCTCCCCACTGATAATCATTCAGTTCATCCCGAAATTCTGTAGCAGCTGTTTGCACTCTAAGATGCTCTGGTGGATTAAAGAATGTATTTTTCATTCCAAGCGGCTTATAGATGTGATTTACTGTATATTCCTCAAACGGTATACCACTAATCTGCTCCGTAATATAACCCAAAACGATATAGTTTAAATCACTGTATATAACCTCAGTTCCTGCAGGCTTTTTAGCGGTAAGCCCGGCAATTTCAGCAACTGCTGCTTTCATTGTCAGGTTGCGTTGATAAAATTTTATTTCCGGCGGATACCCGCTTGTATGAGTCAGCAGATGCTTGATTGTGATGTCATCATTACATTCTTTGAATGATTGAACGTAATTGTAAACCGGATCATCCAAATCAATTTCACCTTTTTCAAGCAGTAGTAATATCGCAGGTAAAGTCGATGTTACCTTTGTTAGCGATGCAAGGTCATACAATGTTTCCTCAGTCACTTTAATCTCTTTTTCTTTATGTGCATAACCAGCTGAATATATTAAAGGCACACTATCGCTTGTGGTAACAGCCAGCACAGCGCCAGGAAGTATTCCCTTTTCAACTTCCTGATCAATCAGTTTAGTTATTTTAGAAAAATCCAGTTGAGTCTCCTTCAATATCCTGCACCTCCAGTTATCCTTTGACCGCACCTTCTGTCATTCCTTTAACGATATGGCGCTGGAAAATTGCATAGAAGATAATAACAGGCACTACTGCTATGACAAGACCTGCAAATAAGGCGCCCCAGGCACTTTCATATTGAGCATTTGTACTGAGTAAATCCATTTGCACACCAAGTGTATTTTTGCTTTCAGTCTGTAACAGAATAAGCGCCATAAAGTATTCATTCCAAAACGTAATAGCATTTAAAATCGAAGCAGTGATAATCCCTGTTTTCACCATCGGCGTTACGATTTTAAATAGCACACCGTATGGACTCATTCCATCAACTGCTGCTGCTTCTTCTAGTTCTTTTGGCACACTGCCCATAAAACTTGATAAGATGAATATAGTGAATGGCACCTGTGAAATGGCATAAACTGCCGATAACGCAAACAGGTTATCCAGAAGATTCATATTCATTAATAGAAAGAATAATGGAATCCAACCAAGTACTGCCGGGATCATCATAGATGCAAGATAAACATTGAATAATACCTCACTGCCTTTAAAACGCAATCTTTCAAGCGCGTAGGTAGTGGGAATTGAAAATGCCAGACAAAGCACGGTACCCAGTACAGTTACAAGTATGGTATTTAGAAAAGACGAGCCTATACTAAAATCAACCCATGCTGATACAAAATTTCCGAAATTATAAGTCTCAGGCATTGACCATGGAGAAGAGAAAATTTCAGCATTGGATTTGAAAGCTCCAATGAACATCCATATCAATGGAAACACAACGAGTATCGACCATATAATTAATGGAATACGCACAGCAGCGCCGGTTATAAATTTTGTCATATATGAGTTCCCCGCTCCCTAGTATTCTACTTTTTCTCTTTTTAGAACAAATTGCATAATTAAAACTGTTACCAGTGACAGAATGAGTATAAGCACACCAATTGTTGCGCCGTATCCAAATTGAAAATCTTCAAAAGCTTTTTGATATAAATACGATCCCATTACTTCAGTTTCGTTCCCCGGTCCACCGTTAGTCATGATTTGCACAAGTACAAATGAACCGTTTAATGACGTGATTACAATATAGATCATTGAAGTTTTAATCTGAGGCCAAATCAATGGAACAGTGATTTTCCAAAATTGCTGCCATTCACTGGCTCCATCAATTTCTGCTGATTCATATTGGCTTTTCGGGATATTCATAATTCCTCCCATAAGCAATAACATGAATAATCCAATACCTGCCCATATTGCCGGGACGACTAATGACGGTAATGCCCATTCCATTGAACCAAGCCACGGTCTGGTCCAGCTTTCAAGACCAATTGAAGTTAAAAAGCCGTTTACAAGACCAATATCCGGTTCGTAGATGAACTGCCAAAGAATACCGATCACTACGACAGACATGATGTTTGGAAAGAAAAACACTACTCTGTAAAAGGGTGCTTCTTTTACCTTCAATTGTGTCAAAGCCACAGCAAAAAATAACGATAGAATCATAATGCCAATTACTTTTGTGACAACAAAGAAATAGTCATTGTAAATCGCCTTACCAATAATTTCATCGTTAAACATACGTATATAATTTTCAAATCCGACAAACTCTCTGTTTGCACTCATTCCTGACCAGTCAAATAATGATAAATATATTCCATTTACCATTGGATAAACTGTAAAAATAACAAACAACAGAAAGGTCGGTAATAAGCAGAACGTCAAAAACAAGTACTTCTGTTTTTTAGACTGGACCACGTCATCACTCTTTTCTTTTCAGTATTATTCCAGCATATAAGTTTATTGATCTTGTAGATGGAGAGAGGAATGCAAAGTCTGTATGACCCCGCATTCCTCCATTAAGTCAATTATTCTCCTCTTAATTCTCTTGATTTATCCGCCATCGCTTTTACAAATTCTTCAGCCGTAATTTTACCCATTAAGATGTCTACACTGCGGGCTTTTACTTCATTTGTAATCTCAACGGCAATTTCCATCTCTTCACCTGTAGGCTGGGCACGATTATAAATTTCAATTGCTCCAGGGTTATTAATCAAATCATTAATTCCCTTAAGGAATTCAGGTACATTCTCATTTCCACTCAAATCTACGCCTTGAAGGTTCATGATAGCGCCTGTTGATTCTGCAAACGCCTGAGCACGTTCTTCAGAGAACATGAACTCTACAAATGCTTTAGCTGCCTCAGGATTCTCAGCCTCTTTTGCAATTGCTACCGGTCTGATATCCGGTACAAGCGCCATTGCATCTCCCGAGTCATTCATTGGAGTTGGAATGAAACCATACTCAAAACCTTCTGGCGTATCATTCGCCATTTCATTTGGAAGCCAGAAGCCTACAGGAATATATGCTGTTTCATGCATAAGAAAATTCATCTGGGTTTGTGTATGGCTTCGCGCAGCAAATCCTTCATCGATCAGACCTGCGTCAACAATTTCCTGCACCTTTTTCATAATTTCTAATGCTTCATCACTTTCCCATGCTTCTACAACACCATTTGATAAATTATTCAGTAAGTCTTCGCCACCAGCTGCAGCAAAAGCAGGGTTTAGAACGCCTCTTTGGAAATACTGCGGATATTGACCAGTTGTAATAAACGGTTCAATTCCTGCATCATCCTGTATTGTTTTCATTGATGCTAACCAGCTGTCAAAGTCTTCCGGAACTTCCCATCCTTTTTCTTCAAACCAGGCACTGTCGTACCATGCACCCCATGTATCAAAGACCAGCGGAAGACTATACACAGCACCCTCTACTTCCTGAGCTGGTGAGATAAAGCTATCCATTAAAGGTGTATCACCTTCAAAAGTTAAATCGCCTGCCCAGTCACTAAGGTCCATTAACTGCCCGTCATTAATCATTTGTGTTTCATTAGCGCCGTTGCCATCAATATAAACAACATCTGGTGGATCATTTGAGATCCATCGCGTTTTCATTTCTTCGTTAATATTTGGTCCCGAGTGTTCAATTACTTCAACATCCGGATACTCTTCTTTAAATGCTTCAATTGTACTTTTCCACCATTCGTCACCGTACCCACCAACAAAGTACTGAATCTCAAGCTCCCCTGAAACTCCGCCTTCTGAACTGCTATTATTTGTTTGGTCAGAAGAGTTGTCTGAAGAACATCCTGCTAATGCCATAAGTGATAAAGCTGAAACCGATAGCAAACTTCTTTTAAATGTTTTGTTATTCACTTATTTTCACCCCTATTTTTTATTACGCTTAAAAAGTAAGCGCTTTCTTTTATCAGTAAATGTCAAGTACGTCCATCGTCTTTTCGTCACCCCCGAAAGTAAAATTGTGTTGGACTACATACACACTGATGATATTGAACGTACTTGTGTATCATTTATTAATGTATTTTATTAATCGCTTCTCTGGTTTTATCCAGTAAATTAATGGACTCTTCATATTTTAAGGAAGCAATTCCAATGAAGAGAATATCAATTACACTTAACTGCGCAATCCTTGACGCTGTTGCTCCACTGCGGATGCTTGCTTCAATAGGCGAGACAAACAAATTAACTGATGCCATTTTCTGAACAGTGTTAGTGCCATATGCAGTCAACGAAACGATATTTACTTTATTCTTCTCAGCCAACTTTAATGTATTGACAATTTCTTTTGTTTCTCCTGAGTAAGATATTGCAATAACTACATCCTTTTCATCCAGATGAACAGCTGATGTAAGTTGAGAATGACTGTCCGTCAGAGCCTCACACCATTTATTAATTCTCCGGAGCTTCTGCTCAAAATCCAATGCAACAATCGCAGAAGCACCGACACCTATAACGACTATTTTTCTCGCTTCTGCAATTAAATCAACAGCTGCTTTAATTGTTTTTTCATCCATTAAGCTGAGCGTACTTTTTATAGAATGAATATTATTGTTCGCAACTGACTGAACCATATCTGTTAAACTGGTATTTGCTGAAATATCTCTATACTTTTCTTCATCATGATTGTGACTGCTCAGTGAAGCTGAGATGCTCAGCTTTAATTCCTTAAAACCATTTATATGCAGGGACCTGCACATTCTAATAATCGTTGCTTCACTGGTACTAACATTCTTCGCCAGCATTGCGATAGGCATATCTAACACAAGTTGTGGATGATCAAGTATGTATTGAGCCACTTTTTTCTCAGACGGTTTTAGAGAAGATAAACCTTGTTTTAGCCTTTCAAGACCATTAACCATATTACCTCCCAGGGAAAATGTAGCTTAACTACTTAGTTTGTTATTTATATATGTAGCTTAACTACATTTTATGCAAGCACACTTCTAATGTCAATCATTATTTAAATTTTCTAAAATTTATTTTTGAGCATCAATTAGGTAATCAGCCAAATGTACAGCCTCTACCTGACCGCTAAGTCCTGCTCTTTCAATACCAAGCTTCATCTGTAACAGACAGCCAGGATTCGCTGTGACAATTACGCCAGGCGCTGCTTCTTTTACATATTGCATCTTGTCATCAAGAATCTGCATGCTCATTTCTGGTTGGACGAGATTATAAACACCTGCTGAACCACAGCAACCGTCTGCATTTTTCATCTCCACATAATCAGCACCCACAACCATCTGAATCAGCTGTCTTGGTTCGTGATGAACGCCCATACCGTTTCTTAGGTGACAAGAATCCTGATACGTCACGCGATGTGGACGTTTGCTAAAACGAATACAATGATCGAAGCCATGAAGAATAAGGATACTTGAAAAGTCTCTAATCTTTGCTTTAAATCTGACAGCGCGCTCATACCATTTTCTGTCCTGGGATAAAAGGTGATCATAGCCTGCCAGATATGCACCACACCCCCCGGCATTCAGTACAATATAATCAGCTTCCATTTCTTCAAATGCTTCAATATTTCGCTTTGCCATTTCAATTGCTTTTTCTTTTTCACCTGCGTGACCATGCAGTGCACCGCAGCAGCCCTGTCCTTCAGGAATAACAATGTCACAGCCTGCTAACTGCAGAAGTCTGATTGTATTCCGGTTTGTTTTACTAAACATCGTATCCATTAGACAACCATGAAAAAACGCAATTGTTGCTTTCTTTTCACCTGTTGCCAAAAGACGTTTTTTGTCAGTACGCACTCTTTTCGGAATCGCCGGAAGGACTTTCTCCATGTCACGCATCGATTCAGGAAACAGCTTTAAAAAGCCTATCTTCCGGATTCCTTTTTGCAGACCCGACGCCTGATAAAAGCGGACCAGGCCTACTGCTCTGTTCATCTGTTCATTTTTCGGAAACAGCTCATTTAATACCGTTCTGCGTATAACTTTTTCTTTTACCGAAGGCTTTTTATAATCCTGAATAATTGCCCGTGCTTCTTCAAGCATATGACCGTACTGAACGCCTGCAGGGCATACCGGTTCACATGCACGGCAGCCGAGACATACGTCCAGTGAGTTTGTCATCTCATCTGTCAGCGGCATTATGCCATCATGCACAGCCCTCATCATCGCAATGCGTCCTCGCGGGGAATGAACCTCGTCTCCACCAGTCTGTATGTATGTCGGGCAGCTGGGCAGACAGAAGCCGCAACGCATACAGTTCATCAGTTCGCCCTCATCCATTCTTTCCCTAAAAGCCTGTTCAACTGTCATCTGTCAACCACCACCCGTTTCTTCTCAGACTTGCCGAATATTTTGTTCGGATTCATAATATTATCCGGATCAAGCGACTGCTTTATCAGCTTCATGACATTAATACCTGAAGGGCCAAGCTTCCACTCAAGGTATGGTGCCTTCATCTCACCGACACCGTGCTCTCCTGTAATCGTTCCGCCAAGACGGATCGCCTCTTTAAAGATTTCCTCAAATGCTGCTTCCACACGGTGCATTTCTTCAGTGTCACGCGCATCTGTAATACAAGTCGGATGGAGGTTCCCATCTCCTGCATGACCGAATGTACAAATCGTAACCTGATGTTTTTCAGCAATCTCCGTAATTGCTTCAACCATCTCAGCTACCTTCGAACGTGGTACGGTTGCATCTTCTAAAATGGTGGTTGGCTTCAGTCTCGCTAGTGCAGAAAGCGCTGAGCGTCTGGCGGTCATAAGGTTGTTTGCTTCTTCTGCTGTCTTTGCAAGCTCAACTGAAAAAGCACCCTGCTTCTCGCAGATTTCTTTCATCAGCTGCATCTCATCATTAACAGCAGCCTCTCCCCCATCCTGCTCAATTAGCAGAACTGCTTCCGCTTCAAGAGGAAGCCCTACTTTTGTAAAGTCCTCTACAGCACGGATCGTCGCACGGTCCATAAATTCAAGTGTCGCCGGTATGACCCTGTTTGCAATAATCGCAGACACCGCTTCAGCTGCTTGATCCATCGCCCCGAACTGTACAAGCATCGTCTTTTTTAATAACGGCATTGGAATCAGCTTCAAGGTTGCTTCAGTAATAACGCCTAGCGTACCCTCCGCTCCAGTCAGCAGCTTTGTAAGATCATAGCCTGCAACATCCTTTGCAAGCTTTCCTCCGGTTTTAATAATTGAACCATCCGGCATGACTGCTTCAAGCCCAAGAACGTAATCCTTTGTTACGCCGTACTTTAACCCGCGTAATCCACCTGAATTCTCACTAATATTTCCGCCAAGCGTTGAGATTTTCATAGATGATGGATCCGGCGGATAAAACAGCCCGCGCATTTCAACTGCATCAATAAGGTCTTTTGTGACAACACCCGGCTGAACTGTCACTGTCAGGTTCTCCTCATCAATCTCAAGGATCTCATTCATCCGGTTGAACAGCAGCACCACACCGCCGGCAGTCGGCGTCGTTCCTGCACTTAAGTTCGTCCCGGATCCACGCGGCACGATCGGGATGCCTTCTGACCTGCAGAATTTTACAATCTCTGATACTTCCTCTGCAGACCCGGGTGACACAACCGCATCCGGCATCGCCTGGAAACCAGGTGTGCCATCATAGGAATATGCGAGAAGATCGGCTTGTGACGCACGGGCATGACCATTTGTGATAACGTTCAATCTTTTTAATAATTGATCATTCATTTGAGTCTCACCTCTTTTTCAGATTGTAATCTACTTGTTCTTTCTAAGAAATGATATCGAGTCTCTAGTTTCATCAATTTGTTTCATTGTATTCTCATATTCTCTGGATGCAATGCACATGAGTAGAATATCAATTACATGAAGCTGTGCCATTCTTGAGGAAGTAGCACCGCTTCGCAGGGTAGCTTCACCGGTTGGTGATATAAAAAGTTTAATATCAGCCTGTTCACCTACAAGAGTGCGACCATATTTAGTAATCCCAATTGTTGATACACCTTTACTATTTGCCAATTCAAGTAATCTAGCTACCTCCGGGGTATTACCCGAGAAAGATATTCCGACTACTACATCATTCATTCCTTTATTTGCAATTAAAGTTGCAGCCATATGCGTATCGGAAAATGCATGTACTACTTTACCTATACGCATGAATTTTTGCTCTGCATCCTTTGCCGCAATATATGACCCTCCAAAACCCAGAAAGATAATAGACTTAGCTTTGCTTAGAAGCTCTACAGCTTGTTCAATTTCTTTTTCGTTCATAATATCTACTGTTTCATTTAACATACGAATGGTGTTTTGGGTGACTTTACCAATAATATCTTTAACATCTTCTTTTGGATTAATATCTCTATAGGACTCTTTATGATTTTCCTTTAAGTCCCCTGCAACACGAATTTTCAATTCCTGAAATCCAGAAAAACCTATAGATTTGCACAACCTTATTACCGCAGCACTGCTTGTTCCACTTTTCTCCCCAAGCTTCGCAGCAGTAAGCTGAACCGCTTCTTCAGGATGTGACAAAATATAACGAGCGATTTTATTTTCAGACTTTGGCAGTTTCTCTGCCATTTCAGAAAGGATAATTATCCCTCCCTTAAATTCTCCCATAATCGTCCTCACCTTCTTTGTTATAAACTTACCTGTTTCATTTCAGCTTATATATATTTATTTTAAAAATCAAACGAATTTTTAAAATTTTATTTCATTCATTTTTTTATCGTTATATACTGTTTATAAATGTTATGTGGGAGTGCTATTATGACCAATCATTTAATTATCGAGTATTTTGTTCAAAATGAGAAAAAGAATATGATTATTTTTTCAGGAATGATCAAATCTATATCTGAATTACCTGAAGGTCGAGCTGATATCTCCATTCCCCCAACCCACCACTTACTCCCCGGCTTCATCGATCCACATATCCACGGGGCTGGCGGCGCTGATGTAATGGATGCAACACCGGAGGCGCTTCAAACAATGGCGCGGACGCTTGTAAAGGAAGGCGTGACGTCGTACCTGGCAACTACGATGACCCAGACTGGGGAGACTGTACTGAATGTTTTACGGAATACAGCTGAATATATGAAGAATCCATCTGCAGGCGCTGAACTACTAGGCGTTCACCTTGAAGGACCATTTCTTTCTCCTGAAAAAGCGGGTGCGCAGAATCCGGGTTTGATGCTTGATCCTGAAATCGAATTATTCAACCAATTCCAGGAGGCTGCAAGAGGCAATATTAAAGTGGTGACAGCTGCACCTGAACGGACAAACGGGCTGACTTTTATAAAAGAGATTGCTAAACGCGGTGTCACCGTTTCTATTGGCCATTCAAATGCAACGTATGACGAATTCAAAGAAGCGATAAAAGCCGGCGCGAGTCAGGTCACACATTTATACAATCAGATGAGTCCGTTTCATCACAGGGACCCCGGTGTGACTGGTGGTGCGCTTTTAAAGAAGGAATTAAAGGCTGAAATCATTGCGGATTTCGTACATAGTCATCCGGAAGCCGTGCGTCTCGCCTGGCGTGAAAAGGGGGCTGACGGCTTAATTCTGATTACAGATGCCATGCGGGCGAAAGGATTGTCTGATGGTGTGTATGACTTGGGCGGCCAACAGGTAACAGTACAGGGTGCCGAGGCACGACTTGACGACGGAACTCTGGCAGGCAGCGTGCTGACGATGGAGCAGGCGGTTAAACATATGATGTCTCTTACAGATATGACAATGGAAGACCTGGAAAAAATCACGTCAGCGAATGCCGCACGTCAGCTTGGGATATGGGAACGTAAAGGCAGTATTGAACCCGGCAAAGACGCTGACTTTGTGGTGTTGGATGAGCTTTATAATGTAGTGATGACAATCTGCCGCGGTGAAATTGTGTTTCAGAAGGAGGGGCTATCATGGATGTCGTGATTGTGAAAAATTATATTGAGATGAGTAAGTATGCTGCAGGACTCGTTGGAGAATGCATCAAAGAACGAGATCAACCGGTGATTGGACTCGCAACCGGTGGGACACCGATTGGGATGTATCAGCTGCTTGTCAGGCAGTACCGTGCAGGACTGCTTTCATTTAAACATGTACGTACGTTCAATCTGGATGAGTATATCGGACTCGAGCCCGCTCATGCTAAAAGCTATCACCGTTATATGCAGGAGCACCTGTTTTCACATGTTGATATTCCCCCTGATCAGACCTTTCTGCCGGATGGGATAGCACACAATCTCCGGATGGAATGCAGACGCTATGAAAAGCTGCTGAAAAAAATCGGACCGCCTGACCTGCAGATTCTTGGCATTGGAGAAAATGGGCATATCGGTTTTAATGAGCCCGGGAGTGATCTGGATAGTGGCACTCATGTAGTCAGGCTGGCAGCATCAACACGGAAAGCCAATGCACGCTATTTTCAATCCCTTGAAAATGTTCCAACACATGCTATTACAATGGGTGTGAAATCAATTTTACGTAGTAAAAAAATTGTATTATTGGCTTCAGGTGATCGAAAAGCTGAAGCTGTGAGAAGATTGCTCGAGGGCAATCCAGACCCTGATTTTCCTGCTTCTGCTCTTTACCAGCATCCCAACGTTACACTCATTGCAGATGAAAAAGCATTTTACAGCTGACAGGACCAATTTAACACTGGTTCTTTTTTACTATAAACGATATAATAAGTGAAAGTTTATGTGCACGGAGGCGGTAAAATGGCCGGACTGGATTCTCTCACACTGGGAGCTGTAATAGCGGTATTAGCATTTATATCAGCAGGTGTGATGACAATCACATGGAGAATGAACCTTGAAGAAAGAGGAGTAGGTATGTGGGCTGCAGCTGCCATTATTGGCGGGCTTGGCTTTTCAGCTTTAACTTTCTTCCCACTGATTGGATCTTACGCAACATTTCTCAATAATACCGGCACCCTGATTGCGCCTCTGCTAATCTTTGAAGGGATTTTGCGCTTCCGGGGATATGGGAAAGAAAATGTAAGGCGCGGCCTATTCATACCTGTCATCATCTATATCATTACCGTTTCATTTTTAAATCGTGATGATCCTAGTACCCGCTTTCTGTTTCACGATTCACTCAGTGCCATCATTTTTTTCGGCGCCGCGTTTTTCCTCCTCAGAAAAACACAAGGTGTCGAGAAGAAAATTTACTTTTTAACAGCTGGCATTTTTGCCATAATTGGTGGTTCTTTTATCATCCGCTGGGTCCTTGCACTAAGCGGTGAGTTCACTGTTAATCATATTAATCATCCATTTACCAGTTATCTTTTCTTTATCGTGATGATCTGGATTGTGGGGTGGACATACGGACTCAGCCTTGCAGTTAATTATCGGAATCACAAAAGAATGATGACTTTGGCAACACACGATTATTTAACCGGTCTGCCAAACCGAAAATTTTTAAACGACTATATAAAAAATCTGATGACCTCTCAGAAAGAAGAACCTTTTGTGCTTTACTCTATGGATTTAAATGGATTTAAGCAAATCAATGATCTATACGGGCATAAAACAGGTGATGATGTGCTCATTAAAATGGCGGAATCACTCAGGGACTTCACATGGGACCAGCATACAGCTGTACGTCTTGGAGGCGATGAATTTGTCATTGTTATGAAGCAGACAATTGATGAACGTGCCATTTCAGAAACAAAAAAGAAAATCCGGCAGGTGATTGAAGAAGAAAAAATGATTGAAACAGGTACGATCAGCCTGAAAACCTCCATTGGTCATGCGGCTTATCCAACTGACGGGCAGACGATGGATGACCTGTTGATTAAAGCTGATGCTCAGATGTATAAAGAAAAATCTTACCGGAAACTGGCATCTGAGATCCATTCAGAAACCTATCAGATCTAAGAAAATCCGACAGATTTCCCGGAAAATAGGCGGGTTTATATTCAGAAGTTTTGATTCCTGATGATCATTTGAGCTTGGGACCGATGTTATGGAAGAATCCATGATAAGCAGATATGGTACACTATAGAAAAACATGAACCGGAGGGGTTTACATGGATCATTTTAAACCTGCTATTCATCAAATGATTGAATCACTTGACCCCGAATACATTTTACTTTTCGGCTCACACGCAAAAGGCACTGCCCGCGAGACAAGCGACTATGATTTAGCTTATTATCCAACAAAAACAATTCCTCCATTTGATCAGCTGATTTTAAAAAGCCGGCTCTCAGAAATCCTTGGTGCTGAAGTTGATCTAATCAACCTCAGAAAAATTGATACTGTTTTTGCAGCTCAGATTTATTATGATGGAAAATGTATTTATAGTAAAAATGAGGATTTGTACGTCCTGGAGAAAATGAAGAGTCTGTCTATGTATGCTGATTTGAATGAAATGCGGATGAATATACTAAAGGATGCAGAACAACGGGGGCGTATATATGAAGAATGACGTAATCATAAATAAAGTAACTTCAATTGAACGATGCATCCGCCGGGTTAAAGAAGTATACAATGGTACACCAGAAAACCTTACAGAATTTACAAAACAGGACAGTATCGTTTTAAATATACAGCGGGCATGCCAGGTCTCTATTGATTTAGCCATGCATATTGTACAGGAGAAAAAACTCGGTATACCTAAAACCAGTCGCGACGCATTTGAGTTATTGGAACACGCAAAATTAATTGATGCCACGACTGCTCAAAACCTTAAAGCAATGGTTGGATTTAGAAATATTGCTGTGCATGAATACCAGGATTTAGAACTTGAAATCCTTCAGGCAATTATAGAAGAACATCTGAGTGATTTCACTACGTTTACTGAGCAATTTTTAAAAATGAATTAGTTTTCATATAAAATCCCGGCGATTCAATGCCGGGATTTTATTAATTAGCCAATCCTCTTCAACCTGCTCTGCTTCATAATCTGACTGATTACCTCAGACAAGACAATCCCCATCGCAATCGAACCTGACACCATGAATGCTTTTGCCGCATAGGACAGGGCCATATTATAATCATTCGTAACAAATGAACGCATCGCATTATAAGCGGTTCCACCCGGTACGAGCGGGATGATCCCTGATACGATATAGATAATAATCGGCGCTTTATAGACGCGGGAGAACACCTGGCTGATCACCGCAATCATAAAAGCCGCTGCAACTGTTGCCGGCACCTCACCTATACTTTGCAGCGTCAGCAAAAAGTACGCCATCCATCCGAGCATCCCAACCAGTCCGCACTTCCACAACGCTTCTTTTGGTGCGTTAAAAATAACACCAAATCCGGCTGCAGCAATGAAGCTTGTTACAATCTGAACAACAACATCCACAGGTACTCCCCCTTTCTATAATAACGTGACGACAACTGCGATCCCTGAGCCGATCGCAAACGCGGTCAGGAATGCTTCGGCCCCTTTAGATAAACCGGATATAAAATGACCTGCGATCAGATCCCGGACAGCATTTGTAATCAGAAGTCCAGGTACAAGTGGCATCACGGAACCGATAATAATTTTATCCAGCTCCTGCCCAAGCCCTGTCATGACAGCGCCCGCAGCAAGAAGCCCAATCACAAGCGCCGCCATAAATTCAGAGAAAAACTTGATCAGTACAAGATCATGTACATAGACAACACTCGCAAATCCTAGTCCGCCAATGATCATCGCAGGAATAAAGTCGGCCCATGAACCCTGAAACATCATCAGAAAACAGCCGCTCGAGATCGCAGCGGCTGCGATTCGGGTTGCTAAAGCGTAAGTTTCATCGTCTTTATAAATTCTTTTTAAAATCCGGTAAGCCTGTGGAACATCGAGTTCACCGTTTGCAATCCGGCGTGACGTACTATTCACAAGCATCACTTTCTTCAAATCGGTGGTGCGGTCAGAAATCCGGATCAGCTTCGTCTTCGTCGGTTCTTCCGTCTCGATCGAAAACATGATACCGGTCGGCGTGACATAACTGTGAGACTCCTTAATGCCAAAATTTTTTGCAATCCGCATCATGGTATCCTCCACACGATAGGTCTCTGCCCCGCTCTCAAGCATGATTTTCCCAGCCAGCAGACAAACATCCATAATGTCATACTGCTCCTCAAGATACTGCTCCACATCTTCAATTTCCATGCCGTCACCACCTCCGTACCATTTCAGTGCTATTAGTGTAGCATGATTTTTTAGGGGATGGGAGGATATTTTCGGGTGTGTTTTGGACAACTGATTAAATTGTGTATACAGAGGGGCTGGTCAGTTGCAACAGTTTCTGGTCGGGCGGTAGCATACCGGCTTAAGGTTGTAGCGATACACCCGGGAACTTGTCGTGATTCGGATAGAAGTTGTAGCAATCCACCGCCTAGTTGTAACAATCTCACCATTTTAGTAACCAGTCATTCGCTATCCACACCCCTTACCCACAACTGTGTACAAAAAAGCGATTGACGATTAACACAAATAGTGTAATATTACACTTATAAATTATTTTTAACCTAAAAGGGGCGCTTGATTTGAATAAAGAACGGGTTATCCACATTGTCGCAGAGAAAATGAAGTTAATTAGAACGGAAAACGGTTATTCGCAGGATAGAATGGCAGAGCTGCTGGGGATCTCTAAGAAAACGCTTGTGCAGATTGAGAAAGGACGTTCTCTGCCCGGGTGGAACACTGCCGTTGCAGTTACTGCTCTTTTTCATCAGAGTGAAGTACTGCAAAACAGTCTCGGGGATGAGCCGCTTGAAGTAATCAGGCTGGTAACATTTGATCACGCTGAAGAACCCTACAACAGAACAATGGGCGGAAAAGTATGGTGGAAAGAGCTTCGTTCAGCAGGTGGTTATACACTACAGCAGAACCTGATCAGCAAGCACTTCCGGATTCTTGATGAGAAGCACTTCAGATGGTTAAGTACGTTTGATGAAAAAGAAGCTTATATGCGACTGGAGGAATTGGCAGATGGAAAAAGAGCCTAAGCATGACTTATTAAGACTGATTGTAGCAATATTTGTTGGTGTAATTGCCTTCTTTTTTGTCAGTATCGCAAGCCTATTTTCCTTCATGACCGCAGGGGAGCGCGCGATGCATACTGTTATCGGGGTCAGCATTGCACTGTACATATTGTTTATTGTGAGACTTTTCCGATTTGCCCAGGGAAAAAAGCTCGCTTATACAGCAGCAGGCCTCGCAGCAGCAGTTGCTGTGACAATCGGCAGCATGGCAGCCTATGATGCTTATATTGAAAGCATCACAAATTCAGCTGAAGTGGACCTGACAGCTTATGAGCCGTTTGAGTCAGATACGAAAGCTGTATCCATGACTGAAGAAGCATCTCTCCATTTAAAGGATGACCTGCCTAAACTCGACGGTGCAACTGCACTTTATCCACTCTATTCTTCATTTGTGCAGGCAGTCTATCCTGAAGATGATTATCCACATGTGGGTAACTCTTATCATACTGTCATGTCTACTAAAACGGACAACGCTTACCGGAGATTAATTGAGGAAGAAGTGGGGATTATTTTTACCGCAGGACCTTCAGAAAGACAGAAGCTTGCTGCTAAAGATGCAGGCTATGAATTTGACATGACACCAATCGGCCGTGAAGCGTTCGTATTTTTCGTTAACGCCAAAAACCCTGTGGACTCTTTAACGATTGAAGAAATTCAGGGGATCTACTCAGGTAAAATTACGAACTGGCAGGAAGTCGGCGGGAATGATCAGGAAATTCAGGCTTTCCAGCGTCCTGAAGACAGCGGAAGTCAGACGGGACTTGAGAAACTGATGACTGGTATCCTAATCATGGAAGCCCCAGGCGAAGAAATGGTCTCAGGCATGGGTGGAATCATTAAAGAAACATCCGACTACCGAAATCACGGAAATGCAATCGGCTTTTCCTACAGATTCTTTTCCACAGAAATGGTGAGAAATGGGGATATCAAGCTGATCGCAATTGACGGCGTTCAGCCTTCTGAAGAATCAATCCGTGATGACAGCTATCCACTCTCAGCTGAATTTTATGCCATTACTGTTGGTGAACGTACTGAAAATGAACAGAAGCTGATTGACTGGATTTTGTCTGAGGAAGGTCAGTGGATTGTGGAGGAGACGGGGTATGTGAGTGTTGATTGAAAAGATCTTCTCAGATAAATACAGAAACTTAATGAAAATTGCTATCGAAAGTATGATTTACCTTTTATTTTATTACAGTATCTTTAACAGTGATTTTCTTTTATTTCACGTTTCTATCACTTATATTTATCCCCTGCTGGTTATCTTGTTTTTCGTCAGAATCATGGTTCTGTTCAAAAATCATTATCAGGTTTATGAGTATTCATTTGTTGCCATTTTGTTTCAAACCATTTTCATTATATTCAGTGCACAGGCGGTATTTATAAGTTTATTAACCTTTTTTATGATGCTTGATGCGATTTTTCAGATGACGGAATAAAAAAGCAGGCCGAAAACTGGCCTGCTTTTTCATCTCTATTCCCCCGCTACCTTAACAAGCACGCGGCCGCGAATCTTACTTTCAACGATATCCGCCATTGCCTGCGGAACGTCCTGAAGCTCAACTTCACGATCCACCATATCTTCCAGCATATCAGGCTTCAAATCAGAACCAAGCCGCTTCCAGACCTTTTCGCGCAGAGGCATTGCACAGTAAGCTGAATCCACGCCCAGCAGACTAACACCACGCAGGATAAATGGGTGCACTGTAGCAGGCACCTTCGTTCCACCAGTCAATCCGCTCACCGCAACTGCTCCATTTTGCTTCATTTTACTTAACACAGACGCCAGACTGTCTCCTCCAACAGGATCAACAGCCCCTGCCCAGATTCCTTTATCAAGCGGTCTGATCTTCCCGCCATCATACACTTCATCACGTGAAATGACGTTTGCAGCACCAAGTGATTTCAAATAATCGTGTTCTGAAGATTTCCCCGTGCTTCCGGTTACCTGATATCCTCTTGAAGCAAGCATCGCAACCGCCATACTGCCAACACCGCCCGTGGCACCGGTTACCAGCACATCACCTGATCCAGGCGTTACATCCTCTTTTTCCAGTCTATGTACCGATAAGCCCGCAGTGAACCCTGCCGTACCGAAAATCATCGCTTCACGGAGTGTTAGTCCTTCAGGCAGTGGTACCACCCAATCAGCAGGGATACGTGCATATTCACTATATCCACCAAAATGAGTTACACCAATATCATAGCTCGTCGCAATGACCTGATCCCCTTTTTTAAAACGGCTGTCTTCTGACGATTTAACCGTTCCTGACAGATCAATTCCCGGTATAAATGGGTATGATTGCACAATCTTCCCGTCCTTCAAGCCGGCCAGTCCATCTTTAAAATTCACACTGGAATACGCAACTTTGATCAGCACTTCCCCTTTTGGCAGCTGATCCTCCGTTACATCAGCCACTTTCGTTTCTATCTGATCGTTTTGTAAATCAACCATTACTGCTTTAAATGTCATCTTCATTTCCTCCTCTTTGTCTAACGCGAAATATACGGATTTCCTTTTACAAAGAACCGCCATGGATAATCCCGGGCCTCACCCGTATTATCAATCCCAATTCTTGGACCAGTGACAATATCAAAATCTTCCTGACTCCACCCATCGAAAATCTGCAGAGGCGGCACTGTATAATGCGAGCCGTAATCACTCATCGCAATCCCAAGCGCCTTCGTCAGCTTCCCGGGCCCGTTCGTCCACTCAACCTGTTTCCTCCCAGGACGCCTTTCTTCCATTAGATGAAGTCCCTCAACCGGTTCAACTGCACGGATCAAAACAGCCTGTGGCGTATCCACCTCAGCAGCCACCACATTCACAAGCGTATGCGTATGCATCTGATACGTATAAACAGAACCTGCTTTTCCGAACATAATCTCCGTCCTGCGCGTCCGGCGGTTCTGAAAACTGTGCGCCGCACGATCCTCAGCCCCCATATACGCCTCAGTCTCCACAATAATACCTGACGCCTTGCCCTCTGGTGAATCCTTCACAAGCAGCTTCCCAAGTAGAGATTCAGCAAGTTCAAGCGCAGTCCGTTCATAAAAAGACTGTGACAGTGGTTTCATGAAAATCCCACACTTTCTTTTAAGCAATACTTCTTTCTTTCCCTCAGTGATTCCTGCTTAAAACTTGTTTTTGATGATATGGCGGTGTGCATTGTACATGCAAAAAACAAAAAAACACCCGCTCCTCAAAAGAGAAACGAGTGTTTTGAATGTGTAAAATTATAATTTTACAACGTTAGCAGCTTGGTCGCCACGGTTGCCTTGAGTGATTTCAAAGCTAACTTTTTGACCTTCTTCAAGAGTTTTGAATCCGTCGCCAGTGATAGCTGAGAAGTGTACGAATACATCTTCGCCGCCGTCTACTTCGATGAAGCCAAATCCTTTTTCTGCGTTAAACCATTTTACTGTACCTTCGTTCATGGGTAATTCCTCCACTGTGTTCTAAGTTTTACTTAATAGCTGAGTAAAAACAAAGAATTCACATGCTATCACAAGCTTTTTACATGATCGGAAAATGTAAAAAGTTCCTGATAACATGTGAATTAGATGGTGTTACGTATTAAGCATGGATTAATCATAGCATGGGGTTTTGGAAATAGCAAATCATTTGGCAAAATACTTTACGACATGATTCGCAATTCCGTGTTGTGCAAACGTTCCGATCGTGATCAGATGGGGGGTTACGATGTCTGAAAAATAAAGGTATATGATCGTAAATTCTTTATCTCCAAACAAAAAAGACCACCCAAAAGATGGTCCTTCCCGCTTAATACCTTTTCGCTTTACGGCTATTTAGAAACTTACGGATGAACGGGTATACGATCGGTCCGTATTTGATTGCGCGCTTAATGAGTCGTCCCATAATGAATCCCTCCCGCTTGTGGTCAAGTTAATCTTGTTATTCCCATATCGCGGGAGATACAAACATATCAGTCTGCATAGTGACATGCAGCAAAATGTCCGGGGCGTACTTCACGCCATTCCGGTACGACTGCTGCGCAGCGGTCTGTTGCGACAGGACAGCGGGTTCTGAACACGCAGCCTGACGGCGGATTGATCGGGCTTGGCAGCTCTCCGTCGAGCAGAATCCGCTCGCGTGACTCTTCCACATCAGGGTCCGGAATCGGGATCGCTGACATCAGTGCTTTGGTATATGGATGAAGCGGTTCATCGTATAGCTTTTCACTTGTAGTAAGCTCCATCATCCGTCCAAGGTACATGACGCCGATCCGGTCAGAGATGTGCTTTACCATTGAAAGGTCATGGGCAATAAATAAATATGTCAGCCCTTTTTCCTCCTGAAGCGATTTCAGCAGGTTCACCACCTGTGCCTGCACGGATACATCAAGCGCTGATATTGGCTCGTCTGCCACGATAAAGTCCGGATCTAGTGCGAGTGCACGCGCGATTCCGATTCTCTGACGCTGACCGCCTGAGAATTCGTGCGGATAGCGGTTGGCATGATCTCGGTTCAGCCCGACATCTTCAAGCAGCTGATATACTTTTTCCTTCATTTCCTTTTGATTTTTATAAAGACCGTGGATTTCCATCGGCTCTGAGATAATCTCCAGAACAGTGGATCTTGGATTTAATGAAGCGTATGGATCCTGGAAAATCATCTGCATATTGCGCAGGAAATCAAACCGGTCTTTTTCAGACATGCTGTGAACATCTTTCCCGTCAAAGGTCACGGAACCTTCCGTCCGGCCGTACAAGCCCATTACTGTCCGTCCTGTTGTGGATTTACCGCAGCCGGATTCACCTACAAGACCCAGCGTTTCTCCTTTATGTACGTCAAAGCTGATCCCGTCTACCGCTTTTAAAAGCTGGTTTTTACCAAGATCAAAGTGTTTTTTCAGGTCTGTTACTTCCAGCAGTTTTTGACCGCTCATGGTGTCTTCCTCCTCATTCCTGCCAGTAGCGCCTTGTCTGGCACCATTCTTTTTCGTAAAATGTTCCTGCGATTTCCTGGATCATAATCTTTTTGCCTGGAGTCGGCGAGTGAATCATTTTGCCGTCCCCTTGATAAATCGCTACATGGTGCAGGCGTCCTTTACCTTCTTCATAAGCGAAGAAGATTAAATCCCCAGGCTGTACATCTTCTTTTGCAATTTCTTTTCCATCCGCTGCCTGATCAGATGCATCACGCGGGATCAGATAGCCGTTCGCTCTCATCATGGAGTAGCTGAAACCGGAGCAGTCATATCCGTATGGCGTCATCCCGCCCCACAGGTAAAGCAGATCCAGAAATCTTTCGCCGTCTTTTAAAATGGCTGCAGGCGTCCCTTTTTCAAGCTCACCTGTGAAAAGTTTAACTGCATCTCTTTTTACAAAAGCCTGTCCGTGAGGTGTGTGCACTCCCACCATTCCATCTTCAAGATCCGTTACCGGAAGAATGGTTGTAAACGCAAGTGTCACCAGCGCTTCACCACCTTCATTTAAAAGTGGCGTGAAGTCAGCAGTGATGATTGCTTTTTCCTCAGACGCTTCCATATTATCCTCGTTAATTTCAGTCAGCTGTGAAAATGGAATCCACCCCGGATAGCCAGCCGGATGCTTTTTAGAGCTCTGGGACAATACAACAACGTGTGCCCAGCCGTCATTCACTTCTTCAATTGTCACGGTCTCCCCGTAAAGTACCTGGGACTGCACTTTATTACCATCAAGCAGTTCCTTTCGCTCTTCAGCCGTCATTCCCTCAAGCCACGCGTCAATTCTGACCGGTGCTTCAAGTGCCGGCTGATCGAGATCGCGTGGTGATGCAGGCTCCGTCCAGAGTGTTGCTGCAGTTACATTGATTTGTGCTGTTCTCATCTGATTACCTCCTAAGCACTGCGTGTTCTTTAATTGATTCAATGCCAAGACCCGTCGCCCCGCTAAATTTCATTCGGGCTTTATCAAACTCAACGCCCCCATTTACAATATCCTCAGCCAGTAAAAGCGGTGCGTCAAAATCATAGCGCGTGATATTCCGCTGACTTGCAGCAAAATGGGCAGCCGCTGAAATTCCGACATTCGTTTCAATCATACTGCCCGTCATACATGGAATGTCGTAGGCTTCAGCAAGCTTTGAAATCGTCATTGCCTGATGGATGCCGCCTGCTTTCATCAGCTTAATATTAATCAGGTCCGCTGCACGCATTTCAAGCACTCGAATGGCATCCTGCGGGCTAAAGACACTTTCATCTGCCATGATTGGCGTAAATGTATGGTCTGTTACATATTTTAATCCTTTAAGATCATGCGCTTTAACCGGCTGTTCGACGAGTTCAATATTCAGTCCCTCATCCTCCATCCGGCTGATCGCGTATACTGCCTCTTTTGCTGTCCAGCCCTGATTCGCATCCAGTCTCAGCGTGCAGTCCGTTTTTTCACGGATGGCCCTGATGCGCTTCAGATCGTCCTCAATCGCACCAATGCCGACTTTTATTTTTAGCACAGAAAATCCATCCTGTTTAAATTGCACGGCATCTGCAGCCATTTCGTCAGGTTCATTTACACTAACCGTGTAGTCCGTATCAAACGAATCAGCAGCTCCGCCTAAGAATTGATAAAGCGGCAGTCCGGCGTGCTGTGCAAGCAGATCGTGAATTGCACAATCAACGGCTGCCTTTGCACTTGTGTTGCGAACCATTGATGTGTTCAGTGTGTGAAGCAGGCTTTCTCTGTGTAAAAGCGACTGACCGATACACTTTGGTGCAATAATGCCGTTGACTGCTTCTTCAATACTTGAAAGCGAATCACCTGTAATCACGTGTGTCGGCGGTGCTTCACCGTAGCCGTTACGACCTTCTTCATCTGTAATTTTTACAATCACAGAGTCAGAAACCGTCAGCGTCCTGAGTGCTGTCTTAAATGGTTTTTTCAGCGGCACTCTGACACGGAACGTTTCAATAGAGCGAATCTTCATCACTCCACCCCCGGCAGCAGCGTCAGCGTTTTATCAGCTGCTGAAAGCTTCGCGTTGACGCCAAGCGGTACTGAAAAATGCGGTTCACAGTGACCGATTTTAAAACCTGACACGACCGGAATCCCAAGGTCGCCTAAGTAGTGCTGTAGTACTTCATCCAGTGAAAGTGACGGCTTCCCGTTTGTCGGCACCGCATTTTTAAAATCACCAGCCACAATCCCGTTCAGTTCATGCAGCTTACCCGCTGACTTCAGCTGGCTCAGCATGCCGTCAATTCTGTACGGCTCTTCATCGACGTCTTCTATTAAAAGAATTTTATCTTTTGTATCAATTTCATGCTTCGTGTTCAGCGTGCTCACAATCAGCGTCAGGTTTCCACCTGTCAATTCACCAGTCGCACCACCTGCTGTAATCACATTCAGCTCACCGATTGCTTCTGTGTAATGAAGCTCCCTCGGCTCAAACAGCTGTGCGAACATTTTTCCTGACAGCTCGTGGAACTCATCCTTGCCAATTTCAGAAGCAGGCATCGGGCCATGAAACGTGACAAGTCCAGTTTCCTGACGGATCGCTGTATGTAAATAAGTGATATCGCTGTATCCCCAGAAAATTTTCGGGTTTTGACGGATTAAGTCATAATCAATTTTGTCAGCGATGCGGCCAGTACCATAGCCGCCGCCTGCGCAGATGACTGCACTTACTTCAGGGTCAGCAAACATCGCGTGAAGGTCCTCAAGCCTCTCTTCATCTGTTCCTGCGAGGTAACCGTGGACATTGCGGACGTGTTTACCTTCTTTTACTTTTAAGCCAAGTGATGTGAAAAATTCAATTGATTGTTCCATGCTTTTTATATTTGGCGGACTTGCCGGCGCGATAAAGCCGACTGTGTCCCCGCTTTGAAGTCGTTTTGGTAAGATCATTTGTGTCGTGCTCCTTTCTGTACTCTGAAAAAGGGGTTTTGGTGACCCACTTTTCGGAAAACAGAAGTGGTTTGATGAATGAGGAGAGGAGTGTAAATAGTCCCAATCTCATGAACCACAATGAATATTTCATGAACCGACTGGAAAATCTTCTGAACACCAGAGGTAATCTCATAAACCATTGACATAATTTCATGAACATCAACAGAAATCTCCTGAACCAAAACATCAGCACCTCAGCTCACACAACCTAACAAACAGGAAGCACCACTCAAAAGCGGCGCTCCCCATCTATTTTTAAGCTTCTTTATCTGCCCACTTCAGCTCAAGATAACCAACCGGGTGGCGTACAACATCTGAGATATTGTCTGCATACAGGTAAACCTGGTTGTAGTAGTGAAGTGTGAAGATTGGTGCTTCTTCCATTAACAGCTTTTCAGCTTCATAAAGAAGTTCATAACGTGCCTGCTCATCTGTTTCTGCTTTTGCGTCAGCAATCAGCTGATCGTATTCTTCGTTTGACCAGCCTGTACGGTTCATAGAAGAACCTGTTACAAAGCTTTCAAGTGCGTTTACAGGATCAGCGTAGTCATGCAGGAATGAGCTTCGTGACAGCTGGTGCTGGAGTGCGCGCTGCTCATCAAGGAAGACGTTACTTTCTGAAGCAGAAAGCTCCATGTCAACGCCGATGTTCTGGCTGACCATCTGCTGAATTGCTTCAGCGACGATACGGTTTGATTCTGTGTTGCTGTAAGTCAATGTGATTGCTGGAAGCTCGTCATAACCTTCCTCTTCCATTCCTTCTTCAAGAAGGCGCTTTGCTTCTTCAGCGTCAAATGTCTGAAGGTCTCCGTTTGTTTCACGGAAGTCGTTACCTTCTGCATCTTCAAATCCTGGTGAAACGAATCCTGTTGCAGGTACTTCACCCATTTTCGTTACATAATCAACAAGCTCCTGCTGGTTCACGGCTTTACCGATTGCCTGGCGGATTTTCTTGTTCTGGAAAGGCTCTTCTTCTACGTTGAAACGGTAGAATGCAAGACCAGCCTGATCTTCGATGACTACATTTTCAGAGTCAATCAGCTGTTCAGCGCTGTCTGCAGGAATTTCTGTCATATCAAGATCTCCGCTTTCAAACATCTGATATTCAGTGTTTGTATCGCTGACCATTGCCCAGTGAACTTTATCAAGCTTTACTGTTTCTGCATCCCAGTACTCTTCGTTTTTCTCCATCACGATCTCGCTGTCATGCTCCCATGCTGCAAGCTTGAACGGTCCGTTTGCAACGAATGTGTCAGCTTCAGCAAACCACTCAGGATTTTCTTCAGCCGTTGCTTTATGCACGGGGAAGAATGAAGGGTTTGAGATGATATTTAAGAATGCACCTGTTGGCTGTGTCAGTGTGACTTCAAATGTCTTTTCATCTACTGCTTCAAGACCAAGGTCTTCTGCACTTCCTTCACCTGCGTTGAACGTTTCAGCGCCTTCAATGAAGTAAGCAAGGAATGCTGCAGGTGATGCTGTTTCAGGCTCTAGCATGTAAGTCCATGCATAAACGAAGTCTTCTGCTGTTACAGGTTCTCCGTTTGACCAGTTTGCATCTTCACGAATTGAAAACGTGTATGTAAGTCCGTCTTCAGATACTACCCATGACTCCGCCATTGCTTCCTGCGGCTGGTCGTCCTGACCAAGACGCGTCAGTCCTTCCATTACGTTATTCAGTACGTTCCATGACGATGCATCAAATCCGATTGGTGGATTCATTGATGTCGGCTCTGTGCCGTTGTTCATGCGAAGAACTTTCTCTCCGCCTGACTCTTCGCTCTGGACGCCTTCATCCTGCTCTTCCTGACCGGCTTCATCATTCGCCGTGCAGGCTGCAAGTACAAGCACCATTACGATTGAAAATAAAAAGATTCCCCATTTTTTCATGCTGTGATTCCCCCTAAGGTGTTTATTTTTGCCGGCCTGAAAACCGTCCGTACGAGCCGGAAACGTCTTTCTCAGGCCAGTTGTTACTTTTGTGCTCTTTCATCTAAAAGCCAGCAGTCTGCCTGATGCGTCTCTGACAGCTGTTCTGTCTGCGGGACGACTTTTTCACATACAAGCATGGCATGCGGACATCTGGCTGCAAATGGACAGCCGGCCGGCGGTGAAAATAAATCAGGCGGCGTGCCTTCAATCGGCTCAAGCGGCTTCCCTTTTAAATCAAGGCGCGGCACTGAGTTCAGCAGCCCCTGCGTATAAGGATGCTCAGGCTGATAAAAGACTTCGCGCTTTGTACCGATTTCAACAATCTTTCCTGCATACATCACCGCAATTCGATGGGCGATTTTTGCTACAACGCCAAGGTCATGCGTGATCAGAATAATTGATACGCCTGTTTTCTTTTGGATTTCTTCAAACAGTTCCAGGATCTGCGCCTGAATGGTTACGTCCAGTGCAGTCGTCGGTTCATCTGCAATGAGCAGCTCAGGCTCACACATCAGCGCGATGGCAATGACAATCCGCTGTCTCATACCGCCACTGAACTGGTGCGGATACTGTTTCAGCCGCTCCTCAGGATTTGGAATGCCGACCAGCTGCATCATCTCAAGCGCTTTTTCATTGGCTTTTGCTTTTGATAATCCCTGATGCTGCCTGATTCCCTCTGTCAGTTGATCACCTATTTTTAATGTCGGGTTCAATGCAGTCATCGGATCCTGAAAGATCATTGAGATATCGACTCCGCGAATGCCCATCATTTCTTTTTTTGAAAACTTCGTCAGGTCTTTTCCTTTGAATTGAACGTTACCTCGTGTAATTTCGCCTGGCGGTGATGGGATCAGCCCCATGATCGCGCTTGAAGTGACACTTTTACCGGAACCGGATTCGCCAACGATTGCGAGCGTCTCACCTTTATATACGTCAAAGTTCACACCGCGTACGGCCTGGACGGTTCCCCCGTATGTCTTAAATGTTACTTCGAGATCTCGCACTTCAAGGACAGGCTTTTCTGCTGCAGTCCTGTCGACTGTACGGTGCTTTCTGTCTGCTACAGTCATCTGTTGTTCACTCCTGCCAAATGTTTTTAGCTTTGTAAGTTTGGCTGCTGACCTGCGCTTCAGGAGGGGACGGCGGTGAACCTCCTCGGATGCTTCGCACCAGCGGGGTCTCACCTATCCGTCATATCCCGCTGGAGTCGCCCCCCTTCCGCTCCGGTCATCAGCTGTGCAAAAAGAATAATGTCTTTATAAAATCCCTATTACTTTCTCAATTTCGGATCTAAAGCATCCTGTAGCCCATCTCCCAGTACGTTGAACGCAAACATGGTGAGTGAGATGAAGAATGCCGGGAAGAATAGTCTCCACCAGTGGCCTGAGATGATAACGCCGAGTGCGTCGTTGGCCATGACACCCCAGCTCGCATGCGGTGCCTGAATACCAAGTCCGAGGAAGCTTAGGAACGCTTCAGCGAAAATGGCTGTTGGTACCGTCAGTGTCATTTGAACGATGATTGGCCCCATTGTATTTGGCAGCAGGTTTTTACGGATAATCCGTGACGTTTTTGCGCCAAATGACTGTGAAGCGGTAACGAATTCATAGTTTTTAATCTGCATGACCTGACCGCGCACAATCCGCGCCATCCCGATCCAGCCGGTCACCGTGAGTGCCACGATAATTGTTGCAAGACTCGGTCCCATTACTACTAGAAGTAAGATGACAACTAGCAGATACGGTAATCCATATAGAATTTCAATAACACGCATCATTGCTGAATCGGTTCTGCCGCCTTTATAACCGGCAATTCCGCCGTAAATAATGCCAATTGTAAAATCAATCAATGCTGCCATCAGCCCGACAAATAAACTGATTCTTGCTCCGTACCATGTCCGCGCAAATACGTCGCGTCCAAGGTTATCTGTTCCGAACCAGTGCGTACTGTTTGGTGCCAGGTTTTGATTTGGCAGATTCTGCGTTGTTGGTGAGTGCGGCGTCAGCATTGGACCGAAGATCGCCATAAATGCAAGACCGATCAAAAATAACAGCCCTGCCATTGCAAGCTTGTTTTTCAGCAGTCGTCTCCATGCATCTCTCCAGTAGGAAAGTGACGGACGTACCACCTCTTCTGCTTTCTCACGATCCTTTCCGACCGGTCGGAACCAGTCATCCGGAATCTGTTCATGATGTGAAGGAGGATTTTCTACCGTCTTTCTCATCTTACTCTCCTCCTTTCTTCACAAGCTTAATCCGCGGATCAAGCAATGTGTATGCCACGTCCACAAGGAAAAGCATAATCACAAGAATCGTACTGTAAAATACCGTTGTTCCCATAATGACCGGATAATCACGGTCGTTAATGCTGTCGACGAAATATTTACCCATGCCTGGAATGGCAAAGATTTTCTCAATGACAAATGTTCCTGTTAAAATACCGGCAACCAGTGTACCAAGGATCGTTACGACTGGAAGCATCGCATTTTTAAGCGCATGTTTGACGACGATTTTAAAAGGAGTGAGTCCTTTTGCACGCGCCATTTTTATGTAATCCTGCGTAAGGACTTCGAGCATGCTTGAACGCGTGAGACGGGCGATAATGGCCATCGGTCCCGTTGCAAGTGCAATGACCGGGAGTACCATATGTGCCGGGCTTGACCAAGTCGCCGCCGGGAGCACGCCCCAGGTTACCGCAAACTGCTGAATCACGAGTGTCGCAAGCACAAAGTTCGGAATCGAAATCCCGAGTACCGCAAGCGTCATCGCCAGATAGTCAATGACTCCGTTATGTCTGAGCGCTGCCAGCACGCCGAGCACGACGCCTGATATGAGCGCCAGTAAAATCGTAATTATCCCGAGCTCCGCTGAAATCGGGAACCCTCTTCCAAGCAGATCGTTTACAGTCTGATTCGGATTTTTAATGGATGGTCCGAAGTCAAATGTGGCAATACTTTTTAAGTACATGCCGTACTGCACGTACAATGGCTGATCAAGTCCAAAGTGTGCGTTCATATTTGCCTGTACTGCTTCACTGGTCCCGCGATCCTCGTTAAATGGAGAACCCGGAATCGCATTCATTAATACAAATGTCAATGTTGCAATGACAAGGATGGTTACAACCATCATCATAAAACGTTTTGCTATGTATCCTGTCACCTGTTGCTCCCCCTAACAAAATGATGTGCGCATCGCAAGCTCTGTCATGACTAACATTGCCTGATATGCTTCTAAGATGTTTTTTGCTCTGAATGTGACGATGCAGGTGTCCGGTTCAATTTCTGTACCAGGCATCAGGTTGGCCCATTCCGCCATCCCATAGTTCGTGAACTCAATTTTAAAAACTGGCGCATCAGATGCAATTAAAGGCTTTGCCTGAATATCGTTTAACGCATCAGCCGCTGTTTCTTTTAACAGCGCATGTGCTTTTGCGGGCGTCAGGCTTTTCACCGCCGACCTTGAAATGGTTTCTTTGACTGCAGCTGTCTTAACTCCGCTGATCAGCGCTTTTGCCTCAGCCGCTGCACAATCATCCCCGCCGACCATGACAACCGGAACACCGAAGTATCCTGCAACCATGGCATTCAGTCCAAGCTCGCCGACGACTTCATCATCCACCCACATGTTGCGGACGCCCCATGTCATGGCGTGTGACATCACACCTTTTTGACCGGCACGGGCATGATAGCCAAGAAAAATCGCCGCATCAAATGTTGAATCAAGCCCCTGAACCATCGAAAACGGTTTCACATCACCCGTAATCAGCAATGCATCCGGATGCAGCTCTTCAATCACAATGTTATTCATCTTGGAGTGCGAATCGTTCACGAGCACCTCTGTGGCACCCGCTTCAAAAGCTGCTTCAATGACTGCATTTGCTTCCTGCGTCATGATCAGACGCCCGCGTTCATAATTTTTTTCATTTGAACTGACATATGTATAATCCGGAAGGCCTGTGATCCCTTCCATGTCCACTGACAAGTAAACCTTCATCGACAAATTCCCCTTTTTTATCCATACACAATTTTCAAACAACTATACCAAAGGAAGGCAAATCCATCAAATGGAGGAAGCACTGTTCAGCCTTGTCAGATCAGGTTTTATATGACATTACAATTGTCCCTGAAGGTTGATAAATCAACTATTTCGGTTAGGTAAATAGTTTGGGTAGCGGGAGTAAAAAAATTTTTGTGATATTCGTTATTTTTAGATATTTTTGATCATATAGGCGGTTAATTATGCTTGTGGGTGGATAATTATGTGGGATGGGTGTAGGTTCATAGAAAAACAAGCTATGTTCATAGAATAAATAAAGTAGTTCTAAGAATAGGACCTGTTGTTCTTAGAAAAATATAAGGCCTTCTTAGAAAAAATAGGCTGGTTCGTAGAATAGAGACATTCGATCTATCCTTTAATCGAAAAGCGGAAGGCGCTCGTTCAGCTCTGATAGGCATAAGCCACAGAGCTAGCGCCTGTAGCTGGACATACAAAAAATCCGGAGCAGCACCCCGGATTTCTACTTAAAACTTATTCATACCAACCCTTAACAACCTTCGCGCTCGGCTTCACTTCTTCAAGTGGATCACCGTCAAAGTGCTCCTGTTCAACCACTAGCCAGTCTGTTTGCACGCGGTCAGCAAAGCCTTTCAGATCAAGGCTTCCTTTACCAATTGCTGCGGTTCTTTTATGACCATTTTCTTCAACCATATCTTTTAAATGAATGGAGAAAATGTTTTCTTTTAAACGGTCCAGCAGATTATATGTATGAATGCCTGCATATTCTGTCCAGTAGACGTCAATTTCAAAATGAATGTGGTCATGATCTGATGTTTCTTCAATCACATCCCAGCCGGTCATGCTTGTTTCAACTGTTTTGAATTCAAAATCGTGATGGTGGTAGCCAAGCTTAATGCCTGCTTCACTGATTTTTTCGGCCGCTTCATTCATCAGATGCGTCAGCTTTTTATACCCTTCAAGCGTACGCCATTCTTCATCAACAAACGGAATAATGAGCTTGCTGTTGCCAATTTCCTTACTGAAGCTGATCCAGTGATCGAGCTCTGATTTATTTTCAAGTGCAGTTACCGGCATGTGAATCCCGGCCGCTTCCATATGGTTGTCTGATAAAATCTTTTTCCATTCTGCACCCGATTTCCCATAATCACCTGCGAGCTGCACACCGTCATAACCTGCCTCGCTCAGCTGGCGGATTGTGTCTTCAGGATTTTGTTCCATCGCTTCTTTAACAGACCAAAGCTGTATTGCTACTTTTACCATGTAAAACCCTCCTCTTTTACATAAGGGTATTATGAAAACACTTTCACCTCAAGCCTGAGCTTTTATGTTTTCTGATTATTTCTGTAACTTAATCGAAACAGTTACGTCTTATTCTGTAATAAGGAAAATGAAGGGAAAGTTATTGATACCCTTTTGACTAAAAATATCCGGTTGAATTCATGACCGATTGGAGGTAAATCGATATGAAGAAATGGTACATTGCGGCTTTGATTTTGCTGCTTTCAGTTGGCGGGCTCACCTTTTACCTGCTTCAAAAGCCTGAAGTAACGAATACTGCATCAGGTGCTGAAGCCAGGGCCGTTTTCAGTGATCATACGTGGCGAATGAACTTTACTGAAGAGATGCGCGGTGAAACGATTAATGAAGAAACTGTTTTTGTAGAGGATCAGGAGGGCGATAAAGTACCTGTTTCGCTCGAATTATTGAATGATGGCTTTACACTTGCAGTCGCTCCTCCAGAAGAAGGATATCAAAATGGCGCCATCTACACCCTGCATTTATCAGAAGAAATCCGATCTTCACTCGGCTTAAAGCTGAAAGATAAGCAGGCTGTTGAGTTTAAAATCGTGACAGATCTTCCTAAGTTTGCGAATGAGCAGGAGCTGCGAGATCATTTCTCGGCGCTGCTGGAAGATGGGCGTGCACTGAACTATGGCGGTGAAATTGCAGTTGAAGAGTCTGCTTCAGAAGACAGCGCTGCCTCTGCTGATAGTGCTTCAGGTGGAGCCGGCGGGGATTTTTCAACGACGAATAATCAGGTTGAGGGAGTAGAGGAAGCAGACATTGTTCAGACAGATGGTGAGTATATCTACGTTCTTAAGCAAAACGGAGAGATCAGAATTGAAGAGATATTAGATGATGCATCCACTGAGACCGTTCAGACGATTACGCTTGGCGATGGGAACTTTTACGGGTCGTCACTTTATCTGAACGGCGATACGCTAATTGCGATCGGGGATTTCTGGCACAATAAGCCCGGTCAGCAGCTCAGTACAACCACTGCGAAAATTTATGATGTAACTGACCCTGCTTCTCCTGCGTTAACACGCGAATTTTCATCGGAAGGTTATCTGGCAAGCTCCAGAATGGTTGATGATGTGCTGTACCTGGTGACAAATCATTATCCCGATGTCTGGGCAATGCAGGAGGACACTGACGCTGAAGTCAGACTGCAGCCTTTTATAAAAGATACTGCTGTATCTGACGAATTCTTCACGCAGCCGGTTGATCAGATTCAGAAGATCCCTGAGTCTGAAAGCACTGAATATGCAACTATCTCAGCTGTTCCTATCAATGAACCGGACACTGAAGCGTCTGTTCATTCTTACCTGGGCAGCAGCGGTCAGATTTATATGTCTAAGGATAATCTCTATATTGCTTCTATGCAGTACACGTTCTTTCCGGCAACAACAAGTATGCCTGCAGGTGGTTCAGCTGGTGAAACTGAAATTTACAGGTTTGCAATTGACGGACTCAACATACAGTTTGCCGCTCAGGGAAAAGTACCCGGACGGATTCTGAATCAGTTTTCAATGGATGAGTATAATGGGTATTTCCGTGTGGCAACTACTACCGGAGATATGTGGTCTGAGGAGCAGCCTTCTGTTAATGACCTCTATATTTTGAATGAGGGGATGACGATGAGCGGGTCCGTTGAAGATCTTGCGCCTGGTGAGCGGATTTATTCAGCCAGATTTATGGGCGACAAAGCCTATATTGTCACATTCAGAGAAACCGATCCGCTCTATGTGATTGATACGTCAGACCCGACAGCGCCTGAAGTCCTTGGCGAGTTGAAAATCCCGGGCTTCAGCACGTACCTTCACCCGCTTGATGAAAACCACCTGATCGGCTTCGGGGTGGAAACATTACTGGAAGAAACAAAACCTGGTGAGGCACCGATTGTCAGACAGGAAGGGATGAAAATCTCACTCTTTGATATTACTGATTTTAATAACCCGCTTGAAAAAGATGTAGAAGTGATCGGCGGACCAGGTACGCATTCCCCGGTTCAATACGATCATAAAGCGCTGTTCAGACACGAAGAACGCGGATTGTACGGGTTCCCGATTATGCTGTATGAAGGTGAAAATGATAACGGACTCGAATTCGAAGGTCAGGGTGCGCTGATGTACCGCATTACAACTGACGGTATTGAGCCCGCGGCTGAGTATATGGATGAAAAGGATCCAAATCAGCTCTATGAGGAATACGAAAGTATGGTGCAGCGGATGATTTATGTGGAAGATCACCTGTACCTGGTGAAATACAACGGCATTGATCATTATCCACTTCCTTGATGGAGGTATACTGCTGAGTGAATGTTGTGTGTTGCCCGGTGACGTCAGTGTATGCCCGGTTGAGTAGCGTATCACGGCCGCTGACGTCGCTATAGTCCAGGCTGAGTGTTCTATCACGGCCGACGACGTCGCTATAACTCCGGTCGAGCGGCATACCCCACCAGCGAACGCAATATAATCAAACTCAAGCCACCTCACCTTCTTCATGCCCTTAGGAAACTTTCAACACAGTTTCCTAAGGGCATTTTTACGTAAAGACATCCATACCGCCCCGCTTTACAGACGCCAAAGCCGACTTGCCACTACCCCCTCTGCTACAGTAAGATACAAGTATATGTATAGACAAGAAGGAGACCAAAATGACTTATAAAATGATTGTTTTAGATATGGATGACACACTGCTTCAGGATGACCATACGATCTCAAAAGAAAATGCGGCAGCCCTGATGAAAGCACAGGAAAATGGTGTGAAGGTCGTACTTGCTTCAGGACGCCCGACATTTGGCATGTGGGATGCAGCAAATGAGCTGCGCCTCGCTGATTACGGCAGCTATATTCTTTCATATAATGGTGCGAATATCTTTAATGCAAAGACGAAGGAATTACTGTTTGAAAGTACATTATCCCCTAAAATGGTTCATCACCTGTATGACCTGAGCCAGAGAGAAAATGTCGGGATTCAGACTTATGTCAATGAAGCCATTCTGACGCCAGTAGATAATGAATATACGCAAATTGAATCTACACTGACAGGTCTTCCGGTCGCACTGACAGATGATTTTAAGCAGGCCGTTAAAGAACCTGTTGTGAAAGTGCTGATGCTTGAAGAAGGCAGCGTGCTCAAAAAGATTGAAGAGAAACTGAAAGAGGAGCTGTCAGGCACATTGAGTGTTTACCGCTCGAAGCCTTATTTCCTTGAATTCACCGAAGCCGGCGTAACCAAAGGGACAAGCCTTGAACAACTGATTAAAAAGCTCGGAATTGACCGCTCTGAAGTCATTGCAGTCGGTGACAGCTATAATGATCTTGAGATGATTCAGTTCGCAGGTCTTGGTGTAGCGATGGATAATGCGCCTGATGATATCAAAGAAGCTGCTGATTTTGTTACAAAATCAAATATGGATCACGGCGTGGCGCACGTTGTGGAAAAATATTTACTCTAGATGCAGCATATCCAGACGGTTTTAGCGAAAAGCGGTGCATACTCCAGGCGCGAAACAGGCAGAATGATTGAACAAAAGCGCGTCACGGTAAATGGGATTCCCTGCACCCATTCAACCGAAGTGCAGCCGGAAGATGTCATTCTGATTGATGGACAACCTGTGGCTGAGCCCGTTGAACGCGTCTACCTTGCTTTTCACAAACCAGAAGGCATTACCTGTACAGCGCAGCGGACAGTGAAAGGTAACCTCATCGACTTCCTGAATTTCAATACGCGGGTTTTCGCTGTTGGCCGGCTTGATAAAGCATCAACCGGGCTGCTGCTTCTGACCAATGACGGTTCCATTGTGAACCCTCTAATGAAAGAAGAAGCCGATAAGGAAAAAGAATATCTTGTTGAGACAAAGCGGCCGGTTACAGAAGAGATGATCCGAAAAATGTGTGAAGGCGGATTGCTGGTTAAAGGAAAAACAGCCTCTCCTGCCTTTGCCGAAAAAACAGGTGAATACTCATTCCGTATTATCTTAAAACAAGGGCTGAACCGGCAAATCAGGCGGATGTGCAGTGCTTTTAATAATCATGTGATCAGTCTGAAAAGGATCCGGATTTCACACATTCACCTTGATTCACTTCAGCCGGGTGAATGGCGCCATCTTACAAAAGAAGAAATAGACCTCCTCAAAATATGTGAGCATCATCAAATCTAGTGCACTAGCACTAGATTTTTATTTTTTTCTGAAAATTTTTTCTGAAAATAGTTTTCTATTATCATAATAAGGGAATTAATGATATGAACATTAAATATGGAGGAGGGTTTATATGAATAACAACTGGTTTGGGGGAGACGGTTTTAACACAAGCGGATTTCTAAATTCACTTGGAAACCTGCTGCTTGCCTTAGTCGTCCTGCTTGTCGGCTTTTTTATAGCAAAAGCTGTATCTGCCGGGGTGGAAAAATTACTTAAGAAAACCGGTGTCATTAGAAAGTATGGAGCCCCAAATAGACGCTCCACTCCGTCTGACGGAGAAAAGGAAAAGTCTAAGAAGTGGACGCCCGAGAAAGTTGCCGGAACAATCGTCTTCTGGATACTGATGGTATTTGTCTTTATTTTATTCTTCAACATTCTTAACCTGAATATTATTGCCTCTCCACTTGTAGATATGATGAGTACGATTCTGGCATTTATTCCAAATATCCTGACGGCTGCACTGATTCTGCTTTTAGCATATGTACTGGCAATTGTATTGAAAACAGTCGTCGTCAAGGTTGGACACAAACTTGTACAGAACCGTAAAGTCCGTGATAGCAAATATGTCAAAGACTCTTCTAACCTTGGAAGCTATGTAGACAGTGCCGGTACCATCGTATTCTACCTTGTACTGCTTATGTTCCTGCCTGGTATTCTCGGGGCACTGGGCATTGATGCAGTCTCTGAACCATTCAGCGGTATGCTGGCTAGCTTCCTGTCATTTATTCCAAGACTTGTAGCTGCTGCACTGATCTTTGTCATTGGCTGGATTGTTGCAAAGATTGTCAGAGACATTGTCGCCAACTTCCTGCATGCAGTAGGCGCTGACAAACTGGGTGCAAAGCTTGGACTTGATAAAGCACTGAAAGATACATCTATTTCTTCTATTATTGGTACCGTTGTATTCATTCTGATTATGATTCCTGTTACAATTTCAGCGCTTGAACGTCTGCAGATTGCAGGTATTACTGACCCTGCGATTAACATGCTTGATGACGTCATGGGAATGATTCCAAACATCATTATCGCGGTTCTGCTGATTTTCGTCGGGCTGTTTGTTGGTAAATGGGCACGACGCTTTGTGGCCGATCTGCTTGCAAGACTAAGTTTTAATAATGTAACGAGTCAGTTGCGCGTTGGCGGATGGAAAGCATCCGGAAATAGCATGACGCCATCTGATATCGTCGGTTATCTGGTACAGATTATTGTTGTGATCCTGTTTATTGTAGAAGCATTCCAGATTGTTGGCCTCAGCTTCCTTGTAGACCTTGGAACTGCAGTTCTTGCGTTCCTGCCAAGCGTGATCACAGCGATTGTGATTCTTGGACTTGGTATCATCCTTGCAAATGTGGTGAAGCGTATTCTTGCAAGCCTGTTTGAAGGGTCAGAACTTGAGGTACTGAGCTCTGTTGCAAAATATGCGATTATGGCACTCGCATTATTCATGGCACTTGATCAACTTGGTGTAGCAGATACGATTGTAAACTCTGCATTTATCCTGATCCTTGGTGCGGTTGCACTTGCATTCGGTCTCGCATTCGGGCTTGGCGGACGTGACAATGCTTCACGCTACCTTGATAAAATTGAGCGTAAAGCTGAGAATACTGAACTGAATAAAGAAAATGCCAGACGTGAAAGAGAACAGATGAAGCAGGAAACTCGTAATGAGGATTCTAAGCATACAGCTTCAACACCACCTCAGGATGCGGTTCATGATGACGCAAATCAGCGTCCGGTTGATAATGACTGGAGCGACGACCTGTCACGTGACACTTCTGCTTGGGATAGTGAGAATGATGCAGATGATTTCCCTGAAGATGATCAGCGTGGACATGATCATCCTTACGCACCTGACGACTTTGATAATGACCGTCGCGGGGAATAGATCCCGCAAAAAAAGAGCTTTCATGCTTGGGCATGAAAGCTCTTTTTTATTGGTTCAGCATGCTATTCTTTCTTCCTGAAATAAGTAAGCGCAAGCGCACCAACCAATATTCCGCCTTTAATAATATCCTGCGCATAATACGGCACATTCATCATCGTCAGTCCATTTAATAAAATCCCGATAATGATCGCTCCGATAAACGTCCCGATGACATTCGGCTTCCCTGCACCAAAAACAGAGTAACCGATCAATGCAGCTGCAACACCATCCATCAGGAGTGGATCACCGGCTGATACCTGCCCTGTTCCAATTCTTGCTGCAAGTACAATTCCTGCAAGTGCCGCAAATACACCGCTGATCACATAGGCATATGTACGGTAGCGATTCACCGGTACACCCGACAGGCGGGCGGCCTCTTTATTGCCGCCAGTCATATAAAACAAACGGCCTGCACGCGTATAATTTAGAAATAAATGAACAAGTGCAACAATCACAACCATCAAAATGACAGGGAACGGAATGTTAAACAGCCTGCCCTGTCCGATAAATTGAAACGCCGGAATAAAAATTCCCGGAGCAGTTCCGCTACCATCCGGTAACGGCATATTACTGTAAATGGAATAACCTTTTGTATACGTCAGATGAACACCATTAATGATATACATCACTGCAAGCGTTCCGATCAAATCCGGAATTCTGATTTTCACCACGATAAATGCATTAATTAAACCGATTAAGGCACCCAGCACAAGCGGCACAAGCAGTACGACTAGAAGTTCCTGACTGTACCAGACTAACAGCGCACCGCTCGCAACGGTTGCCAGGCTGACGGTAGATCCAACGGAAAGGTCGAATCCACCGACAATCATAGAAAATGTAACACCAATTGCGACAAGCGTCACAATCGAGATTGAACGGAGAATATCCGTGATGTTACTGTATGTTAAAAATTGTTCGTTTGTCAGACTGAAAATAAGAATGATCAGTCCAAGTGCAAGGAGTGTACCAAATTTCATGAAAAAATTGACGATCCGCTCCTTAAGATCTGCCTGTTGCGGATAATCGCTGATATTCAGCTGTTTCAACTGCATTCCCTCCTGTCGCTGCTGTCATCAGTCGTGATTCTGTTGCTTCCTGATTCAGCATTTCCTCCGTGATTTCCCCGTCCGCCATGACCAGAATCCGGTCGGCAATCTGAAGTAACTCATCAAATTCACTTGTAAAATATAAAATCCCTTTCCCCTGCTCAGCCAGATGAGTGATCAGTCGGAACACATCGTTTTTGGCTCCTACATCAATGCCCTTTGTCGGCTCATCGAATATGAATACACTGCTGTCATGGTTGAGCCATTTTCCAATTGACACCTTCTGCTGATTCCCGCCGCTGAGATGCTTCATCAGCGCTTTTGGTGAGGAGGTGACAATGCCCAGCTCCTCGATTTGCTGAAGCGCTGACTTGTGTTCTTTTTTACGGTTAATCCAGCCTGCTGTTGAAAAGTGCTGAAGTGCCGGCAGTGAAAGATTTTCCTGGACGGTTGAGTCGATTAATACACCGCTTTTGCGGCGCTCTTCAGGAATAAATGACAGCTCTGCCTGTACGGCGTGGCGCGGACTTTTCACTTTCACTTCAGTACCATTTACAAACCGCTTACCCTTAGCATTTGTTACACCAAAGATTGCATTCGCCGTTTCAGATTTACCTGCCCCAACGAGACCTGCTATTCCGACAATTTCGCCTGCACGCACTGACAGGCTAATATCTTTTCCTGTCTCAGGAACGGTTAAATGATCAATCTCAAAAATCGTTTCTTCACTAAATTCGCGGTGGTGATAATCAGCTTTATGCAATTGCTTACCAAGCATTGTTTTAACAACTTCTTCAGTGGATACAACACCTGTTTCGTATACAGCAACTGCTTTTCCATCTCTCATAATCGTCATACGGTCAGCAATCTGATTAATTTCCTGCATACGGTGTGAAATATAAATGATGCCGATGCCCTGCGCCTTCAGTTCTTTAATCACGCTGAAAAGCTGTTTTGTTTCATGATCACTTAGCGGTGCAGTCGGCTCATCAAAAATAATCATTTTTGCATTTGATGCCACTGCGCGGGCTAAAAGAATCATCTGCTTTTGAGAAAGCGTGCAATCCTCCACCAGCCTGTTCAATTGAACCTGAGTCTGTACTTTTGACAGCCGCGCTTCTGCAATTTGTTTGCGCTTCTTCCAGCTGATCGGCTTGCTGTTTTTCCCGCCAACCGTCAGATCTAGCGTGACATTTTCAGCGACTGACAGATTCGGGATTAACCCCGTATCCACTTCCTGTACAACAATCGCAATACCTTTTTCCTGGGCATCTGCCGGGGAAGTGAAGTGAACTTCTTCCCCGCCAATTGTGATGGTGCCCCCATCTTTTTCATAGTCGCCTGAAAGTATTTTAACGAGCGTACTTTTACCGGCACCATTGACGCCGAGCAGCGCGTGAACTTCACCAGGTTCAACTGAGAAGCTCACTTGCTTTAGCACATTGACTGGACCAAATGACTTTGTAAGTTGTTGAACCTGAAGCCTACTCATTGTCCATTTTTCGCCTCCAATGCGTCCATCCAAGGTGTACGCGCAGCATTCGGTGATCCCCATCCTTCGATATGCTGACCAACATCAGCCATTGTGACAGGCTCATCAGGAAGGTCGCTTACATTTACAACTGACGGGTCAAGCGCGTAAATTGATGGTGTTTCTTCGCCGGCAATTTTCTGATACAGAAATCTCACCTGAACGCCTGCTACTTCAGCAGGATCTGTTGCAGCTGTTGTGACCCAAGGGCTGTTTTCTGCCTGCATAATCTGAAGATCTTCATCACTCAGGTCAATGCCGTATACTTTGATTTCGTCGCGTCCAGCCTGCTGAATCGCACGCGTTACACCTTTAGCAAACTCATCATATGGTGCAAATACTGCATCAATTGATCCTTCTTCAGGATATTTCTTCAATACAGCTTCCATCTGGTTCTGTGAATCAAGCGCTGTATTGTTGCTGACACTGCCAAAGCGTGCCACTTCTTTTACATTCGGATAATGTTCAAGGAATGCTTCATAGATCACGTTACGTCTTTCAAGCGGTGTGAATCCGCCAGCCCATACGTAAACAATGTTTCCTTCTCCATCAATATCCTGTGCCATCTGCTTCAGCGTACCCCATGCAAGACTGTAATCATCCTGGCTGATTGCCGTTACGCCTTCCACTGTAATGTCGTTATCAAATGTTACAACAGGGATTCCTTTTTCAAGCGCTTCTTCCACGCCCTGATTCAGCGCTTCAGCCCGTCCATGGTCAATCAGGATTCCATCTACGCCCTGATTAATCGCTGTTTGAAGGTGATTCGCCATTTGTGACAGGTCATTGTTTGCGTTATAGATTTGTACTTCCCCGCCAAACTTTTCAACTTGTGCTTCAAGTCCGCTTACGTATTGTGAGGCGAATGTGCCTGTTGAGAATTCCATGATGGCAGCGATTTTAAGCGGCTTGTCTACTGCTGCCGGGATTTCTGCATCGCTTTCCTGTGCTGTTTGTTCCACTGATTCAGTTGTATCTGTTGATTCTTCTGCTACGGCTTCTTCCGGCGCTTCCTCTTCTTGTGAGGATGGCTGCTGGTCTGTGCATGCTGCAAGGATGAGTGTTAGTGAGAGTAATAGTAAGATGAGTCCTTTTTTCATTTTCTGCACTCCTTTAAAAGGTTAATTTAATAAAGTTTAAGTGTATAGATATTCCATATAAGTTGGCTGAAGATTTCCGTTACGGGCGGACGCTTTCCGCGGGGCCGGCGGTGAGCCTCCTCGGCTTCGCCTGCGGGGTCTCACCTGTCCGTCGTATCCCGCAGGAGTCGCCGCCCTTCACTCCAATCTCCAGCTGTGCAAATATAATAATAGGTTTTAATAATCTGTTAACTAAACCGTGACCCCTTTAAATAAATCTTTTAATTTCGTTTGGTAGTCACCTGTGACAATCCCTTTTTCTGTTACGATTCCTGAGATCAGACCGTGTGGGGTGACGTCGAATGCCGGGTTGAATACGTTGATGTCTTCTGGTGCGATTCGTTTGCCGCCGATATGGGTGATTTCTTCTGCGTTTCTTTCTTCGATGATGATGTCATCACCGGTTTCGGTTTCGAGATCAATAGTTGATAGCGGTGCGGCAACATAGAATGGGATACCGTGGGCTTTTGCTAAGATCGCAAGGCCGTATGTACCGATTTTGTTTGCTGCGTCGCCATTGGCTGTGATTCTGTCGGCGCCGACTAAAATCGCGTCGACATTTTTTGTTTTTAATACGTGTGCAGCCATGTTATCTGTGATCAGCGTGACATCAATGTCAGCCTGCTGCAGCTCCCATGCTGTCAGCCGCGCTCCCTGGAGAACAGGTCTTGTTTCAGTCGCATAGACGTGAATATCAGATCCGCGCTCTTTTGCGATATAAAATGCGCCGAGTGCTGTTCCGTATTTTGAAGTGGCGATTGCGCCTGTATTGCAGTGGGTGAGAACCGTTGCGTCATCCGGAAGCAGCGAAAAGCCGTACTCCCCAATGCGCTTACACGTTTCTTCATCCTGCTGCTGAATCAGGATGGCTTCTGTTTCAAGACGCTCAATCACTTTTGCTGCAGATGCTTCTTTGTCAGCTGCCTTCAATAATCTCTGAAGTGCCCAGGACAGGTTCACGGCAGTCGGACGGGATGAATTCAGATACACCGCTTTTACAGCAAGCTCTGACTTCAAGATTTCAAGTTCATTCAGCCCGCTGTTTTTCGCCCATAAGGCAAGCCCGAAAGCTGCTGTGATACCGATTGCCGGAGCTCCTCTTACCTTTAATTCTGTGATGCTTTCCCACACATCTTCAATGGTTTTCAAAAAGATATATTCCACTTCTCCGGGAAGCTTCTGCTGATTTAACAGTCGGATCGCATCGCCTTCCCAGATGACCGGTTTGATAAAGTTTGTCATTTTGCCAGCCCCTTCAGATAAGCAGTCAGGCTTTTCGGTGAGCGCCATACTGTGCGGTTGAAAATCAGAGATCTTCCAGTTTCAATCGCGCGCTGCTGAGCCTGCAGTCTGCCTGCATCGTCTTCAATGCCGTCAATATCCTCAACGTGCGCAAGGCCAATAATACGGCGGATTGTTTTACAGCCTGCAAATCCGAGCGTATCCTGCCAGATCTTTTCAAGCACATAATCTGCATACTGTCCTGTTCGCTGTCTTTCTTCAAACCCTTTTTCAAGTAAAAGCTCACGGTAGCGTTTTTCGAATACTGCCCACGTTTGTTCGATTGTTTCAAGCAAATAAGTATTAATCTCACTGCGTTTACTTTCATCTGCTCTTTCCTGCTGTGCAATATAGTTCAGCGTCAGGTTGGCAATAAATGCGCCAATATCAAATCCCGCCGGCCCGTAAAATGCAAATTCAGGATCAATGACTTTGGTTGATTCCTCTGTAACGAATACACTGCCTGTATGCAAGTCCCCGTGTAGCAGCGTTTCACCTTCAGTCAGGAATTGTTTTTTCAATTTTGCGACTTCAAAGATTAAACGATCATCCTGCCACAGTGACTCCACCGCTTCCTGAAGGTTTTCAGGGTACGAGTTGGATTCTGCATTTTGATAGGGGTCTGTAAAAACCAGCTTTTCTGTAATATCACACAGGTCAGGATTCACAAACTGACGTGCCAGCTTTTTCTTTTCGATCGGTCCAAGCGCTTCATCTGAGGCGTTGAACAGGTTTTCTGCAAGATAGATGCCAACGTGTGCTGAAATGTGGGGATACAGATTCCCTTCAAGCAATCCTTTTCTGAGAATCACATGATCAGACAGATCTTCCATTACCGTTACTGCAAAGTCATCGTCATAATCGAATACTTCCGGTACAAGTGAAGGTACATATTTCGCTGCTTCCTGCAGTGCCTGGCGCTCAATGCGTGCACGGTCTAGCGATAGCGGCCAGCTTTCTCCGACAACCTTTGCATATGGCAGCGCCTGTTTCACAACAAGTGATTTGTCAGTCTGCAGATCTTTGACGATAAACACGTAGTTCAGGTTGCCGTCTCCAACTTCCTTACACGTTACCTGCTCTTTATCCGTAATCAGTCCCTTTTGCTCTAAATAAACGAGGACACTCTGTTCAGTAAATGGTTCATACACATGCTCACGTACGTTTGTCATGATCGTTCCTCTCCTTTAATCAAATTCTTTTTTATGCCATTCATCTTCAGGAATATCAAGGTCCTCTCCTGAAAAACGCTCTTCTCTGAATACTTCACCGTAGTTATGAAATCCGTTACGCTCCCAGAATCCGGGGCGGTCTTCCTGTAAAAATTCAATCCCTCTGATCCACTTCACACTCTTCCAGAAATACAGGTGTGGTACGATCAGTCTGAATGGATACCCATGCTTTGCTGTCAGCGGCTTTCCTTCAAATGAGTGTGCCAATATAATATCTTCTTTCAGCAGATCCTCAAGCGGTAAATTCGTTTCGTAATCATGGTCTCCATAGATCATCACGTGCTTTGTTCCTTCTGGAATCTCATAGCCTTTCAGTAAGTCCCTGATCGTAACGCCTGTAAATGCATTATCGAATCTCGACCACCTTGTAACGCAGTGGATATCTTTGACAATTGTCGTCTGCGGCAGCTGCATGAGCTCGTCATATGTAAATTTCCTTTTTGCTGCACCCTCACCAAATATCGTGAAATCCCATGTAGCAAGATTGTATTCAGGGACTTCTCCTTCATGCAGAATCGGAAATTTTTCTGTCAGCGTCTGACCTGGCGGGAGTCTGCCATCGTGTGTATTTTTCTGTACCGGCGGCCGAGCTTTTTTCAACCGTTCTGCCTTACCCATTGTTTCACGCTCCTTGTTTACTTCTGTATAAGCCGGCAGATGATCTCCGCTTCAGGCGGACGCTTTCCGCAGGGCCGGCGGTGAGCCTCCTCGCGCTTCGCACTGCGGGGTCTCACCTGTCCGGCTTCTCCTGCTGGAGTCGCCGCCTTACGCTCCAATCATCTGCTGTGCAGACACACTATTTTTTTATTAAATTTAAAAATAAAAAGCCCCTTTCTAAGATAGAAAGAGGCAGAATTAGACTGATTCGACCTCTTATCTCTCAGACCATTACGTCTGTTGGATGTAGCACCGTGTCCCTGCTGAATGTATACAGCGGGGCCGGTTGCCGGGCTTCATAGGGCCAATTCCCTCAGCCAACTCTCGATAAGAGTGGTGTATGTAGTTGGTTGTTTTTGGTTATTGCGATTTCATAATTGCAAGTTTACGGAATTGACTGACGGTTTGTCAACGGGTTTTTTAAAATTAATTTTTGAAGGCTTCCGGTAACCGCTGTTGACCTGCGTTCCAGGCGGATGCTTTCCGCGGGGACGGCGCTGAGCCTCCTCACGCTGCGCCTTGCGGGGTCTCAGCTGTCCGTCACATCCCGCTGGAGTCACCGCCTTCCACTCCGGTCAACAGCTTAATTTGTCTGTTAAAAGTATATATAGTTGGTTGATCAATTATTTCACATCCTTTTAAGTTTGTTAAAAAAATCTTACTATCTGTACAGCGAATGATTGAAGCGGAAGGGGGCGACTCCTGCGGCAGGAAGGGACAGGTGAGGCAATAGCAAAGCCTGCTGGCTCAACGCCCGGCCGCGAAGTCCCCTGAAGCGGAAATCATCCGCCAAACTATAAAGCAGTCATATATTTGCAAACCAAAAATATAATTTTCTGAAAAAACTGCTTGACGGCTTTGAAGATGTCTGCCATAATTCGGTACATGATTTTAAATCCAACCGAATACGTATGAAACTCTTATAAAGAGCAGGTGGAGGGACGAGCCCGATGAAACCCGGCAACCTGTTTCAGCTTATGCTGATTCAAGGTGCTAATTCTCACAGCGACAGCTGAAGGATAAGAGGAAGAACGTTCATTTTGATGTCCGCTTCCTCTTTGGGAGCGGATTTTTTATTTCTGTTTTTGAAAGGATGTCTATAATGTCAAAAATTACAGCGACTTATCTCGTGCATGATGCAAAAGGAAATTTAGAAAAAAAGGCTGAGTCTATTGCCCTTGGTCTGACGGTCGGTTCATGGACGGACCTCCCGGCGGTTGATCAGGAGCAGCTGAAAAAACATAAAGGTGAAGTGGTTTGTGTTAGTAAAATCACGCCTTCAGCGGCGGCAGGTCACCTAGGTGATCGTAAAGCAGGGCTGATTAAAATCGCCTATCCGGCAGCAAACTTCAGCGCTGATATTCCGGCGATTTTGACAACGATTTTTGGAAAGCTTTCACTTGATGGTGAAGTGAAGCTTGTTGATATTGAGCTTGATGAAGCACTTGAGCAGCAGTTCCCTGGTCCCCAGTTCGGAATTGAGTCAATCAGAAATAAGCTTGGCGTTCATGACCGCCCGCTTCTGATGAGTATTTTCAAAGGAATGATTGGACGGGGAACAGATCTTTTTGAAGAGCAGCTCCGTGCACAGGCAGCAGGCGGCGTTGATCTTGTAAAAGATGATGAAATCCTTTTTGATAATCCACTTACGCCTTTTGAAGACCGGATCCGCCGCGGCGTGAAGGTCCTGAATGAAGAATATGAACGTACAGGTCACCGCACGTTATATGCAGTGAACCTGTCAGGAAGAACATTTGATTTGAAAGAGAAAGCACGAAAAGCAGTGTCCCTTGGCGCGAATGCCCTGCTCTTTAACGTATTTGCCTATGGGCTGGATACACTTCAGAGCCTTGCGGAGGATCCATATATTGATGTCCCAATTATGGCGCACCCTGCTGTATCCGGCGCCTTTACCGCTTCACCGCTTTATGGCATTTCAAATCAGGTGCTGCTTGGCAAGCTGCTTCGTCTCTCTGGTGCTGACTTTGTGTTATTCCCTTCTCCATACGGCAGCGTGGCGATGGAAAAGGCTGAAACATTTGCGATCAGAGATGCCCTTACTTCAGAGAGTCGCTTGAAGCGCGCGTTCCCTGTTCCATCAGCCGGTATTCACCCGGGATTGGTTCCACAGCTGATTGAGGACTTTGGAAAAGACTCTATCATTAATGCAGGCGGCGGGATCCATGGTCATCCTGGCGGCGCAGCAGCCGGTGCAAAAGCATTCCGTGACGCGATTGCTGAAGTGCAGGCAGGCGGCACTTTAAAAGACGCTGCTGCAAAATCAGCTGAGCTTGAAAAGGCACTTGCACTATGGGGGTAATCGTATGCAGCGCATAATCTTTTGTGATTTTGATGGCACCATTACAAAATCCGACAATATTATTTCCATCATGCAGCACTTTGATCCACCTGGCTGGGAACCGATTAAAGACCAGATTCTTTCCCGGGAAATATCGATCCGTGAAGGCGTAGGAAAAATGTTCGCAACCCTCCCTTCTTCTCTAAAAGATGAGATCATTCAGTACGTTGTCGAAACGGCTGAGATTCGTGAAGGTTTTGGGGATTTTGTTAGCTATACGAGAAAAGAAAATGTTCCGCTTAACATCGTCAGCGGCGGCATCGACTTTTTCGTTAAGCCTATGTTAAAACCGTATGACCTTGAAAACCAGCTTTACTGTAACGGCAGTGATTTTTCGGGAAATACGATTCAAATTACCTGGCCGCATACATGCGATGATCAATGTTCAAATGATTGCGGCTGTTGTAAGCCAAGTATCATCAGAGAACTTGCTGACGGGAATGCACAAAAAATTGTGATCGGCGATTCTGTTACAGATCTTGAGGCAGCCAAGCTTGCTGATCTTGTTTTTGTCTGTGGTGATTACCTTGAGGAAAAATGCAGGGAGCTGAACCTTCCATATAAGCGTTTTACCCATTTTGATGAAGTGGTTAATTATCTTGAACAGTCAAAGGAGGTTGTACGTCGTTGAAGACACTTGACCTTGAATCCCGCTGGCAGGAGCTTGCTGATGTAAAAGATGCACTTGGCGCAAGAAACTGGTTTCCCGGAACAAGCGGGAACCTGTCGATTAAAGTATCCGATGACCCGCTTGAATTTCTCGTCACAGCAAGCGGTAAGGATAAGTATCGGCGGACATCAGAAGACTTTCTTTTAGTCGATCAGCACAGCAAGCCGGTTGAAGATACTGGATTAAAGCCTTCTGCTGAAACGCTTTTACATCAAAAAGTCTATGAACTGACTGATGCGGGCTGCTCTCTCCATATTCATACCGTGAGCAATAATGTGATTTCCGAGCTATATGCTGAAAAAGGAGAAATTACTTTTCAGCAACAGGAGCTCATCAAAGCATTCAACCTATGGGAGGAAGATGCAGTCTTACGGGTGCCGATTATTGAAAATCCGGCACATATCCCGGACCTTGCAGACCTTTTAGCAGCACAGATTGAAGAGAATGTATTTGGCGTATTGATCCGCAACCACGGCATTACCGTCTGGGGACGGAATGCTTTTGAAGCAAAAAAGCATCTTGAAGCATTTGAATTTCTATTTGAGACACATTTAGCACTGCGACTATACACTCAGGGAGGAAGATAAAAATGGCGACAATTACAATCAGAGATACTCAGGAAACGATTAAAGGTGAAGAACAGGTTCAGGCATTCCTGTCTGACCAGGGCGTATTATTTGAAAAGTGGGATACTGCAAAGCTTCCTGAAAATCTTCAGGGTGTGACAGGACTTTCTGATGAAGATAAGGAAACTGTTCTTTCAGTATTTGACAGCGAGATCCGTTCACTGGCTGAACGCCGCGGCTATCATAACTGGGACGTGATTTCACTGAATGAACAGACGCCGGGTCTTAAAGATCTGTTGAAAAAGTTCGAGCAGGTACATACGCATACAGAAGATGAAGTGCGTGCGATTACTGCAGGATCAGGTATTTTCATTATTAAAAGCGAGGAAAAAGGCTACTTTGATGTGAACCTTGCACCTGGTGATGTAATTTCTGTACCGGTTGATACGCCTCACTTCTTTACGCTGACTGATGAGCGCGAAGTCGTGGCCGTGCGCCTCTTTATTGAAAAAGAAGGCTGGGTTGCTCACCCTTATCACGATCCTGCATTTGAAGAAGCAAAATAAGATGATGAACCGCATCCTTGGAGGGTGCGGTTTTTGTTTTGGAGGCAGTTATTAGTATAGGTCTAATGTCACTTTTCTAAGGACCAAGCTGTTTTTCTTTGAACATACCCTTCTATTCTTTGAACCATACATGTTTTCCTTTGAACAACACACACTCTTCTCTGAACCCCGCCTGATTTTCCACGAACCATCACCATACCCAGCGCACTCATAAACGGCTATTTGTTTGCCTTCTTATTCAAATGGGTACTTATTAATACCTTATAACGCGTTCAAATAATGGACATCCTTTACCCATGAATAAGTCCCTTCTCACTTCCACCCAAACCTTTTAATCATGTAAAATAAAGTACAGATAGGGGGAAATACGCTTTGAGAAAACTACTTCTATTGATCGTCATCGCCTTTGGCCTGTTTCTCTCAAAACCGATGTGGGAAGATCAAATCCCGGAATCGGTTAATCTGTCTGCTGTAAGTGACTTATCAGACCGTGCGACAGCTGCTTTTGAAGGCGGCGGAATTCAAAACGCATGGGAATCTTTACTGGAATCTATGACTGATTTTATTATAGAGATTGATGAGATCATTCAGGACGCACCGGAGCTCTCCGCTGAAAACGAAACAGTTGCAGTGGAGCGGCCGGATCTTTCTGTCCCTTCTGAAAAACTCTTTGCCATTCATAATATCGAGCTTGGACAGACTAAGTCGGATGTCGAGGCTGCAGCAGGACAGGCAAGCCGCAGTTCTATGAATGAATTCGGTGTGAACTGGCACGCTTACCATGAACAATACCAAAACTTTTTTATGGTTTCATATAACGGGGACAATGAAGTGAATGGGTTATTTACTAATCAGGATCTGATCTCTTCATCCCTCCCGCTTAAAATGGGAAGTACGCGTGACGAAGTGAGAGCTGAGCTTGGCACACCTCTTTCTTCTTTAAAAAAAGGATTCGTAAGGTACGAGCTTCAGGATGACGGAGAATATGATTTATTCTCTTTCGACGGCACCTACATTACTGTTTTTTACGACCAGCACGAGAACAATACCGTTACTGCACTACAGGTTGTATCAAAAGATCTGGAAGACCAGCGTGATGCATTATATGCTGAACCTTCTGCTGAGCTTGAAGAAGGATTTAAATATCAGCTGTTTGATGTAACAAATGCAGCACGAGTGATGCACGGACTGAATACACTCAAGTGGGATGAAGCTGTAAGTGAGACAGCACGTAAGCATAGTACAGATATGGCTGAAAACCGCTTTTTCTCGCATGATAACTTAGATGGTGAGTCGCCATTTGACCGAATGGATACAGATGGCATTCAGTACAATGTAGCTGGAGAAAACCTTGCTTACGGTCAGTACAGTGCGATTTTTGCACATGAGGGTCTGATGAATTCACTTGGTCACCGTGAGAATATTTTGAAGCCTGAGTATGGCTACCTTGGAGTTGGCGTAGATTTTAACACAGAGAATCAGCCGTTTTTCACGGAGCTGTTTTTTAATAACTAATGAGATTTATGTGCAGGATAAAATAAATTTCTATTGAAATCTTTGTGCAGCGGAGCGTAAGGCGGTGACTCCGGGACGATTAGAGGGAAGCTGAGACCCCCGCAACCGAAGGCGAGGAGGCTCAAGCTTCACTCCGTCCGGAAAGCATCCGCCTGAAGCGCAACGGAACGATTAAATGGCCAAGACTCGTGTCTCGGCCATTTTTCATTTCCTGAACACAAACCACTTCATAAAAAAGAAGCTCGACAGTGAAGACAATAGCATCGACAGTCCTTTTGCAGTATTCGTCTCAAGCCACTGCGGCAGGAGGTCGGGCTGCTCTATGATCCACAGTCCTCCGATAAACACACCATTTGCGATAAACAAGCTGATAATGGCCTGTGTAATAAATCCGGCAAACTGCTTCTTATTTTTATTTACATTAAACGTATAACGTGAATTCCATATATAACTGTTTAATACTGCAGCTGTGTATGCCAGCGTATTAAATACAGTCAGCAAACCGGGGTCCTGCGTTGGATACAAGATCAGCAGTCCATTCAGTACACCGATATCAAGCAGCGCACATGTAATCCCGATTACACTGTAGGAATAAAATTGTTTAACGCCACGTCTTCTCATATTTACACCTTACTTTTACCTGCTTTTTTGTGCACTGAGATCGTTTCCTGATAGTAGTCCATGAGCTGTGCGGCAGATTCATCCCAGCCGACAGACTGAACTTCATCATGTGCACGCTGTCCCATTTTAGCACGGGCTTCCTTTATTTTCAGCTGTTCCGCCACATGCAGTATGTCTGTGGAATTGGCCGGGTCGAACAGCACGCCGGTCTCCCCATCTGCCACCTGTTCTGCAGTCGGTCCACTTTTTGCAGCTAATACAGGCAGTCCTGCAGCCATTGCTTCCATCAGCACAAGACCTAATGTTTCCGTTGTTGAAGGGAATACAAATACGTCAGATGACGCGTAGGCCTGGGCCAGTTCCTTTCCGTGCATAAAGCCTGTAAAGATGGTGTTTGTGCCGGCAAATTCTTTTTCAAGCGTCTGCCGATTCGGTCCGTCACCCACAATTGCAAGACAGTAATCCTCTGTCTGAGTCAGCAGCGGCTTCACACGCTCAATTTCTTTTTCAGCAGCCAGTCTTCCGACAAAGATCAGCAGTGTTTTATCCTTTTTACCACCAGTCAGCCGCTCTCTCATGTCTTCATGATAAAATTCAGGATGAAACTGTTTTGTATCCACCCCTCTTTTCCAAAGGTGGACATTGCGGAAGCCTTTTTCCTGCAGTTCACCAAGTACCGTTTTAGATGTACAGAGATTCAGACTCGCCCGGTTATGCAGCGTTTTAAAATAAATCCACATCGCAGGCTTCATGTAGGAAAAGTTATAGTAGTCTGCGTATTTCGGTACATGTGTATGATACGAAGCCATCAGCGGCAGCTTCAGTTTCTTAGTATAGTAAATGCCCGTCACGCCGAGAAAAGAGGGATTGACGACGTGAACAATATCCGGGTTAAATGTTTTAAGGTATTTTTTTACTTTTTTTGAGTAGAAGGAAAACTTCCGATCCTCTTTATATAGAAAGAAATTGTATGCAGGGATCCCCGCTACAATCGCACCTTCATACTCTTTGATCCCATGGTCAGGTGCGAGCACCATGACTTCATGCCCCTCACGTCTCAGCCAGCGGATTGACGCACAAAGTCTGGTGACCACTCCGTCCGTTGAGGGCAGAAACGTTTCCGTGATGATTGCAATTCTCATAACATCCTCCAGTTATCAGGTTTGATCAGTAACCGTTTCACGCTTTTCAGGCACGCCAGCCTGTTGGTTTTTCGTCCATACACTTCTTGCAGGGATTTTTGACAGATCCGCCCGATGTGCATAGCGTCTTGCTACTTCAGTTACTTCTTCAAGCAGCCCTCTGTTCAGCATAATGGGGTTAAGTCCTTTTGAAATAAACAGATCGTTTTTGACATGCAGTTCATTTTCCGGTGCTTCATTACGCGGATTTGATACATAGGCGATTTCTCCATTAGTCAATTCACTCACCATTTTAGCGAGATCCCCGACACGGTGCGTTTCAGTCATCTGATTAAAAATCATCACCCGCTCACCTTTTTCCGGAGGGTTCTCTACTGAGAGCTGAATGCAGCGGACAGTATCCTGAATATGGATGAATGCGCGCGTCTGTCTGCCTGTGCCGTGCACGGTAATCGGATAGTCGAGTGCCGCCTGCATTAAAAAGCGGTTCAGTACCGTCCCATAGTCACCATCGTAATCAAAACGGTTAATCAGACGTTCATCAAGATTTGTCTCTGCTGTATTGGTCCCCCACACAATTCCCTGATGAAGGTCTGTAATTCTGATCTGATCATTTTTGTTGTAATACTGGAAGAGAAGCTGATCCTGTGATTTCGTCATATGGTAGACTGATCCCGGGTTTGTCGGATATAGAATCTGCTGTTCCACCCGGTCTCCCTGATCAGTTTTCACTTCCACATCCAGGTAACCTTCCGGAATTTTGACCCCTGCCGTTCCGTAGCCGTAAACGCCCATCGTCCCTAGGTGTACAAGGTGGATATCCTGACCTGATTCTGCAATTGCACAAAGCAGGTTATGTGTAGCGTTCATATTATTGTTCACAGTGTAGCGCTTGTGCCGCGGAGATTTCATGGAGTATGGTGCTGAGCGCTGTTCAGCAAAATGAATGATTGCGCCTGGTTTTTCGTCCTGTATCACCTGAAACAGCCTGTCATAATCCTCAGCAAGATTCAGATTAATATGGCGGATCTCCTGACCTGTCAGCTCTTTCCACGCCTCAATTCTCGTACCCAGAGGCCTGATCGGTGTCAGCGACTCCACCTCAAGCTCATTATCAATGTTTCGCCTCGAAAGGTTATCAATGATTACAACCTCATAACCCTCATTTGATAAATGCAGCGATGTCGGCCAGCCGCAAAAACCGTCCCCTCCAAGCACGAGTATTTTCTTATTCAGATAAAGGTTCTGATTCAGTTCATCAGTCACATCGCTCACTCCCCATACACAGAATATTCGTTAATTAATTTCTATTGTAGCTTTTTTGTGTTGTGATGCCTAATGATTCACTGTAAAGCTTGTGTTTAGATTTCAGGACAACGAAAAAAACGGCTCACATATGTGAACCGTTTTTCCATTCCCGCCTTAGAAGCGAGTAGCTATAATGATCATAGTATTTACCCTGAAAAAGGTGCTTATCCCGCACTAAACCTTCCTGTTTAAAGCCCAGCCGTTCAAGCAATTTCATAGAAGCAGTGTTTCCTTTAGCCGCATATGCTTCAATCCGGTTCAGTTTCATCTGATCAAAGCCATGTTCGATCATTGCCGTGACGGCTTCGCTTCCAAAACCCTTTCCCCACTCGGACGGAGTCAGGTCATAGCCGATCTCTGCAATATTATTAAACCGGTCCCACTGATGGAATCCGCATGTGCCGATCAAAGTGGCGCTTTCTTTTTTTACGATGGCCCAGCGATTGTTGTTCTTTTTAGGATGATAGGCGTTGAACAGGATAAAGTTCTCCGCTTCCTCAAGCTCCGTATATACCTCTTCATCTAGTAAATACCGGCAGACAACCGGGTCTGAAAAGTGGTTAAAAATGAACTGTGTATGCTCTTGTGTCAGTGGTGTCAGAATTAACCTTTCTGTTTCAACTTCAGCAAAAGGTCTCACTTCTTATTTTCGTACTCCGGATTTTTTTCAAGTTCAATCCTCTTTTGTTTTCGCACCCACAGCATACCTGTTACAGCCACCACAAAAAATAAAATGTAAATCCCAAGTTCCAGATTGCTTACTGTTTCCATCGTAATATCATCAATCATCAGTACATTGATCAGACGAAAATTCAAACCAAGCGCTCCGCCAATCAGCAGTCCGAGAAAAATTTTCTCGCGGGATTTTAATTGTTCCATTCTTGTCGATTCAGAAGCATTGCTCATTAAGATCGTTCCTTTCACATCTGTTGTTCTTTAACTATATCAAAGAAACCGCCCGAATTATGCAAAATCTTAACGAATCCAGTACCGTCTGATCAGAATGCCATTCTCATCGGCATCCTGTGGGTCTCTGAGACCGCCATTTGCCTCAATTGTTTTATAGGACCCCGGATTATCGTCATTGCATGTGATAAGCACTTCGTTTATCCCAAGCTTTCTTGCTTCCTTCAGTGAAAGCTTAAGAATCTCAGTTGCATAACCCTTTTTTCGTTCGTAAGGTCTGACGCCATAACCGATGTGCCCTCCGTACTGAGAAAGCCGCTCTGTCAGCTTGTGCCGGATATGAGCAGCACCGAGTATTTTCTCTTCCTGATTAATTAAAAAGAATAGTGAAGAGCTTACCCATCCTTCAGGAAGGCCGATCCCCTGCTCCTCATTTCTCCAGTTCTCCACCTGCTCATCAAACCCCATTTCCACCGGCATAGAAGCGTTAGGAATAATTTCTTCCCCCGATGTCTGCCATTCTTTTATGTAGTCCCTGTAAGACTCTTCAGTTATCAAATTCGGTTTAACTAATTGAACTCTTTCCATATAAGTTCCCCCACCCTTTACTTCCAATAATTTCTTTTATCTATGGTATCTTTATAATAGAGAAAAGAGAAGACCTTTTATTAAAAAGCTTTGTTAAAGTCCATTGTTATTAATACACAGCTGATGATCGGAGCGTAAGGGGGCGACTCCTGTGGCAGGAAGGGACAGGTGAGGCCTAGGCGAAGCCTGCGGGCTCACCGCCCGGCCGCGGAAAGCGTCCCCCCTCTCGCTGCGATCATCAGCCAATTTTAACAGCACATATTAAAAATATGAAAGTGGTGATCGTATGACTCGCAGACTTGCGCTTGTTACCGGCGTTGGAAGAAAAATAGGGATTGGTGCAGCACTAGCTGAAAGATTAGCAGCAGACGGAATGGATATTCTATTTACCTACTGGCACGCTTATGACCGTGAAGTGTCTTCTCATGAAAGAAGTGAGGATCCGGACGATATTCTGGCTTTATGCCGGGAAAAAAGTGTTCACGCTGAAATGATTGAGCTGAATTTAGCTGATCCCCAATCCATTGATGAATTATATGCTTACTGTGAATCAGTCTTTGGACGTTACCCTGATACGCTGATTCATAATGCGGCTGTTTCAATCAATGATACGATCGAAACGGTGACAGCAGATCAGCTTGATCAGCATTATGCTATAAATACACGCGCTGTTACGCTGCTCACGCAAAAGTTCCTGAAACACTTTGAATACGATTTTGGAAGGGTGATCTGTCTGACAACCGGATGGGCACAGGGACCAATGCCGGATGAGCTGCCCTATGCAATGACGAAATCCACGATGGATACGCTGGTTTATACGATCTCTCCGGTTCTCGCTAAAAGAAAAATCACGATTAACGTCATTAACCCCGGACCGACTGATACAGGCTGGATGAATGATGAACTGAGAGAAACATTATTAAAGCGCTCTCCGCAGGGACGGATGGGACAGCCTTCAGATACTGCAAATCTGGCATCATTTCTGGTTAGTGAGCAGGCGCAGTGGGTGACTGGTCAGACGATTCATTCAGAAGGCGGGTTTATTAACCACTTCTGATCACTTACTTATTTCTGACACCATTATGTGACTAATCAACTAATTCCTTAGTTAGCCGAAAATATTTCTGTTAAAATATTTACACAATTCAAACAATACCCTATTATGGAACATGACATTGAAAGTGTTTACATATGATATATAACAGTGTCAGATTACATAATGAAGGGGGAAACTGAATGAATGCGATTGCTTTAGCGGCGATCGGTCTGTTTGTGTTTGTGCTTGGCTACAGATTTTATTCGAAATTTGTTGCTGAGAAAATATACAGACTTGATCCAAACTACGTTACGCCTGCACATCGCTACAAAGACGGCGTCGATTTTGTACCGACGAATAAGTTTGTGCTCTGGGGACACCACTTTACGTCTGTAGCCGGTGCTGCACCAATTTTAGGACCTGCCATTGCAGTTTACTGGGGCTGGCTTCCTGCCGTGCTCTGGGTTGTGCTTGGTACAGTATTTGCTGCCGGAGTTCATGACTTTGGAACACTCGTTGTTTCTGTCAGAAATAAAGGGCAGTCAATGGGAACACTTGCAAATAAACTAGTTGGCCAGCGTGCAAAGATTTTGTTCTTATTTATTATTTTAATTCTTGTACTAATGGTTAACGCTGTATTTGCATGGGTGATTGCCAACCTGTTTATCACTTTCCCATCAAGCGTCCTGCCGGTATTTATACAGATTCCGCTTGCGATCTGGATTGGGCATGCGGTGTATAAGCGCAATGCAAAAATGCTTGTGCCATCGCTTGTTGCACTTGCAGTGATGTACATTGTAGCTGTACTTGCAGCAGAATATCAGATCCTGCAGATTGACCTTGTCCGCTATATGGGTGGTGAAGACGGTGCCGGGATCTTTGGACTTGGCGCCATTTCAACTGCATTCTTTATCTGGATTGTTATTTTGATGATCTATGTCTACATCGCGTCTACTCTTCCTGTATGGAAGCTGCTTCAGCCGCGTGACTTTATTAATTCACACCAGCTTGTCGTTGGTCTTGGTATTCTGTATCTTGGACTGTTATTTACAAACCCTGAGATTACAGCGCCAATCACGAACCCTGATGCAAATGATGTATCATGGTTCCCACTACTCTTTATCACAATTGCCTGTGGTGCGATTTCAGGCTTCCATGGACTGGTTTCATCAGGAACGTCTTCTAAGCAATTGAATAAAGAAACAGATGCACGCTTTGTTGGTTATGCAGGGGCTGTTGGTGAAGGTGTGCTTGCACTGATCTCAATCATTGCAGTTATCACGTTCTTCCCGAATGCCGATGCATTTAAAGAATCTTATAACAGCTTTGCAGCAGCAAGCGGCGGCGGTCTTGGCAACTTTGTACAGGGTGCCGGTCAGCTTGCTGGCGGACTTGGAATTCCGGCTGAAGTCGCTGCGACAATCGTTTCAATTATCGTTGTCAGCTTTGCGGCAACAACGCTTGATACGTCCGTTCGTCTGATGCGTTACATCATTTCTGAACTCGGTACAGAATATAAAGTACCTGCACTTGAAAAAACGCATGTTGCTACAACAATTGCTGTTGTATCAAGTGCTGCGCTTGTGCTCATCCCTGAAGGTCCTAACGGCTTCGGTTCAGGCGGTTACCTGCTGTGGCCGTTATTCGGTACATCCAATCAGCTCTTAGCAGGGATCAACCTGTTACTGATTTCAATCTGGCTGAAGAGGCTTGGCAGAAACTACCTGATCACACTGATTCCAATGGTCTTCCTGATGTTCATGACGCTTTATGCCATGATCAGTCAGGTGTTCACTCAGTGGGCATGGTGGAATGAGCAATCAAGTACGCTGCTGTTTGTGTTCGGTGCGCTGATCTTAGGATTTGCACTTTGGATCTGTCTGACAGCGATCTCTACGCTGATGTCTAAAAACCAGACGCCGATTGACCCGAACGAATAAGATTGTGGCAGGAAAGGGATGTGGTCCTTTCCTGTTTTTTAATTAGAAAAGCGGAAGCAGGCGTTCAGGTCCGACAAGCATAAGACGCAATGAGAGAAATGGGTGACCTTTCCCATTTTCTCATTGTGGCTTATGACTCGAGGCCCTGCCTGCTGGAGCTGGACACCTTAGAAAAGCGGAAGGCGCTTGGTCAGCTCTGACGGGCATAAGACGCGGAGCGGAAAATGGGCGATCTTCCCATTTACCGATGCGTGGCTTATGGACCCGAAGAGCTAGCGCCTGGAGCTGGACACTTAGAAAAGCGGAGGCGCCTTGTTCAGACCCGACAAGCAGTAATCTTCCTCATGTATAATATTGATAACTAATTACCTAAGGAGGTGCTCACCCATGCTTGACCATGTCAAAAAACTCATTGCCTACTATGAAGAAGTGCTGAGCATGCCCCACCGCCAGGAAATCGCACGGGAATTAAGGAATGAGGATGATCTATTTTTGCTCATGCTCTACTCTGAAATGATCGGCATTCCAAACCCGGTCTACTATTATACGCTCGAGCTTTACCCTCATATGATCGAAAAATTTCACGATTGGCACCTGCGGATGGGAATGGAGAAATCTCCGCTCTCAGGCATCCGCTGCTGCTGATAAAGGAGCCGTTGGATGGATATTTTAAAGAATAATATTTTATTTGTCGGTGGTAAGGGCGGCGTTGGCAAATCCACGTCTGCTGCAGCCATCGCATGGAAATCTGCGAAGCAGGGTCACCGCACGCTGCTTGTATCAACTGATCCCGCTCATAACGTCGGGGATATCTTTGATCGTAAAATCGGCGGTAAAAATACTGAAATCGCACCCAATTTATTCGCGCTTGAGATTGATCCGGAGATTGAAACAGCGAATTATATTAAAGGTGTAAAGGCCAACATCAAGGGTGTGGTACACGCCGGCATGATGGAAGAGGTTCACAGACAGCTCGATACTGCCAAATCATCACCCGGTGCGGATGAAGCTGCACTTTTCGATAAGCTGATTTCAATTGTATTAGAAGAACGGGAAAAGTTTGATAAAATCGTTTTTGACACAGCACCAACCGGGCATACGATCCGCCTTCTTACACTGCCAGAACTGATGGGTATCTGGATTGAAGGACTGCTTGAAAAACGCCGGAAAACCAATGAGAATTACGCTGCGCTTTTAAATGACGGAGAGCCCGTGGAAGACCCGATCTATGACGTACTGAGAACGCGTCAGGACCGCTTTTCAAGAGCACGCGAAATCCTGCTTGATCCGAAGGAAACAGGGTTTGTATTCGTGTTGAATCCTGAGCGGCTCCCGATTCTTGAAACAGAAAAAGCGCTTCAGCTGCTCGATCAATATGACCTTCATGTCAACACGCTTATCGTTAATAAAGTACTGCCTGATGATGTGGACGGCTCTTTTATGCAGGAACGTAAAAAGCATGAGAAACCGCATTTAGAAAAGATTAAAGAGATATTTAAAAAACAGGAACTGATCTATGTTCCATTTTCATCGCAGGATATTGTGAATAAAGATTTACTGGAGTGGTTCAGCGGACAGCTTGATTAGAAGAGTTGAATTACTACAAGCTTGGCGCGGATTGCTACAAGTTTGCGGGTGGATTGCTACAACTTCCGCGCTGACCACGACAACTTCAGAACAAACCCGTGCAACTTCAGCGGAGATTGCTACATCTCTGCCCCAGCCGCTTTCCAGCCAGCAAAAAACAGGATGAACACTCATCCTGTTTTTTAATACCTTATTTAAGAAAATAGCTCAGGCAGCTGATTAATCATCGTATAACCGCCAAGGTAAGCCATGACCACTACAATCAGAACACCAAAACCCGTTAACCATTTTGGATGATTATAGTCGCCAACAATTTTCTTATTATGTGCTGCAAGTAAAATCACACCAAGTGAAATTGGCAGGATTAGTCCGTTTAACGCACCTGCAAGAATAAGCAGTGTAACCGGCTGCCCGATTGACGCAAAAATGGCTGTTGAAGCCGTAATAAAACCGACGATCAGAAACTTCTCGTATTTTGCTAAAAATGGACTGAACGTCTTGATAAAGGAAACTGACGTATAAGCAGCCCCGATGACTGAACTGATTGCCGCTGACCACATCACAACGCCGAAGATTTTATAACCGATATTACCCGCCGCAAGCTGGAATACAGATGCCGGCGGGTTATCCGGATTAATTTCAAGACCCTGTGCCACGACACCAAGTGTGGCAAGGAATAGAAAGATTCTGATGATCGAAGCGAGTCCGATCGCAGATACTGCACTTTTATTGACTTCAGGGATATTCTTCGTACCACTCAGGCCCGCATCAAGCAGTCTGTGCCCCCCTGCAAATGTGATGTACCCGCCGACTGTACCGCCGACCAGTGTCACGATTGCAAGAAAATCTACTGTTTCAGGGACAAACGAGCGTGCCACAGCTTCTCCAAGCGGTGGCTGTGACTGGAACATCACAAATACAGTCAGTCCAATCATCAGAAAACCAAGTACCTGTATAAAGCGGTCCATGATCCGTGCAGCTTCCCGCACAAGGAAAATCCCGATTGCGATAAGTCCGCTGAACAAGGCACCCATTTCGGGCGAAACACCGAAGAGAACATTGGTACCAAGGCCCGCTCCCCCGATGTTTCCGATATTAAACGCGAGACCGCCAAGTACAACGAGTGCGGCTAACACAATGCCAAGCCCGGGGAGTACTTCATTGGCAATTTCCTGCGCACGTTTACCGGAAACCGTGATAATACGCCAGATATTCATCTGCACACCGATATCAATAATAATAGAAATTAAAATCACAAACCCAAAGCTCGCTGCAAGCGTCTGTGTAAATGTTGTTGTCTGTGTTAAAAAGCCCGGTCCGACGGCGGATGTCGCCATTAGAAAAGCAGCACCGAGCAGTATACTGCGATTTGATTCTGGTTTTTTCATAGCTGTGTTGTTCCTTTCCTGTTGTATGTAAAGCTCCTGATGCCTTTAGCCGGCATTAAGTGTATGCTGGATAAAGGCATCATGGGCTTAAAACCTCTTATCTTAAGCTTTGTATCGCTATATTCTCTTCCCTCAACCTCTGATGTATCTTCTCCGCAAAAGCAAGCGCATGGGCACCATCCCCGTGAATACAAACAGTGTCCGCCTCAATGCTGATATCTTTTCCATTAACATCACGCACGACGCCTTCTTTCACCATACGTACAACCTGCTGCACAGCCTGATCATCATCTTCAATGAGTGCATTGCTCTCTGATCTCGGCGTTAACGATCCATCCGGCTGATACGTTCTGTCAGCAAACACTTCTGAAGCCGTCTTCAGACCCACGTGTTTTCCTGCTCGGATCAGTTCGCCGCCTGACAGGCCAAATAAGATTAGTTCAGGGTCCAGGTCATACACTGCTTTCGCAATTGCCCCGGCAAGTTTTTCATCTTTTACAGCTACATTGTAAAGCGCACCATGAGGCTTAACGTGCTGAAGCGTGCCTCCCTGTGCTTTTACAAACCCGTAGAGCGCACCAATCTGATATAACGTCAGATCATATGCTTCTTCTTCAGATACCTTCATATTGCGCCGCCCAAAACCGGCGAGGTCCGGGAAGCCGGGATGCGCACCAATGGCTGTTCCGCTCTCAAGCGCCAGATGAACTGTTTTTCTCATGACTGAAGGATCTCCGGCATGATAACCGCAGGCAATATTAGCAGAAGTGATAAATTTAAGGACCTCTGCATCATTCCCCATTTGATAAGCACCAAAGCTTTCGCCCATATCACAGTTCAGATCAATCTTAACCATCCAATCCCTCCAGTTTCATATTGATCATCCATTTTAATTCATGCCATTCTTTTTCACGCTTTCTAAATAGATTCTGTGCTTCCTGAACAGAAATTTCTTCAAAGCTGATCGCTTCACCAGGCTTCTTTTGAATTAAAGAAGGCAGATCAACCGAAGCGATTTGTCCGATCTTTGGATATCCGCCAAGCGTCTGCCGGTCTGCAAGCAGAATAATCGGCTGTCCATCTGCCGGCACCTGCACAGTTCCAAACGCAACACCTTCTGAAAGCATGTCTCCACTTAACCCGCACTCAAGGTTCTCACCATCAAGACGGAAGCCCATTCTATCAGACTGCTTTGAGATTTTATAGTCCTGTTCAAAAAAACATGCTCTACTTTCTTCAGTGAAGTCGTCATATTGTTTCCCCGGGATTACTCTCATCACAGAACGGTTGTAAACGTCGTTTGTATAGGCGCCTGATACAGACCAGTTCACAGGGTTTTTGCTTACCTTCTCATAAATGTTTTGGGAGCGATCGCTTCTATTACCAATTTGAAGGATGTCCTCTTTCTCAAGACTGCGCCCTTCATAACCACCAATCTGCGCTCTGAGATAAGTAGATTTACTACCGAGCACCTCTGGCACGTTAAAGCCTCCGCCGACTGCAATGACGCCTCTGCAGCCCACTTTGGAAAACTTCATATGTAATGTACTGCCTTTTTTCACTGCTACCGGTCTCCATAGCGGTGCCGGTATGCCATCAATGGTTGCAGAAAAATCTGCGCCACAAATCGCAATCAATTGGTCATCCTGGAACTCGATTGTCGGTCCTGTGAGGGTGATCTCAAGGACAGCCTCACCTTCCACATTACCTACTAACGTATTGGCAATACGCATGGAGAATGTATCCATCACACCTGAAATAATCATGCCGGATTCCTGATGACCACGGCGACCGTTATCCTGAATTGAAGACAGCAGCCCTGGTTCTACTACTTTCATCATGTCTGCCACTCCTCAAATTCTTTTTCTGTAATCGCGTAAAATTCAATTTTATCCCCCGCATGTAAAAGGAAGGATTCGTCTCTGTTCAATTCAAACAGCTTTTCGGGTGTTCTTCCGATAATCTGCCAGCCACCCGGCGTTTCAATCGAATATATCCCGGTCTGTTTTCCGGCAATACCTACTGAACCGGCAGGAATGGCCGTTCTTGGGTTATCTTTACGCGGTGCTGCAATCGAAGGATCCAGACCGCCGATATATGGAAAGCCCGGTGCAAAACCAAGCATATAAACTGTATAATCGCCGGTTTGATGGCGCTTGATCACTTCATCAGCTGAAATCCCTGCATGCTGCGCTACCTCTTCAAGGTCAGGTCCGAGATCACCACCATAACAAACTGGAATTTTAACTGTACGCTGTTTAAAGTTTTCAGCCGTTTTGATGCCAGCTGCTTTCTCCTTTAAAAAAGAAACGACGTATTTATAAGGATCCTCTTTTTGAAGCAGCTGAGTAAAGTCATAATGGACTGCTAATGAGGCATATCCAGGAACAGCTTCATATAACCAGTCCGGCTTCTCTTGTTGTATTTCATTCTTCAGGCACTGCACTTCAGCAAGTACTTCGCTGCTTACTTCCTGTTTGAAATGGATCAGTACCGCCTGATCGCCAAGCGGATGATAGGTTACATTCATCGAACCCCTCCTTTACAATTAAATTTCTTATATTTGAAATTTTATCAGAACATTCAGCCCTTAGAAAATAGATTATCGTAATGCGTGATGAACTGCAAACCTTCTATAATATATAGAGTCTCGTTCAGTGAGAATTTAGACGCATACAAAAAGAGGTGCCTTAAGCACCTCTTCTCTCTTTAACCGACAGTTTCAATATGACCCTTGTAACCATATACACCAGCAAGCCACCTGCTGTATTCATAATCAGATCATCCACATTAAAACCCCTGATCCATGCAATGCCAAAATAAGATAGAATGAGCTGCAACGTTTCAATCAGAAGGCTGGTGAAAAATAAGATCAGCACGGCTTTTATGAATCCTTTTCTGAATAAAGCCGCTAAAAAGAATCCATAAGGCATAAACATGACAAAGTTATAGAATGTCAAACTGGCATTTTGATAAAATGATACACTTTGCAGGTTTCTATAGGTGGCCCATTCATCTAAAAAATAAAAAGGCTCAAGCTGGATTCTGACCGGAGATCCAGGATCAGCCGGAAATGAAAGTATCCCAAGCGTGACGTGGACAACTGCTGTTACATACATCCAGAATAAAACAAGCATCATTCGTTTTCCGGTTGAACGTTTTTTCTTTTTTGTATCATTTGTTATCGCAAATATTCCGATGACTGCAGCTATGACAGCCGCCGGCAGCGCAATCGAAGTCATATGTTTCCCTCTTTCTATTCATCTAATCCTATCCTATTTGATTTACCCAAAAAAAGAAATCAAAACATTTTTCAGAAAATACGAAACTTTTTCCTTTTTTTAGCGTCTAATACATATAAGGACAGTTTAGGAGGGAGATTGATGGCACAGCATGCAGGGAAATGGTCGATATACATATTATTTCTTGCAGCAATATTGATTAGTGTAATTTTAATTTTTGCCTTTTTATTCCGTGGAGAGTTTATGGATCTGGTCATTGGTATTTTCCAGTCTCCCGTGAGTGATAATGATCAGGGAATTGCAGATTTAGTGAGGTTCTACGTCTATGCTTAGAAAACAGAAAAGCCCTTGATGCTCTTCACATGGTTGTGGTGTGCATCAAGGACTTTTTTAATTGAGTGAACGGGCGTCTTATGCTTGTCGGACCTAACCGCCTCCTTACGCTTTTCTAATGTCCAGCTTCAGGCGCTAGCTCCTCGGGTCATAAGCCACGAATCGGTAAACGGGAAAGACCACCCGTTTTCCGCTCCGCGTCTTATGCCTGTCGGAGCTGAACAAGCGCCTTCCGCTTTTCTTATTGCGCTGTATATCCTCCATCTAACGCCACTGCCTGGCCTGTGATGCCTTTTGCCTGGTCGCTTGCGAGGAACATGCTGTAATCAGCAATTTCCTGTACGTCAAGCAGACGCTTTTGCGGTACGAGCGGGTAGATGACTTCTTCAATGACCTTCTCAAGTGACACACCGCGATTTTTCGCCAGGTCTTCCAGCTGATTGCGCACAAGCGGTGTATCAACGTAGCCCGGGCACATTGCGTTCACTGTGATGCCGTGTTTCGCTCCTTCAAGTGCCGCAACCTTCGTCAGGCCGATCACACCGTGCTTGGCACTGTTATAGGCAGCTTTCCCTGCAAAACCGACAAGCCCGTTAATGGATGCCATATTAATGATACGGCCACCACCCTGACTCTTCATAATCGGAAATACATGCTTGGTCGCAATAAAAGGTGCAGTCAGCATGATTTTCGTCAGCAGTTCAAACTTCTCTGTTGGAAAATCTTCAATCGCTGATACATGCTGCATCCCTGCGTTATTTATTAACACATCAAGTCTGCCGAATGTCTCCATCGTCTTGTTAATTGTCTCTATCAAGTGTTCCTCTTTTGTTACATCACAGACGAGTCCAAGGCTCTCATAGCCCTGATTCTTTAACTCATCTGCTGCTTTTAAAACTGACTCTTCTTTAATATCCGTTAACACAATTTTAGCACCGGCTTTAGCAAAAGCTACTGCGATCTCGTATCCAATTCCGCTTGCAGCACCGGTAATATAAACAACTTTGTCTTTGACCATCACAATAACCTCCAGCGATTAAATTCCAAGACCAATTGAGAACAGTGCAATCGCAATTGCAAGTCCGATTAGTGGCACGATGACAGATACAGCCGCTACAGGACCGTATGCATCTTTATGCGTTTCACCACAAATACCGCGAATCGTTGTTACGACATATCCGTTATGCGGCAGTGAGTCGAGTGCCCCTGACGAGATTGCGACAGTACGATGCAGCGCCTCCTGATTTACACCCGCCTCAATATAGCCTGGTGCAAGAAGTGGCAGTGCAATCGTCTGACCGCCCGAAGCGGATCCTGTCATACCGGCAATGACACTGACTGCAACGGCTCCACCAATCAGCGGGCTGCCTGGAATACTTGCCATTGCATCAACGGCTGTTGTAAAGGCTGGTACTGCTTTTGCCACCCCGCCGAATCCGACAACTGCTGCAGTGTTACCGATTGCAATTAATGCGCCTACTGTTCCTTCAGATAACGCATGACTGACATTCGTGAAAAACTTTCTGTTCAGTACATACGTTGTAATGATTCCGCCCAGCAAAGCAATAATCAATGCTGATGTCCCAAGGTCGTGGTGGAAAATAAAGCTGATCACCAGGACAATGAAGAGTGGAATCAGACCCATCACCGGATGCGGAAGTGCACGATTTTCAACGGTCGGATCATTTTCACGAGATTTAAAATGTTCTCCTTTGCTGACTGCTTTATTGATCATACGTTTTAGCCACCAGTAACCAAAAATCATCATAAATACAGCAACAAGTATGCTGACTTCCCAGCCTGCATATTGAGAAGTATCCATATACTCCATTGGAATCCAGTTCTGAATCTCAGGTGAACCTGCTGATGTCATCGTAAATGTGACTGAACCGAATGCAAGCGCAGCCGGAATAAAACGCCTCGGCAGATCTGCTTCTTTAAAAAGGCTTAGCGCCATTGGATATACAGAGAACGCAACTACAAACAGACTTACGCCTCCGTAAGTTAATACAGCACAGGCTGCTACAATAGCCAGCACTGCATATTTCAAACCAAGCTTACTGACAATCCATTTAGACACACTGTCAGCTGCGCCGCTATCCTCCATCACCTTCCCGAAGATTGCACCAAGCAAGAACATCGGGAACCAGGCCATAATGAAACCTGTAAATCCGCCCATATAGCTTGTTAAAAAGTTAATTTCTCCTTCTGCTACCATCTGTGGAAACAGCGGCAGTCCACTCATAACCGCAACGAACAGCGCACATAGCGGCGCTGCAACAAGCAGGTTCATTCCCCTCATCGTGAACACTATGAGCAGCGTTAGCCCAACGATCAATCCAATCATACTAAGCATTTTCCATCCCCCTAAACTTTAGAATGACCCTTCTTTAAATGACTCATGAAGTGTAAGCGATGCTTCTGTACATGCTTTTACTTCGTCTGCAGTCCATCCTTCTGCTGTTTCAAGTAAAATCAATCCATTGTCTGTTACATCGATCACTGCACGATCTGTAATCAGGCGATTGACGACCCCTTTTCCAGTGAGCGGGAGCGTACATGACTTCAGCACTTTAGACTCGCCTGCGCGATTGACATGCTCCATGATCACGACTGTCTTTTTCGCACCATGCACAAGATCCATCGCGCCACCCATGCCTTTAATCATTTTCCCCGGAATCATCCAGTTAGCGAGATCCCCGTTTTCAGCAACCTCCATACCGCCGAGAATGGCGATATCAATATGGCCACCACGGATCATCGCAAAGGACTCGGCACTATCAAAATAAGATGCACCGCTGATCGCTGTAACCGTTTCTTTACCTGCATTAATCAGATCCGGATCAAGTTCTGCTTCTGTCGGGTATGCGCCGATCCCAAGCAGACCGTTTTCAGACTGAAGTACCACCTGTTTGTTATCGGATATATGATTTGCAATCAGCGTCGGCATCCCAATGCCAAGATTCACGTAAAATCCATCCTGAATCTCTTTTTCAGCACGCTTTGCAATTTTTTCTCTCACTACTTTTTTATCAAGTTCAACTGCCATCCCGCTTCCTCCTTATCTCGTTGTCACACGCTCAATTCGTTTTTCTTGTTTTCCCTGAATTAATCCCTGAACGTATATGCCCGGCGTATGTACCGCATCAGAATCAATCTCCCCGATCTCTGTGATCTCTTCTACTTCAGCTACCGTGATACGTCCGGCAGCTGCAATCATCGGGTTGAAATTCCGTGCCGTTTTGTTATAAACGAGGTTTCCTGCCTTATCGCCTCTTAGCGCTCTGACAAAACTGAAATCTGCTGTCAGGGCTTCTTCGAGGACATATTCTTTTCCGTTGAAGGAACGGACTTCTTTACCTTCTGCTACCGGCGTGCCCACTCCCGCAGGTGTAAAGAATGCCGGAATGCCGGCACCGCCTGCGCGGATCTTCTCAGCAAGTGTACCCTGTGGTGTCAGCTCAACTTCAAGTTCACCAGCAAGTACCTGCCTCTCAAATTCTTTATTCTCACCAACATAGGAACCAATCATCTTTTTAATCTGCTTATTTTTTAATAGCCTGCCAAGTCCCCAGTCATCGACTCCGCAGTTATTCGAAATCACCGTTAAATCCTTCACACCCGATTTCTCAAGCGCAAGAATTAAATTTTCAGGAATACCAACTAATCCGAAGCCTCCCACCATGATGACTGCTCCATCCTGAACATCTTTCACCGCTTCCTCAAAACTCTGATACACCGTCTTCAACAAAACCACCCCTTCTTGTAAACGCTTACTTTTCACTTAAAAAATAAAACCACTTCAATTGTGGCAAAATTTTGACTGATTTACGTTTTTCAGTTTACCTTGATCTTTTTGATAGGTAAAATGAATAATAATTATAATAACGATAGATAAAAGTTATAGGAGCGTGCGAAGTGGATATTAGACAGCTGCAATATTTTATAGAAGTAGCCAGACAAAGAAGCTATACAAAAGCAGCTCAGACGCTGCATGTTACACAGCCGACCTTAAGTAAAATGGTGAAGAATCTGGAAGAGGAATTAGAGGTGACGTTAATTGACCGTTCTGCGAAAAGAATTGCGTTAACAGACGCAGGAGAAATTGTATTTGAACAGGCCCAGAAAGTTGTTAACAGTATAGAAGATCTATCCATTTCCCTCTATGACACGATGAATGTTAAAAAAGGACGCATTACAATCGGTTTACCCCCTGTCATCAGTACACTATTTTTCCCACGCATCATTGCTGAATTTCAGCAGCAGTTTCCCGATGTAACAATCTCTCTGACAGAGGTTGGTGCACAGCGTGTGGAGGAAAAAGTCCTCGAAGGAGAAGTGGACCTTGGCTTCGTTCTATTGCCGGTTGATGAGAACAAATTTGATTCAATTGAGTTCGTTCATCAGGAAATTAAATTGCTTGTCCATAAGTCTCACCCGCTTGCCAAAAGAGATGTCATTGACCTGATTGAGTTGAAAAAGGATCCCTTTTTGCTGTTAAGTAAAGAATTCACACTGAACAGCCGTACAATTGAAGTCTGCATTGAAGAAGGTTTTACACCGCAGATTGCTTACGAAAGCTCTCAGTGGGATTTTATTGTGGGGATGGTATCAAAAAATCTTGGCGTGACGTTAATGCCTGAACAGATTGGACGCCGCGTGATGGATCCGGATGTGAGAATGGTGAATCTGTCTAAGCCTTTTCCATGGGTGCTTGGAATTATTTCAGCCAAAAATCGATATATGCCATATGCGACAAAGGAATTTATTAAAACGGTTCAGGGACTTCATGAAGGCTGGTAGCAAGGTGATTTGAAGGAAGTCTTACTGCTGAAGTTGGGACTTCCTTCATCCTGCAGCCATATTTCCACCAAAAAACCGGATCGCCTTATGATCCGGTTTCTCTTTCTTCTAAATATTTCTCATATGCCTCAGCCACACGGTTTTTAGCAGGCTTTTCTTCAAACGGTTTGGCCAGCTGAATTGTGAAAAGAAGTGCAAATGCAATGACCCCTCCTACAATCGGACCTGCAATCAAAAAGATCGTAGTCGCAATCATTAGACCAAACAGAAAATAACCGATCACCTTCATACTTGAAAACCTCCTATGAAAATACTCCCGTTTTCTGATCTTTCAGAACATATAGTCACAATTTGTTCACTAGTCCAATGGATTTGTTTTGTGCAACTTTTGTGCAAACGCTTTCAATCAGACTATTCTCACCTTATAATCCTAATCATACCAAATATAAGGAGGAATGAATGTGAATCGTAAAAAGTTTCTTGCAGGATGGTTATCATTTTTATTAATCGTTTCTTTATTGCCGGTTGTGCAACCGTTTGCCAACCATACGGCACAAGCAGAAAGCAATACATATTCAACACTAATTGTTCATTATGAGGAAGCACCTGATGCCACACAGGACTGGAATCTGTGGGTATGGCCTGAAGGCGGCGAAGGTCAGGTACACGAATTTACAGGTGAAGATGACTTTGGAAAGATCGCGACTGTTGATCTTGAAGGGTCACATGATCGAATTGGCTTCATTGTCAGAACTGATACCTGGGAAAAGGACGGCGGTGACCGCTGGGCTGAGACTGAAGCAGGCGTTGCTGAGGTCTGGATTAAATCCGGTGATGACACAGTCTACACTTCCCCACCGGACGGTGAATATCGTGAGTTCCCTGCATTCAATGAAGTTGACGTAACACTTCACTATTACCGTTTTGATGGCAATTACGAAGGGTGGAACCTTTGGTCATGGCCTGAAAATGGCGATGGTCAGGAAATCCAGTTTACAAGTGAGGATGAGTTTGGATTAACTGCAGACTTCACGGTTTCAAGCGATAAATTGTTTAATAAAGTCGGCTTTATCGTAAAGAAAACAGAAGGTGATAATGCCTGGGCTGATCAGGAATTTGGCGACCGCTATATTACGAAACTTAATGAAGACGGTACAGCTGAGGTCTGGATCGTTCAAAGTGATAAAGGGATTTACTATGATTCAAAATATATTGATTCAACACCACGCATTGTGAGCGCAACAATTGATGAAGTAAATGAAATTACGTTAACGACTAACCTGCCAATCGACACTTCATCTGAAGATCCAGGCATTACGTTAAATGGACTGACAATTGCAGATATTCGTCCTTTTGAAGGCACAGATCCTTTGACGAACAAAGTGACGATCGAAACAGTAGAAGATATTGATCTGACACAGACGTATACGATTCAAACGGACTTTTTCGGTGACGCAACTGTTCAGGTTGGTAAAGTAATCCGTTCAGAATCATTTGACGAGATGTACTTTTATGATGGCGATGATTTAGGGAATACGTATACTGAGGAAAAAACCGATTTCCGCCTCTGGGCACCTACTGCAAGCGAAGCTCGGCTTGTTCTTTATGATAGTTGGGATGCTGTTGAAGGCGAAGAAATTGTAATGGATGCTGCTGAAAAAGGAACGTGGACAGCAGCAGTTGAAGGCGACCTTCACAACCAGCTTTATACTTATAAAGTAAAAATCGGTGATGAGTGGCGTGAAGCAGTTGACCCTTATGTGCGCTCCACTTCTGTAAATGGTGATAAAGGTGCAGTCCTTGATCTTGACCGCACAAACCCTGACGGCTGGGAGACATTCTCAAAGGGTGAAAACCCTGAAGATGCGACGATCTATGAGCTGCATGTCAGAGACCTTTCGATTCAGCCTGAAAGCGGGATTGAAAACAAAGGAAAATACCTTGGTGTGACTGAAAAAGGTTCAACTGGTCCTGAAGGCTATGCAACCGGACTTGACCACATTTTAAACCTTGGTGTGTCTCACGTTCAGTTCCTGCCAATCTATGACTATCGTACAGTAGATGAAACGAATCTTGATACACCACAATTCAACTGGGGATATGATCCGAAAAACTATAATACGCCGGAAGGTTCATACTCAACTGACCCTTATGACCCTGAAGTCAGAGTAGAAGAGCTGAAAGAAATGATTCACACACTTCATGAAGAAGATCTGGGTGTCATTATGGATGTGGTATACAACCATATGTACGCTGTAAATGAATCAAACTTCCACCAGCTTGTACCTGGCTACTACTTCCGTTACAACGAGGATGGTTCCCTTGCAAATGGGACTGGCGTTGGAAATGATACAGCTTCTGAACGTAAAATGATGCAGAAATTTATCGTGGATTCCGTTTCATACTGGGCTGAAGAATACGATATGGACGGCTTCCGTTTTGACTTAATGGGTATTCATGACACAGATACAATGAATGAAGTACGCGAAGCATTAGATGAAATTGATCCATCTATTATTGTCCTTGGAGAAGGCTGGGATCTGAATACGCCACTTGATGCTGAGCTGAAAGCTAACCAGAAAAATGCTGAAGATATGGAACGCGTTGCGCACTTCAACGACACAATGCGTGACGGTGCAAAAGGCAGTGTTTGGGAAGATACTGATCCAGGCTTTATAAATGGTAAACAAGGTATGGAAGACATCATGCGACAGAGTGTAGCAGGCGGACTTGCATATGACGACAGCTTCGCGACTTACCGTGATCCTGATCAGGTCGTCCAATACGTTGAAGCACACGACAATCTGACGCTGTGGGATAAGCTTGAGAAAACAAATCCTGATGCATCACTTGAGGAAATGAAGTCGATGCACAAGCTTGGTTCTTCAATCGTGCTGACGTCTCAGGGAATCTCATTTATCCATGCAGGACAGGAATTCATGCGCACAAAAGGTGGCGACCATAACAGCTATCAGTCACCTGACAGCGTGAATCAGATGGACTGGGAACGACGCGCTGCATTTAACGATGAAGTAGAATACATGGCAGGCTTAATTGACCTTCGTCAAAAATATGATGCATTCAGACTGACAAATGCAGATGAAATTGATGAGCGCCTGACATTCGCTGCATCCCCTGCTAATACAATTGCTTATACACTCCAGGAGAAAAAGAACCGTCACCTGTTTGTCGTGCATAACGCAAACAAGGAAGCCGTTTCAGTTTCCCTGCCTGGTAAAGGACCTTGGAAAGTACTTGTGAACAGTGAAGAAGCTGGCACTGAAGTATTGTCGGTGGAGAAAGGTAAGAGTATAGAAGTTGATGGATTGAGCAGTATCGTACTACTGAAAGATGGAAAACTGAAATAAGTTATAAACCCCTGTTTCCTAATGAAGGAGCAGGGGTTTGTTTGCAGGATATCTGCTGGAGTATGTGAGATTTAAGTATAGGTTTAACGGAAAAATATATTGTGAAACTATTCACAATATATTTTTTATGACTTATAATAAAGATGTACTAAAAATCATTTTTGTTTCTGCACAACTGGTGATTGTAGCGGAAGGGGGCGACTCCAGCAGGAGAAGTCGGACAGGTAAGACCCCGCAGTGCGAAGCACGAGGAGGCTTACCGCCGACCCTGCGGAAAGCGTCCCCCTGGAGCTACAATCAACAGCCAACTTTAATATCGCTTATAATAAAACCAGAACATCATTCTAATTGAAAAGGTGTGTTGTGAAAATGGTAAAAGGAAATCGCGTTGCATTGATTGGAACAGGCTTTGTCGGCTCAAGTTATGCATTTGGACTGTTAAATCAGGGCGTTGCTGATGAGCTGATCATGATTGACCTCAATGAAGATAAAGCGAAAGGTGACGTACTCGATCTGAATCACGGGAAAGTCTTCGCTCAGCAATCATTAAACATTTCATTCGGAACATATGAAAATTGTAAAGATGTTGATCTCGTTGTCATTTGTGCGGGTGCGAACCAGAAGCCCGGGGAAACACGCTTGCAGCTGGTTGAAAAGAACCTGAAAATCTTCCATTCAATCGTCACACAGGTTGTCGGCAGTGGATTTGATGGAATCTTCCTTGTCGCGACAAATCCTGTAGACGTCTTAACATATGCTGTATGGAAGTACAGCGGATTTCCAAAAGAGCGCGTGATTGGCTCCGGTACCATTTTAGATACAGCACGTTTCCGTTACCTGCTCGGCGAGTATTTCCAGGTCGCTCCGCAGAACGTTCACGGCTACATTATCGGCGAACATGGTGACAGTGAGCTTCCGGTCTACAGTTCAGTCGATGTCGGCGGCGTAGCAGTGCTTGATATGATTAAAAAGTACCCTGAATATACGCAGGAGGATCTTGATGATATTTTCGTCAAAGTCCGTGATGCCGCCTACCAGATCATTAATAGTAAAGGCGCGACCTATTATGGTATTGCGATGGGACTGGTGCGGATTACAAGAGCCATTCTTCATAATGAAAACAGCATTCTGACTGTATCTGCACTGATGGAAGGTGAATATGGCGAGGAAGATGTGTATATCGGAGTTCCCGCTGTGATCAACCGGGGCGGGCTGCGCGAGGTCATTGAATTGAATTTAAGTGATAAGGAAAAAGAGCAATTTGCTCACAGTGCAGATGTGCTGAGAGGGATTTTGAAGCCTCATTTTTAAGTGAAAAACCAGCTGTTGCGGGGGCAACAGCTGGTTTTTTGATAAGGTTCGGCGTCCGGGCAGCGTTAGTGGGATAGGTCAAATGACATGAAGTGGCGAACATGGCGGTTTTTGCGTCGAACATGAGTATCTGAGCGTCGAACATCGTTACTTTTACGTCGAACGCCTGCCATTTCCCGTTGAACATTCATTATTTCCCGCCGAACCACCACGCCCTATCAAACCTGCTCATACTGAACCCGGTGCAAATTCGCAAAAATCCCATCCTGCTCAAGCAGTTCTGCATGGGTACCATCTTCTGCAATCCCCTCTTCTGTCACCACGACAACGCGGTCCGCTTTTCTGATCGTCGCCAGTCTGTGTGCGATCACAAGCGTCGTGCGGCCTTTTGCAAGCTCTTCAATTGCACCCTGAATCATCGCTTCCGTTTCTGTATCAAGTGCTGAAGTTGCTTCGTCCAGGATCAGAATAGATGGATTCTTTAAAAACATTCTCGCGATGGCTATCCGCTGCTTCTGACCGCCTGACAGCTTTAAGCCACGCTCACCAATCTGCGTATTGTAGCCGAGCGGCAGACCGTCCACTACTGACTCCAGATTTGCTTTTCGCGCAGCTTCCTGAATTTCTTCATCAGTGGCATCAAGTCTGCCATAAGCAATATTTTCACGAAGTGTTCCTGTGAAAAGGAAGACATCCTGCTGTACGATTCCAATCTGACTTCTGAGCGACTCCTTTGTCACATCACGGATATCCATCCCATCAATCCTGATCGCACCTTCTTTTACATCATAAAACCTTGGAATCAGTGAACAGATCGTTGTTTTCCCTGCACCGGACGGCCCTACAAACGCAACAGTCTCCCCGCGGTTCAGCTTGAGGGAAATATCACTTAGTACGCCCTTTTGATCATCATAGCTAAAAGACACGCGGTCAAATTCAATCTCCCCTTCTAAATGATCAACCTCTTTTGCACCCGGACGATTGGTAATCACCGGAGCCTGGTCGAGTAAATCTGTAAAACGTTTGAACCCGGCCATACCTTTTGGATACATTTCAAGCAGTGCACTGATTTTATCAATCGGTTTAAAAAGCACATTAATGTATAAAACAAATGCAACCAGCTCTCCGTACGACAGCTCATTATTCAGGCTGAGATACGCGCCGAATACGAGTACAACGAGTACAATCAGACGCGTCATGATATACATACCTGACAGGCTGAACGCCATGACTTTATAAGCACCGACTTTAGACTGGCGATAGTGCCTGTTATCAGTCGTAAAACGTTTAATTTCATGCTTTTCATTTGTAAATGACTGAACGACGCGTGCGCCTGATACGCTGTCCTCCACCCTGGCGTTTACCTCAGCAATATTGCTGTACATCATCTTCCAGGCTGTATTCATCCTGATATTGGCATATGTAATCAGCCAGATCAGAAACGGCACAACAATGATCGCGATCAGTGCAAGCTTCACATTGATTGTCAGCATAATCCAGAACGCACCGATAAATGTCATCACGGCAATAAATAAATCCTCAGGCCCGTGATGCGCCATTTCCCCGATATCAAACAGATCATTCGTAATCCGGCTCATAATATGACCGGTCTTTGTATTATCAAAGAATGAAAAAGATTGCCGCTGAACGTGCTCAAACAGCTCCTGACGCATATCTGTCTCAATATTAATCCCAAGCTTATGACCCCAGTAGTTTACAACGTACTGAAGAGAGGTACTTGAGAGATAGAGAAACAGGAGCAAAAAGCTGACCAGCGTAATGGCTTGCCAGTTCCCTTCAGGCAGCAGCGTGTCAATAAACCATGACACTGCCAATGGAAAGCCTAGCTCCAGAATCCCGACAACAACCGCACAGCTGAAATCCGCTATAAAAAGCTTTTTATGTGGCTTATAGTAAGAAAAGAATCTTTTTAACATCATCCGTACTCCCTTGTGAAATATGTAACTATTATTTTACAGCAACCAAAAAATAGTGCCACAACTATTTTCGATATACGAAACAAAATGGATTCAAAATTGTCTGATTACTAAGATTGCTCTATAATCACTCTATTAAGATTTCTTTTAAATGAAAATGTTCAACCCAGCGAAACCTTGGAGTCTCCGTCCCACACGGAAAGGTTTTGCGTTATAGATTACTTTTTATATTTCGAGGAGGAATTTACATGGAAAGAAATCATACAATGCTTCAATTCTTCGAGTGGCATGTCGCTGCAGACGGCGACCACTGGAAAAGACTGAGAGACGCAGCACCCGAACTAAAAGCAAGCGGAATTGATGCAGTCTGGATTCCTCCTGTTACAAAAGGTGAATCACCCGATGATACCGGCTATGGCGTATACGACCTCTATGATCTTGGAGAATTTGATCAAAAAGGTGACGTCAGAACAAAATACGGTACAAAAGATGAGCTCCATGAAGCGATTGCGGCCTGCCATGAAAACGGCATTCAGGTCTATGTAGATGTCGTGATGAATCACAAGGCCGGTGCCGATGAAAAAGAAACATTTCAGGTCATTGAAGTAGACGCTGAAAACCGTCTTGAAGAAATCTCTGAACCATTTGAGATCGAGGCCTGGACGAAGTTTACTTTTCCTGGACGTGACGGAAAATATTCAGACTTCCAATGGAACTTTGACCATTTTAACGGCACAGATTATGATGCCCGTGAAGAAAGAACAGGGTTTTTCAAAATTGTCGGTGAGGGGAAAGACTGGAATGATCAGGTAGATGATGAATTTGGCAATTATGATTACCTGATGTTTGCAAATATAGATTACAATCACCCTGAAGTCCGTGATGAGATGATTAACTGGGGTAAATGGATGTCAGATATGCTTGATGCAGACGGCTACCGCCTGGATGCGATCAAGCATATCAGTCATGATTTTATCGATGAATTTATCAGACAGGTAAAAGAGCATCGTGATGGTAACTTTTATATGGTCGGCGAATACTGGAATGAGGATATTGAAGCCTGTGGGGACTTCCTTGAGGCGACGGATTATCAACTTGATTTATTCGATGTCCAGCTTCACTATAAGCTTCATCGCATATCAGAAGAGGGCCGTGATGCTGACCTTTCAACTCTTTTTGAAGGAACACTTGTCGGAGAATTTCCGATGAATGCTGTAACGTTTGTTGATAACCATGATTCTCAGCCTGGTGAGTCACTTGAATCGTGGGTACAGGATTGGTTTAAGCAGAGTGCCTATGCACTTGTGCTGCTTCGAGCAGATGGCTATCCTTGCGTATTTTACGGGGATTACTTCGGTATTGATGGAGAAGATCCGATTGAGGATAAACGTGAGGCGATTGATCCGTTGATTTACGCGCGCTATCACCGTGCTTATGGTGAGCAGGACGATTATTTCGATCATCCTGCTACAATTGGCTGGGTCAGACATGGTGTTGAAGAAATTGAAGGTTCAGGCTGTGCAGTCGTTGTAACTGTGGGTGATGAGGGTGAAAAGAGAATGTTTGTCGGTGAACATCGCGCAGGCGAAGAGTGGACGGATTATACGAATTCGATTGATGAGCCTGTTGTGATTGATGATGAAGGATATGGGATATTCCCAGTTCAGGCAGGCAGTGTGTCGGTTTGGGCTTTGCCGGCTGAATAGGCTTGTTTAAAAGAGACCGGTTCATTTCCGCTACAGGTGGAGGCTTTCCGGGCGGAGGACCGTTTTATGGTCCAATCTTTATCGCTCGGCTTCGCCTGCGGGATCTCAGCTATCCCGCTTTATCGCCCTGGAGTCCCCACCTTCCGCTCCAATGAACCTAAGCATTAACCATTTATTACATTCAAAAAAGGAAACTGATGCCGTTTAGTTGGGCATCAGTTTCCTTTTTATTATTTTATCAGTAGCAGTCTTTTTTGTATAAAGCGAAGATGTGCTGTTAAGCGTCGAACCTATCGATCGTTATGCCTTCTGCCCAACCTCTGCCGGAAAATAGATATGATACAAACTCCGTACTGCTTTTTCAACGTCTGCCACATTTACACCAAACATCATGCTGACCTCGCTTGATCCCTGGTTGATCATCTTGATATTGGCGCCTGCCTGAGCGAGTGCCTGCGTGGCTTTTGAGGCGATTCCGATTGTCTGGTTCATGCCTTCCCCTACGACCATGATCATTGCAAGATCACGCTCTACATAAAGCTCCTCAACCTGAAGTTCTTCGCGAATGCGATTTAACACGCGAGCTTCCTGTCCATTGTAAAGCTGATGAGAACGTAAAATCACAGACATGTTGTCAATTCCTGATGGCGTATGTTCATATGACACACCCTCATCTTCTAAAATCTCCAGCAGCCTACGGCCGAAACCGAGCTCTCTGTTCATCAGATATTTTGTCATATTAATGCTGCAGAACCCTTCATCGCTGGCAATCCCGATCACAGGATGTCCGTCTAGTTCACGGCTGGCAACGATCCTTGTCCCTTTTGCTTCAGGCCGGTTTGTATTTTTTACGCAAACCGGAATTTTTTTATGAACAACGGGCTGCAGGGCTTCATCATGAAAAACGGAGAAGCCTGAGTATGCGAGCTCCCGCATTTCGCGGTACGTCAGCTCTTTTAGTTCTCGTGGCTGGTCGACCATTTTCGGGCTGACGCAGTAAATTGAATCCACATCAGTGAAGTTCTCATATTCTGTTACGTCGAGTCCGGCTGCAATGATGGACCCTGTGATATCAGAGCCGCCACGCGGGAACGTAACGATATTTCCTTCATATGAATATCCAAAGAATCCCGGTATTACAAGCACTCCCTCAATATCTCTCAGTTTTGCAATCTCAGGGTAGGATTCCGGCAGAATCTGCGCGTTACCCGGTTCATCCGTTACAATCATACCTGCTCTTTTCGGCGAAATATAAGTTGCTTTTCTGCCAAGCGATGTTAAGTAAGCAGCCATCACTTTAGCGTTCAGATCTTCCCCGCTCGCCTTTAATCCATCAAGCAGACGATCCTTAGAATGCCTGTACATTGAAATGACTTCATGAAGATGCCCTTCCACTTCTGTCATTAAAGATGAATCAAGCTCTAACTCATCGATAATGTCCTGATATCTTTTCAAAACTGCCTGAAAAGCAGATTCATCAAAATCCCGCTCCCCTACACTTTCAGCAAGACGAATGAGTAAATCAGTTGTTTTTGTATCTCCTTCATGGCGTTTACCAGGCGTTGAGACAATGACTGCTTTACGCTCAGGGTCTGCTGCTAAGATAGAGGCGACTTTTTTATACTGAGTGGCACTTGCGACTGAACTGCCACCAAATTTTACTACTTTCATGAAGGCAAAACTCCTTTTTTTAGCTCTGTTATATTGGCTGATGATCTCCGCTGCAGGGGGACGCTTTCCGCGGCCGGGCGGTGAGCCAGCAGGCTTCGCCATGCACTGTCTCACCTGTCCCTTCCTGCCGCAGGAGTCGCCCCCTTACGCTTCTATCATCAGCTGTGCAGATACAATAATGGTTTTAATAAAACTTCTGATTAATATTTTGCAACTGTATTTCTATTAAAGTCAAAAGACAAATGTCTTTTCTATAAAAACACTTGTATTTTCTAGAAAGATTTTAATGACAAGTATACAAGGTTCCCGTCACCGTGTCACCCTTATTTGCTGAATATTTAAATTGGGAACGCTTACAAGTAATATTTTTTTAAAATTCGGATTGTAACGCTTTAAAAAGGGAAAGGTACAAGCATGACTTGATACAGAAAGGCAGTGAGATGAAATGGGTAAAGTATTATTAACGGGTGCTTCAGGTGGACTTGGGACTGTGTTGGCTCATGCGCTGAAAGATGATTTTGAATTAGTACTAACAAACCGTTCAACGTCTGATGAACTGCCGGAGGAGCTGCCGTTTATAGAAGCGGACCTGAACGATTACGAAGCGATCGAAGGGATTTTTAAGGAATATGATATAGAAACAATTCTGCATTTTGGCGGGCTGCCTGTGGAAAATGAATTTGAAGAGATTCTGGATGCAAATATCAGGGGCACATACCACATTTACGAAGCGGCAAGACAGCACGGTGTAAAAAGGGTCGTCTATGCAAGCAGTATTCACGCAGTCGGCTTTCTTCCTTCAGACGGCGCGCCTTATGATACAACGACTGAAACCCGTCCAGACACGTTTTATGGTCTGAGTAAAGTCTATAATGAAGACCTTGGTAAGCTGTATCATGATAAGTTCGAAATGGAGGTTGTGAACCTGCGGATATGCGGCTGTGTGGAAAAGCCGGATTCAAGAGAGCACCTGATGATCTGGCTCAGCTACGCAGACCTGACACAGCTTGTGCAAAAATCAATTACAGCTAATATCAATGAGGTTGTCACGATTTATGGAATTTCTAACAATAAGCAGAGCTTCTTTACAGTAGATCCTGATAATCCTCTTGGCTATGCGCCTGTTGATGATGCGAATGAATATTTGGATGAACTGCCGGATTCATTTGGGCACCCGGATGATTACAAGTATGTAGGTGGGCATGAGTTTGTGAAAAAGGATGCTGCAGAGGATTAATGTCATACAAAAGTTGCCGGACCACATTGGACCGGCAGCTTTTTTCAATTAGCTAACATCAGCGTTAGCTTCTTCCCATCTTCAACCATATCCCCATGAAAATCACCAATTCCAGGTATATTGATTGTTCTATTTCTGACAAGGGGCTTTTCCGTTAAATTCAGCTGCAGCTTATCCGCGTGTAAAATAGATTCAGAGTAATGCGTCAGGGCCGGCTGATTAATCAAGTATTCCTGCTCCTGGATCTGCATCGTGACAAAATACTGATGCAATAGCTGATGATCTATATTCACCATATTCATCGGGTCAAAGAATACCGCTCTCATCGGCCCTTCAATGGTAAGCTGATAGCCATCATAATTTGAAAATGACTGGATCGTTTTCAATCTTGACTCCTGCACCATACGGTAAATTCTCGACGCTTCCCTTTGCATGCTGTATTCACACTGTGAACTATTTCCGTCGCACAGACCTGTTTTTTCTTTAATACATTCATATAGCGTATATTCTTCATGGAAGTATTGGTGCTTCCATTCAGGATACAATTCATCAAGCAGCAGACACAGCGCAAGCCCTGAACTATAGCAGCTCTTTCTTAAATGCAGTTCAGCCTCTTCATGCTGAAGTAGCTTTTCCTTATAACAGCCTTCTACATCAATTCCCTCGTGAAGCGATGCATACGCCTTCATTTCAGCGTACCAGGCAGGCCCTTCAATTGTCTCAATGAGATTCTCATAATGAAGTGATTCACCAAGCAGTTCTCTTCGTTGTTCTCTCAATACGACAAAACGTTTTAACTGAGCAAGTCTGTCATGTTCTGAAATGGCATCAATCGCTGCACGCAGCACTGTCCGTTCTTCTAAACGGAGGCTGATATTCTCTTCAAGAAGCGGGTACTGAACACCCAGTAGTTCATCAGGAAAACGCTTCTCATCCATTAACGTCTGGTAACCGTGAAAAAGTTCATGCACTAAAGTGGCATAGTTCCCCTCAAAAGATCCCGGCTTTTCAACATTAACAATCGCTGTTGGAACATCTTTAAATAAAATCAGCGTATTACCGACAAAGCGCTTATCCCATTCAAAAATAAGCGGTTCATCCTTGCCCTGACAAATCGGATGATTGAATAAATACACATACTCCAAGTTATAAAGCGCGTAAGCAGTCAGCTTAAAGTCCGGCCATATCTGATTCAGATCTGCTGATTCTAACTGACTTTTGAGCTCTCTTGTAAAAGAAATCATCTGGACACCTCCGTTTCTCTCAATCTTCATCTTTTACATCATAACTCTCCGGAATCGGCTCATTCTTCCACTCTTCAATGAGTTCCTTTACCTTTTCCATCTGTTTTAAATGATGGTTAAATTGCTCTTTATTAATCAGATACTGCTGTCCGTCATGAACAGCTTTAATTTTATTTTCATAAATCAGCTGTATAATAAACTGCTCAGACACATCCAGATAGGCTGCTAATTCTTTTGTTGTAAGATACATTCTCTACACCCTTCATATGTCACGTATATTTCTCTCATTTACATAGGTAATTATACACTTAAACCCTATAAATATCACGTTTTAAATTTCTACGTTAAATGACAGCCACATGACCAATTCACTATTTTCCCACAATTTTAAAGCAGAGGCGCACTGTATAAACCGTAACAGCGCCCTCTGCCTGTATTCCCGCTATATTAAATCATAATCTTCTTATGATCTGTTATCCAAATTTGCTTTGGTTTTTTCCCATGTTTCCTGAATAAAATGATGGTACGGTGTTTCCGGCAAACCAGCCACTCTTGCTTTTGCCTGATCCGCATGAATCATTGCTGTTTCAGGGTCTCCTTTTTCAATGAGGCAGAGTGCCATATAGGCATCTGCAGTGGCAAGCATGGAGATGTCGAATGGGTGGTGGGCGAATATTGGGAATTCAAATCCTTTTAGCTCTTCATAAGCTTTATCACTATCCCCAAGACCTATATATGCTCTTGCCCGCTCCAGATTGACGTATCCACTATCCTCCATTGAGCCAAACATTTTGTCGTTTTTAATATCTTTTATCATTTGTAACGCTTTATCATGATTCTTTAAATATTCGTTTTCATAGTGAATTTCCAAGAAAATACTACTTACAATCCGATCTGCTCTTTCTGTAAAATCCGCAAACTGTCTAGATTTCATTAGTGTATAACGCCTTTTCTCATCATCACCATTCATTAGTGCGTTAAATGATGCCAAACGATAGATATCATCCATTAAGTAATAGATATTTTTACGTTTTGAAAACGCAATAATCTCATCTAATTTTTCAGTTCCTTCTTTATATCTTCCGACTGAATACAATAATAAAGCTTCTAGATGATCAGATTCAATCTGTACAAGTGGGTCCGATACCAGTTCACGCGACCTGTATTGATTCTTGTAACTCATTAATTCTTTTAATGCACTTTGATAATCATGCGTAATAAAAGTATTCAATACCATTCTCAGTTGGACTTTATATATTTCATGATTGAGGGAGAGCGACTGATAGTATTCAATCGCTTTTGTTAAATAATTTATTGCTTGCTCATGCTTTTCATCATTTAAATATGTGATACCGGCTATTTCATAAAAACGTCCGGTTTCATATGTTTTGGGAAGCTCTTCTTTTAAAATTACATTTAATTCATTTTTAATCCATTCAGCTTTCTGATTATATTCTTTTAAAGATCCTGCATTGTTTAGATTTTGCCTAGCCTCTTCTATTTCAACCAGCTTCTGCTTCATCTCTTCACTCGACTCTTCTGCCAACAGCAGCTGCACATTCACACCAAGCTGACTGGCAATATGCTGAAGGCTTTCCATAGAAGGGTTTGACCGGCTGTTTTCGATCAGGCTCAGCATCCCTTTAGACATTGCATCTCCTGCAACATCTACAAGCGTCATCTTTTTTTCTTTGCGTAATTTCCTTATACGTTCACCCAGACTGCCCATGCTGTTCACCCTCTACGATCTTTTTGTTTAATTATATTAAACTTTTCTGTTGATTACAAAGAAAAAGCGTGTTATGATTTGTTTAATTAAATTAAACTTTTAGAAAGAGGGGTTTGCATGACCGACCAGCAGCGACTGCAAAAAGCCACACGGAATTTGTTTTTCTTTACAGGCGGTGAGTTCATTGGCACAATTGGTGCTCACATTTATATGTTTGGAATCAGCTTCTTTGTCTTAACATTAACCGGCTCTGCTTCAAGTTTTGCTTTAACAGTTTTATGTTCAATGGTTCCAAGAATTATTCTCTCGCCTATTGCCGGTCATATAGTGGATCGACTGCCACGGAAGCGGGTCGTTGTGATCGCACACGCTTTGATGAGTGCAACGATGCTGCTGGTATTTTTCTATACGCTCTCCTTTGGATTAAATCTGCCAATCATTTATCTTACAGCTGTATTGCTCGCCATTTTTTCAACGTTCGCAGGAATTGGACTGACGGCTTCAATTGCCAGCTTTATTGATGAAGCGCGTATTCAGCGTGCAATTTCATTAACTCAATCGTCTAACTCACTTGCCGCTATTTTGGGTCCTGTACTGGGAGGTCTGATGTATGGATTCCTTTCGGTTGAAGCGTTCTTTCTCATTCATGCTCTGGCATATGGAACTGCGCTGATCTGCGAAATCAATATCGATTTCTCTCTTTATAAAAGACAATCAACTGATGAACATACTAAAAACGATGAGCCGATGATGGCCAGCCTAAAGGCAGGAGCTTCTTATGTAAAAAGGCATCGTGTTCTGCTGCCGATTATGCTGGTAGCGCTTTGGGTTAACTTCTTCTTTATGGCATCAGTCGTCGGACTGCCCTATATTACGATTGAAATACTTGGTGCTACCTCTGATCAGTTCGGGTTGATCGAAGCCATGTTTGGCGTTGGCACACTGGTTCTTTCTATTTATATTTCTACACGAAAAGAATTCACAAAGCCGATTCGCACGATGCGGTTTGGTATGCTGAATATCGGTATTCTATTCGCATTGCTTGCACTTCCAATGCTGGTCCCAATGGGTTCTCCAGGATTTATTATCTACTATATGGTGCTCGGCTTTTTGTTTGGTGGAAATCTGATGATGATCAATACGCCAATTATGGTTCTGATGCAAAAGACCACACCGGAGCATTACCGCGGAAGAGTGTTCGGACTGCTCGAAATGGTTGCTTCAGGGATCTCACCAATTGGGCTGCTCCTATTCGGATTTTTGTATGACGTGACTTCGCCGGTGCTGATTATTTTAGTCTCCTCAGTCTTTCTGATGATGGTGACAGTGATTGGCTTGAGACCTTCGAAGGTTGATGATGAAGTTGCTGCTGAAAAGATGATTGATGAAGAAGCAGTAAAAATTGTTGAGGCGTAAATGAAAAAAGCCGGGAGCGTCCCGGCTTTTTGCTATTCAGTCTCGTCCCGGATCTACAATGGCTGCTTCTTCCGGATCATGTTCGTCATGGAACATCTCACATAACAGTTTCGCACCCAGCTTACTGTACACTGTGCCGTTCCCGCCAAATCCAAGACAATAATAAATACCTTCCTGCTTAGGATCCTTACCGATAAAGGGAAGTCCATCCTCTGACTCTCCAAAAGCCGCTGACCATAAGTATTCAGCCTGGATGTCGAGGTCAGGGAAATGCTCTTTTATACGATTAATCAGTCGGTCTCCACGATCGCGCAGCTTTTCATCACTAACATCGGCGTCCATTTTGTCTTCATCAAGACCGCCGGCAATAATCCTGTCGTCTTCAGTGGTTCTCATGTAAAAGTAAGGACGTTTTGTTTCCCAGATCATCGCGCGGTATATCCACGACTCCAGGTCTTCAACTGGATTTGTCGTAATCGCATACGTCCGGTTCAATTCTCCGCCAAATCTGTCTGCCAGTGATTTCGCCTCATATCCAGTACAGTAAATGACGCGATCAGCAATGATTTTTCCTTCTGTTGTTTGTAACATATACTTGCCATCCTCTGTCTTGAGGCTTTCAAGCGGTGTATGTTCATAGATCTTAACACCGCGCGTTTGCGCACTTTCAAACAGTGCCCTGATCAGCCGGAATGGATTAACTTCTGCATCACCATGCGTCATAAGCGCCGCCGGTTTTCTGAACCCATACAGCTCTTCTATTTTATCAGCATCAAAATACTCGACTTCAAAGCCATGTGTTGTTAAAGCTTCATATTCTTTCTCCAGCTTTTCAATATCTGATTCGTCAGATGCATAATACAGGCTCGGCCTTCTGATAAAATCAACTTTTCCAGGTAAAGTGCCAGCTACCTTCTGCAGCTCCTCTACCGCATCCAGGCACATTTTATAAAACATGACGGCCTTCTCTTCACCGATTTCCTCTATAAATTCATGCAGCATTTTATCATTCGAGTACTGAAGCAGTCCGGTGTTTGCAGATGAGCTTCCTTCTCCCACACCGCCTTTATCCACTACTGCGACCTTTAACTGTGTGTGTGACAATTCTTCGGCGCAAAGCGCACCGGCCATCCCTCCACCAATAATCAGCACATCACAATGCTGTTCATCTTTTAATGCCGGAAATGAAACGTCCCTTTCTGCGGTTTCAGGCCAATATAATTTTCCATTATGTAATTCAGACATCTTTGCACTTCCTCTCTTTCTATTATTCATACCCTGCCAAACGGTTTTGCAAAACCCAAAAAAAACAAGCACAGAAGCGTGCTTATTTTCCGAAAATCTTCAGCATATTTTTGCCGGTGTCTTTTGCACTGTATAATGCTTCATCTGCCTGCTTGATCAGTTCACGTTTGTTTTTGCCGTGAAGCGGATAGATTGAGAGGCCCATACTTGATGTCACATCGAGCTGCTGACCGCGGATTCTGTAAGGCTTGCTAAGTGCATTTAAAATTTCTCCAGCTTTTCCTGTAGCATTTTCCTCATCAGAAATTTGTGGCAGCAGCACCAGAAACTCGTCCCCGCCAATCCTTGCTACAAGCTGGTCTTCATCCACCTCACTTCGAATCCGGTTTGCAAATAATTTCAGCAGATCATCTCCGGCATCGTGACCGAATGTATCATTGATTTCCTTAAAGTGATCCATATCAATATAAAGGAGCGCAAACTGCTGTTGATGCTCTTTTGCAGCTGCAATCGTTTCATCAATTTTTTCAGTAATATAGCGTCGGTTCGGAAGACCCGTCAGGCTGTCAGTGAAGGCCATTCTTTTTAATGCTCTCTCAGCCCGGTTACGCTGCGTCACATCCTGACCGACTTCATAGATTCCAATGGTTTCCCCATTCACTCTGATTGGAAGCGTTTTGACTTTCAACTCTACTTTCTTTCCTTCTTTATGAAACAACACCGCTGTATATTCAACAGATTCCCCCTCAAGCGTTTTTCTCATTGCTTCCCCATACTCATGGGCCTGACAATCAGTATTATTCGCTAGCAGGTGGCGATCCATCTGCAGAATTTCTTCTTTTGAATAACCTAAAATATCGTATACAGCCGCATTTACATTCTCCACGCAACCATGCTTATTAATCGCCCAAATCATATCAGGATTTGCATCAAAAAGAGATTTAAACCGTTCTTCACGCTCTCTTGCCTGCTTTTCCACTTTCTTTAAATGAGTAATATCTTTATACATGACAATTGCGTAAGACCTGTTATTTAACTTCACAGGACGGTAAGAGGCTAAGACTTCAATGACACTGCCGTCCTTACACTTGCGCTGGCGCTCCATATTTTCAAAAGCCTGACCGCCAAATAAAGATGCTAAGAAAGCCTCGTGTTTCTCCTGGTTATGTCCTGTGAAAAAAGGCGGAATCAGCACATCCCTGACTTCATCCTCCTGGTAGCCAAGCATTTCTTCAAAAGCCCGGTTCACTCTGTAAACCGAACCGTTTTCATTCATAAAAAAGATGGCATCAGACGCGTGATCCCATACAAGACCTAGTTCAGCTGAAGTTTTCGCCAGGTCTTCCTCAAGCTCTTTCCGCTCAGTTACATCTCTTGTAATTGACAAGACGTGCGTTACCTGATTCTCTTCATCTACAATTGGATTAAGTGTGGTCTCTCCAATCCACCCACCTTTTCCAATCAGCTCAAAATGCGTGTGAGACTTTGTATTTAATACCTCAATATATTTTTCTTCTATATACTTAGCCCGTTCCGGATCATATATATCTGCAAAACTGTTTCCGAGAATTTTTTCATCGAGACCAAGAATTTCTTTTCCACGCTCATTAATAAATTCATAGATAAATTCAGGACCTGGAAATACTTCAAGAATTAAAACAATGTCAGATACCCTATCCATCATCGTAATAAATGGGTGTATGTTGTTTTCATATTTCTGTTTCATATCTTTAACCTCCGCCCATCTGACATAGTACTTTTATCATACCACTATTAAACAAAAGTTAAGCGTGCCGATAGGCTTATAAAGTATGTTTTCAAAAATTTCTCACTTATTTATTTTTCATAGCAAAAGAAACGCCCTTTATAAGGGCGCCTCTATTATTCTTTATGCTTTTTGGAATTGTTCTGTTTCTGTAGATCCTGATAGAGCAGTCGTTGATGATGTACCACCTGAGATGACCATTGATACCTCATCAAAGTAACCTGTACCAACTTCCCGCTGGTGACGTGTTGCTGTGTAACCATTCTCTTCTGCATCGAACTCTGCCTGCTGCAGTTCAGAATAAGCACCCATTCCGCGTGCTTTATAACCACGCGCCAGTTCAAACATGCCATAGTTCAGTGAATGGAAGCCTGCAAGTGTAACGAACTGGAATTTGTAGCCCATTTTACCAAGCTCCTGCTGGAACGTTTCAATCGTTTCATCATCCAGCTTCTTTTTCCAGTTGAAAGAAGGTGAACAGTTATAAGCAAGCAGCTTGCCAGGGAACTTCTCATGAATCGCTTCAGCAAATCTGCGTGCCTCATCAAGATTCGGTTCAGATGTCTCACACCAGATCAGATCTGCATAAGGTGCATATGCAAGACCTCTTGCAATCGCCTGATCAAGTCCGTCATTTGTACGGAAGAATCCTTCAGGTGTGCGTTCACCTGTAATGAACTGATGGTCGTATGGATCAACGTCGCTTGTAATCAGATTCGCTGCGTTTGCATCAGTACGGGCAATAATCACTGTCGGTACACCCATTACATCTGCTGCAAGTCTTGCTGAGATCAGGTTTTTGACTGCTGTCTGCGTTGGAAGAAGTACTTTACCTCCCAAGTGTCCGCATTTCTTTTCTGAAGAAAGCTGATCTTCTAAGTGAACGCCGCCTGCTCCTGCTTCGATCATCGCTTTTGTTAATTCAAATACGTTCAGGTTGCCCCCAAAGCCAGCTTCCATATCTGCTACAATTGGGGCGAACCAGTATGTATCGCCCTTTCCTTCAGCCTGCTGAATCTGATCAGCACGCTGAAGCGTCTGGTTAATTCTTTTGACAACCTGCGGCACACTGTTTGCCGGATATAAACTTTGATCCGGATACATGTGACCTGAAAGGTTTGCGTCTGCTGCAACCTGCCAGCCGCTCAGATAAATGGCCTTTAGACCCGCCTTTACTTGCTGCATTGCCTGATTTCCAGTCAGTGCGCCAAGTGCATTAATATAATCTTCCTCATGCATCAGCTTCCAAAGTCTTTCTGCACCCATTCTTGCAAGCGTCTGTTCTATGACAACTGACCCTCTCAGTTTGATTACATCTTCCGGAGTGTAAGGGCGCTGGACCCCTTCCCAGCGCTCCCCCTGCCAGTTTTGCTCTAGCTCTTCAACCTGCTGATTGTTTGTGTTTGTCATGACTTCCATCCCCTTTTGTATTATTACAATTCTTTTATTTTAAATTTGTTATATAACACACATTCCAAAAAAATTAGTCTACATCAGAACAGCATTCAATTGCATCCTTGAAAGTATCATATTCCATCCCGCAGGCTCTGCAGTGATTCAGTTCAATTGGCTCTTCACGCTTTCTGAATACAACAACGTCTGAGATCTGTTCTGGTACGATTTCAATTTCGCCTGTCGGGTGATGATGTAGGCGATGCGCTTCATTTCCATAAACGAATAGCGTACCGTCCATTTCACAGTTTGTTTTGCCATTCATCAGTTGCTGGGTTACCCACTTTTCGATCAGTTCCTGGTTGGTTGTACCTGTCATTTGAGTTTGCATTTGTCATCCCTCCAAATGGTTTTGTTTTCCTTTGATTGATATTAATATATAACAGCGTGATTTATTTTGCAACTGTTTTATAACAGAAAATTTAAATTTTTTTGAAAATGGGTTTTTCTTATTAGGTTGGCGCGGATCGCAGCTCCAGGCGGACGCTTTCCGCAGGGCCGGCGGTGAGCCTCCTCAACGCTGCGCGCCTGCGGGGTCTCACCTGTCCGGCTTCTCCTGCTGGAGTCGCCGCCTTCCGCTGCGATCCGCGCTGCAATTCATAATAAGTTTAGCTCGATACATTAATTATAAAATTTTTACTCCCTAACTTTATGACTCCTTCAAAGCCAGCATCTTCTCTTTATACTCTAACCGTCTTTTATGCAGAATCGGTTCTGTGTAGCCGCTTGGTTGTTTTGTACCTTCGAAAATGAGTTCTTTTGCTGCCTGGAACGCAACGGAATTTCCGAAGTCTTCACTCATTGGCTGGTAGGCAGGGTCGTTAGCGTTTTGATGGTCAACGATTTTTGCCATTTTCTCCAGCATTTGAACGACCTGCTGTTCTGTCACAATGCCATGCTGCAGCCAGTTTGTGATGTGCTGGCTAGAGATGCGCAGCGTAGCGCGGTCTTCCATAAGGCCCACGTTATGAATATCCGGCACTTTTGAGCAGCCAATACCGTGTTCAACCCAGCGAACGACATAGCCAAGTAGACCCTGGGCGTTGTTTTCAAGTTCCTGTTCGATTTCTTCAGCTGTCCACTGCTGATCTGCAAGCGGAATGGTCAGTAATGCCTGCTTACGGTTTGTGATTTTGCTGCGAAGTGATTCCTGAATGCTTTTCACCTGTAATTGATGGTAGTGCAGGGCATGCAGTGTGGCTGCGGTTGGTGACGGAACCCATGCTGTATTACCCCCAGCTTTCAGATGACCGGTTTTCTGCTCCATCATTTCCTTCATTCTGTCAGGCATCGCCCACATACCTTTTCCGATCTGCGCTTTACCCGGAAGCCCGCATAACAGCCCGTTGTCTACATTCGATTTCTCATACGCATTCAGCCACACAGACTGTTTCATTTCACCTTTTCTGATTACAGCCCCTGCCTGAATAGACGTATGGATTTCATCACCTGTGCGATCCAGGAAGCCTGTATTAATAAAGACAATTCGATCCTTAACCGCATGAATACAGTTTTTCAGATTCAGCGTTGTTCTTCGTTCTTCGTCCATGACGCCAATTTTAATCGTATGACGTTCAAGCCCAAGCAGATCTTCTACTGCATTAAACAATCTGTTTGAAAATGCAACTTCTTCGGATCCGTGCATTTTCGGTTTAACAATATAGATAGAACCCTCTTCAGAATTTGTCCGCTTCCCTTTTATATCATGCAGCGCAATGAGGCTTGTAATCACTGCATCCGCGATTCCTTCCGGGACTTCATTCCCATTTCTGTCAAGCAGCATACCATTTGTCATCAAGTGACCAACATTTCTGATTAAAAGAAGTGAACGGCCTCTCAGCTTCAGATCACTGCCGTCCTGACCTGTATAATAGCGATCATCAGAAAGCGTCCGGTGAACCGTTTCCCCGCCTTTAACGAATCTTTCTGTAAGCGATCCCTTCATCAGTCCAAGCCAATTCCTGTAGACAAGCACTTTATCTTCAGCATCTACTGCTGTAACTGAATCTTCACAGTCCATAATGGTTGTCAGTGCAGCTTCAATACATACGTCTTTTACACCTGCCTTGTCAGTCCTGCCAATCGGATGCTGATGATTAATCCTGATATCAATATGCAGATCGTTATGCTGTAATAGTACAGCTGTCGGATGGTCTGCTGAGCCCTGATGCCCTCTAAAAGCGTTCGGATCTTGCAAAGCTGTCTTCCCATTACTTGTATCAACTGACAACTGTCCATTTTTGATGAAATAACGTGTTACTTCTGCGTGTGACCCATTTTTAAGGGGAATCGCTTCATCCAGGAATTTTTTCGCATAGGCAATGACCAGTTCTCCACGTTCAGGATTATACGAAGTCCCTCTTTCAGCACCATTCTCCTCACTGATCACATCTGTTCCATACAGCGCATCATACAGGCTTCCCCACCTCGCATTTGCAGCATTGATCGCATAGCGCGCATTATTAACAGGCACCACAAGCTGAGGCCCCGCCTGACTAGCAATTTCCTGATCAACATTCTGAGTCGTGATGTGAAAATCCTCTGTTTCATCCTCAAGATAACCTATTTCTTTTAAAAAGCTTTCATATGCATCGCGCTCATTTGGCCATTGATGTGAGTGGTGCCATTCATCGATTTTCTGCTGCAGCTCTTCCCGCTTATGTAACAGCTGTCCGTTTTCAGGTGCAAACGCGTGAACAACCTCACTGAAACCACTCCAGAAATCCTCACTCTTTACCCCTGTACCAGGCAGCGCTTCTTTTTCGATAAATTCATATAGTGCAGGGTTCACCTGCATGCCGCTTTTATTCATGTAGTATTCCTCCTTTTGTTATATAACAGTTTATTTAGTTATTTATTATTATATAACAAAAGATTTGAAATTCAACTGTTATCTAAAATTTCTAAAAGTAATGGCATCTTTTGCTTTATTTGTGTAAACTATATTTTGTTATTAGTTAACTCATTTAAAGGGGAGAATTCAGATGTCATCCAGTCGTTTAAGAATGTATCTATTCAGCAGTATAATGGCAGCAGTGACGGCAATCTTTGCACAGATTGAAATTCCGCTTCCGCTCGTACCAATCAGCGGACAGACACTTGCAGTCGGGATTGCTGCAACCATTTTAGGTAGCAGGTACGGTGCTTTTTCAATGATCATCTATATGATGCTAGGTATCATCGGACTGCCTGTTTTCGCAGGATTTGCAGGAGGCGCACACGTAGTGGCGGGACCTACCGGAGGATATATCATCGGTTTTATTGCAGCAGCATTCTTTACTGGTCTATTCTTAGAAAAAACAGCTTTCACCTATAAAATGGCGATCATCGCTAATCTGATCGGTATGATCGTCACGCTGACATTCGGTGCGATCTGGCTTAAGCTTCTTCTTGACTTGTCATGGCCGGCAGCACTTGCAGCAGGCGTAACACCGTTTTTAGCAGTAGGTGTGATTAAGGCTTTGCTCGCAGCGTGGATAGGGATTGCTGTGAGGGAGAGGTTGAAGAGTTCGCAGATGAGTTTTGGGGAGGCGGCTTAAACAACCAACGTTAGATGTTTACTTAATAAGCTAATTTAGCAGATTCTCACTTGATTGAGGGTCTGTTTTTTAACTGTTGTTCTCTAAAAAGAAAAAAATATAAATTTGTTCTTTATTAAGAATTATATTAATGTTATAATTTTTTTCAAATCATGATCAATATGAATCCAGGGGGTGGAAGCATTGACAGCTCAGCCAAGCAACCGCTTAAATTTAATTCAGCTATCAAGAGCACTCGTTCCTTTAATGGTAATGACATTCCATTTGTCAGAAAGTATATATGGGTATTATGAATTTAGTTTTATGTCACTTCATGAGCTACCTATATCAGGAGGTGTAAATTTTTTCTTCGCACTTTCCGGTTTTATGATGTTTTATTTGTATAAAGATAAATTGACAAAACGGAGCGAATGGAAACCCTTTATACTGAATCGGGCAATCCGTATCTATCCTTTGTATTGGATTATCACCATTAATTATTTGCTCTTTTGGTTTTTCTTTCATGAAAACATATGGGGAAACAGTGCGTTTGATACACAATCTATGATTACCTCTATTTTTCTTATTCCAGTCCCAAATCAGAGTGATCCATATTTGATTGTAGCCTGGTCTTTAGTATTTACTGTATTTTTTTATCTCATGTTTAGTTTTTCATTTTTACTGTCCAGACAGAAAATAATCATTTTTTATTCAATATGGGCATTTCTTTCAATCGCATTTTATTCTGGTATGATTGATCTGAATGTTTTTCCAATTCATTTCATATTCAGTTTAAGCAGTCTGATCTTCATGGCAGGAATGCTGGCAGGATTCATTGTCAGCCGAAGCTTACTCAATATAAAAACAAGTATGCTATTAATTGCTGCCGGTATACTGATGTTTCCTTTTACCTGGGTAAATTATTTACATGATTGGTTTTACGTCGATTTTGATTTCAGCACAGGGTTAGCATCATTTCTTCTCATTATCGGTCTTGCTTCAATAGACATCCAGGTAAAATTACAGCTTCCAGCATTTTTAAATATGCTCGGAAATGCAGCTTTTTCAATTTACCTTTTTCATAACACTGTGCTTGATCTCACCATGGAATATTTTTATCAGCTCGGTTTTTATAATACAATTGGAGCTCCAGGAATTATGATGCTTATTTTTATCATTATGATACTGAGTGGAGTTCTTGTTTATCATTTTATGGAGAAACCTTTGGTTAAAATCCTGAGATTATTCTTGACCAGGTCCTATAAAAGGACAACTCATCTTCCTCCTGAACCTAAAACAGCTTAAAATAAATAAGAGGTACTGTCTGACTGCACGATTGAGCAGTCAGACAGTACCTTTTTAATGAAAATGTTTTTTACGAAACTTAAGATACAGCTGAAATTCATTAAATTCCTTTTTTGACATTCCCTCCTGCACCCCTTTTTTCAGCAATCGGACCCATTCATCATCGAGCTCTTCCATGTAAAAATTATCATTTACTGAAGGCTCATCTTGTCCTCCAATGAGATCATCAACTGTAGTACCTAAGGTTTCAGCAATTTTTGATAAAACAGAAAGAGATGGATTTTTCTTTTTATGATTTTCCAGATTAGATAAATAAGATTTTGAAACATTTGCTTTAGCAGATAATTGAGAAACTGAATAACCATGTTTTAGTCTTAGCATTCTGATCTTGTTCCCAATCATTTTCATTTCCCCTTCAATCTTTTAAATTCATTATAACGAACGATATAAAAATAGAAAGTGTTTTTTAAAGAAATAACCTTTATAGTTCTTAATAAAGAATAAAATAAGCAAATATACCTACCAATTTTCACTTCAAGCGTGATATACTCTGATATATATGTTCTTCATAAAGAACATATTGTTCCTTGAAAAGTAAAAAAGACTCCAGGGTTGTTTTTATTAACCAATAAAATTCACATCAGGAGGATCGATATGGACAATAAATTCTTTAATAAGAACAAAAAGAACGCTTTTATTGCTATTGTTTTGTTTATCCTGATTGGCTCTGCTTTACTGAATTACGCTACTCCAGCCTCTGCAAATGATGATACCTCTGAAATCAAGCCGTTGGTTCTTTATTCTACTAAAGATAGTGAAGTGAACGAGTATATCCGGATGCTAGATTTGACAGTCGGAGCAGCCGCTGAAAGCGTAGAGTATAAAAGTGTCAATCAGGTCACTGAAAAAGATTTTAAAGGGATAACTCACTTAATTTATTACGGCTTCAGCAGAAATCATATAACGAAGCCCGCTCTAAAATTAATTGAAGAGTTTAATGGACCGATCTTTTCAATCGGACATAACGTTCATCAAATTGATGCTCATTATGAGTTTCTCACTTTTGGAAGCAAATATGAAATTACTTCCTACCTTAAAGAAGATGGTATCACCAAAACTCATGTGCCATCACGAGGAATAGCAAAGCGTATTACGACTGACACAGCTACTGAAATATTGGTGCGTGGACTTGAATATGATCACATGACAGCTCATCCTGTTTTAGTTAAAAAAGGAACATCCTACTATTTTAGTATGATTCATTATTCTTATCCTGAAGCACTGGTTGCGGGGTCTGCAATTAAAGATTTTCTCGGTATACAGGAGGCTCAGACAAGACTAGGGTATATCCGGCTTGAAGATGTGCACCCGTTAGTTGATCCAGAAAACCTTAAAGCGACCGGAGAGATCTTTGCTGAGCATAACATACCGTACATGATCGCGGTGATCCCGGTATATACAGATCCCGAAACAGGCAGAGAGACACATTTTTCTGACTCCCCGAAGCTATTAAAGGTACTAAAAGATATGCAGGATAAAGGTGGAAGTATTGTTCTCCACGGATACACCCATCAATTCAGAAAGAGCGAGACAGGGGAAGGATTTGAATTCTGGGATGTAGAAAATGACCGCCCAATCTATGCAGAAGCTGATAATGAGAATTTTGTATTAAAAGCCCGTTCCGACTTCCCTTCAGCACAGGCTTATGAAAAATATATGGATCGATTAAAAGCATTTGAATCAAATTATATTCGCTCAAGAATTACACGCGGGATTCAGGAGCTGACCAATTATGGTTTGTATCCACTGGCATTTGAAGCACCGCACTATACCATGTCGCAGAATGGTTATCATACAGTGGCAGAATTCTTTAACACTTATGTCGGACAGATTCAGCTGAGTGATAAAAACTGGGAGACTATGGATTCTTCCCCATTTGTTACAAAACCATCATTACTTCCCGGTCTTGAAGTATTACCGGAGACACTTGGTTATCTCCCGGAAGATGATCCCGACGCTTTGGCGGTAATGCAGGAAAAAGCAGCGTTGATTCAATTGACTGAGGACGGAATCGCTTCTGCCTTTTATCATCCGTACTTAGGACCCGAGGGTTTACTAGATGTAATTGAAGTAATGTCTAGTATTCCAAATATTGATTGGATTGATTTAAAAGAAAAAGAGATTACAGTTCAAGCTGAAAATATCGTGATTTCAACTGAAGATGGGCAGGTTGTAACTGATATCCAAACTGCTGGTCTGCTAATGACATCTTTTGATTTCCCACTTTATCACATACATGAATGGGTAAAAACTCTTTCATGGGTGATCGCATTTACAGGGCTTGGTATGGTCACACTTTTCATTATATTTATTGGTATCAGAAGACGTCACATCAATGAAATCGAGGAGGTTTAACGTATGGGGGATTTACTCGTATACATCTCATTATTTTTAATCTGGGCAATGCTATTTTATCACGCATTTCTTATGCTTGGGGGTTATTTACATCACTCAAAGTATATGGACTTTAAACGCCTGATCAGTAAAAATCCACCTTCTCTTCCTGTAGTCAGTGTACTGATACCTGCTCACAACGAAGAAGTCGTCATTGACGATACCTTGAGAGCCATGACAAAATTGCAATACCCTAAAGATAAACTTGAAATCATCTTAATCAATGACAATTCTTCTGATCAGACAGGAGCAATCGGGGAGAAGTTTTCTTCCCAGTTCCCATATATTAAAACGGTTCATACACGGCCTCCATACTCAGGTAAAGGAAAGTCATCTGCACTGAATTATGGTCTGACTAAATCCAGAGGCGAAATGATCGTTGTCTATGATGCGGATAATCTTCCTGAACCTGATGCAGTTATGAATCTGGCACTGGCACTTGCAAACGATAAAAAAGCCGGTGCTGTAGTTGGTAAATTCAGAGTGATCAATGCAGGTAAAAACCTGCTAACAAGATTAATTAACAGTGAGACATTAACATTCCAGTGGCTTGCTCAGGCCGGCAGATGGTATTGGTTCAAAATGGCGACAATCCCGGGAACCAACTTCGCAATCCGCAGAAGCATCCTTGAAAAATCAGGCGGATGGGATGAAAAAGCTCTATCTGAAGATACTGAACTAAGTATCAGAGTCTATAATATGGGATTTCATATCCGTTTCTTCCCGGCTGCCATCACGTGGGAGCAGGAACCTGAGAATCTTCGGGTTTGGTGGAAGCAGCGCACGCGCTGGGCACGTGGAAACTTATATGTCATTCTGAAATACTTCCTTCAATTCTATAAGCTTGAGAGTAAAAAGGTTTTACTGGATCTCTTTTACTTCTTATTTACGTATTATCTGTTCTTTGGTGGTGTGCTGTTATCACATGGAATTTTTATCACAAATCTCTTTTATGACCTGGAACTGACGATCGGACCAGTCTCTTACATGCTATTAATCGCCGGTTTTCTGCTTTTCGTAACTGAGGTTTGTCTGGCATTAAGTCTTGAAAAAGACCAGCTGACAAAGAAGAACTTTGTAACAGTGTTATTCATGTACTTTACTTATTCACAAATGTGGGTCGTTCTGGTTATCTATGCATCGTTCCTTGAAGCGAAGCGGGTTATGCTCAAGCAGGAATCTGTATGGTATAAAACACAGCGCTTTAAGCAGCCTGCTGAGAAGAATCATGCATCATAAATCTAATAAACTGGAGGAATTCGTATGAGAATTTTATTGATTGCAGATAATATCGCAGAACTTGATTCACTAATTGCATTTGGAGACCTGTTTTCAACTGATTCTTGTAATGAATTAACAGCCATTGTTTCATTAGGCTTTACAAAAGAGCATCATAATGTGCCTGTATACTCACTTTATCTTGATGAATCCTGTGATTGGGATGAATATAGCGCTAAGGATATGATCAAAAGAATCGATCCGATTGTTAGCTATGAAAAGCCCGATTTGATTGTTGTCGGGGGCGCCTCCCCCGCTGCCTTAGCAGGAGTGTATTCAGCATTCAGTCATAAGGTCCCTGCCGGGTACATGAATTTAAAAGCTGCCAGATTTGATGACATGAACAATGCAGGTCAGTCAGAAAATGAAGAGCTCATTATCAGGCTAAGTAAATACTGCCTGCTCACCTCAGAACAACAAAAAAAATATTCAGGGAACCTTCCTTTCAGCGATAAAGAAATATTCATTACTTCCATCGCCTGATATAAAGGTCAGATCCGGAAGATGAGGTGTAGTAATGAAATTAAAGATTAGCTTAGTTATTTTATCGATTTTACTAGTCGGAGGGGGAATTTCTATTTTCCTGCAGACAGGGAAGTCTCATAAAAATGATACAGAACACTTTATCCGGAAATGGCTGACAAATGAGAATGACACACTTGCAACTTATATTCAGCGGCGCACACCGATTGATGAAGACCTGACGGCCGGGAGGGAAGCGTTAGCCGAATCACTTGGTTTATGGATGCAATACAGCCTTGCAAAAGATGATCAGGTCCTATTTAGAGAGGCTTATAGGCTTCTTGACGACAATTTTCTCGATGCATCTGGATTTATTTACTGGAAGCTCGATGAGTCAGGCAGCAAAAATGTAGTGGCAAACGCCCTGGTAGATGATCTCAGGATTGCTCACATGTTAATGAATGCACACTTAAAATGGAATAATCTTTCATATTTAAAAGCTGCACAAAATATCAGCCTGTACTCGACAAAGCACAACGTCCGGAATCAGTACTTAACTGATTTCTATGATAAAGAAATTGACCTTGCAGGGCAGTACCTAACTCTTTCTTATGTGAAAACGGATGCTTTGAACATAATGAAAGAAAACAGGTTTATTACAGAAGAAATCTACACAAAAACAACAAATGTACTGATAAACGCACCTTATCAGGGACCATTTTTACCTAAGAGATTTCACATCGAGTCTGAGGAATATGAGTATGACGAAGAAATCAATATCGTAGATCAGTCGATTGCTGCTTATTATGCTCAGCTGGAAGGGAAGAAAACTGAAGATTTCTATCGATTTATTAGTGGAGAAATGAGAGAAAACAATAAAGTTTATGGAAAATACCACATTGATTCACTAGATGCTGTAGTAGATTATGAGTCTCCTGCCATATATGGCTGGCTTATTCTATATATGATAGAGTATGGAGATCATGCATTAGCAAAAGATATATACGAACGAATGACAGATTTCCGAAAAGCGAGAGGAAAATACAAAGGCGGATATTCTGTATACGATGATGATACCCATATTTTTGATAACCTGTTACCTTTGATTTCAGAACAGGAGCTACTTAATCATAAAATAGTTAAATAAACGGGCTGCCATTCAGGCTGCCCGTTTATTTAACTATATATATTTATCAAATTAAGTGTTATATTTCTGATTTTTCCACCATTCCCCTTTCAATCAGTAACTTACTCTTTTTGAATTTTAAAAACTCGCTAAACTCTAAAAAGTCTTTTTTTGACATTCCTTCTTTTATACTTTCTTCTATGAGAGTCAGCCACTCCGGGTCAAGATTTCTCTTTTCAAAATCAATTTCTTTATCAACCAGATACTCCACAGGTACGCCGAGCGTGGTGGAAATCTTTGATAAAACGAATAATGAAGGATTACTTTTTTTATTGTTTTCAAGGTTTGACAGGTAGGATTTTGAGACATTTGATCTGGATGCTAGAAGAGAGACGGAGTATCCTTTTTTCAGCCTCAAATATTTGATTTTGTCCCCAATCATTTTCACTTCCCCTTTAATTGATTTAGACGCCTCATACTACTTACGCAAGATTAATACGTCACTGTATTTTTCGCTTCAATTGTGCGGATTACTTCTTTCAGGTACTGTTCAAATTCGCTTTTAATGGAAATATCATTGAGTGCAAATTCAATCGTTGTTTTTATGAAACCAAGTGTTTCCCCGACATCATAACGGATGCCTTCGAAATCATATGCGTATACTTCCTGTAAATGGTTTAGCTTTTCAATTGCGTCCGTCAACTGGACTTCTCCGCCTGCCCCGGTCTCCTGGTTTTCAAGAAGGCTGAAGATTTCCGGTGTCAGAATATATCTGCCGAGAATGGCGTAATTCGATGGTGCAGTACCAGGCAGGGGTTTTTCTACAAACCCTTTAACATGAATCATTCTTTCGTCTCTGCCTGCAGGATTGATAATGCCATAACGGTGCGTTTCTTTTTCTTTTACCTGCTGTACGCCAATGATTGAAGTGCCGGTCTGTTCAAACTGATTCATCAACTGTTTGATACAAGGGACACTGCTCTTTACAATATCGTCACCAAGCAATACAGCAAAAGGTTCATTCCCGATAAATTGGCGGGCACACCAGACTGCATGACCCAGCCCTTTCGGCTCTTTCTGTCTAATATAATGAATATTTGCCAGGTTAGATGTAAATTTCACCTTTGCCAGCAGATCGAATTTCTCTTTTTCTATCAGATTCCTCTCAAGTTCTGATGCATAATCAAAGTGATCTTCAATCGCTCTTTTTCCTTTACCGGTTACAATAATAATATCCTCAATTCCTGCAGCCACCGCTTCTTCCACAATATATTGAATGGTCGGCTTATCAACAATCGGCAGCATTTCTTTTGGCATAGCCTTAGTGGCCGGTAAAAATCTCGTTCCAAGACCCGCAGCCGGGATAATCGCTTTTTTCACTTTTTGCATCTTCATCTCCTCCTCTTTTAAGTGTTTTCTCCGCTCTTAGACATTTCCTGCCATGCATACCCGCTTCCTGTGAACACGCATATATAGATCCTGTCGCTTCCACCGCGTTCAACAAGTATCATTTTCCCTCTCCATGATGCTGAAGGTTCCGGCAGCTCTGTTGCTGTGTAGACACCCATTCCATCAAAGTAACTCTGATCGTTCAGCCTTGTCAGTATGGGGGTTCCATCTTCATTCAACAGAAATTGGTTTTGTAGCAGCTCATCTTTATCTGTTTTAAAACCTGTTAACTCGAGGCGTCCTTCTGTACTGTCCCGGGTATGCAGGAGTGAAAGCGTTCCACCTGTTTCTTCATTGGATTCTGCATAAAATGTATCGGCTGATACCATTGAGTTCCACTTCATTGTAAAAATCGAAGAATTTGCTTCAATTTCGTTGTCATATGCACGTCCCCCGACGATTTTTATATTTGAGTCGTTGATATCAAAAAATGTATTGTTTTCATTTCGCAGGTTATTTCCTTCGATATGTGGACTGATGACAACAACATTAAAGCAGTAGTCGAATTGAAATGCAGTGTCTATATTCGCCCACTCTGCATTCAGCTGAATCAACGTCATTTCACTGGCACGCTCAAAGACAAAAGGCACAACTTCCGCTTCATAACGGTTGTCTCTTAGGCCATTGGATGTGTAAATATTCTCTATTACACTTCCTGTATTTCCGCCCTGTGGAGGCACCAGATGAATCGCATTTTTAGCATACTGATAAATATAAATATTTCTCATATTCACTGAGAATGCATAGTTTTCTTTGTCCTGTGAAATGTAAAAGCCTCTGTAGACTGATACCATATGAATACTTTCAAAGACCGAATTAGCAACCTGTTCTTCAAACTGAATGGCATTTCGCTTCGTATATTCCCGCTGATCCCAGCCTTCATAACTGAGCCCAAGGTTTCTGACGTCATTTTTCGAACCGGTAATTCTGAAAATCGGCTCATTTGCAGTACTGTGAATCACAGCTGTATCCATCCCTGACCCTTCCACTCTTTTTGAGTCCACTTCGATTGAACCGGTAATCAGATAAGTACCTGTTGGAAAATAGATGTGGTCATTTTCTTCGATCGCTGTTCTGATCGCTTCTGTATCATCATGTTCACCGTCTCCAATTGCACCGTATTCCTTCACATTCACATAAGCAGTATCTGAGCTTTCCGGCCTGGGATCCATCGTGCCTTGTGTTTTTTCATCCTCCGGCCAGAGAGAGATCAGCGCGATGACTCCACTGAACAGAACAAGCGTAATCATTAATTTTTTCATTTACTCGCCGCCTTATATTGATTCAGCACTTTCTTTTCCGTTTCAAGCCAGGCGTTAAGTGCTGTCGTTTCTTCGATATAGACATCTTTCATTGTGATCAACTGTCCTTCTTCTATATCATTAAGCAGTACTGCATTTTCAAATAGACCGATCGGTAAGTGACCCTCATGATCTTTAATTCTTACTGCTTCTCCTCTGACATCAAAGCTGCCGTTAGCTGATTGAACCTTTTCTCCTTTACTGATTGCTCTTTTAGCGATTGATCCTACACTGACTGAAGGGAGTGTAGAATTATTGAGCAGTACGCCCCCACCATCCATAACCCTTCTGATTGTTTTAACAATTTCAAGATGACACAAGTGATAGTTCTGGACGAGCGTATAAAATGGACCGGGACCAAGCTTCAAATATTCCAGCGCGCCTTGCTGATCCTCTTCATGCTCGGCGGTAATAAAAACGCCCGCAGGACCTTTTGGACATAAGACATAGTCACTGATCGGTGCACCATGCTGCTTTGCTTTTTCAGCGAGGTATTCACCACCTGATTTAATGTCTTCAGCAGAAGGTCCCAGCAACCCGTCCTGATAAATATCCGCTTCAAGGCCATTTGAAATGAGGGCCTGCTCAATCTGAACTTTTGTTCCATCAGTGAATGAAGTCACTTTCGGAAGGCTCAAGTTATTGCGCTTGCTCCAATACATCATTTCTTCGCGATCCGGATTCAGGTTGATAAAACCTTTGATGTTTCCGTATACGATTGGTTTAAAGCCCATCTGCATAATGTCTTCACGCAAAGCTGCAATACATCCCGGCTGATCTCCTTCAGCTTCAGTAATAAACCCTCTTTCAGATAGATAGGATCCTGACGTGACATGCAGCTCAGCGTTCATCGTAACGACAGGAAGTCCTGCTGCGAAAGCCCGTAATACAACTTCTGTTCCGTAGATCGGATCTCCACTGCACTCTACAATCAAGTCTGAACTGGCTACCAGTCTGTCTATTTCATTTGTCAGCTTGTCCTGATAAGGGAATGAATGAAAGTCATTCAGATTTCTTCTCGTCAGCACACTCGTTACTGTCATATCTTTTTGCAGATGGAGCGCCTTAATTAGCCCCGATGCGATAAATCCAGTCCCTGCAATTCCTACTCTTGTTTGTAAGTACATCTTCTACACCCCTCAATTGTTAATGATCCTGCACCGATTACACTAGTTTTCTTGCAGGTCTGAGTCTGACAATTTCTTTTCTGACCAGGCTGTATATACCTGTGAAGTCTGCATAGCCTTTTATGCGAAGTGCCCTGTATACGCTGACCATCATATAGACCTGCGCCAGTGTCCCCGCTATTAAAAATCCAAGCGCTACTCCCACTCCTCCATAATGCTGACCTGCTAAGGCTGCTGCAGCCATAGAGATGAATCCTGTGATGATCGTAATCATCATCAGTTTTCTCTGATAACCGGTCATGGCCAGCAGATTCGCTGCTGTACCGCTCCAGATCACCAGCAGATGCTTTAAAGCCAGCAGAAACAGAATCAGTGCCCCATTACCGTATACTTCAGATCCGAAAATAAGCGTCAACAATACGTCTCCCAAAAGTACAAATACTATAAAAAGCAGGAATGCCGGTATAAAAGCTAATGCAGTGACAGTCCTGAGCGTTTTTTCAAATTCTTTTATTCTGCCGGCTGCGAACTTACTCGCAATCATCGGCTGTGTGACAGAGTTCAATATAATAAAAGGCATCGACATCAGAATCGCCAGCTTAGCTGCCGCTCCGTAGATCGCAATATCATGCTGGTTGCCGATCATACTGATCATCCAGATATCAGCCTGTGTGATAAAAAAGTAGCTAAGAGCTGTAATCATAAATGGCAAGGTAACCGGCATAATCTTTTTCAATGTGAGTGTCGGTTTCCGGCTGAAGTGCTGGTCTGTTTTTAAAACGGAAAGTTTTTTGATCAGCACAGCCAGACCAATTACATTGGATAAGGAAATAGCAGTGATCCACAACACAATGACAGAGTGAATAGATAAACTGTACCAGTCAAATCGGCTAATGATTGTGAGCAGTGCAATAAATATGACTGTAGAAGAAAGTCCGCCAAAGATCGTTGCAAACTTAATATTCTGGAATCCTCTAAATGACTCTCCTATGAGCACTTGAAAACCATTGGAAATCATCCAAAAAATCAATACCAGTGTAATCGCTGTCAATCCTTCAATGTTGAAAATGACCGATGCAATCACTTTGGAACTGAGGTAGTATAACACTCCGACCGCTGCTGATCCGGCAAGAGTACCAAGAAATGCTGTCCTAATCATGTACAGAACGTTTTCAGGTCTGTTTTGGGCCAGACTATCTGCTACGTACTTTACCACTGTCTGTTCAAAGCCGGCGGTTGCTACGTAGGCGCCAAAGATCGCAATATTAAATACAAGGAAGTATAAACCAAGCTCTTCTGTCAGCAGGATCCTTGCAAGTGTTGCATTGATCACCAGCGTCATAATGGAAGTAGAAAACTTTCCCAGAAACGCCCAGATGCCGCCTGTTCTAATCGTCCTGCCGTCTTTTTTTGTCACCACGTCCGCTCACCACCTTTTATTCCTTAATCTATTTTTGCATTAATTACTTTTAAGTGGTGCCAAGTTTCACAAACTTGCTCAGCTTCCTGCTCTTTTTTCTCCAGGCTGTTTTTCACCGCTAGCGTTCCAAGTATAAAGCACACATAAATGGTTGTTGTCTGAAGAAGAGAAGCTGTCAGAAATGAATAATTGATGAATAGTGCCAGTGTTAAAATCTTGTGATGTGTAATTGAAAAGAACGTATAGACAATAAAGATCGTGAAGAGAATCCCGCCGATGATTCCGTATTCAACGAGCAGCTTGATATAAGCAATCGGATGAGCTGTAATATGAGAAGGAGATAATTCATCAAACGTGTAGTTAGCTGAATAATATTCCTGTACACTTCCTGCTCCGTAACCAAAAATGACTGTTGAGGTATCTTCTGTTCGGAAAAACTCACCGTAAGCCTGCCATGGTGCGATGAATCTGACGTGGCCACTTGTTCTTGGTGTATTAAACTCTTCCAGCCGTTCGACAAAAATGTCACCGTACCCCTGTGCGAACATAATATAAACTGAAATGCCGCAGATCAGTGTAACCAGAAAAAACTGGACGGGCTTCATTTTGATCAGCAGCGGAACTGCCACAATCGCCAGAATAATGAACCCGGTACCTGAAAACGCGAGTAGCATTCCGATAAAGAATAGCAGCATCACGATAATTCTCCGTTTTGTGATGAATTCGATCACAAGTCCGATTGCCAGCATTTTTGAAAAGAAAGATGGTTCCAGCATAAACATGCCATTTGCTTTAATAACCGGTGAATCCCAAGACATCGGGTTAAGCGTATTATAATCCTGTAGTATGAACTGTTCAGGCAGCGACTGAAGGGGATCATAAAATCCTGATCCTGTAAACTGGGCTGCATATTGTCCAATGCCGATAATAGCAACGATAATCATCATTGCCTGATAAGTAGATAGAATATAATCCAGACTGCCTTTCTTTCTGTGAATAAAAAGCAGCGGTAAGTAAAAAACAATGACAGAGAGCAGAGAAGCAACACCTACTGACTTGAGTTCCATCAGTGCGTAAAGACTGACAAGGCTCAATCCGCTGACTGCCAATAGAAACAATGTCAGTCTCCTTTGATCTATTTCGATTGTGTTGAGGACATATAGCACTGTGATCGAGAGCAGAGACAATAAAAAGACCGGGGAAAGCTGAATGTCACCTATTGTAATGGCAAATCTCTGTAAGAATATTAAACTGAATAAGATTAAAAAGATAAAAAATTTTTCTTTATGAGAGACCATCGCTTCATTCATACTTTCCCCTCCTCACCATTAATCTGAAAACTGCCCGTTCTGATTCTTCAGCCCATGCAATGCGCCTTTGAAAATCATTCTGCTGCGCTTTAACTTGTGATCTTTATTCCACACGTAAAGCAAATGGAATTTTACAATCCGGTAAGTCATATAAAGAAGTGCGATCAGTTTGTATTTCGGATTGTTCCTTTTGACGAACAAGTAGCCATTCCGCATCAGATAGTAAGCATAATGCGGTGATAATTCCTCAGACTTAGTGGAGCTTGATTCCTTGTGATAGATCAGGGAATCCGGTACGTAAACAATTTTCATACCTGCTTTTTTTGCTTTCAGATTCCAGTCTGTATCCTCATAATAGATAAAATAGTCTTCATCCAACCAGCCTATCAAGTCGATTAATTCCCTGCGAAACAGCATGCTGCATCCGACGACAAAACCTACTTCTTTTCTCGTGTTGAATTTTTCCGACTCCTGCCGATCGATGCCGTAGGGTGTGCTTGTCCCAAGGTATTGATTAATTGAACCACCTGCAAACCATACAAGGTTATTATTCATATTTATGATCTTCGAACCGACAATTCCGATTTGAACATTTGTTTCCATTTCTTCTACTAGTCTGGTGAGGGAATGCTGATCGACAATTGTATCGTTATTGAGCATCCATAAGTATTCATATCCCTCCTCATAAGCCGCTTTCAGTCCAACATTATTTCCGCCGGCACAGCCGATATTACTGCCTGATTGAATAATCGTCAGCGGAAGACTGAATGCCCCTGAAAGCTGATCTGCTCTCAGCTTTTCATAAGACTGATCCTTAGAGTCGTTATCTACAAGAAATACACGAAAGTTCCGGTAGACCAGCTTTTCAAGAGAATGCAGACATTCTACTGTGTCATTGTAAGCGTTCCAGTTCAATAAAATAATCGCGACTGACTTCTCGTCCACAGTACGGTTCACCTCACTTAAATATCATTTATTTTTCATAAAGAACACTCAGACCGTGGCAATCTTCAGCTGTTTCGCCGGAGCAGGCACTTCATGCGTTGTATCCTTCAAATCAATTACGATATCTTCAACGATTTTATTCGCGCGGGCCAGCGATTCATGTGTACCTGCATCAATCCAGTCACCGTCTACGATGCCAAACTGCAATTCGTTCATATTAATATACGCATTGTTCACATCTGTAATCTCAAGCTCTCCGCGACCTGACGGCTGCAGTGTCTTGATAATGTTGAATACTCTTGCGTCATACATATAAAATCCAGTCACTGCATAATTTGATTTTGGATTTTTAGGCTTTTCTTCAATCGAGACGATATGATCCTGCTTCACTTCCGCCACCCCAAAGCGCTCAGGGTCGCTGACTTCCTTCATAAGAATCTTTGCTCCTCTTCCCTGCTCCTTGAATTCTGCTACATATGGCGTAATATCTGTCGTAAAGATGTTATCCCCCAGAATTACAGCCATCAGGTCACTGCCGACAAATTCTTCAGCCAGGTCAAGTGCCTCAGCGATCCCACCTGCCTGATCCTGAACTCTGTAAGTAAGCTTTAATCCCATCTCAGATCCGCTGCCCAACAGATTAATAATATCTCCGGCATGATGTCTACCTGTAACAATCATCATCTCAGTAATACCGGCTTGCTTCAGCTTTGCAATTGAATAAAAAATCATTGGATATTTTCCTACAGGAAGTAAATGTTTATTCGTCACCTTTGTTAATGGATTCAACCTTGAGCCGGTTCCACCTGCTAAAATAATGCCTTTCATTCCGCTCACTCCTCATTTTTTATTCTTAATAAAGAACGATCTGATTAAAAAAAATGTGACTTTTTCAGCTTTCTTTTATCCAAGATAACAGTACCAAGAAAGTGTGAATGTCCTTTTGTCAGGTTTTCTTTTGCTTTTTGCGCCATATCTTTTTTTGTTTTTCCAATTTTAATGACCATCACAGATGCGTCCGAGCAGCTTGCAATAATTTGCGCATTGGCGTTCTCTACCACAGGCGGACAATCAATTAAAATGACATCGTAGATTCGCTTAAACTTTTCAAATAATCCTGTCATTTGTTCCATAACCAGGTCCATTCCCATTCCTTTTTTTGACCCGGAAGTCAGAATACCTAACCCTTCAACAGAAGTGGGAAGTATATATTCAGCCGTTCTCATGTGCGGATCCGCCAGAATATCTGTAAGTCCATACTGATTTTTCTTTCTGAAAAACAAATGCAGTGCAGGATCCCTTATGTTCCCATCGATCAACAACACCTTTTTCCCTTTTTGTGCCATGACCACACCCATATTGACCAGCGCCGTGGTTGTTCCCTGTTCTTTACCAGCTGAAGTGACAGCAACTGTCTTCATAGAAGTGCGCTGTGTAAGAAATTCCAGGTTGGTTCTGATCATTCTATATTGTTCACTATATGGCGACATTGGTTGCTGTTGTGTAATAATTCTTTTTTCAGCTTTGTACTTTTTAGACTGCAAGATCATTCAGCTTCCCTCCCCAGGTTTTTATAGGGTGAATAAACGCGCTGAGCATCTTTTGGTACTGTTATCTGTTTCGACTGTTTATGACGTTCTTTCGATACTATACCGAGTACAGGGCTCTCAAGCAGAACCATCGCATCTTTCTCTGAATCTATTGTTGTGCTGAAAAGTTTTTGTACAAATGCGATTGAAAGTCCAATTCCGATACCCGCTACCATTCCTACTACAACAAACAACATCGTTCCCGGACTGCTGGACTCCACATTCGTCTTTACTTCAGCAGGAGGAAAAAGCATGACATTATCAATGCGCATAATTTCTTTTACTCTGTTCTGAAATACAGTTGCTGTTGTATTAGCGATCTGAACAGCACGTTCATAATCACTATCCTTAACCGTAATCGTAATCACCTGTGATTCATTTTTACTTGTGACATCAATTTGCTTCCCAAGGTCTTTTACGGAAGTATTAAGACTCAGGTCGCTGATCACTTTTTCAAGCACCACTTCAGAATAGATGAAGTCACTATAGGTGTTGGCGTATTGAAAGTTAGTCATCACTGTATTGTAATCAAGCTGCTCTGCCTGATTATTGACGACAATCTTTCTCGACGCTTCGTATGACGGGTCTACCATATAAGCAGAAATTGCTCCGCCCAGAAAAGCAAAGATGAAGCCTGCCATCACAATAAAAATGATTCTGCTTTTGATCACTGACCAGGATTCTCTGATTTTAAGTGACTGCTCCACTTTAGTAGGCCCCTTTTCTCTGCAAAACATATAATATGCTTTTTACTAGGATTTTCACATCCAGTGTCAGGGATTGATGATGCACATAATAAAGTTCGATATCCACACGTTCAGGGTAGCCTACTTCACTTCGGCCGCATATTTGCCAGTAGCCGGTCACTCCTGGATCTACAGATAAAAACTCCCCGGAAAGCTCACCGTATTTTTGCAACTCTGCTTCTACAACTGGTCTTGGACCAACCAGACTCATCTCACCTTTTAATACATTAATCAGCTGAGGCAGTTCGTCCAGGCTGGTTTTTCTGAGAAACTTGCCTACGCGGGTAATCCTCGGATCATCCTCAGGCTCCAGCTTAAAATTATTCTCAACATATTTTTTATATAGAATTTCGTTATTTTTCAGGTAATCTTCTGCATTCATAACCATTGAACGGAATTTATAAATGTAAAACTCTTTCCCACCTTTGCCTAAACGCCGCTGTTTGAACATTACAGGACCTTTCCCTTCACCGAAAAGATACGTTGCAGCAATGCATAAAAAAAGCGGAGATAAAATCACCAGACCTGCCAATGCCCCTAATACATCGATGACCCTTTTCACCAGCAGATAAGATTTATGCTTGCTCATCATATGGACTTTTTTTCTGACCGGCGCTTTATAAGTCACTGCAACTGGTGCAGGAACTTCCCCTTCTCTATCCATTCTCATGATCTTCACCCTCTCTGACGATTTTTTATGAAGAAATCAAATAGTGTGCCAGAAATTCTTCGAGTGCTTCACTCCAGTGCCTGATCTCTGCATAACCATTGTCTCTCCACCTGCTGTGCTCGAGAATTGAGTAGGCTGGACGTTTTGCAGGGCTTTTGAACTCTTCTGTCTTGCAGGGCTCGACTAACACATCCTTCCCTGCCAGATAAAAAATTTCCCTGGCAAATTCGTACCAGGAGCAGCTGCCGGAATTCGACAGATGATAAAGACCAAATTGATCAGTGACAATCAGCTTTGCTATTGCATCTGCCAGATCACCCGTGTACGTAGGTGAGCCGAACTGGTCGTTGACAACAGTAACTGTCTTCGCATGATCACCCGCTTCGAGGATTTTCTTCACAAAATTGCTTCCATATCTGCCATAAAGCCATGAAGTACGGATTATAAAGTAATGACTTAAAATCCTTCTGACATGCTCTTCTCCTAATAATTTGGATCTCCCATAGATACTGAGCGGATTTGTAGCTTCCTCTTCACGGATTGGATATTGCGACGTTCCGTCAAATACATAATCCGTACTGATATAGACCATTTTCGCTCCTATTTGTTTTACTGCCAGGGCAACATTTTCTGTACCGAGACTGTTAACGAGAAAAGCTTTTTCCGGCTCTTTTTCTGCCCGGTTAACATCTGTATAAGCTGCAGTATGGATGACGATATCAGGCTGGCAGCGGTTCAGCATATTGAGAACGGCTTCAGCATTTGTGACGTCGAGTTCAACTCTGCTGAGACCGGTTACGTCATGCCCTTCATTGATCAGCACGTGACACAATTCCTGTCCCAGCTGACCTTTACTGCCTGTCACGAGTACTTTTAATGGGGACATAACTGATCACCGGATCTCTTTGGACGATAGTTTGTATATGAGCCATTCATAATTTTTCTCCACCATCCTTCATTTTCCAGATACCATTCTATTGTTTCTTTCAGTCCTTCTTCGAAATAATAAGATGGCTGCCATCCGAGTTCAGCGGTAATCTTAGCCGGATCGATTGCATAACGCTTATCATGCCCCGGACGGTCAGCTACGTAAGTAATCAGATCTTTTGATACCTTCAGCTGATCTGTAATCATCTGAACGATTTCATTATTTGTTTTCTCGTTGTGACCGCCGATATTATAAACTTCTCCAGGTCTTCCTTTGTGTACAACAAGGTCAATCGCTTTGCAGTGATCTCTGACATGAAGCCAGTCCCTTACATTACTGCCGTCGCCGTAGATCGGAAGCTTCTTATCCTGCAGTGCATTGGTGATCAGTAGCGGGATCAGCTTTTCCGGGAAGTGGTTCGGCCCATAATTATTTGAACACCTTGTAATATTGACGTTCATTCCATATGTTTCATGATAGGCTTTGACCAGTAAATCAGCTGCAGTTTTACTGGCTGAATATGGACTGCTGGGTGAAAGAGGCGTTTCTTCAGTAAAATATCCCGTTTCTCCAAGACTTCCATACACTTCATCAGTTGAAACCTGGACAAACTTACTGACACCATATGATCTTGCCGCATCAAGCAGACATTGCGTACCAAGTACATTGGTTTTTACAAAAACATCCGGTCCTGTGATACTTCTGTCCACATGGGATTCAGCTGCAAAATTGACGATTGTGTCAATGCTGTATTGCTCGAGGATCAGATCTGTCAGCTCTCTATTTTCAATGCTGCCTCTGACAAATACATAATTCTCATTTTCTTCCACCTCTTTAAGGTTATAGAGATTTCCTGCATAAGTCAGCGCATCAAGATTGACCACAAAATGATCCGGATTGTCATTCAAAAGATGTTTGACAAAGTTGCTTCCAATAAAACCGGCACCACCAGTAACAAGATATCTCATGCTTTAACCCCCTCCCACGTAAAATCATATTCTGCCTGATCAAATAACGGGTGAGTACTGTCTTTATCTGATAAAACCGGATTCGAAAACGGCCAGTTAATACCGACTAAAGGATCATTCCATACAAACCCCCGGTCATGTTCCCGTGAATATACCTCATCAACCTTGTACTGTACTTCCGTATTCGTTACGAGTGTACAAAAACCATGAGCAAATCCTTTAGGTACCAAAAGCTGCCTCTTATTCTCCGAGGTAAGTATATAACCTTCCCACTCTCCGAATGTAGGAGAGTTCTTTCTGATATCCACGATCACATCATAGATCGCACCATTTGTGACCCTTAACAATTTTGCCTGTGCTTTTGATTTAAGCTGATAATGCATCCCTCTTAGTGTTCCCGCATGCTTTGAAAGTGAATGATTTTCCTGAACGACGTCCATTACCACTCCATGCTCTTCAAGGAGCTTTTTTTTATAACTTTCCATGAAATATCCTCTGCTGTCCTCAAACATATTCGGCTCAATAAGCAGTGCATCCTCAAATCTGGTCTTTATGATTTTCATAGAATGATTCTCCCCTCATTTCACACGCACAATGTCGTGATTTAACTGTTTTTTACCAAAAAAGATATCATGCAGCCACTCATCCAGCGAATACTTTTCATACACTTCTTCAGAAGGTTTTACATACTCCTGATAGATGAAAGCCGGATCAATCACAGGAGTATGACGGTCTATGATGTACATATTCTGATTGTTATAAAGGTCATAATTTTTAATTGATTCATTTGTTGTGATCAGCTTTTTGTGTGCACCAAACACTTCAATTGTTCTCATTGTCAGACCATTTTGTTTCGGTCTTTCGATATCAACTATGACTCTGGACCTGTTAAAAAGCTGTGTAATCTTTTCCTTTGAAAGTTTGTCATATTTCAATTCTGATTTTCCGTACCGCCTGATATCCCTATCACGCAGCCACTTCAGATAATACAGCTTTCTGCTCGGATAATAGTGGTAAAAGTAAAAGTTCAGGTTTTTATCCTTAAGCTGCTGTTCAATTCTCTTCAACACGCTGAACCTGTCAGTATGGACTGTACCTATAAAGAGAACATCAATGTCCTGAATGACCTTTGCTTCTGCTGATCGTCTGTAGTCATCAATAAAAAACAATGGTCTGAAGTGCATATCACGATATTGCTTCACATCATCCTGATCAAATGTATAGACTGCATCAAACATCTCTTTAATTGCCTTCGAATTAGGAGAATAGCTAAGTGCATCCCATAAATAAAGAATAAATGCTGCATGCTTATGTGCGTTTTTTAAACGCTCTATGTGCTTTTTTGATATGACTTCTCCTTTGATGATAAAAATGAAGTCATAATCCCGGTCTATGGTTTGCTCTATGATTCTGCTGTAATAGGCATTGTTCTTTGGCGCCAGCAGCTTACGATTGACTCTGATCAGAGATTTTGTCAGAAAATCATTTTCAGGACGTTCATCAAAGTAGTCCACTTCACAGCCAAAGGACTCAAGTTTTTGACGGATTTCTTTTTCATAACCGAAAAAATTCGCTGATATCATCAATATTCTTTTGCCTTTGTACATCGTCTTCATTTATATAAACCCTTTGCTTTCATTTCCATCATGGCATGCTCATAACGGTCTTCTTCAACTTCCTGATTGTTAACCCATTCTGTAAATCTTTTAATTCCTTCATTAAAAGAATAAGAAGGTGTAAATGAAAGCGCATCAGACACTTGAGTTAAGTCAGCAAAATTATGACGAATATCCCCAAGTCTGTAATGACCACTTATGTGATACGACAGGTCTGATTTGTAATGATGAAGAAGCGCACGTGCTACCTCTGTTACAGAGACTGCAGTTCCAGTTCCAACATTAAACACCCGGTGATTTGCTTCATCCAGTTCAATCGCTTTGACCGTAGCGTCTATCACATCATCAATAAAGACGAAATCCCGACTCTCCTCCCCGTCTTCAAAAATCATCAGATCATTACCGTTTTTAATTCTTGTTGAGAAGATAGATAAAATTCCTGTATACGGGTTTTTAAGCGATTGACCCGGACCATATACATTTTGATATCTGAGCCCCACTGCCGGAATATTTAATGATTTTCCTGTCAGCATAACCAGATTTTCCTGCCCATACTTTGTGAAACCATAAATCGAAAGCGGGTTGATGCGGGATTCTTCAGAAGTAGCGAGCACTTTTACATCACGCGCACATACCGGACACTTTGCCGAGAAATCCCCTTTTGACAAATCTTCATCTGAACGGCTATCCGGGAATACTTCTCCGTGCTCTTCACACCTATACTTCCCTTCACCATAAATAGCTCTCGATGATGCCACAACCATTTTTTTGATCTGATGACGATTGGCAGCTATTACATTCAGCAAATTAACTGTGCCGTTAATATTGACATCAATGTACTTTTCCACTTCATACATTGATTGACCTGTGCCTGTTTCAGCAGCAAGATGCACAACAACCTCCACATCTTTTACTGCCAACTCAAGGTCCTCTTTGTTTCTTACATCACCTGAGATGAACTCCACCTTATTTTTGATTCGCTGAAATAATTCAGATTGCTGAGGATTTTCTCCATGGATCTGTGGTGACAAATTATCGATGACCCTCACGTCGTACCCCTTTTCTAGTAATTTCATAGATAACGAACTGCCGATGAAGCCCGCTCCACCTGTAATTAATATTCTCATGCTTCTTACCTCCACCCTTATATTCTCGATAAAGAACAAATGAAGTAAAAAATAAATCCGCTTTCGCCGGATTTTATGTTCTTTAAAAAGAACGTTTTCCATATTGTAAACCGGATTTTATTTAAAAGCAACAATATTATGCAATTTTCTTTTCAATCTTACTTTTTACGTGTTTATACGTTATTTCTTCTATAATAATTTCTTGACCACAATCATCAAAACGAGCCAGAAAGGTGTTGTTATAAGTATACCTATTACACATCCCTTTGAAAAACCAGATTCTTTATTCATCATATATGTCCTCCTGACCGCTTCACGGCTTATGTAATCTGATACTAGTGTAATCCATTACTGAAGAAAATTCTACACCCTTTGTTCTTTATGTAGAATATTTTTTGTAAACTCCTTCTATTTTCCCTCTTTATTCTTTATAATGAACAAAATGATATAAAATAAGGAGTGGTTTGATGAAAATACTGCTGCTGGGCGTACAAAAAATAAAATTTATGCCTTACATTGATTTTTATCTCAGCAACCTGAGCACGGATCAGCATGATATTCACCTGCTTTACTGGAACCGAGACGGAAAAGAGGATGGCGAGGTTAAAAAGGATATCACACTTCATGAATTTACACATATGCAGGAAGACGAGGTGACAAAAGCTAAAAAAATGAGAGGCTTTATCAACTATCGCAGACATGCACTGGAGCTGATCAAAAATGAAAATTTTGATTTCTTAATTATCCTAAATACAGCAACCGGTTTCCTTATACAGGACCTTCTTTCGACAACTTACCGGAAAAAATATATTTACGATTACAGAGATCCGACCCATGAGAATTTTTTGTGGTATAAGTGGCTGGTGGGCCGAATGGTTAAGCACTCACAAGTAACCTTTGTCAGCTCTGATGGTTTCAGAAAATTCCTGCCTTCATATGATCACATATACACTTCACACAATCTGATAGCTGAAGCACTTCTGCAAAGAGATATTAGAAATCAGCAAAATAGGCTGCAGTATCCTGTAAGAATTCGATACTGGGGCATGATTAGAGATGAAAGTATGAATATGGCGCTGATTAAAAAGCTGGCAAATGATCCAAGATTTGAACTTCATTATAATGGCAGAATGCAAAAGACAGGTAGAAATCTTGAGCGCTTTTGTCAGCAGCAGCAGATTTATAATGTTTTTTTTCACGGCTCTTATCTGCCAAATGAACGTTATCAATTTATAGAAGAAACCGATATTCTGCATAATATCTACAAAGAAGATAAACTCCTGTCACAGGCAATGGGTAATAAGTTTTATGATGGGATCATTCATTATATCCCGCAGATCTTCACTGCAGGTTCGTTTATGGGTGAAAAAGGCATGAACACGGGGACAGGCATAGAATATGATTCTCATGATGCTGACTTTGCCGACAGACTATATCGCTATTACACTTCGATGAACTGGAGAGGATTTATAAAAAATTGTGATACTTGTCTGGATCAGGTGCTCTCTGAATATTCACAAGGTCAGCAGATTCTTTGGAAGATGTTTGATACACACCCGCAAGATTTCCAGCCTTCAAAGGTTACTTCTTCATAAGAAAAGGGCGGAGACAAATAGTCCCCGCCCTTTTCTTATGAATTTATATACGCGTCAAAAAACCTTAGCACTTCCTCATAAACCCTCATCTCATTCGCCTTCTTCGAAAACCCGTGCCCCTCATCATCCAATACAAGGTACTTCACATCACGACCCTTTTCTTTAAGCGCTTCAACAATCTGATCAGACTCCGCTTTCACAACACGCGGGTCCTTTGCGCCTTGGATGACGAACATTGGCTTTGTCATGGAATCCAGGTACTCAATCGGTGAATCTTTTGTGAGCCTTTCTTTATCCTCTACCGGATCGCCTACCCACTGTTTCATTACAGGCTTCCAGTGTTCAGGAACTGATTCAATAAAGCTGAACAGGTTACTTGGTCCGAAGATATCCACGACTGCTTTGAAGTAGTCTGCGTGACGACCGTGAAGAAGCAGCGCCATATAACCGCCATAGCTTCCGCCCATCAATAGGACTTTGTCGCGGTCTGCGAGTCCTTTTTTAAATAGATACTCAAGCCCTTCTATATTATCAAGGCGTGGTCCGTGTCCCCAGTCACCTTCAACCATTTTCGAGAACTTCAGGCCGTATCCGGTTGAACCGCGGAAGTTGGGTGCGAAAATGCTGTAGCCTCGGTAGACCAGGAATTGAAATAGCGAACGGAATGTTGCACGTTCTGCTGCCTGTGGTCCGCCGTGTGGCCACAGAATGACGTGACCATTGCTGTTTTCAGGTTTCGCTTTAAAGAACTGTGCTTCAATCTCCAGACCATCAAATGATTTATAAGTATGAAGCTCCGGCTCTGCCATTTCTTCTTCCTTCACACCTGGCACATTATATTTTGTCAGCTGCTTCCACTGACCGTCTTTTCTCATATAAATGTTTGCCGGTCTCACAGCCGTTCTGCCTGAGAGATAAAGGTTGCCGGAATCAGCTACCTTCAATCCTGCAATTTCAGTTGTTGGGATATCAATTTCATCTAACGTTTCTTCCTTCAAGTCAAACTGATACAACTTATCTTTTACACCTTTTTCAGCTCTGATATAAAGACTGTTTGATGATTGATCGTAGTAGACGTCATCGAAATCCTCTTTTTCAATCGCTGCAACTTTTTCAAAGGATTCGTGTTCAAGGTTAAATCGAGCCAGGTAAGAAAAATCTTCTCCGTAGTTCGTTGTAAAATAGATCAGTGTATCTGAGACAAATTCTATACCTGAAACTGTATGCTGCTCTTCACGGTCCGGGGTCAGATATACTTCCTGACCGTCTTTTTTAACGAATGCCAGCACGTATGTATTTGCATAATGTTTTACATAGACAATTGCCTGTTCATTCGGGCTTTTTGCTGTAAGGTACGTTGCTGCATCCTTTCCTTCATGGATCACCTTTTCTTCTTGTTCTTTGATGTCATAGCAATAGGATTTCAGATAAGTCTGGTCTTCTTTTGTAGAAGTAAAATACAGTCTCTCACCGTCTTTGCTCAGATTCATTCCCATATGACGTGCGCCTTCATGTGTGCGCAGCGGCTCTAAGCTGCCTCCGGTTGGCGGTACTGCATAAATCTGACCATTTTCATCACCATCCTGATCCATCACCGCAAGAATGTATCGCCCCTGCTTGTCATATGCAAGCTCTGAACAACTCTGATTATAAAAGCTGAGCGGATAGGGAAATGCATTCGGCAGATCCATCGCCCAGAGATTATATTTACCATTCAAATTTGTACTGAAAACAAGCTGCGTTTCCTCTTTATTTACTGTAAATGTCTGAATGCCAAACGTCTGAAAAAAGTTTTCGACATCAGGCTGTCTGAAGTTAATCATCTCTAAAAATCCTCCCTATTTGTTTCGTTCTCCGTAATATTCGATCAATTAATATGATAATCCTTTTTTATAGCGAAATTTAGCATTCGTTTTTCTACTATGCCATTAAGAAATATTGTATTCAAACCCCTCATTGTACTTGCACAGCCGGTGATTGGAGTGGAAGGGGGCGACTCCTGTAGCAGGAAGGGACAGGTGAGACGATCACAGCGAAGCCTGATGGCTCAGCGCCCGGCCGCGAAGTCCCCCTGAAACGGAAATCACCGGCCAGTAATACAGAGTCAAAACTTTTAAATTGAATAACCATTCACTCTACGCTATACTAAAATCCTAAACTAAATATCGTTCCATCTTCAGGGCAGGGTGAAATTCCCGACCGGCGGTAAATGTAAGAGTGAGCCCGCGAGCGAATAGGGAGCTATTTGCTGACTCCGTGAAAACCGGAGGCCGACAGTATAGTCTGGATGGGAGAAGATGGAGGCATTGATGAGGGATTTGCGTAAAGCTGACCCTTTATTTCGTGCTGAATTCTCCCTGCTGATTACGCCGAATCTGCAGGGTTTATTTGTGTACGGGTGCCGAAACTTCTGTGTGGAACGAGGACAGGAGCTACTCATGTTAAAAAACACACAACTTTTAGTTAAGCTATCCATGCTTAGCGCAGTGGCATTCTTACTGATGATGCTCAATTTTCCACTTCCGTTTTTACCGGATTTCCTGAAAATTGACTTCAGTGACGTGCCTGCTTTACTTGCAGCAATTATGTTTTCGCCAATGGCTGGTGTAATTGTTGAAGCATTAAAGAATATTTTGTACTACCTTTTTAAAGGCAGTGGCGTGCCAATTGGCGAATTGTCGAACTTTATTGCAGGCTGTGCGTTTATCCTGCCAGTCGCATTCTTTTACCACAAGCGTAAAACAAAAGGTGCACTTGCTAAAGGCCTTGTTGCAGGGACTGTATTAATGGTTCTGCTGCTTGCAGTATTGAATTACTTTTTAATTCTGCCTGCATATGCGTGGTTCTTTGGAATGGATTACATGCTTGATCCAGCTGTTAAGTTAGGATTGACAACTGGCGCAATTATTCCGTTCAACTTAATCAAATCAGCATGTGTGGCAGCACTGTTTATTCCTTTATTCGTAAAACTAAAACCGTGGATCCGTCAGCAGTCAATGCAGACAGGACCCGTTTAACAAGTAAGCACCAGCCGGGCATTTTCCTGACTGGTGCTTTTACATGCTATAATAAAGAAAAATCCTGGAGGTTGTCTCATGCAAAAGAAATTGATGGACCGTTTGATTACATATGCAAAAATCGATACACAATCTGACCCGAATTCCTCTTCAACACCATCCACTGAAAAGCAGTGGGATCTGCTTAGACATTTAGAAACAGAGCTTAAAGAAATTGGTCTTGAAGAAGTTGAAGTAGATGAATACGGATACCTGATGGCCACACTTCCTGCAAATACAGAAGGTGATATTCCAACAATCGGCTTCCTTGCCCATGTGGATACTGCAACTGATTTTACCGGGACGAATGTAAATCCACAGGTTGTTGAATATAATGGTGGAGATATTCAGTTAAATGACAAAGTAACGATGTCCCCTGCTGAGTTCCCGGAACTGAGCAAGTATAAAGGTCACACTCTGATTACCACAGACGGCACAACGCTTTTAGGCGCGGATAATAAAGCTGGTATCGCTGAGATTGTGACTGCTATGGAGCATCTGATCCAGAATCCTGAAATCAAGCATGGTAGAATTCGCGTTGCCTTTACGCCGGATGAAGAAATCGGCCGAGGCCCTCACAAGTTTGATGTGACGCGCTTTGACGCTGACTATGCCTACACAATTGATGGTGGTCCACTTGGAGAGCTTCAATATGAAAGCTTTAACGCAGCCGGTGCAAAGCTGACCATACACGGGACAAACGTCCACCCTGGCACTGCTAAAAACAAGATGGTGAACTCACTTAAGATTGCGATGGAACTGAATCAGATGCTTCCTTTAGATGAAGCACCTGAGTTTACAGCCGGTTATGAAGGATTTTTTCATTTAATGCAGATGAATGGTGATGTTGAAAAAACGGAGCTCCAATATATTATCCGTGACCATGATCGTGAGAAGTTTAAGAAACGTAAGTCTACACTGCAGCGCGCAGCAGATGAAGTAAATGCAAAGCATGGTGATGGAACTGTGGACATTACAATTGAAGATCAGTACTATAACATGCGCGAAAAGATTGAACCTGTGCGTCATATTGTGGATATTGCTGAAGAAGCAATGAATTCACTTGGTATTGATGCAATCATTGAGCCAATTCGTGGTGGTACAGATGGTTCGCAGCTATCTTATATGGGGCTGCCAACACCAAATGTTTTTACCGGCGGAGAGAACTTCCACGGGAAATTTGAGTATATCTCTGTGGATAACATGGAAAAAGCGTCTCAGGTGATTGTTGAAATCGCAAAACGTTTTCCACATGTGGATAAGTAACATCGAAAGGGGTACATTGTGGACTTAAGAAAACTTGATTTAATTTTAAGTGTGGTTTTACTGATTAATTCAATCAGAATTTTTTATTTGATTGTGACAAATGATGATCCAGTACCGTTTGATTATATGGTGTTATTTTTCTCTACTGTCGGAGCTGTTATTTTATTTATGAATAGTCGCCGCAGGAAGATGAAAGAAGAGGGTCGTTAGGAAGAATAGAATTGTTCATTTTAAAAAGGGTGGGGCTCAAGTGGTCTCATCCTTTTACGTTCCGCTGCGCTTTATATTAATTTAATAATTAGTTAAGCTTTTTCCGTGCTAATTAAAATAAATTAATTAATATTTTTATAAAATATGCAAATTAATTAATAAATTAAAAAGGAATCTATTCCAATAGATTCCTTTTTAATCATTTATTTATTCATTTTATCCAAGAAACTTCCTAAAAGATCGTCTAAGTCTTCTTCTTTTTCCTCTTCGACTTCTTCACGTTCGATTTCGATAGAGTCTATCTGATCCAGGTCGTCGAAATCAGGCTCTTTTGCAGGTTGTGCAGGCTGAGTCTCTTCAACCAGTGTTTCTTCTTCTTGCAGGTAGAGTGCTTCATCTACTGATAAAGAAGTGCTGTTCATTGATGCCAGGATCGCTGTTGCTCTGACAGGATCGTTTAGAAGCTGATAGACAATGTTACCGAGTAAGGCTTCAGAGTGTGCATGTCTGAGCCATGCCCGCTGTTCTTTGGATAGCTGTTTTGGGATTGGGACGGTAATTGTTTCTCTTTCTTTCTGCGAATGTTTACCCAGCCCTTCAAGTGCAAACTCTGCAATTTTACTTGAGAAATTTCTTTTCTCAGCTTCTTTCAGTCTTTGCAATTCCCGCAGCAAATGGTCCGGTGTATCAGAAGGCAGGCGAAATGTAATCGCCTGTCCCTTCTTGATCGACCCACTCATTTAATACACCTTATTTTGAAGCTGCTTTCGCTTCAGTTTTCTTAGGAGCAGCTTCCTTACTATTTCTGCGCACAAAGTCATTGATTAGCTTGTGATAAGCGTTTGCCATCATCCAGATGCTCTCTTTTTCGTCTTCAAAAAAGTCGATGTTATAGCCATCCAGGTTGTTGTTAAGCGTCTTCAGGTAGTCTTTTAACACCATTGAACCACCGCCGACAAAATAGCAGATCTCTGTCTGCGAATTCTTAGCCCATACGTTGCGAAGGTGACGGTATTCTTTTTTCGCAAGGTCAAGAAGGATGCGGTCAGTAATGTCATGCACACTTGTACGTGACCCTTTCACCATAATGTGGTTACGGTCATTTTTCTTTGTGATAATGTCTACTACATCTCGGCGCGTATCAAGCTCTACACCATGACGTGAGCGGATTTCTTCACGAATTGCTTCTAGTGATTCAGACACGCCGAGATTAAAGCCCTGTGCTTTGTCATCATCAACGTTACGGTTGCGGATAACAGCGATATCTGTTGATAATCCTCCGATATCCTGAATCAGGATCTGCTTGTCAATCAGGTCACGGTTAATGATTTTGCCCTCATTGTCCATAACAAGGTTAATAAACGCTGCGAATCCCTCTGGATACACTTTTACTTCTTCAAACTTGATATTTACTTTTTTACCCTGGTGCTTTGGTGTTACCAAGAATTCCACCTGGTGAACAGAACCTAAGAGCTGTGAACGGAATCCTACGTCTTTACCCTCTTTTACTTCTCTAAGAGGCAATCCTGTACCAAGTATATAAGTCGCATCAATCACGCTATTCTTTGCTTCAAAACCGCTATTTTCACGCGCTGCATCCAGTGCAATGCTTGCAAATAGCATGACAAGTGACTGATCTTCTTCTGATTTGCTGCTGCCCGGGTCAAGTTCTGTCGCATTATCACTCTTAGTTGCAAGGTTACCTACACGGTAAATTGCGTTGTTATCCTGCAGAGCAGGGGAGTGTACGCGAATATGTAAGCCATCCAGCGGATCTTTTTCGTGAAGATCTTCAATTCCGATTACCGGGCGATCCTCGCGATCTCTTGCAATGACATTCGGGATATTCAATTCATAATCTGATTGTCCAAATAAAGCTTTCACTGAATCATTACCAACATCAACTGCTGCAATTCTTGTAGTTGTCATCATTAAACCTCCTGAAAAATCTACGGATTTATTCCGCTTCCTTTAACTTTATATAATAGAAGATGAACCGTCAATCAATCTTAAGTACCGAAAAATCTGACTTGTTGTATACGTTTATGTATACTTGATTACATAAACGTATACATGCCTATATAAAAGCATGTGTACATATTTGTATACACGTTTACAATATTGTATACAACATGTTTACATTTTGTTTACAAGTATACATATTTGTATACAATGATATTTTTTCTAATTTACGGGAAAATATGAAACTATATTCCAGCTCAATCGTACTATAAATTAAGAAGAAAGGAGCATGAGAGAATGAATCCATTTTTAAATATCTGGTTTAAACCAAAGGAAACGACAAATGATGTGATCGAAAATAAAGCGGTCGGCTTCTCCATTATGCTGTTCATCTTCTCTACATACGCAAATGTCTTAGGGGGGCTTCAAGAGACAGGATTTATAGATGGATGGTCACCCTGGTTAGTAATCTTATTAGTATTACTGGCAGGACCATTGTTAGGCATCATAGGCTTTTATGTAGGAAGCTGGCTTTATACGATTGTTGGAAGATGGATGAACGGAAGCGGCTCGTTACAGGACATGAGAAAAGCAATTGGTGTAACGGCAATACCTAACCTTGTACTCATACCTGTTTATTTGATTTATATTGCACTCTATGGAGAGGTCTTTTTTCAGCGTCCTGCATGGAATGAATTCTCTACCCTGCCAGCAGTCCCTTCACTCATATTAAATTTAATTGTTCTTGTAATCGGAATCTGGAATATCGTAGTGGTTAGTAAAGCGATTGGTGTTGTACACGGATTCTCAAGTTGGAGAGGCCTCGGGGTTTCATTGATTATTGCTGTCTCATTAGGCATATTGGCAATCCCGATCATCTTTGTGATCACTGGTTTAATGCTAGCGTAAATTTTCGTGAAAAAGCGCTTCTGACAAATGAATTCAGAAGCGCTTATTGTTATTCAAAAGTACCCTTAATGACCGCCTGATTATTTCCCACCATTACCTGCCCCATAGCAAATACACTGTCGATTGAGAAATCACTTTGTTGTAAGAGTACAATATCCGCATCTTTTCCTACAGCAATTTCACCTTTTGATGATAGCTTTAAAATTTGAGCGGGGTTTTTGGTAATAACCCGAATGGCTGCAGCAAGATCAATACCTTCATCAGTAACAGCTTCACGCACTGCTTCGTATAAAGACATTACCTTGCCGAGTTGAAGCCCTATTAACTCTCCGTCCGCATTAAAATCAGGTAAACTTGCCTGACCATCGGAAGTAAAAGTGATCTGGGAAACATCTACGCCTGCCTCCAGCATTCTTTTTAAAGCTACGCTACACTTCACTTCCCCTTCTTCCAGGAATTTAGGGATTGAGCTGGTAGTGAAATCAACGTAGCCGCCTTTTTTCGCATAGTGAATTCCTGCCTCGAATAGATGAGGATTTCGGTTAATATGCGTTGGATAAAACTGTTTGATTGGTATATCTGTCGTTTCAACGACTACTTCAATCAGTGATAGATGGTCATGGCTGTCCCCTACATGGATATTAACAATACCCGCTTTGCCGGACAGCATTCCGCCGATTCTCGCGGCTGATGCAATTTTAGCAAGCTCCTGAGCAGTCGGTTGGGAGGATCGATGGTCAGATATCGCAATTTCACCCGCACCAATCACACGATCAATGAGTATTAAATCATCTTCAATCTTTCCGGTTAACGTTTTAACAGGCACCTGATAGGACCCTGTGTGTACGTAACAGGTGATGCCTTCCTCTTCAAGGGCTCTTGCCTTAGCAATCAGCGCAGGCATCGTACGCGTCGTCCCATCCGTACCAATCACACCGACAAGCGTTGTTACTCCGCCAAGTGTGGCATCAGTCAGCTGCAGCTCAGGTGTGCGTGTCCTGTAGCTGCCTTCTCCACCGCCACCTAAAATATGAACGTGGGAGTCAATAAATCCGGGTACAGCGATTTTTCCATTTGCATCAATGACATGCAGTCCAGGTGCAGTGATATCAATATGATCTTCAATCGCTGCGATTCGTTTGTCTGTAATCAGAATGTCCTTTAACCCGATGTGATCAGGGCTGTATACGTCTGCGTTTTTTATCAGTGTAAGCATAAAATCCCTCCTACTTTTTCGCAGGATATACTTTAAGTTTTTTCCCTTTGATTGTCGTTTCTTTTAAAGCGCTGATGACCTGGTGACCTTTGCCATTATGAATTTCTATAAATGAGCAGGTTGGTTCAATCGTGATAATGCCGATATCGGCTGCAGTTACACCATCTATTGCAGTGATTGTTCCTACAAAATCTCCTGCTCTCAGCTTTTTCTTCTTACCGCCATTCACATAGATCTTCAGTATATCTTCACTCACTTTTTCAATGGCCGCAGTTTTACGTTCCTGTTGTTCTTCCATTTTCGCCCAGAAAGCACCGATGTCAGCAGGTGGCACTGCATGTAACTCTGTCAGATCTGCATTTGTATAGTCCAAAATTGCTGCAAGGCGGTCGTCTTCACGACCAGACTCTACAAATGAGATCACTTTTCCGCTATGTCCTGCTCTTCCGGTTCTGCCGCTTCTATGCGTATAAGAAGGAAGTTCAAGCGGAATATCATAGTTGAGGACTAATGAGACATTCGCAACATCAATTCCGCGCGCAGCTATGTCTGTCGCGATTAAATAACGGAAGTCTCCGCGTTTAAATTCATTCATGACGTCAAAACGTTCTTCCTGCACCATGCCACCATGAATCTTATCGCATGAATACCCTGCACGGTCCAGCCGCTCCGTTAATTCATCTGTCCGGTCCTGTGTACGGCAGAAAATCATACATGTATCCGGGTTCTCACTCATAGTGACCTGTTTTAAAAGCTCAAATTTCTGCTTTTCTTCCATTTTCATATAAAAATGCTGAATCAGATCCTCCACCTTGTGCTGAGAGTCGATTTCGAAGCGCTCAGGCGTTTTTAACCACTTAGCAGCCAATGACTCTACTTCTTCTGAGAAAGTCGCTGAGAAGAGCGCTGTAAGCCTCTCTTTTGGCATGAAAGCCATAATCGCTTCTACCTGTTCGATAAATCCTCTATTAAAAAGTTCATCTGCTTCATCAATGATCACATATTTTAATTTTGATGGATCAAATGTGCCTTTTTCTAAATGATCCAGCAGCCTTCCCGGCGTTCCGGAAATCATATGCGTTTTCTGCTTGAGTTCAAGTTTTTGTTTGGCAAAAGACTGTCTGCCATATAAGGCAGCCGCTTTCAGACGTTTAAAACGGCCGATTGCGAGTGCATCAAGACGAACCTGATCTGCAAGTTCGCGGGTGGGCGTAATAATAAGCGCCTGAGGCTTATTCTCTTCCCAGATGACTTCATCGCAAATCGGGATCGCATAAGCAGCTGTTTTACCGCTTCCTGTCTGTGCTTTAGCCATCAGATCGTGCCCGGCTTTTAATGCAGGAATCACCTGTTCTTGTACTTCTGTTGGTGCTGTATATGAAAGCTTCTCAAGTGCTTCTATGATGGAAGGGCTGAGATTAAATTGTTGCCAGTTGTTTGTCATGTGTTGCTCCTTTATTGAGTGATGCTGTTTAGTATACCACGTGGTGAACAGAAAAAACTGCCCGTCACCTGATTAGATGCGGGCAGTATGATCACACATTTAGTTATACTTCACGACTCCAATGACGGTGCGCTTTGATCGCTTCAACAAATGAATGTGTAAAGCTATCTGCATCATTACCGTGGATGACACCAGGGCTGTTTGCAATATCGTTGGCTTCAAGCCACTTTGTTCCTTCATGCGTTGCACCAATTGGCTTAAAGTGCATGAACGCTTCATTCAGGAAGTATGAAGTCGTCTGAACAAATTTTTTGCTGAGGTCCTTACCACCTACTGCGTATAGTGCATCATAGAGTACTGAATCAGCAGTCAGGAAAGTCTGATCCACTTTCAGTTCAGAACCGTCTGCACCTTTCAGCACACCCATCGATTCACTGACGATTTCAACTTCTGCACCTTCTCCTTCAAGCTTTTCAATGATCGAAGGTACATTACCTTCAAAACCATCTCCGGCGATCAGCAATACTTTGCGCGTTGCTGCAGATTTAACCGTATTTTCCTGACTCAGTGCAGGTGAGGATTTGGTTACTCCTGTATCACTGCCTGACGGAGCGTCAATACCGATGTTGTTCGCCACTTCAGTCGCAAGCTCCATGCTTACATTTGCAAACATATCCACTACCTGACGGCGTACCGATTCACTCTCACACTTTCCAAGCTCAAAGCTGAATGCGTTTTTGATATGTTCTTTTTCAGGTGCACTCATACTGTTCCAGAATAGTGTTGCCTGGGAGAAATGATCTTTAAAGCTTTCGCTTCTTGCACGGACTTTACGTCCTTCCATCTTCTCCTGATAGTGTTCAAAGCCGCCTTCTTCCGGTGATGCAGGCTCAGGTGTATTGTTTGCAAGTGAGTTTTTATGGTAAGCCACTTTGCCTTTATTAATCGTTTGTCTGCCATAGCCATCCCGCTGATTGTTAAAGAACGGGCAGACAGGACGGTTGATCGGAAGTTCATGGAAGTTAGGACCTCCGAGGCGGATCAGCTGCGTATCTGTATACGAGAATAGACGTCCTTGAAGCAATGGGTCATTTGTAAAATCAATTCCTGGTACAAGGTGTCCAGGGTGAAAGGCAACCTGTTCAGTTTCGGCAAAGAAATTATCAGGATTGCGATTCAGTGTCATCTTACCAACGATTCGTACCGGTACATCTTCCTCAGGCCAAAGCTTAGTCGGATCCAGCACATCAAAATCAAATTTGAATTCATCTTCCTCAGAAATCAGCTGAACACCAAGCTCGTATTCAGGATAGTCACCGTTTTCAATTGACTCAAACAGATCCGCCTTATGGAAGTCAGGATTTTTACCGTTCAGCTTTTGCGCTTCATCCCATACAACAGAATGTGTACCGAGTACAGGCTTCCAGTGGAATTTTACAAAATGCGCTTTCCCTTCAGCATTTACGAAGCGGAATGTATGAACGCCAAAGCCTTCCATCATACGATAGCTCCGTGGAATCGCACGGTCTGACATTGTCCACATCACCATATGGGCAGATTCCTGATTATTTGCTACGAAATCCCAAAATGTATCGTGGGCAGAAGCTGCCTGCGGAATTTCATTATGTGGCTCAGGTTTTACCGCATGAACAAGATCCGGGAATTTGATTGCATCCTGAATAAAGAAAACAGGAATATTGTTTCCTACAAGGTCATAATTCCCTTCATCTGTATAAAATTTTGTAGAAAAGCCCCGCGCATCACGCGCAAGGTCTGCTGATCCTTTTGATCCTGCTACTGTTGAAAAACGGACGAATACAGGTGTTGTCCTTGAAGTATCTGTTAAAAAACCGGCCTTCGTTACGTCTTCAAGTGATTCATATAATTTAAACTCACCGTGGGCACCTGATCCTCTGGCATGCACAATTCGCTCAGGAATACGCTCATGGTCAAAGTGGGTCATTTTTTCTCTGAACTGAAAGTCTTCAAGAAGGGTTGGTCCTCTGACACCCGCCTTTAGTGAGAATTCGTCTTCTGATATCTTAAGCCCCTGATTGGTTGTCATCTTTTTACCGGAGTCATCTGTTTTGAACTGTTCGAGCTGCTGCTGCTTTTTGTTCGGATTTTCGTTACTCAATGTAGTTCCTCCTTATGTAAATTTGTGATGAAACTGCCTTTATCTGTTTCCCTATTAGTTGTTTCGACAAACAGTTTTTTGCGAAAAATTTCAAAAATAAAAAACACCCCACTTCAAAAGTGAGGTGCCTGCTATTTAAGGTAATACCGTCGAGCCCATGAGGTAGCGGTCGCATTCGCGTGCTGCTTCACGGCCTTCGTTGATTGCCCAGACAATCAGACTCTGCCCGCGTCTCATATCACCTGCAGAGAATACGCCTTCTACGTTTGTACGGTAGTCACCGTATTCTGCTTTGACAGTAGAACGTTCAGTTGTTTCAAGCTCAAGCTGCTGGATGAGTCCCTGCTCCGGTCCGCTGAAGCCGATTGCAAGTAGCACAAGGTCTGCTTTCCAGACTTTTTCTGTACCTGGAATCGTCTCACGGATACGGTTGCCGTTTTCATCAATGCGAAGCTTAACGTTGATTGTGTGTACTTCTTTGACGTTTCCATCTTCATCGCCGACAAATTTAGTTGTCTGTACAGCAAATGCACGTGGATCAGAGCCGAATTTTGCGGCTCCTTCTTTTTGACCGTATTCGATTCGGTGAACGATTGGATACTGTGGCCATGGATTACCCATTCCATCACGGATTGAGCCTTTTTTATCGTAAATATCAAACTGCGTCAGGCTATTGCACTCATGACGGATCGCAGTTGCCAGACAGTCAGTTCCTGTATCTCCACCGCCAATAACGATGACATCTTTTCCTTTAGCGGAAATGTAATTGCCATCTTCAAGGTTCGTGTCAAGAAGGCTCTTTGTGTTGGCATGAAGGAAGTCCATTGCATAATGAATCCCCTTCAGATCACGGCCTTCAACAGGAATATTACGGTGTACCTGAGCACCGCCGCAGAGAATAATTGAATCATACTCGTCACGCAGCTTCTGCACTGGTACATTTCCGCCGATTTCTGCATTTGTCTCGAACTGAATACCTTCTTCTTTCAGGATATTCACACGTCTCTCAACAACTGCATACGGCAGCTTCATTTCAGGAATTCCGTATGTCAGCAGTCCGCCTACACGGTCACTTTTTTCAAATACAGTGACCCAGTGACCTGCTTTGTTCAGCTGAGCTGCAGCGGCAAGACCTGCCGGACCTGAACCGACAACAGCAACCTTTTTGCCCGTACGCTGTTCAGGTGGTTCCGGAACAACCCATCCTTCATCAAAGCCGCGCTCAATGATTGAACGCTCGACTGTACGGATCGCTACAGGATCTTCGTTGATACCAAGTACGCATGCGCCTTCACAAGGTGCAGGACATGCAATACCTGTAAACTCAGGGAAGTTATTTTTCTCGTGTTCACGCTCAAGTGCTTCCTTCCACTTACCCTGGTAGACAAGGTCATTCCATTCAGGGATTAAGTGGTTAACAGGGCATCCTGTTGTCTGTCCGTTGATTTCTGTTCCTGTGTGGCAGGTAGGCACGCCGCAGTCCATACAGCGCGCTCCTTCCAGCTTCACTTCTTCTTCAGGCATCCGCGCAGTGTAGTCTTTCCAATCCTTAATTCGTTCTTTAGGATCACGCTCACGCTGCGAATGACGCTCATATTCCATGAATCCAGTAGCTTTCCCCATCAAATCCCTCCTTAAAGATTAGTGCGCAACGGCTTCACGCTTGCTTTCTTCAAATGCAGTCATTTCTGCTTCTTCTTTTGTTGAGCCGCTTTCGATCAGTTCTGAAATACGTGTATTAATCTTCAAATACGCTTTCGGTACGACGCGGATAAACTGCTCTGAGTACTTCTCCCAGTAAGTCAGAATCCGTTTGCCGTGACCGCTCTCTGTATATTCAACGTGTTTTTCAATCATATTATAGACGTCCTGCTTCTCCTGTGGATCCACTAACGGTTCAATCAGGACAAGCTCTTCGTTACAACGCTCTTTGAATGAGCCGCTTTCATCGAAAATATATGCGACGCCTCCGGACATACCGGCTGCAAAGTTACGCCCGGTTTCACCGAGTACAACAACCCGTCCGCCAGTCATATATTCACATGCATGATCTCCAACACCTTCGACAACTACTTCTACTCCACTGTTACGTACGCAAAAACGCTCTCCTGCTACCCCGTGAATATAGGCTTCACCATCAGAAGCACCGTAGAATGCAACGTTACCGATGATGATATTCTTCTCAGGCTGGAATGTGACAACCGGATCCGGGTGAACGATGATTTTACCACCGGATAAGCCTTTACCGACAAAGTCATTGGCATCCCCAATGAGACGAAGTGTCATACCTTTAGGGATAAAGGCACCAAAGCTCTGCCCTGCTGATCCTTTAAACGTAAAGTTGATTGTATCCTCAGGAAGCCCTTCAGCACCGTAGCGGCGTGAAATCTCACTGCCTAGCATCGAACCGGTTACTCGGTTAATGTTACGGATTGCAGTCGTAAAGAAGACTTTCTCTCCTTCTTCAATTGCTTTTCTCGCCTGTGGAATCAGTTCCTGATAATCAAGCGTTTTATCTAAACCATGATCCTGATTCTGCATATGATAACGGCCCACTTTAGCAGGCAGATCCGGTGAATAAAGCAGCGGTGCCAAGTCAATGTCTCCAGCTTTCCAGTGATCAATGTTCGGATTGCGCTCAAGGAAATCTGTGCGTCCGATCATTTCATTCACTGTTCTGAAACCAAGCTCTGCCATGATTTCACGTGTTTCCATAGCGATAAATCGCATAAAGTTTTCTACATGGTCAGCATCACCGGTGAACTTTTTACGAAGCTCAGGGTTTTGTGTTGCGACACCAACCGGACATGTATCCAGATGACACACGCGCATCATAATACAGCCAAGCACGACAAGCGGCGCTGTAGAAAAGCCGTATTCTTCTGCACCAAGCAGTGAAGCCATGACAACGTCACGCCCGGTCATCATTTTTCCGTCTGTCTCGATCACAATACGGTCACGCAGACCATTTAATAGCAAAGTCTGGTGCGTTTCAGCAAGTCCGATTTCCCAAGGAAGGCCTGTATGCTTCAGGCTCGTTCTCGGTGCAGCACCGGTACCACCGTCATATCCGCTGATCAGAACAAGGTCAGCACGCCCTTTTGCAACACCGGCAGCGATTGTGCCAACTCCTACAGCTGACACAAGCTTCACGCTGATACGCGCGCTCGGATTTGCATTTTTCAGGTTATGAATCAGTTCTGCAAGGTCTTCAATTGAATAAATATCATGGTGCGGCGGAGGTGAAATCAGTTCAACGCCTGTTGTTGATCCACGCACTTCTGCAATCCATGGATAGACCTTTTTACCAGGAAGATGTCCACCTTCACCAGGCTTCGCGCCCTGTGCGACTTTAATCTGAATCTCATCTGCATTGACAAGATAATGACTTGTCACACCAAAACGGCCGGATGCAACCTGCTTGATCGCACTTCTGCGTGAGTCTCCATTTGGTGACGGCTTAAAGCGTTCAGGAGATTCCCCGCCTTCACCGGAGTTACTGCGACCGCCGATACGATTCATCGCAATGGCAAGTGCTTCGTGTGCTTCCTGCGAAATAGAGCCGTAGGACATCGCACCAGTTTTAAACCTGCGGCAGATTGCTTCTACAGATTCAACTTCTTCAATCGGGATGGATTGTCCCTTTTTAAATCTCATTAAGCCTCTAAGCGATTGAAGGTTTGCCCCTTCTCCTGCAAGCAGCTGTGAGTATTTTTTAAATGCAGCATAATCATTTGTACGGCAGGCATGCTGCAGTGTATGGATCGTGCTTGGATTATACGTATGATGTTCTCCATCTGCACGGTACTGGTAATCATCCCCTGAATCCAGGCTTGGCGTACCCGCACGCTTGTCTTTATATGCGCGCTCATGACGAAGAAGCACTTCTTTTTCGATCATATCCATCTTGATTCCACCGATTCGTGACGGCGTTCTTGTAAAGTATTTATCTACTACTTCAGGGTGAATACCGAATGCTTCAAAGATCTGAGCCCCTCTGTAACTCTGAATTGTTGAAATTCCGATTTTAGACAGTACTTTGATGACACCATCTGTCGCTGCATTGATAAAGCTTTCAACTGCCTCATCGTATGTCTTTCCTTCAATTTCACCCGTTTTGATCAGGTCTCGCACCGTTTCAAACGCAAGATATGGATTAATGCCTTCAGCCCCATAGCCGAGAAGCGTTGCGAAATGATGAACTTCTCTTGGTTCACCTGATTCAATTAAAATACTAACCTTTGTACGTGTTCCCTGACGGATCAGGTGATGATGCAGACCCGCTACTGCCAGAAGTGCAGGGATCGCTGCCTGACCTGCTGTTACTCCGCGGTCAGAAAGGATAAATAATACTTTGCCATCTGCTACAGCCTGGTCAGCTTTTTCAAAAATAGCTTCCATTGCCGGCTCAAGGCTGCCTTCTTTTGCATCAAACAGTGTTGAAATCGTCACTGCACTAAAGCCATCAAGGTTTTGCTGGCGAAGAGATTCAAGCTCTCTATTATTTAAAATTGGTGTCTTAAGACGGATATGTTTACAGCTTTCAGGTCCCGGTGCAACAAGGTTTCCTTCAGGTCCGATTGTCGTCTCCACCATCGTAATCAGTTTTTCACGGATCGCATCAATAGCTGGGTTTGTCACCTGTGCAAACAGCTGCTTGAAATAGTTATATAAAAGCTGAGGCTTTTTAGATAGCACAGCAATTGGTGAATCATAGCCCATTGACCCTACAGGATCTTTCCCGTCTGAGACGAGCGGCTTAATGATTTTATTTAGTTCTTCACGTGTGTAACCGAATGCAACCTGTTGCTCTGCAAGGTCTTCGCCTGTAATTTCAGGCGCAATTTCTGCAGGCTCTTCCAGCTCTTCAAGATCCTTCAGATTTGTCAGCCATTCTTTATAAGGCTGCTCAGAAGCAATTTGCAGCTTCACTTCCTCATCCGGAATAATCGTTCCTTTTTCAAGGTCAACAAGCAGCATTTTCCCTGGTGTCAGACGCTCTTTGTATTCAATGTCATCAGCAAAGATATCAAGTGCGCCAACTTCAGATCCAAGTACAATCATGCCGCTCTTTGTTACGTAATAACGCGCAGGGCGAAGTCCATTACGGTCAAGGAATGCACAGATCTGGTTACCGTCAGTTGTTACAAGGGCAGCCGGACCATCCCAAGGCTCCATTAATGTACTGTGATACTGATAGAAATCACGCTTTTCTTCGCGGATTGTACTGTCATTTGACCATGGCTCTGGCACCATCATCATAGCGGTGTGGGCAAGTGAACGTCCTGACAGGTGCAGGAATTCAAATGCATTATCAAACATCGAAGAGTCACTTCCGTCGTCATCAATAACAGGCAGAATTTTTTGCAGTTCATCTTCGTTAAAATGTTCAGAAGCACACATCTTCTCACGTGCTCTCATCCAGTTCACATTTCCCCTAAGCGTATTAAATTCTCCATTATGGATCGTATAACGGTTCGGGTGGGAACGTTTCCAGCTTGGGAAGGTGTTCGTACTGAAACGCGAGTGGACTAGCGCTAACGCGGATTTGAAGTCTGGGTGATTCAAGTCAATGTAGAAAGAATCCAGCTGTTCCGGGATCAGCATCCCTTTGTACACAATGGTTCTTGTTGAAAGACTGCTCACATACACATCTTCAAAGCCTTCAATCATTGGGAGTTCACGTTCAATTCTGCGGCGGATCACAAACAGCTTACGCTCAAAATCCATTTGATCCTGCAGATCTTCAGAAGCTTCAACAAATACCTGGCGAATCGCCGGCTTTGATTTTGTTGCGACCTTACCTACAAATGAATCGTTGATCGGTACCGGTCTCCAGCCAAGGAAGCCCTGTCCTTCTTCCTGAATAATCTGTTCGATCAGCTCTTTACTTTTCATTCTTGTGTTATGTTCCTGAGGCAGGAAAACCATTCCTACGCCGTACTTACCTGAGTCAGGGAGAAATATATTTTCTTTTTCACATTGTTTTTGGAAGAAACGGTGTGGGATCTGTGTCAGGATTCCGGCTCCGTCACCGGTACTTGTATCGGCTGACTGACCTCCACGGTGTTCGAGGTTACATAGAATGTTAATCGCATTCTGAACGATATTATGCGTCTTTTCCCCATTAATATTGGCAATCATGCCAATACCGCATGCTTCATGTTCGAGTTCCGGGCTATATAAACCCTGCGGATCCGGATAACCAGTCTTTTTCATCTAAACGTCCCCTCTCTTTTTTAAAAGTGTGAAAGTCGTTCTTCATTTGTAGTGAAGAGAGGCAATTGCCCATAGTACTTTCATTTTCGAACTAGTATATCATGAAAATGACATTCACATAAAATTCAGATAACGATTTTTATTGCATTTTTATGAATAAAAATGAATGAAAACGCTATCATATCACGTCTCCTTATATACAAAAACGTCTTACACCCCTTGGTATGTATGCGTTTATATTTAATAAGAAGAAAAATTCAAAAAAAAGATGATTTTTTATAAAAAAACAGTTTGAGCTTCCGAAACTCACACCCATATTACCTAATGATGTAAGAAAAATGGTTATTTTTGATAATGATCTCGCGCCGAGAGAACAAAAGTGCGTAACATTTTTAAGTTTGCTATGCTTAAGAAAGTGAAGATTTTTAAGGAGGTTGTACATATGAACAAGGTATACGATTATACGGTTCGCAAAACCAATGGAGATGTAATATCACTTGATGCCTATAAAGGTCAGCCGCTTCTGATTGTAAATACGGCAAGCAAGTGTGGCTATACGCCTCAGTTCAAAGGCTTACAGGAGCTGCACGAGCAGTATCAGAATGACGGACTCGTCGTACTTGGCTTCCCATGTGATCAATTTGCAAATCAGGAGTTTGAAAACATCGAAGAAACAACAGAATTCTGCCAGGTCAACTACGGCGTGACTTTCCCACTAATGGCAAAAGTAAAAGTAAACGGGGAAGAAGCTGAGAACCTGTTTAAATTCCTTAAAGAAGAAAATGGCGGAGACATCAAATGGAACTTCACCAAGTTTCTCATCAACCGCGACGGCCAGGTAACAGGACGCTACGAACCCGCAGTAGAACCTGCTGACATGAAAGCAGATATTGAGAAAACTCTCTAATGACTTTATGTGAAGCCTAAGGCAAGATGATGAGACTTAATTAGCCCTCTAACTTTATATCGCAATCTTAGTGCAGCGAAGCATAAGGGGGCGACTCCTGTGGCAGGAAGGGACAGGTGAGACGATCACGGCGAAGCCTGATGGCTCACCGCCCGGCCACGGAAAGCGTCCCCCTGAAGCGCAACGAAACGAGTCAAAGAGGCTCAGACATTGTCTCAGCCCCTTTTTTCTATTCAGTCACCGCTTGAACATCTTCCTCTACCGGCCATCTAGAAAAGTCAGTAATAATCCCATCAACACCATAAGAAACCGCCTTCTGAATCAGCCTCTTATCTTTCTTCGACCAAACCAGCACTTTCCCGCCGCGTGCATGAATCTCATCGACGGTTCTTTTCACAACGGAAGAGATATTAAAATTAATGTATGTTGCAAATGAGGTCAGATCATCCAATTGCCATAGTGATACGGGTACAAAGGAGGCTTTCATGAGGACTGCGATTTGGAGGTCCGAGTCCAGTTCATGGATACGCTTCATTGCGTCAATATCAAATGACTGTACAATGACACTTTCTGTTGCAGGGTATTGTGATAATACCTCTACTACTTTTTCTTCTATTCCGGGATATAATGCAGGGTGTTTAATCTCTATCAGAAGCCCTACCTGCCCATAAAATGATTCCATTAATTCATTCAGCGTAATGACCGGTTCACCATAATAGTCAGGGTGAAAATGCGATCCTGCTTCAAGTCCTTTCAGTTCCTCTAACGTCATATTCTTAATAAGACCGCTTCCGTTTGTGGTTCTGTCGACCGATTCATCATGCATGATGATCAGTTCACCATCCTTGGATAAATGAACGTCTGCTTCAATAAAGTCTGCACCGAGCTCTATCCCTTTTTGAAAAGCTGCATGTGTATTTTCCGGCGCATAACTTGCTGCCCCTCTATGAGCAACTGAAATTAACCCTTCTACACTCACGTCTTTAACCGGCTGACTGATATATCCCACCAGTAAAATCAGACAGGCCGCAATAAATGTGATGAAGGTCAGTCGCCTTCGCTTCCACATCCCAATCATTTTATTTCCCCCTCATCCAATAAGTCTGAATTTTCTATTTATATAATAGTATACCATATTCCGGGGAAGGTGGAGGGGGTATTTGCCTCAGGATGCACATATTTTAACCCCTGCAGCATGCTCACCACAGGGGTATCTCTATTTATATTATATGACCCTCTCAAACTCTTTTTCTATATAATGCCCTGGAAACGCAGGACAACTTCTGCGATGATTGCAGATCCTAAAAATGTACCGAGGAGTACAAACACTGCAACGACAATTGTTCTCCATCCAAGCTTCACAAAGTCTGTCCAGGAACGGCCAATTGCAATACCTGCATACGCCAATATTGGCGTAGTCAGTGCGAGCAACTGAACTTCCGATGTCCATTTAACAACGATTGAAGATCCGGGCATCCAGGGCATCGAAAGTACAATCCCGATAATTGCAATATATGCAACACTCGGAATCTTATAGGACAGTGCTTTTTGAATGATCAGACCTGCTAAGCAAATCAAAACAAGAATAAGCATACCGGGCAGCGCTGAAAGTGGCATGACATCGTAACCAATCCAGTTGGCCGCTAGCGAGACAACCGCAAAGATACTTAATAAAATGATCCACTCCTGAATATTTTTTAACATTAGGACTACCCCTTCCCTGCTTTATTTCTTGTCATAAGCTGATACATCTTTTCTGTAAGCGGAAGACCAATCAGCATACTCATATACAGACCCGTTGAAAGTGATAACAGGTTACTGGCGCCTGCAAATGCAATGATATCGTTCTCAAATTCAGGAAAGGCTCCGATGAGTGATCCACTCGCAGCTGCCATCATACTGCCGCTTCCGATACCGGATGCCATGGCAAATGACAGCGGGTGCAGAGGTGTCAGCGTGGCCAGGAAGCCAGCGATCAGCCCCATAAAAACAGCGCCAAAAACAGTACCGAAAATGTAGATTGCCATGACCCCTCTGCCTTCAGGTGAGTTGAACCCATACTTGTCCATGATCAGACCGACGTTCGGCTCTCTTGCAACAGAATGCGTCATTCCGATACTCTCACGTTTGAGTCCGAGAAGAACCGCTAAAGGTAAAGCAAGCAGAATCGTACCAAGGTTACCAAACTCCTGCAGTAAAAGTGCAGGACCCGCTTCAATGATCTGCGGAAGCGACGGTCCGATGACAACACCGATTTTTGCAATCAGCAGCGTCACCCCAAGAACAATTAAAGGCTCAGCATTTTTAGACTGCTTTTCTTTTACAGCCGGCGTGAAATAAAGCCCAAGCCCGATCAGCAGCGCATAAAGCATTGGTAAAAGGAGCACGACACCGGGACCGACTGAAAACTGATGCGTACCGATAACCTCTGCAAACACAACGATTAAAAACACAATGACATGAAGACGCCAATCTTTCCAGATACCTAAATGAACCTGACTCATTTTGTTCCCCCTTATTCAAATAACGATGGAAGTCCAAGCGTTAAGAATGGAATATACGCAAGAAGCAAGACGACAATAATGCCTGACACAAAATACGGCAGTATGTCTTTAATTGTTTTTTCAATACCCACTTTTGCGATATAGCATGAAATGAATAATGTAGCTCCTACCGGCGGAGTGAACATCCCGAGTGCCAGTGAAACAAGCATGACAATTGAAAACTGAATTGGATCCATTCCAATCTCTGCTGCAATCGGGAAGAAAATCGGAATAAACAAGAACAGGTTAGGTACGAGCTCCATGATCATGCCAGCAAACAGCATGATCGCAATCAGCACTAAAATCAGTGCCCAACCAGGCAGCCCTAAGCCATTCAATGCTTCTGATATCATCCGTGGGATTCCTTCAGAGATCAGCACCCACGTAAAAATCATTGATGTACATACCGTGACCATCACGACACTCGTTCCATGAACGGTTTCTTTTAATGATTTGTAGATGTTTTTCCACGTAAGACTTTTATAGACGAATAACCCGACAAGCAGTGCATAGACCACTGAAATTGCAGCCGCTTCAGTGGCAGTAGCGATTCCAAGCACAATTGACCCTAACAGAATCACCGGTAACAGCAGCGCCCATGAAGCTTTGCGGATATGATATAAGAATTCCTTAAAAGTAGGCTTCTCTTCTCTTGGGTAACCGCGTTTCACAGACAGAATCACTGTTGTAATTAAATAAATGATCCCGACGAGAATGCCGGGGATAATACCCGCAATGAACATTTCAGCAATTGATAGATTTGCAAGCCATGCAATAATGATCATCGTGCTGCTTGGCGGAATGATAATCCCTACAACTGAGCTCGAAGCATTGATAGATGCAGCAAAAGATGCACTATACCCTCTCTTTTTCATTTCAGGGATCAGTACACTTCCCGTAGAGGCAGCGTCAGCGACTGATGAGCCCGATACGCCGGCCATCCCCATACTGGTCACGACTGACACACATCCAAGACCACCGGGCAGTTGTCTGACCATTGAATCAGCAACATTGATAATCCGCTGCGCGATTTTCCCATGGATCATCAGATTCCCCGCAAGAATGAAAAATGGAATCGCTAAAAATGCAAATGACTGCGTATTTGAAAAGAAACGCTGTGAAAACATTTCAAGCGGAATACCCGCTACAAGAATATACATAAGTGCTGAAGCGCCCATTGCAAACGCGATTGGTACGCCAAATACGATCAACAGAAAAAAACTAATGACCATGATCCAGATCATCGAGCATCTCCTCCTCATCTGGAACTTCAAGCTTACCAAGTACAATCATCACAAACTGATAGATTAAAATAAGCGAGATCGCCGCAAACGATACAGTGACCGACGTGATCAGCCACGTCTTTGAAATCCTTAATACCGGCATCACCTGACTGACTGTATTCTCTCCCATGCGATACGCTGAAAAAGACATATATACAGAGAAAAACAGCATCACTAATTTTGAAAAAGCAAACATCCATCTCTGAACGGCTTTTGGCATCAGGCTTCTGAAAAAATTAATTGATAAGTGTCCTTCATTTTTTGTCACTGCAATCGCAGCGATAAATATAACCCACGGAAATAATAAAAGCGTTAATTCATTTGAAAAAACCAGTGGGAGGTCAAATACATAGCGGCTTAACACTTCTCCAAACACAACAATCGTCAATACGACCATCATGATAGAAGCGATGAGATCCAGACCATCAACCACCCGGTCAATCCACGTTTTTTTATGAACAGCTGACATGCGTCTGCCTCCTTTTTCAGAAAAAGCGGGGCCCGCTCAGCTGCCCCGCTCCTGGCTTTATTGACGATATTTCTCTAAGAACCCTTGAATATCCTGGATAATTTCCTCACCCATAACATCTTCCACTTCCTTATACACCGGCTGCGCCGCTTCCTGGAACGCTGCAAGGTCAGGCTCAGTTACTTCTACGAACTCTTCCTGTGCACGCTCGAAGTATTCCTGCTCACTCTCTGCTACCACTTCACGCGAAGCGTCACGTGCTTTTTCAGCACCTTCCATGACAATCTGCTGAAGATCTTCATCAAGGCTGTTAAATACATCCTGATTTAAAATCATATAGCAGTAATAATAAGTGAAATTTGTCATTGCAAGATAATCCTGCACTTCATGCATGTTCTGATCGAAAATGTTTAACAGCGGGTTGAACTGACCATCTATGACACCCTGTGAAAGACCGCTATATAGCTCTGTATAAGCCATCGTTGAAACGGAAGATCCGAATGCTTTAAATGTTTCGATTAAGCTCACATCGTTTGGTGAACGCATCGCTAAGCCTTCAAGGTCTGATGGCTCGTTAATTGGACGGACATCGTTTGTAATATGAGTAAAACCTAGCTCTGTATCAGTTAATGCAACAAATCCCTGATCCGTTGCTTTTTCTCTTAACTCAGTACCGATGTCACTATCAAGTACAGCATGTGCCTCTTCCGGCGTTTCCACGATAAACGGCAGTGACAGTGCTGCATATTCAGGCACAACATTCGCCAGTTCATTCGCTCCCGGGATCGCCATTTCAAGCGCACCTACCTGAACTGCTTCAATCATTTCAGGGGATGAAGCATATGTTTCATTCGGAAAAAACTCGATTTCAATACGTCCATCTGACTCTGCCTCAACGTACTCTTTAAATGCAATTGCTGCTTCCCCTTTTGAATCTCCTTCTTCACCTGAATTCCACCCAAGCTTCCACTGGTATTCAGCTTCTCCCGAACCGCCGCTATCTTCACTGCCGCACGCAGATAATGCAAGTGCACCTCCAAGCATCATTGTTGCGCCAACCCATTTAAACTTTTTCATTCAAGCTCACTCCTGTCTGATTGATCAATTTTTTCAAGCATATGTTTCAGTACATGAATCGTTTCTACACAATGTTCAAGTGATGACCATTCTTTTGGATTGTGACTGACACCATCTTTGCTGTTTGTAAAAAGCATTGCAGTCGGCACGTAGCGGCCCATCACCATCGCGTCATGTCCTGCCCCGCTTGGCAGATGGAAGGCTTCTTTTCCTGTTACGTAAGCCGTACTTTCAGCAGCAATCTTCTGCATTGTGTCCGACAGTTTGACAGGCGTCACATTCAACGTTTCCTGCACATTAATCTTAATCCCGTGCTTTTCTTCAATCTCAGTGATCAATTCTCTTGCTTTCTCTACAATGCGATCTTTTAATTCCATATCTATATCGCGTATATCAGCGGTCAGCTTCACCTGACCCGGTATCACGTTAACGCCGTTTGGCGACACCTCAAGCTTTCCGACAGTCGCAACACCAGAACTGCTGATTTGACCCGGAATATCTTTCAGTCTTAAGACAAACTCACCGGCCGCAACAAGTGGATCCTTTCTTCCGATCATCGGCGTATTACCAGCGTGTCCAGCATCTCCTTTGAATGTAATAGTCAGCCATGATGGACCTGCAATACCGGTTACTACACCTGTTGAAAGATTTCTTTCCTCAAGCTGTTTGCCTTGTTCAATGTGAACCTCTACATACGCTTTTATTTTATCAAGTGAACGCTTCGACTCACTAAAGTTTTTGAGTGAAAGACCGTGCTGTTTGAGGACTTCCTCAAAAGGAGTGCCATTATAATCTGTCAGCTTAACCTGCTTTGCCATATCGACTTCTCCTGCCATCGCTCTGCTGCCAGTCAGTCCACCATTAAAGCGCGCACCTTCTTCATCAGTAAAAATGACCACTTCATAATTCGTTTCCGGCACATACCCTGTTTCTTTCCAGGCCTGCGCGACTTCTAAAGCAGCAAGTACACCAAGCGGGCCGTCAAAATGGCCGCCATTAGGTACACTATCCACATGAGAGCCGGACATGATTGACTGACTCTGATCCTTTCCATAGAGCATGCCAAATACATTCCCCGCTCCATCTTCATAAATGGATAGCCCTGCTTCTTTCATCCAGATTTTAATCAGCTCTTTTGCAGCACGCTCTTCATCAGAAAATGACATTCTGTTGCTTCCCTGCTTATTTGTCAATCCGATTCTACTAAGTTCAGCGAGCCTCTGAGCTACTCTTTTTCCGGAAATACCCTCCCGATCGAGTGCTGCAGGATATTGATGGAGCAATCTTGATAGAAATAGTTTTGAAAAACTGGCTGTTGCCTGCATCGCCACTTGATCACCTCTTTATCTTTGTAATAGTTGAAATTATAAAATAAGTCAGACTATTTTATAATGTCTATTACAGACAAAGATATAAGTTTTATTTTGTCTTTAAAGGACAATCATACAATTAATTTTCCAAAAAGCTGTCTATATTTACTGCCAATTGCAACTCAAAAGCTTCTTTTCCCTGAATAGCATTCAGTTCGAGCACCTCTTTGATCAGTTTCAAACGATACTTTACTGTATTTACGTGTATAAATAACGCTTCAGCAGTCTGTTTCATATTCTGATTCAGCTCAAGATAGACGCTCAGCGTGATCATCAGACTGCCGTTATGAGCCTGATCAAATGCTTTCAACTTCCCCATTGTATCTTCCACATACGCTTCAAGTTCACGTACTTCTGTCTTTAAAAATAACCGCTGGAAACCAAGCTCAAAATAGGCTAAAAGGGAGCTGTCCTTGTTTTTTGTCAGCAGGTAATCGACACACTTTGACGCATCATTAGCTGATATTTTCACATCCTCAAGGTGTGTGACGGTTCTCCCGATACCAATCAGTATGGAAAGACCGGCAGTCTGCCTTACTTCCTCAACCAGCTGAGTAAACAAAATTCTGATACGCTCATAAGCTGATGATTCATCTATGTATTCAGGATAGGCAAACATAAAAATCATATCCAGATTCTGATCAAGAATGAACGCTTTATAGGGAAACTGAGCCAGCTTTCTTGTAATGACACGCAACAGCGTCTCTTTTTTCACAGAGATTTCTTTCAATGACATCAATGATTCCTCAATTGTTAATTGCACAAGAAAAAACTGACGACCCTCTATGGCGCCTGAGGTTGTGCGCGCAATTTCATTCACAGTCAGCTCATCCAGCTTTCCATATAACAGCTGATCAAGTACATAGCCTGAGTATGTCAGTGCTTCATAAGAGCTTTTATCCCGCCGGTTCATTTCAAGCGCAAAAATCATAGATGCCTGCTCAATTGCAAACTGATCCAAGGGGTCAAGCACTTCTCGTTCATCCAGATAAATACAGATCAATCCCATTGCCCGCTGATCAGTACGCACCGGAAAGAAATAAACTCGCTCCTGAATATGATGATCCCGAATGTTGCATACAGACCCTTTTTCCTGCGCCAATCCATTTGATAATTCCTGTGGATATTGCTGTATTAACAACCGGCCTCTGGCGGAAGCATGGTCACTTGAAGCCTCCAGCATGTCAAAAAACTCGTTAAAAACAATGACTTCAGCATGGACAAGAGAAGCAAGTGTTTTTGTAATTTCTTCAAGTCCTCCCTGCGAAAGTGATACCCTGCTGAGCGCTTCATGCACCCTTTGCGTCCGTTCACTCTTCGAAAAAAGTGTGGCATTTTCTATCGCAATGACCGCCTGTACTGCGAATGTTTCAAGCAGCTTCAGATCCTGCGCATTAAAAACCACGTTTTCATCATAGATGTCTACCGTCAAAACACCGATACACCCTTTTTTCGTCATCAGCGGCACACAAATCGCACTCGCAGGATACTCCATATCGCCGCGAGCCTGTGAATAGTACTTTTTCGTTTCTTTGTTGATATCCGTCATGCCCTTTAATGTATCGTCATGCGTCGAAAAGATTCTACCCTGCTGAGAGACAAATGTCTTCCCGCTCATCCCTTCACCAGGCTCAAGTAATGCATGCTTCAAATATTTCATATTGAACCCTGCTGCTGCTTTGGCATAGAGCTTACCGATCTTTTCGTCATATAGAAACAGGACACTCGCGTTTGATCCGTCAATGACATTCAGCACCTCTTTAATCAGCTGGTCGAGCACTTCATCTATGTGAAGTGTCGATGTCATTGCCTGAACTGAATTAATTAGGCTTCGCAGTTGTTTTTCAGTATCCATTGTAATCCCTCCGAAAATTCCCATAACTTTTGATTTATCATACACGGAAGGCTTTCAGCTGAACAGTTGATTTTTACCAGAACTGCTCTCAAATCAAAAACTACCCGGGCAGGCGGATGTTCCGCTTACCCGGGCAGTTATTTTTTATAACATGAATTATTCGCTGATTTTAAAACCGATCTTCCCAAGCTGTTCTGCTCTTTCAATCCGTTCAAATGCAGCTTTGTAATCCGCTAGATCATACACTTCATCCATCACAGGGTGAATCTGATGTTTTTCAATAAAAGCAATCATTTCATCAAGCTCTTCAGCACTGCCCATTGTAGAGCCAAGCAGGTTTTGCTGGCCATAGAAAAGGTCACGCAGATTAATGGTCACTTCGTCTCCGGCTGATGCGCCAAACGTGACGATCGTGCCTCCTTTTCTAAGCTGCTTTAAAGACTTATTAAAAGTCGCTGCCCCTACACACTCAATCACAAGGTCCATCTTCTCTCCGTTTAGTGCTTCTTCCCAGTCACCTTCACTGTGAATCGCATGATCAGCACCCAGCTCAAGCGCTTTCTGACGCTTTTCTTCTGAACGTGAAGTCACATATACAGTAGCGCCGGCTGCTTTTGCAAACTGTAGAAGAAATGTAGCAACGCCGCTGCCGATACCAGGGATCAGCACTTTCATCCCTTCTTTTATCTGACCACGAGTAAACAGCGCGCGGTAAGCTGTTAATCCTGCAAGCGCGACAACACCCGCTTCTTCCCAGCTGAGGTGGTTCGGTTTTTTGACAGCGTTATCTGCTGGAAGTACAATACTTTCTGCAAATGTACCGTGACCCGGGAGTCCGACGATGTCAAAGTCAGCTGGTGGCGCATCCGTATTATCCTTCCAGTTGATACCGGGGTTTACAATCACTTCGTCACCTTTGCTGACGTTTGTCACCCCATCACCGATTTCATCGACAATACCGGCTCCATCAGAGCCTACAACAAGCGCAGGATCTTCCTCGGCATGTCGTGTCAGTACAAATAAATCCCGATGATTTAAACCAGCCGTTTTCAGCTTAATTCGTACTTCCCCCGCTTTCACTTCAGCCTGATCCAGATCTCCGTATGTAAGGCCATCCATTCCTTTAGTTCCTTTGTGATATACTGCTTTCATTATTAAATCCCCTTTCAGGATAGAGTATTTTCTTCAATCGTGAGACATTCCTTGCCTTTCCGTACTACAGACTTGCCGTTTAAAAACGAATATGGTCCGCCTTTTCCTTCCACTGTCATAATTAAAAGCTGACCCGTTCCATAGTTCAGTTCAACAAGGTCAAATTCAGCAGACAAGGGAGGTTTTGTCTCTTCATAGATCCGGTCATGAAATGATTCAATATCCAGATCATCCGGTACACCCAAAATCGTTTGTCCATGTCCTTTTACGCGATCAGCGATACCAAATACGACACTGCCGCCACCACCGTTTGCCATACAGATCGCGTATTCTACCATCTTACGCACATTATCCTCAGTTTTTAAACTCCACTGTTTAAAATCCAGGTCCTGCCCTTCAAAATCATCTGCAACATGGACGTCTAAGCGGCCAATCATTTGCATAATCTGATAAATGGATTTCATCATTATCACCCTCAGCCATTTAAAATAAACGGAATCAAAAAGCTTGCGATCAGCAGAATCACTGCAGCTGCAATGGATGGAGTGAAGAACACGACCGCCTTTTCAAAGCGAGGTTTGTAAAGTCCATTACTTTCAGTCACAGCATGTGCCTCTCCCAAGTTAGATGAAAGACCGCCTGATGAACCAAAAAAGAAGGCTGCCGCTAAGATCGCAAGTCCTGCAAATTGCCAATCCATAAAAGTAAACCTGACCAGAATATAAGCGACCGCCGTCATCAGGATCAGGGAGATTAAGAGTCAGATCAAGTAATTCTTCATCCTTACCCCTTTCAAATGTTTTATGTTATATTCCTTCCCTTTTTAGTTTAACAAAAACTTGTTCAGATTTTTCAGTAAAATAGGTTATGATGAAAGAAACTAATAAAAGGAGTGAAGGCAGAATGAATAATCATGAAATTGATTTCAAGCTTTATGGAGATGACATGCAGTTTGTAGAAGTGGAGCTCGACCCTCAGGAAACGGTAATTGCTGAAGCAGGCAGTCTGATGATGATGGATGACGCAATCAGAATGGAGACGATTTTCGGAGACGGTGCCGCGTCTTCTGGCGGACTGATGGGTAAACTGCTTGGCGCAGGTAAACGTGTGTTAACTGGTGAAAGCTTATTCATGACTGCATTCACTAACGAAGGCAGTGGCAAAAAACACGTCAGCTTCGCCTCCCCTTACCCAGGTAAGATTATTCCGCTTGACCTCAGCACAATTGACGGAAAACTGATTTGTCAGAAGGATGCTTTTTTAGCTGCTGCAAAAGGTGTTTCAATCGGTATTGAGTTTCAGCGGAAAATCGGAACCGGCTTTTTTGGCGGGGAAGGATTTATTATGCAAAAACTCGAAGGCGATGGCATGGCATTTGTACATGCAGGCGGCACGATTCATAAAAAGGAGCTCGGTCCCGGTGAAGTTCTGCGCCTTGATACGGGATGTCTGGTCGCGATGACCGGTGGAATTGACTACAATATTGAAATGGTTGGCGGAATTAAAACAGCTATGTTTGGTGGGGAAGGATTGTTCCTGGCAACGCTGCGGGGGCCGGGGACAGTGTGGGTGCAATCATTACCATTCAGCCGCCTGGCAAGCCGGGTATTCTCTGCAATGCCTCGTAATGGCGGTTCAAAGGGTGAAGGCAGCGCAGCAAGTAATCTTTTTGATATTCTTGGTGGTGACAGGTAATAAAAAAGAGACTGCAACATGATTGTTTTAGCCTCTACAAACGTTTCGCTGCACTTCAGGCGGATGCTTTTCGGACGGAGTAAAGCTTGAGCCTCCTCACCTTCGGTTGCGGGGTCTCAGCTTCTCACTAATCGTCCCGGAGTCACCGCCTTACGCTCCGCTACACTAAATTTGACCTTCATAAGAAGAATATAAAACTCATATTTTTCAATTTATTCAAACCTCTGTTATTCACCATATATCTCTTTGTACGCGAGTACCTTGAGCGCTTTCAGTTCTTCTTCAGTCAGGGATTGTTCAAGTTTTTGAATGACTTCCTGTTCAGAGAGGGTGCCTGATTCTGCATCTGACTGCATTTGACGGAGTTCGCTTATTCCTACCTTCTGAATCATGACACGGGACGCTTCAGCCCTTGTTGTGAATGCCAGATTTTCGTCATCCTGTGCAGCTTTTGCTTCCTTAAGATAGCTGCTTAAAACAGGGTCCTGCTCAATATATGTTTTCACCTGATCCATCTGACCGGTTTCCTTCATATCAGAAGTAACCGATTCAACTACCTGATCAGCTGCCATTTCTGTCCCAAAATAATAGACTGCGTATAATCCTCCGCCAATCAGCGCAATTAGAACCACTAAACCAATTAACAGTTTTTTCATTTTTTCACCTCAACAGTTATTATACAGATATACACGTTTTCAACGCTACTATTATGTGAATAGTATGAAGAGAATCTAATCCAGAAAGGATGTCACTATGCAATCTTTAAAAGGCAAAAAAGCAATTATAACTGGCGGGAGCCGGGGGATCGGCGCGGCAACTGCAATTGAACTGGCGAAAGAAGGAGTGGACCTCGGAATTATCGGACGCTCTGAAGATCACCTGAAAAAAATGAGCGGGCAATTACGAGAGTACGGCGTTAAGGTTGAAACTGCCGCAGCTGATGTCAGCTATGAAGCGGATATCCAGCATGCAGTTAAAGAGCTGGCTGAAAAGCTCGGACAAGTTGATATATTAATTAATAATGCAGGTCTAGGTGCATACGGAGAGTTTCTGGAGCTTACGACAGATGACTGGAATAAAGTGCTGCAAACCAATGTTATGGGGATTGTTCATACAACAAAAGCAGTTCTGCCGGACATGATTGAACGTAAAAAAGGTGATATTATCAATATTTCTTCTATGTCGGGCCTTAAAGGTACCAAGGGTTCAAGTGCATACAGCGCATCAAAATTTGCTGTAAATGGACTGACTGAATCACTGATGCAGGAAGTTCGTCCACATAATATCCGAGTCTCAACGATTACACCAAGTTTAGTCGAAACAGACCTGACCCGGGGTGAAGACGGAGAGCGCAATCCTGACAAATTCACACAGGCTGAGGACCTGGCAGAATACATTGTCAGCCTGCTGAAACTCGAACAGCGGTCATTTATCAAAACCTCAGCCATTTGGGCGACGAATCCGTTTTGATCAATGGAACAAAATAAGCGTTCCGCTGCGCTTCAGGTGGACGCTTTCCGGACGGAGGTTGTTGAGCTCCTCAGGCTTCGCCTTGCGGGGTCTCAGCTTCCCCTTTAATCGTCCCGGAGTCGCCACCTTCCGCTCCGCTACACTCAAGTGTAAATTAAATCTAGTGTTAACTTTTCAATTCAAACCGTTTCAGTTACATTCCTGTTATTATTCATATTCAAAAATCACAAATCGCTCATTGTGATTTTGCTCAACCAAGCCCGGAACCGGAATTTGCTGTGTTAGATGAAATGCTGAATTTTCTTCTACATAGTGAATATATTGAACAGTTGGATAATACAAAATTAACGTTGCATGCCTCGGGTGTTCTTCAAGTGACGCTGCGATCCGGTTCATGACAGCTGAGAATAACTGCAGTGAAAATGGATTGAAGAAGTAAAACACATTTTGTTCAGCTCTTACTTCATACTTTTCAGCGAAGGCACGTTCAAATTGTATGCTGCCTTTTTTCAGCTTCCTTTTAGCCAGATAGGATGATTGGTTTTCAAGCGCTGCCTGATAGAGCCTCGGATTCATTTCGATACCTGTTACATCAATTCCGAACCGGTGATGTAAGTAAAATGATACCCGTCCTTTTCCACAACCGTAATCAACGACACTTCTTCCTTGTAAAGGATAAGCATCACTCAGTGCTTCCAGACCCTCATAGGGCGTGGCTTCATAGCGATTATGGTGGATAGATGAACTCACTGTTTCAAGCAGGCTTGATGTCTGAATGGACAATTGGTGATCATTGGTCATTAGCCTGCCTCTTCCTCTTTAAATTGCATTTTATTAAAAACTTCATCTTTGATCTCAGAAAGTGTTCGCGGATTGCTTGCGATATAAGAGCTGACCATTAAATATTCCTTATCATTTAAGTGAGACTCTGAAGAAAGCCGGTCCAGCGCGGGAAGTCTGAAATCTTTGATGGGTAAATAAGCGAGGACAAAAGGATGGCTCCCTTTGGTCACAATCACTTTAACACCTTTTAACCTTGGAAAAAACATTGAATGATAATCCAGTTTCAGCTTAATATCCTGCTTCCCGGCATGCTTCAGCTGAGGTAAATGGCTTGGAAGTGCTGTGAAAAAAACCATCTGTTCATAGGAATACACTAGCTCACCCAGTGATAGCCCCATCTTTTTCGCAACGCGGTCAGCCTTTATTTTTAATGATCTCACATAAAGCGGTCTTGTCGAAATAAGGAAGACCGCCGTAAAAACAATAATATTTAATAAGAATAAGGCATATTCCACTTTTACACCTCCTGCCAGACAGCTACCCGATTTTTCCCGTGTTTTTTTGCTTCATACAATGCCTGATCAGCCAGCTCCACCACATCAAAAGGATCCACTGATCCGTCAGATGCCGATACACCAAGGCTGACCGTCAGCTTTCCTTCCGGCTGAAGCTCCCCTTTTGGAAAAACGGTTGTTTCCACCTTTTTACGAATTCTCTCCGCAACCACACATGCCTGCTCTTTTGCGGTACGCGGTAATAAGACGACAAATTCTTCCCCGCCAAAACGGTAGGCAAGGTCATCTCCACGGAGACTTTTAGTGATGACGCCTGCAAGCTGCATCAGCACCTCGTTACCAAGCAAATGTCCATTTGTATCATTATAATTTTTAAAGAAATCTATATCCAGCAGAATAATAGCAAATGGCGCGTTGCAGAATTCAGCAGATAACGACTGCTGAAATGCCCGCTGGTTATAAAGGTTCGTTAATCCATCTTTTAATGCCATCCGCTCAACTGATTCATACTGGCTTGCCTGATGAAGAGCAATCGCAGCCTGGGTAGCGAGAGGCGTGATAATATCAATATCATGCATATTCAGCGGTTTTTGATTGACGAGATTATCAATAATGACAACACCTGATTTTTCTCCCTGATGCATCATCGGAATAACAACAAACTCGTTTAGATTCAACAGATTTTGAAATTGCTTCATCAATTCATCCTGCTGGTCGATCTGTTTAACAAGCATAGGATTGCCGGAGTTCATGACAGTTGTAAGAAAGCTGTTCTGGGTAAGTGGAATCGTCATCTCCTGCACGATTTCATTTAATAACTGATCAGACTTTTCCTCTTCTTTTTTATCAATTAACTCAGCCAGTTCGTAGCGATTAACCGTTATGTTTTCCCAAATTGCAAACCCTTCTTCTGCCCTGACAGGTCCAGTGGCCATGATTCCTTTTAACAACTGGCGGTCTTCTCCTAATAAAAAGATCATTGCACGGTTATATCCAAGACCATGCCCGGCTGTCATTGAAGTTAAAATCGTTTCAAGCAGCCGTTTTGTGTTGAACGTCTGCTGCATCGCCTGGCTGACACTTTTTGTGACGTTCAGCTGCTTCGAGTTAAACGTTAAAATCTCAAGCCAGTGATCCCGCTGCCTGCGTATTTTTCTGACATAATATCTGACGGCATAGATTGCGAGTGCAAATAAAAAATAGGCAGCATATACATTAAGATCAGCCTGCCCCGTAATCATCGATAAATAAATAGATGAAACGCCTGCTGCTATCATACCCCCACTGAAATGAAAACTGATGACAGTCGCAGCGATGACAAACAGAAGCATCCACGCAACATGAGAAGGTGATGCAAGCCATTGCTCAAAAAGAACAAGCAGCACTGTGGAGACTACAAATATTAACCGATTCATGTATCCGTTTACAAAAAATCGAAACGTGTTGGCAAGAAACGCCACAACGATAAAGGATGCTGTTAAAAATAGTCCCTCCATCACGCCTCCTCCTAATAGGTAATTTGTCACAAATTAATTATAATACATGGAAGCGTTACATTTCAATAGAAATAAAGGGTGAGTGGTAAATAGAAAAAAGTCCGGGAGTTTTCCCGGACTTTTTCTTATACCGCTGACTTTTTGATCTGCTTACTGCGCAACTGACCACATGCTGCATCAATATCAGTACCATGTTCCTGACGTACCACACAGTTGATGCCGCCTTTTTTCAGCGTATCGTAAAACTTCATGATGTTTTCCTGTTTGCTTCGCTCATACTGGATATGCTCGTCAACCGGATTGTATGGAATCAGGTTTACATATGCCAAGTGACGCTTGTTGTAGAGCATCTTCGCAAGCTGTTCTGCTTCTTCAACATGATCATTTACGTCATGTAAAAGAATATACTCAAACGTAATTCTACGGTTCGTTTTTTCAAGGTAGTAGTCGATCGCTTTCATCAGCGGTTCGATTGGGTATGCACGGTTAATCTTCATAATCCGCGTACGCAGTTCATCATTCGGCGCATGCAGAGATAATGCAAGGTTTACCTGAAGATCCTCATCTGCAAAGTCATAAATACGGTTCGCAAGACCACTTGTTGAAACCGTGATATGACGTGCACCGATTCCAAGACCCTTAGCTGAATTCACAACACGCAGGAAGCTCATCAGGTTATCATAGTTATCAAATGGTTCTCCGATCCCCATGACAACGATATGGCTGACGCGGTCGCCATCGCCTTTTTCGTCCATATACTTCTGAACACGCATAATCTGTTCAACGACTTCACCGCTTGAAAGGTCACGGCTTTTCTTTAACAGACCACTTGCACAGAATGTACAGCCGATGTTACAGCCTACCTGTGTTGTTACACATACTGACTGACCATATTTCTGTCTCATCAGTACAGTTTCAATCAGGTTACCATCCTGCAGCTTAAATAAAAATTTCACAGTGCCGTCCTGTGAATCCTGACGAATCTGAAGATCCAGTGTCTCGATGACAAAGTTCTCTTCAAGTAATTCACGGCATTCTTTATTGACGTTCTTCATATCTTCAAAAGTTGTGACTCTCTTACGATAAAGCCAGTCCCAAATCTGTTCTGCACGAAACTTCTTTTGACCATGTTCCATAAGCCAGGCAACAAGTTGCTCCAACGTTAATCCATAAATGGAAGTTTTCATTTTTACCCTCATTTCGAAAATGACATTCATTCTTCATTGTACGATGGGTTACCTGTTAATTGCAAGAGATTATCCAAAACAAATCACAAAACCTTTTTATTTTCAAGAGAAAATTGATTGCAGTCAGACATTTCTTTGAACAGGTTTCGTCTGAGCAAACCCCATGCAGATCAGTAATTGATCATGGCATAATTGAGTCATTGAATGACAAGGGAGGATGCTGTCATGCAACTTGGTATCTTAGATCAGGTTCCAATGCCACAAGGAACGGAACCAACTGATGTGCTGAATGATACGATTGAACTTGCACAATTTGCTGAAAAGATGGGGTATACACGCTACTGGCTTGCGGAGCATCATAATACAAACGGTCTGTTAAGCGCAGCGCCTGAAATTCTCATGACCCGGATTGCATCAGCAACTGAATTAATCAGGGTCGGTTCAGGTGGCGTTCTTCTGCCTCAATACAGCCCATTAAAGGTTGCAGAAATCTTCAAGACGATGGAGGCATTGTTTCCAGGTCGTGTTGATCTCGGTGTCGGCAGATCTCCCGGCGGCACTGAACGCACACGCGCTGCACTGACTGACAGCCGTGAGAGTATGATGGGCGCTTTCCCAAGACACCTTGATGAGCTACACGGCTTTATGCATAATGAGCTCCCAAAGCAGCATGAATATCGAATGGTGAAGGTTACACCAAGGACAGGCAGCGCCCCACCTGTCTGGGTGCTCGGCCTCTCACCCCGCAGCGCAAAGCTTGCAGCAGAACGCGGTCTTGGGCTGACTTTCGGACACTTTATTAACCCGGACAAATGGGAGGAAACGCTGCGTGAATACCGTGAACATTTCAAATCCGGTCAATTTAGGGAACCAACTGTGAATGTCTGTGTGTTTGTTGTCTGCGCTGACACGCAGGAAGAAGCTGAGCGTCTTGCCTTAACGCAGGATATGTGGCTGCTTGGGATTGAGAAAGGCGATTCACAGGTTCATTCCCCGGAGCGCCTGAAAGAGCGGGGGCTTTCATCAGCTGACATCGAGAAGATCCGACATAACCGTAGAAGAATGGTTGTCGGAACGCCTGAGAAAGTGAAAGCATCACTTGAAGAGCTGAGTGAACGTTATCAGACTGATGATTTTCTGCTGATTACGAATATTTTTTCAGCTGAAGATAAGAAGAGATCTTATGAACTTATTGCCCGGGAAATGCTGACGTAAAAAAACTCCCTGAAACCGCTCATTTGCAGTTTCAGGGAGTTTCTGATTATGAAGCCTTTTTACCTTTACCTTTGCCTTTACCAGGCTTTTCATTTTCAAGCTCAATTTCGTTTCCATCTGTGTCGTAAAGCGTGACACCAGCATGCTTTGCAGATCCGCGAAGCTCAAGCTTCTGGATATCTTCTGCTCCATTGATCGTTTCAACATTTTTATGCTGAACAACCACTGACTTCACTTCATTTCCTAAGAAGTCATATGCAGCACCCGCTTCTTTCGCGTGAAGCGTTACTTCAAGATCCGCAAGGCCTTCACCTTCAAAGCTTACGTTTGAACCGCGAACCATTACTTTATCAACCTTCATATCTTTTTCAGCAACAATATGAACATCGTCTTCAAAGATATTTACTTTCTTTTGCTTGTAATCAGCAAGGTTGATAACTTTCTTTTCAGGCTGCGGCTCTTCATCATCCGCTTCAAAACTGATCTGTGCTAACAGCGGATCATGGTCAGATGCGCGCCCTTGCACTTCCATGAAGTCAGAGTTAATGTGAACAATATCAAATACTGTCTGGTCAGCCAGGTTGTTGCTCACAAGAATGTGGTCAAGCACCTGTGCATTCCCTTCATAGTTATACGTATAACGCTCTTCTTTTTCCACTCCGTCAATCAGATTCGTCAGCTCTTCACCCTTCAGTGCTTCAAGTGGTGCAGAGAATTCAAAATCGTTCATATCACCTGCAACGACAATGTTTGCATCAGGCGACTGTGACTGCACGTCCTGCACGAAGCTGTTGATGATTGCTGCAAGCTCAACACGCTCAGCTTCACTGCCAAGGAACGGCGGCTGATTTTGACCGAATAGCGGCTGGTCTCCACCTTTAGAGTTCAGGTGTGTACCAACTACAATGACTTCCTCGCCATTGAATTCGAATTCAGCTACAACCGGCTTACGCGTATTCGGGAATTCTGATGGTGCAATACGTCCAGGATTCAGCGTTAGTTCACCGTCCACAACGTCAATTGCATCATTTGCTCCACCCTGCTCTCCTTCAGTCAGCTGAACACGTTCAGGGTTGTAAAGGAAACCGTTACGGATATTACCACCAGGCTGTCCGCCATCCTGCTTGTCTTCAGGAGCAACTTCTGTATAAGCATATTCAGGACCGCCAAGCGCGATAATGTCATTGATCAGACGCTGAGCACTTCCCTCACCTGAAACCGTACCATCGTCTGTCGGACCATTTGTATCCTGCACCTCTGTCAGTGCAATGATATCCGGTGATCCAAGGTCATTAATAAATGAATCAGCGATACGCTGTGCTTTTTCATCACTTGTATTTGACGTATTCGCTGAAAAGTTCTCAATGTTATAAGAAGCAATCGTCAGCTCATCTTCTTTGTATTCAATTGTTGTAGAGTCCGGTTCAAGTCCACCATCAGTGAACGTTGGTACCTGACCATTCTTCACAAGTACTTTGTATTTACCAAAGCCGTAGCTCATCACACCAACAGCTGGTGTTGAAAGCTCATCGCCTGTTTTTACAACAAAGTCTTCATCATCTACATCGATAAATACACGCTCAGGGTTGAAATCGTCAGGCTTTACAATCGCGCCGCCAGCCTGCGTATACACTTCATCTCCCTTGTTCGGAAGCACTGCAATTTCACCGTACTTCTGAGGACCGCTCGCTGTACCGCCAGCTACCTCAATGCGCATACCTTCAATGCTTTCATAAAAATCAATGCCATCCTCTTCAGGATCAAATCGTGCAAAATTGTCGTTATCAATCACTTCAGTCGGTACGTCGATTCCATTTTCCCCACCAATCACGATCGGTTCAGGAAGTTCAAGACCTGATGCTATTTCATTAATATTTGTTGATTCGATCTGTGTAACAGGAAGATCATTGTCAAAGCGGTCTCCGTAGCCTTCCACATAATACTCAAGAACCGTTCCGCTTACTTCCACCTGATCTCCTACAGATAGTCCGTGGCTTCTCTGATAAACAAGAATCCCTTCAGACGTACGAGAATCATCATCTGGAGTCAGTGACTGCATGTAGAAGCTGCTATCATTTACAACGTATGTGACAACGCCTTTTACATTAGGAACAGAAAGTCCTTCATAAGGTGAGAAGTGTTCTGCTGCCTGGATATCGTGAATTTCAATATCATCTGTCTGAATCACATAGCTGAATTCGGCTACATCGCTTGCTGTCATACCATCTTTTACAGCTACAGCTTTTAGATCAGTGTTTTCAGTGATTGTCACGCCATTTTCATAAAGACTGCTGTCTTCAGTCGGTACTGAACCGTCTGTCGTGTAATAAATTGTTGCGCCTTCAGTTTCTGTCGAAAGCGTCACTGTACCGCCTTCTTCTACAAATCCGCCTTCAGGATCAGCTTTTACAGGGCGAACCTGATTTGTATCAAAAATAATATCGTCTGTTGAACGTGGAATGAGCTGATACGTCCCTCTGAATTCTCCTACTACGCCATTTACAACTTCATACGTGCGGCCAGTCTGAATATCCATTTCTGTTGCCGGACGAATCACAATCTCATTTCCAAATTCATCTGTTCCATAATAATTACCGTTGCCTGAAGAAGCGATATTAACATTTGAAACAGTCACAAGCGTTCCTTCAAGCGCTTCGCTAAGACCTGTTTCAGGAACCGGCTGTGGTGCCGGCGGCTCTTCCTGACCAGTAACCACTACATCGTCAGCTTCAGCTGCAATTTGTGCGAGTCCATTATAGTCCTGAAGCTCACCATAGACAGAAATGATGTCACCCGGTGTAACAGCTGCTGTTGATCTGACAACAATGCCGGTTCCTGCATTCTGCATATAAATGTTGTTTGCGCCACCCTGGTTAAATACAGCACTCACTGTACCAGTTGTCGACACAATTGAACCGATTTCCTGATTTCTTACATCAGCAATACTTTCTTCAGATACAACTGAATACTCATACGTTCTCACGTCACTGTCATCCAGTCCATCTGCCGAAGCGTACACATCAAACGTTGTATCTTCAGTCAATGCGAATGGTGTAGTATATGCTTCATAATCTCCACCATTTTGAGAAACAAAGATCTCCGCATCTGCAGTTGAAGTAGAAAATGCCACTACTGTTCCTTCAGCTACCTGGCCTGCAGGTACGCTTGACTGAACAGCCGATACTTTAGTCGGATCTTCATAGGAAGTCCATGTGATGTTGTCGATACCAAGTTGACCTGCACCTATTTTTCTAAACTCAAGTACAAAGTTACCTTCAATTTCAATATCTTTTATTTCAACCGCAACTGTATTGTTTTCGGTTTCAGTTGCTAGATCAGGGGTTGTCCCAACTAGCTGATCGTTAATATAAACTTCAAACTGTCGGGTATTAGTATTAGTAAACTCTCTTTCTAAATCAAATGATAACGATGAGATACCTTTATTGATTGGGGATGATTTCAGATAAGATCCTGCATTTCTGATCGTCAAACTTTTACCAGTGATCACCCTGTCTGTTCGACCATCGGTGTATTCCCAAACGACACCATTCACTCCTTCAAATGATGTATCTTGATAAGACCCACTTGATGGCGCATTATCAAACGTCTCTGTAAAGCTTGCCGCTTTTGACACAGATGAAAAAGGTGTCAGCAGGCTGAGTACCATGACTAAAGCTACAAAAACCGAAAAGTGCTTTTTGTAAGATTGCATGTACGTATTACCTCCTGGTTATGTAATCGTGCAAATTTAATACTAAAAGAAAAGTTTGGATTTCTCTACAATATTTAGAATCTTTACAAACAATTAATAAGATAGTCCCTGTAAGCGGATACAAAACACATTCTTTTTACTTATGTAACATCTCTTTTTCAAAAACTGTGACTTATTTCACCTTCATTCACAATATTTCGTCATGGGAAACCAGTTTTTGGGGGTAGTGATAAAAAGTTTATAAAAAAACAAGCCCTGGCGCTAATGCCAGGGCTTGTTCTAGGACTTCTTTCCAATAATGCCGTAAAAAAATATATTCGTGATATCCTCAGTTAACGGGAGAATCCGCTCATAGATATCTTCTCTCTGAAGATAATCCTTCATCATTTGGATATAAAATAAAATCGCCTCGTTTGACAGATTTTGATCCACATACCCCTCTTTTTTCCCTTCATCAAACAGCTGAATAAAATAAGGCAGCGCTTTTTCAGCATAAACCTGTTCAATATAGTTACCCTCTTCTGCGTATTCCTTCATCAAATACTGATAAAACTCCGGATGTATATTAGTTGATACCTGCTTTTTATTAAAAATAAGACCTTTAATTTTGTCAGGAAAACTTTTATCACTTCGGACAATCTCTTCAAATTGATTAGATGCCTGATCTACATAATAAATGAATACCTCATGAATCAGGTTATGCTTACTTTTAAAATAATTATAAATCGTTACTTGTGATACCTGGGCTTTTTTAGCGATATCTGCGATCGATACCTTCTGAATACCAAGCTCACTGAACAGCTCCATTGCTGCCTGAAGTATATGCTGTTTCTTCAGCTCACGCCTTCGCTCAAAACCATTCATGCTGTCACCTCTTTTTCTCTGGCGTACTATCATTATTTTATCAAAAATATGAAATATAACAATGAAATGACTTCATAAAGTATTGTATTTTTGCTTAAATAGGTATATTATGAAATATACAAACATAAATATTTCATAACTTTCAAAGGAGGGTCTCTTATGACCATTCTTCAAACTAACCATTTATCTAAAAGGTTTGGTAAATTCCTGGCGCTGAATGATGTAAATCTCTCTATTCAAAAAGGTGAAATTTTTGGCTTTATCGGACCTAATGGGGCCGGGAAATCCACTACGATTCGGATACTGTTAGGAATTTTAAAGCCCACTGCAGGCAGCTCTTCTATATTCGGTATGGATGTATGGAAGGAATCTGTCGATATTCATAAACGCATTGCTTATGTGCCGGGTGATGCTAACCTCTGGCCGAACCTGACAGGCGGAGAAGTAATTGATCTATTTTTAAAGCTGAGAGGCAGCAAAAACCCGGATAAAAAACAGGAGCTGATTGAAAAGTTTCAGCTGGACCCAACGAAGAAGTGCCGTACCTACTCAAAAGGAAACCGTCAGAAGGTAGCGCTTGTAGCTGCTTTTGCTTCAGATGCTGAGCTTTTCATTCTTGACGAACCGACCTCCGGACTTGACCCATTAATGGAACGTGTATTTCAGGAGTACGTGCTAAAAGCAAAGGCAGAAGGAAAAAGTGTGCTGCTTTCGAGTCATATTCTTTCTGAAGTAGAGCGCCTGTGCGACCGCGTTGCGATTATCAGACAGGGGGAAATTATTGAATCCGGTTCACTCGATGATATGCGGCATCTAACAAGAACAAATTTAATTGTAGAAACAAAAGAGCCGCTAAATGGCATCAGGGACATCCAGGGCGTGCATGAGGTAGTTGAAACGGAGAAAGGTACATCTTTGCAGGTAGATGCTGAAGCGCTGGATCTTGTGATTAAAAAAGTGAGTGCACTTGGCATCCTCAGACTCGAGAGCACTCCGCCAACACTTGAGGACCTGTTTATGCGCCACTATGAGGGGACAGGAAGTGATCGGACATGAACCGGAAATCTTTTCATCAGACCGGTGCGTTAATCAGGTTTTATTTGCGGACTGACCTTCTTAGATTAGTTATCTGGATTCTTTCCATTACTGCTCTCACCCTTCTGACTGCATGGGCATTTGAAGATCTGTATCAGTCAGAAGCTGAACGGATGGCGGTAGCTGAAACGATGAGAAACCCTGCAATGACTGCGATGGTTGGTCCTGGATATGGCCTTGAAAATTATACAACCGGTCCAATGATGGCTCATCAGATGTTGCTTTTCACAGCGATTTTAGCTGCAGTGATGACTATTCTTTTAACAGCAAGACATACACGCGGTGATGAAGAGGATGGGCGGCTGGAGATGATCGGTTCACTTCCTGCCGGCAGACTCGCGCCATTAACCGCTGTACTGATCACAATCGGTCTCTCACAGCTGATACTTGCACTGACACTTGGTGGGTCTTTGACTTTGCTTGGCATTGAAACACTTCCTGCACCAGATTCATTTTTATACGGTGCAGCGATTGGCGCCACGGGTCTGTTTTTTGCAGGAGTGACCGCATTATTTGCTCAGCTGGCAGAGAGCAGCCGCGGAACAACAGGATTCGCTTTCTTAATCCTTGGCGTCTCCTATATTGTAAGAGCACTTGGTGATGTCAGTAACGAAACTGTTTCCTGGCTTTCTCCCCTTGGCTGGGCGCTTAAAACAGAAGTATACGCGAACAATTATGTCAGCCCCGTGCTAATCTTGATTGCAGGCAGCCTGTTGCTTGTCGGTGCCGCTTTCAGCTTCCTGTTAAAAAGAGATCTTGGCAGTGGTCTGCTGCCTTCAAGACCCGGGCGGCGCCATGCGTCTCCGCTATTACTCAGCCCATTCGGACTCGCACTCAGACTACTCCGAACAAGTATCATTGTATGGGGAGTTGCCCTGATGGTAATTGGTGCCTCCTATGGCTCAGTACTCGGTGACCTGGAGTCGTTTTTTGGGAGCAATGAGATGCTAAGCAATATGGTTGATCCGGATAGTGGTCTCACACTGACAAAACAATTTGTTTCTATGCTGATGGCGATTATGTCCATGATGGCTGCAGTGCCGGCACTGATGTTTTTCTTTAAATTAAAATCTGAGGAGAACAAAAACCGGACAGAAAACTTATACGCAAGGGCAGTTTCGAGACAAAAAGTGTTTTTAAGTTACCTGGGCATCTCTGTACTTTTCGGCTCATTGATGATGGTGATAGCAACTCTCAGCCTATGGGGCGCATCTGTTCAGGTAATGGATGATCCTATGGCGCTTGGGACGGTCATGTTATCAGGGCTCGTTTACCTACCTGCAATCTGGGTGATGATCGGTCTTGGTGTACTATTTACAGGTATTAAAACGGGAATTGCCTCTGTTGCATGGGGTTATTTAATTTACTCATTTCTTGTCGTCTATCTCGGTGGGCTTTTACAGCTGCCTGAATGGCCGGCTAAGCTGTCACCGTTTGGACATGTGCCGCAGATACCGGGAGAGGATTTTAGCTTTATACCTCTTCTAAGTTTAATTTTAATTGCTGCACTCTTATATGCAGCAGGTGTTTTCAGTTATAAGCAACGTGACCTGAAAGGTTAATAAGGTGTTATATAATTCGTGCCCACCTTCTATAAAAGGTGGGTATTTAATATTGTTTAAATATGACTTTCAAACTATTATTAGAGTAAGGAAATAAAAATGAAATTCTTTTAAAAAGCGGGGGTCAAATTATTGAAAAAACTACTGATTTTGATCGCAGTACTCATTATAGTTGTTTCATCGCCTATAATAATATGGTTTTCAAGAGATCAAACAGAATTGGATGTCAGCATAATCGATTATACGGTTCCTGACGAAAAGTACCGTGAACACCACAGTTTAACCTGGCTACTAAATCATCATCATTATCAAAAATCTGATGGTACTGAATTTAATGAAGAAAATGATTATATCGGATTGAAGACAGATGAACAGGCTGAGTCTGTCGACAATTATCTTTTCCCTTCGTCATTGACGGGAAAAGATTTAATTTATATCGCTGATACTTATGGCGTGTATGAGTCTGACCTGCCCTGGTCTGCAGATGGAGAAGCTACACCCGGGAGCAGCGACCTGATTGAGGGTGGGCTGAAGCAGGAAGAATGGAACCTCATTAAAAATCAGGTATTAAGTGAGGATACTGACCTTGTAATGGAGTTTAATTCTTTTGCTTCTCCCACAGCTGACAATGTAAAGCAGGATGTCATGGAATTTATCAAAGCAGATTGGACAGGATGGATCGGCCGTTACTTCCCTTCACTCGAAGGCGAAGAAGTGCCGTCATGGATGATTGATCAATATGAGAAATCCCAGGGTGACTGGCAGTATGAAGGTGAAGGATTTATTTTACTGAACGAATCTTCAGACCGCATGCTTGTCCTTGATCACAACGACTTTGATGATACAACAATCAGATTAAATTTTACTGAAAAAGGAACAGAACTTTTTGAACTTGAAGAGAGTCCCGGTTATCGTTATTGGTTCGATATTTTGATTCCTCAGGATGAAGAAGATGTCGCAGCGTGGTATGACTGGGCGCCAAATGCTAGGGGCAGTAAAAAGTTGCAGGATGCAGGTATTCCAGATCAATTCCCTGCTGTAATGCATCATATAAAACAACAGGCGAATGTTACTTACTTCGCCGGAGATTATGCTGATGTTGAAAGTCTGCCGTCTTTTTTCCAAGTGTCAGGCATGGCAACCGTTCAGAGCTGGTTATCACCTGAAACATTTTCTCCTGATAAAAGCTTTTTCTGGCGGACAGCAGCTCCACTAATTAAAACAACTTATGATCTTGCTGCAGAAAAATCAAATGCTGCAGCAGGTCAAAGTTCAGCCGGGGAAGCACAGGCTTTTATCAACGACATTTCATATCCTGCAAGAATAAACGAACAACAGTATGAAGTTTACCGCGACAGTGAATGGCAGCCAATCACGATCAAAGGCGTTAACATGGGAATGGGTAAACCCGGCTACTTCCCGGGAGAGGCTGCAATTACAAGAGAAGAATATGATAGATGGTTCAATATGATTGGAGAAATGAATGCCAATACAGTAAGGGTCTACACGCTCCATCCGCCTGCATTTTATGATGCACTTGCTGCATACAATGAACAGGCAGAGGAACCTATTTATTTGATGCATGGTGTCTGGGCGGATGAGGAACCGCTTGAGGAAACACTTGATGCTTTTAACGAAAAAAGTACAGATGCTTTCAGAGAAGAGATGAAGCACATTACTGATGCCATTCATGGAAATGCGAATATTGACCACGTACCTGGTCACGCTTCCGGCGTATATCGGTCAAACGTTTCTCAATATGTGATCGGCTGGATGATTGGGATCGAATGGTACCCGATTATGGTTGATCAAATGAAATCAAAGTATCCGGACATGGAAGACTTTTCGGGAGACTATATTTCCACTGAAAATGCAGATCCGATGGAGATCTGGCTGGCAGAGCAGTTCGAATACCTTGTCAAATACGAGCTAGAAGAATATCAGAGCATGCGGCCATTAAGCTTTACGAACTGGGTTACAACAGATAACCTTGAGCATCCGGCAGAGCCATCTGAACAGGAGGACCTTGCTACAGTGGATCCGAACCATATCTCTGTATCAGGTGATATCAAAGAAGCAGGTATGTTTGCTTCTTACCATGTCTATCCATACTATCCGGACTTTTTAAACCTGGAGGAAAAATACACAGAATATATCGATCACAGAGGCGAGCCTAATAACTATGCAGGATATTTAGCTGACCTGAAGGCAAGTCACGATCTTCCTATACTCATTGCAGAATTCGGCATACCGGCTTCAAGAGGTAAGACACACGAAAATCCATTCGGATGGAACCAGGGCTTTATTGAAGAAACAGAGCAGGGAGAGATCCTTTCAAGGCTGTACGAAGATATGATTCACCTTGATATGCTCGGAGGTCTTGTTTTCACGTGGCAGGATGAGTGGTTTAAGCGTACATGGAACACAATGGATTATGACAATCCTGACAGGCGTCCATACTGGTCAAATGCTCAGACAAATGAGCAGCAATTCGGTCTTCTGAGCTTTGATAGGCATCTGGGAAGAATTAATGGAGAAAAAGATGAAGATGCTAAAAACCTTGGACAATACTCAGGTCAAATTGAAGAACTAAAGACGTTGCATGACGAACGATATCTGTATCTCCAACTTGATATAGCGGAGCTTTCAGATGGTTTCTTTGACGACAAGTGGCTTGACCTTTACTTCAGTATTAGATCTGATAAAGGGATTGAAACCGGTAAGGGACCAGCACACTTTAGAGCCAGATTCAAAGGGCAGGAAGCTGACTTAGAAGTAGCCGGCGACTATGATACTTTTTACTTTGATTATGCTACAAAACTTGGGATGATTCCTCAGAATGAAAAACCAGACGAATTTCACCCAATCCGTCTGGCGCTGAATAAAGCGTTTATCAGACCTGATACAAATGAGCAAATGCCTTTTGACAGCTATGAAACCGGTGATTTAAAGTTTGGAATTGGGGATCCTGATCACGAGGACTACGATTCACTGGCTGATTATTATTATACTGAAGAAGGTTTGCTTGAAGTCCGCATTCCGTGGATGCTATTAAATGCCAAGGACCCGAGTCAACGTGAATTTATGGGGAATATCATGCAGGACGGACTGACATCATCAATTGAGATTGAATCAATTAATATTTCGGCAGCGGTTGTAAGTAGTAAGAATCAAGAAGTAATTGAACAAACACCATTTGAATCCTACACATGGGAAAAGTGGGATATTCCAGAATCTGAAGAAAGATTGAAAGATTCATATTATATACTTCAGGAACAATTCGAATCTATAGAGTAAGTAAAAATCCGGAGCCATTTTAGCTCCGGATTTTTATTATGCTGCTTCTTCTTCAGAAATACCTTTGCGCTGCATATTTCCCCATGAACCCTTCTGGCGGATTGCAGCGATCAGACCCTCACATCTCCATAAAACAGTTAGTGGACGATACCAGAATGCTTCTGTCAGGGACCAGGCAAACAGCTTCAGCAGGCTCTTTACATCAGGATATTTGTGATACGTCCATTCTTCAAGTAGCACTGCAAGGCTGGATATTAGTGATCCATATACAACTGTCGAAATAAACATAACAAGCGTAATTTCCCAGGAAATAAAAGCAAATATAAGCCCGGCAATTATGATGACATACCCTAGCAGTTCAAAAATCGCACTTAATAGCTCAACGAAGAGATAGTATGGAAGCGCAAAAAGACCGATCCCTTTATATTTGGGGTTTAACAGCATTGACTTATGTGTCCATAAAGTCTCTGCCAATCCTCTTTGCCATCTTCTGCGCTGAGACCTTAGAGAACTTAAAGTTGAGGGTGCTTCCGTCCAGCACACCGGGTCTTGAATATACTCAATTCTTTGATCAGACCTCTCATCTTTAATCGATTTATGCACCCTGACAATGAGCTCCATATCTTCGCCTACAGTATTAACTTTATAGCCACCGGCTTTAATCACACGGGTTTTCTCAAACACGCCAAACGCTCCTGAAACAATTAGCAGCATATTCATTCTGCTTAAGCCCAGCCGGCCGATTAAGAAAGCTCTGAAGTATTCGACAATCTGCAGAAGCACAATGGGTTTTTTTGGCAATGCAATCTCTTCTACTTCACTTCTGACAATTCTTGAACCATTTGCGATTCGGACTGTTCCTCCAGTTGCAGTAACCATACCATTAGAATCAATGATCGGCTTCATCGTTTTTAAAAGTGCATCTTTATCTAATAATGAATCACCATCTATTGCTGCAAAATATGGATATTTTGAAAAATTAATCCCTGCATTCAGTGCATCTGCCTTCCCGCCATTTTGTTTCCTGATTAAAAAGAGGTGTGGAAATAATGTAGATTGATAAGCACGTTCTACCTCCGCTGTGTTAAAGTAGCGGCGGATGGCAAGATCAACCTCTTTCATCCGAAACTCATTAATGACGCGCTCACTCGTCTGGTCAGAAGAACCATCATCGATCACAATCACTTCAAACTGCGGGTAGTTCAAAGCAAGCATTGACCTCGCTGTGCTGACAATCCCCACTTCTTCATTATACGCAGGCACTAACACCGAAATTGGAAAGGTATCCTTATTCATCGAAATTTCTTCAATGTGAGCTGCCCTGTTTAACTGGCGTTCTTTTCTGATCTGTGGTCCCGCAACAAGAAACATGCCAATATAAAGCAGGGAAACCGTGGTCATATACATAATAATGATGATAGCAGCAGTGTAAACCAGCCAATTTAACCACTCCATTATCTGCTCACCCCAGTTCTTAAAGTTTGAAGCTGCTTTGCCATATCCCTGGCGTACATATCTTCATGTCCTTCTGCTGCAAACGTCAGCAGAATTTCGCCATCAGGCAATTGTTTTAGTGCTTCACATGCAGCAAAACGCACCCACCAGCTTGTATCACCCGCAAGTTCCATCAAGGCAGTTGAATACCTTGTCAGCTGGAGAATTCCTGCTAATCTTGCAGCAAACATTCTTTCTTCCCAAATATCAGAAGTCAAAAATGGGAGGAGACGGTCTGCTGATGAAATATACCGGTATTGACATAGTGCACCAAGCGATTTTAACCTGACTTCTTTTTCATCATGTTTCAGTTGTGATTCAACATATGGCAGGTGCTCATAGTGACCTGTCTCGCCAAAGTAAGAAATGACGCTAAGCAGCACTGGTGTTGGCAATTCCGGATCTTTTTTCAGGATTTCAACAAACTCTTCCGGAAGTCTTCTGAAGCACTCTTTCATAAAACCCACAGCAAGAGTCTGATCATTTTTAAGTGCCTCAAGGACTTTGTCGTCTCCAAATGTCGCAAGCACACGAAGTGCCTGTCTGTATTCTTCATCCTTTTCCTTAAGGGAAAGATAATGATTTTTCACTTCCTGCTGCAGCACGCTCATTTGATAATCTTCAATAAAGAAAAGTATGTTAATGCGCTCTGCCCAACTTCCTTTCTTAAGGACGTGCCGGTAATGATCAGTAAGGTATCGTTCAGCGACCTCTTTCATACGCTGTTCGTTTTCAGCACCCTTTATATTTGATACATAACCCGACAGCAGCCTTTCCAGCACTTTATTACGCACTTGTTCATCAGACGGCAAAGTAGGCTCATGTTCAGTTTCCCCATGCAGATATGCCAGATACGAATTTAATATCTGGTGATATATACGTGAGACCTCCTGATCATGCCGGTTTACTTTCCGCTTCGAAAACGATAAGTACATTAGCACAATGATCTGCAGCAGCAAGAAAGAACCTGATATCCATAAAATCACTGTGATCATTAATTGAACATCCTTTCCATCATACGGTCAATTCTTGAAGCTACTTCCCTCACATTGAACGGTTTCACCATATAATCATCAGCACCCAGTCCGAGCGCCCTTTCAACTTCCTGGTCTCCCTGTCTTGCAGTTAACATGGAAACTAGAATATTTTTAGTTCCATATAATTCTCTAAGCTTTGCAAGCACCTCGATCCCATCCATTTTAGGCATCATTCCATCAAGTAGGATCATATATTTTTTGCCTGGCACATACCAATCATCCTGCAGAAAATCAACGCCGTTCGAATAGGTTCTCACACTGACAGAACGTCCGCCAACTTTTCCGCGTCTTTCAAAGTGATCCTTCAGCATCTCTCTTACCAGTTCGTCGTCATCTACTACAATCAGCATCATTTGTTCAGCCGCAAGTTGCATTTGAATAACCTCTGTATAGCGTACAGTACAATTTCTCCCTTTTTCTTTTGCAAAATAAAGAGATTTATCAGCACACTCAATAATCTCTTTTACGTGAACAGTCTGATGCCATTCCATCAAACCTGCTGAGAACTGTACGTTAAATTCCTGCTCTCCTGCTGTAAACACCTGTTGATTGAAAGTCTCCCGCCAGTTCTGCATTTTCTTCTCCGCTTCTTGATACGTTGTATCCGGCAGGATCACTGAGAACTCCTCTCCTCCAAAGCGGATTAATCGATCTCCGGGATCTTTCGTTTCTAATATTATATTCGCAAAAGCCTTCAGCACCTCATCACCGGCAGGGTGACCATAAGAATCATTCACCTGCTTAAAATGATCCAAATCAACCATGGCGAACACAGCTGAACTCATATCACCATCAACCATTTTCTTCGTCACTTTCAGGACTTCCTGATCAAGACAGTCTCTCTTCAGCGCACCGGTCAAGAAATCATTTCTAATTTGCCTGAGGAGCATATTCCGTTGAAACATCCGGTTTTTTAAAAAAGGAATGATAATATTTTCATTTATCGGCTTTCCGATTACATCCAGTACACCCGTTTCATAAGCTGCGATTCTTTTTTCATCTGTCAATTCCCCGCTTACAAGCACAATTGGCGTAAGGTCTTTTCTGGCTTTCTTCATCATTTCACTGATCAATGGATCTTCACCTTCCGACAGCAAACCCAGATCAACGATCAATAAGTCCGGTGACAGATCATAGTAATGTTCCAGTCCCTTTGTGAGTGTCACTGCTGTAATTACCTGAAATTCGTGTTCTTCAAGAAAGCCTTTCATTCTTTTAAGAAACTCAACATCCTTTTCTATCATCAGAATGAATGGAATATCTTCGTATTGATAATCCTCTTCTCTCTGCAGGTCTTCTTCAAGCCGGTCAATCGTTGCCGCCTGCTGCACGATAGTCTCAGTTTGAGGTATTGAAAAAAATTTTCTCCATTCATTTCCTGATAATACCCGCATACTGTCTTCCTTAAGCTCCGACAGGGCCCGCTCAGCCTGATTGGATAGTTCTGTCAGTCCGATTGTTCCCGCTGTTCCTTTTAATCCATGGAAGAAGCGATAACACTCATCTTCAGTAACAGCGTCTTTTGCACTCCACTCCCTTACTGTCTGTTCGATTCTTTTATTCAACATCTCCTGATATTTTGTACTCATATGCTCCACATCCTATGTAAATGTTCGTATTTTCACATTAGCATTCTGTTCTTTTTTCCTATTATACAACTCTTTTAACAACGAAAAAAACTTTCCTTTTAATTTAAGGAAAGTTTTTTAAGTTTTAAGGCCTCAGAGTTTTCCAGCTTTCAGTATGATGAATGGCAAAACCTTTGAAACTCGCATAGTTCTTTACTTGATCGTATACTCGGTCCAGTTCCTGTTTCATCACAGCTTCGCCTTCCTGGTAAAAGGTCAGATAATCTCCTTCAGCTGTCATCCCCGTTTCCACTCCTATCGTGACAGGTTTCCCCAGCTTTTGACCGTGTTCCAGTTCATGCAGTGTTAATGGAATCAGCGCAGCCGCAGAATCGCGATAAGCCATGATTGTAACACTGTCCGTTTCCTTCTGAACCCAGTCAGAGAGTAACCCGGTTCCATATGTGTTTTTATATTTAATTTCATCAAACCAAAAAGGAACATCCGCTTCTATCCCGATATTTAATTGACCCGCTTTATCACCAGCCTCTTTCATCAGAGACTGATAGGCTTTAATCACAGTCGCACGTTTTGAATTCCACCCGCTGTACAGGTACGGTTCAACATCCAGATGAATTCCCTTAAAGTCAGCGTCTGCTGGTGAAGCCACCTGATATTGCTCTACCCAGCCAAGCAGCTGTCTCAGCTGCAGATATCCCTTTGGTGCAGCCCAGTCCGGTGCACCATCAAGCGCATACACGTCGATCCCTCTTGCTGTCGCACCTTGAATAAATGACCGGTAGACGTCAACGGAGACGTCATGATCAATCTGTACATATACTTTCGTTACCTGTTTTTCAGTTAAAAAGTTCAGTGTGTCAGGCGTTTCATTAATCAACGACCATGGGTTCCATAACCATGTGGCTCTTTCAATTGTTGAAGCTTTTGCAGGTATTGACATACTATACACCATTCCTACAATTAGACATACTAGCGCAGAACAAATCACCTTTTTCACGTTGTCCTCCATTCTATAAGGTGGGCCTCATAGAATGAGAACCCGGCAGCCAGACAACCATTTGACAGGTTCACGGCTTTGCGTCCTTCCCTTTCGGAGAAGTTTGCCCTTATCAGATTCGTTTGTAAAAATTATACGACCATTTAGAAGGGACGTCTACGCAAAAATAATTTGCATTATTTTTTCTCAGGCTTTAATAGCTGCATACGTTCATTAAATAACGTCGGGTATGAAAGAAAACCTAGCATTGCACTTGTCACAACCGCTGTGGTCAATAAAAGGAAGATAATCAACAGCTGAAACATGACTGCCTGCAGTGGGTCTGCACCTGCAATAATCTGACCGCTCATCATACCGGGAAGCTGAACAAGTCCGATTGTCTTCTGACTTTCGATTGTCGGAATTGTACTTGCCTGAATTGATGCAATCAGAGGCCGGTGAATGGCCTGTTTCGGTGTGCCGCCCAGTGATAGGATGAGCTCAGTCTCAGCTTCTTTTGATTCGATTTCAGAAGTGAAACGGTTTAAAAACAAGATTGATAAAACCATTGAGTTACCAATTACCATTCCGCTGATTGGAATTATATACTGCGCAGTAGCCGGTGTGATATTCAGACCGAGCAAAATGCCCTGCGTCAACACTTCAATAAATACAAATGTCACAATCAGCTTCCATGTGATGCCTTTAATCGAAACGCCTTTTTTACGCGCATTCTGAACTGCTGCACCAATAATCAGTAACACCATGAGAAAGATATAGAAAAAGTTCTCCGCATTAAATACAAACTGCAGAATATAACCAACTGCAAGGAGCTGGATGATCGCTCTTATCGTGGCAACAACTGCATCCTTTTCAAGACCGAGGTTCAGTGTTTTTGACAAAACAAGGGGAATCAATACGAAAATAAGTGATAAACCAAGTAAAAGAAAACTCATTCCGCTTCCCCCTTTACAAAGGTTTTAACTCTTGGGTTCTGCGGGTCCTTCAGCAGGCTGCTTTCACCTGTTTCTACGAGCTCCCCGTCCATCATGACCCAGGTGTATTCACCAATTGATAACGCCTGCCGCAGGTTGTGTGTGATCCACATGATCGTTGTCTGATAAGTTTCATTGATTCTGACAATCAGCTCTTCAACTTCCTGCTGGGATACACGGTCAAGCGATGAAGTAATCTCATCGAGAAGCAGAATCTCAGGCTTCATCACTAGTGTTCTTGCAATCGACACCTTCTGCCGCTGACCACCTGATAGGTCCTTTGCATCCCGTTCAAGAAAACTTTCATCAAGACCAACAAGCCTGATCATCTCTTCTGCTGTTTCATCGGAGAGCTCTTTACCCTGAAGTTCAAAGGGCAGCGCCATGTTTTTACGCACGGTACCCGGTACCATTGTGGCTGTTTGCAGCGCAATCCCCACTTTTCTTCTGAGCTCAACCGGCTCGTATGAAGAAATTCTCTGATCATCTATATAGATCTCACCTGAATCAGGGGAAATCAATCCGTTGCAAAGCCTGAATAGTGTTGTTTTACCTGCACCGGACGGCCCTACAAGTGTGGTAATTCTGTTTTTCGGAAACCAGCCTGTAATATCGTGCAGGATTTTCGTGTCGCCTGATTGATAATTTACATGGCTGAACTGAATTGCAGCCTGAGCATCTTTTGTCATTGTCATTACTTCCTTTTTTCTTATTTATAATTATTATAATGTAATAATGATAATAAATAAATCACAAAAAGGCAAGCTGAGCAGCCTGCCTTTTTATTGTTCCAGAATGTCGGTCATTTTATCTAATGAATCCCTGAATTCTTCCACTCTAATAAACCTTGCATCTCTTAATAGCTCTTTTCCATCAGAGAAAATCAGCACGACCGGCACGGTGAAGATAGATAGTTTCCCGGCCACTTCTTCATATTCATCAGCAAGGATATGACCAAATTCAACCTCAGGATAATCTTCCATCACCTGCTGAATTTTCGGAAGCAGTGCGTGACATACACTGCAGCCATCCCGTGAAATATATAGTACGCTTAACGGTTGTTTCATCATATGGTCAAGTTCTTCATTTGAACGAACCTCAGTATATGTCCTCATGTTCAGGTCACCTCTATCCCTTCATTACCCTTGATCAGCTCAAACTACACCCGCCGTTTTTTAAGCGATGTACGGTCAGCTGTTACCCATAGCATCACCTGAAGTACGCCCATCATACAAATAATTGCCGTCATGCCATATAGCGCATTGAGGTAGCTTCCTGTCAGATCATACACTGCCCCTACGCCAAGCGGACCGAGTGCAGAAATGATGTAACCGCCACCCTGTGACATTGCTGCCCACGCACTCGCTTTCTGGTAAGAATCTGTTTCTATAATTGGGAGCATTAAAGCAAGCGGGAACAATCCACCCGCGCCAAGACCGATCAGCAGCATCGCTACAAGCGGCTGTCCTCCGGCAATCAGCAGAATCACACCGGTCAGTTCAATCACTGTACACCCAATTAAGGTTGGGAACACGTAACCAAATCTCGCTACAAGGCTTGGTATGATAAATGATGAAGGAATCTGAATTAAAACGAATGCAGTTAACATTGAACCGGCAATAACAGAGTTATAGCCCATACTCTGAATAATCGGTGCGCCCCATGCCGTCACCGAATAGAAAATACTCGACATCAGCCCGAAAAATAACAAAATGAGCCACGCGCGTCCGCTTGTCCAGGGCAGCGCTGTTTTTTCAGGGAGCCCTGACTGCTTTTTACCGGGGAATCTGATCCAGATAACCATTGCAGCAAGTCCAAGCACTGCCCAGATCGCAAGCGCAGGCTCCCAGTTTCCAAGAGATTCATAGATCGGTGCTGATATCCCGGTTGCACTGCCGGCCCCAATTGCCATCGAAACAGTATAAACACCAACGACTCCCGGCTTTGTCGGAAAGTACTGCTTGATAAAACCCGATACAAGCGGGCCCGCCACACCAATCCCAACACCGGCTAAAAATGCAGTTACAATTAATAAAGGGACTGTACCGAAAAAACCTCGTAATGCAGTCGCAATTGTAATTAAAACAAGAGCATAGAAAATTCCCCGCTCGAGACCGACGCGCTCACTGATTTTCGTGGCCAGCGGCGCAAAAATCCCCATACACAATACAGGCAGCGTTGTTAAAAGCCCTGCGGTTGTTCCGCTCATGCCAAGATCCTGCTGAATTGTATCCAGTAGTGGTGCGACGGATGTAATCGCCGGTCTCAGATTAATAGATATAAGAAATAATGCAATGATTAAATACCAGATTTTCATTACGACACCAACTTATTTAAAGAATAAGAGCTTTGCCTGGTGGCAAAGCTCACTCAACCTTACTACTTTTTACAGTGGATCTCCACCACTGCAAACTGTAAGATCTTCCATCATCATCTTATCAGATCAGAAAAAGGACATTTGTCCGGATGAATACGAACTGATCGTCGATTCACTCTTGTAAAAATTTTAGTCGTAGGAAATAATACGATCGAACTTTTAAGTTATTAATATACAAATTGAAATTTAAGTGCAGCGGAGCGTAAGGCGGCGACTGCACCGGGATATGACGGACAGGTGAGACCCCGCAGGTGCGAAGCGTCCGAGGAGGCTCACCGCCGTCCCCGGGGAAAGCGTCCGCCTGAAGCGTAGTGGAACGATTAGAAGATTAAAATAACCCTTCGTTTCATCTCTGGTCAGGAAATCGTATCCATTTCATCGTCACTCATCCTGCCAATTACTTTATAAACGATCAGCAGCAAAATAAACAATATCGCTGTCCCATACCAAGGCAGCTCATGAATCGCACCGCCAAATGCAGTATAAATGACTGCTGGCGCAATCACACCGACCATGGAGTAGATCATATATTCTTTACGCGTCTCCGTCATTTCCATCAGATAAAATGACAGCAGATGAAAGTGTACAAAAGGCATAATGCGAAGCACCATAATCTGTCCGACCGAAAGATGACGAGCCGGCAAAACTTTGTCTTTCAGTCTTGAAAGCTTTTCTTTAAATTTGGGAAAACGGTAAATCAGCACATAGGAGACAAAACTCATTAATGTGAGTCCGATAAATGATAATATCGCACCTTCTATAAAGCCGAACAGCAGACCACCCGCTACACATACCAGGATAACAGGCAGAAAGAGCAGGGGTCTGATGAGATGAAGTAATATAAACAGAGCAGGACCCAGCCAGCCTGATTCTTCGATTAAATATTGAACTTCCGCCAATTCTTCCACCTGGATCCCTCCCTGCAATTCAGTCAGTTTTGATATATGTTTAAAAACATCATATAGGCTTTCTTCATAAAATGCACCATGAAAAAACCGGACCTGTTTAAAGATCCGGTTCAATGACAATTATGACGTTTCAACCCCGGCTTTTTCAAGCGACATTTCTCTCAATACATATTTTTGAATTTTACCTGAAGCGGTCATTGGATAAGCATCTGTAAATTCAATGTATCTTGGAATTTTATGATGCGAAATTTTACCGCGGCAGTAAGCCCTGAGTTCTTCCTCTGAAAGAACCGATCCCTCTTTTAAAATAATCCAGGCCATTAACTCTTCCCCGTACTTTGCATCAGGTACGCCGACTACCTGTACATCCTGAATGGACGGGTGCAGATAAAGAAACTCCTCAATTTCCCGCGGGTAGATGTTTTCCCCGCCTCTGATAATCATGTCTTTAATGCGGCCTGTGATCGCAATATAACCATCTTCATCCATCACTGCAATATCACCTGTATGAAGCCATCCGTCATGGTCAATCGCAGCCTCTGTTGCTTCCTGATTTTTATAATAACCCTTCATAATCAGGTAGCCTCTTGTACATAGTTCTCCAGGCTCGCCTATTTTTACTTCGAGACCTGTCACAGGGTCAATAATTTTCACTTCCACATCCGGATGAGGCTTACCGACTGTCGCTACCCGCTTTTCAATTGCATCATCTGGTTTCGTCTGGGTAATAACAGGTGATGATTCTGTCTGACCGTAACAAATTGTGATCTCGTCAGCCCCCATATCATGGATCACTTTTTTCATGATTTCAATCGGACAGGGGGAGCCTGCCATAATGCCGGTTCGGAGCGTTGATGTGTCAAACGTATGATAATCCGGGTGATTCAGCTCTGCGATAAACATCGTTGGTACGCCGTGTAGTGCCGTACATTTTTCATTTTCAACAGCCTGCAGCACCTTCAGTGGATCAAACTGTTCAATGAGAACCATTGTTGAACCGTGTGTCACTGCTGCAAGCGTACCAAGTACACATCCGAAGCAGTGAAAAAACGGCACCGGAATGCAGACCCTGTCTTTTGAGGTCAGCTTCATATAGTCACCGATAAGCTGGGCGTTGTTCACAATATTATGATGCGTGAGCATGACACCTTTCGGAAAACCTGTGGTGCCGGATGTGTATTGAATGTTTATCACATCCTGTGTGTCAAGCTCATTAAGCCTATCAGTCAGATCGCTATCTGAGATCTTAGTTGCAAACTGCTGAAATTCTGACCATGTGTAAATACCTGGATACTCTTTGTCGCTCATTACGATGATCCGCTTTAAATGCGGCAGCTTCTGATCACTTAGCTGCCCTTTTTCAGCTGAGGCAAGCGCCGGACAAACTGCGTTGATAATATCTATGTAAGAAGTGCCCTTGAACTCCTCTCCAAGGATCAGTGTTGTAGCGTCTGACTGTTCAAGCAGGTATGTCAGTTCAGCCTGCTGGTAGTTTGTATTGACCGTAACCAGTACAGCACCCATTTTCCCGGTAGCATACTGACTTAACAACCATTCACGTTTATTATCAGACCAGATCGCGACATGTTCACCTTTTTTAATCCCCATTCCCATAAACGCTTTTGCTAGTTCATCTGTTTCCTGATCGAACTCACTATATGTTTTTCGCATGTTATGTTCCGGATACGCGTACGCTTCTACATCCCCATATGAATGCGCCATCTCCTTCACAATTTGACCGACCGTTTTCTCAATCATACACTTACCCCTTCCTACCATTTGTTCCCTTTCATATTATCACAATGTTCAGAAAAATATAGACAGGAGGCGAGAAATAGGTCATTAGAAAGAGTGTGAATAAGATTGAACATATTCACATAGCATTTGCCCGAATCACAGCGGAACCATTAAAAAAGCTGAAACAATGATTTGTCCCAGCTTCATTAACATTAAACTTTTTCAACAATATAAGCCTGCTTCATCTGGTAGGATGCACCATGACTGTAAAAGCCCTCATACCAAGAAACAACTCTATACTCACGTGACGCATCAGTAAATAACTGATCTTCATTAGAGGATAACAACAAAATATCTTCACTTTCACTGATTTTCTGCAACTCTTCCCCTGTGTAATTTTTGCCCGGTTCAAGTAATTGGGTCATCTTACCACTCCTTTTTACGAATTGGTAAGTCTTTTCCCACTATATATACTCTTAAACCAATTACAGCCCACGCTCGGTTTGAAGTCTGCGAATATATTTTTGTGCTTCAGGCTGATTAAAGCCTGTTTCATCTCTGACAAAACGTACGATCATTTCCTGATCCTGACCGCTTCTGATCAGGTTGACTACCTGTTGCTCAAGTTTTTTATCATTACTTAGTCTGCCTGAGACATCCTGATGCATTTTTTTATTATTGTTCATCACCACAGCAATGATTAAAGCGAGCATCATCAGCGTCATAATTAATGCAACATAAACCATATAAAACGCCCTCCCTGACTGTTATTTTACATCAGGAAGAGCGTATGAAGGAAGTTATTTTACCTCGACTGTCCAGTTAAAGTCGTCAGGTCTTCTACCTGTCTGGATGCCCGTAATTGTGTCATACAGTTTTTGAGAAAGTTCACCAATATTGTGGTCATTGAAGACCATTTTTTTATCTCCCCAGTTCAGCTCGCCAACCGGTGAAATGACAGCTGCTGTCCCTGTTCCGAACGCTTCTTCAACCTGACCCTTTTCATATAAGTCATGCAGCTCGTCGATCGCAATCCGGCGCTCAGTCACAGGAATGCCCCAGCAATTCAGCACTTCAATAATAGACATACGCGTAACACCTTTTAAAATGCTGCCGCTCAAAGCAGGTGTGACCACTTCTCCATTGATTTTGAAGAAAATATTCATGCTGCCCACTTCTTCAATGTAGCGTTTTTCAATACCGTCAAGCCATAGCACGTCTGCGTTCCCTGTTTTTTTAGCACCGGCCTGCGCCTGATAGCCTGATGAGTAGTTTCCTGCTGTTTTTGCCATACCTGTTCCGCCTTTTACAGCGCGCGTGAACTCCTGCTCCACGTGGATCGTGACCGGCTTCAGGCCACCCGGGAAATAAGGGCCGACCGGTGAAAGCAGAATCATCATCCGGTATGTTTTAGACGGACTGACTGCAAGGTTCGGTTCTGTTGCAATAATAAACGGACGAATATATAAAGAGTGTCCCGGTGTAGATGGTACCCAGTCTTTTTCAAGCTCGATCAGTGTTTTCAGATATTCAAGCACCCCCTCTTCATCAACCGGCGGAATGCTGAGGCGTTCGCCTGACAGATTCAAGCGCTCAAAGTTTTTCTCAGGACGGAACAGAAGGATCCGGTCGTCTTCTGTACGGTAAGCTTTTAATCCTTCAAAAATCGTCTGTCCATAGTGAAAAATCATCGCTGCAGGATCGAGTGTCAGCGGTGAGTAAGGTGTGATCCGCGCATCATGCCAGCCTATCCCTTCTTCATACTCCATAATGAACATGTGATCGGTGAACGTTGTACCAAAAGGAACCCCCGCAGATGGCTTCTCTTTCAGCTGTTGTCTTTTTACAATTTCTAATGATTTTGTCTTCATCTGTCATAACTCCTTTTTTGGTTCTTTATTTGAACCATTGTACACAGAAGTTTTAGTGATTAAAAGTGCTAAAGTGAAAAAATTCAGAAATAATTGTATTTTTATAGCGGGCGTTTTGACAGGGTTCAGAATAAAACACTTGATGTTCGACGAAAAAGACGTAGGGTTCGGCATTAAGCGTGAACACTTCGACAGTTATCCATGAATCTCCAACACTCATCACCTAATCTTCGACACTCCATGACATTCGACCCGCATAAAAAAGCTCCACCCAACTGCTTTAATCGCCGCGGGGGGGGGAACCTCTTATTCTTTCTTTAACACTTTGTCTACAAACTCTTTCAGCACACGCGCTGTCAATCCCCAGATCACTCTGCCTTCATAGTGATAGAAGTACTCTGAATACTGCCTCGTCTGCCACTTATATTCCCGACCATTGGCAATCAGCTCATAAGGAAAGCCATCTTCAGGTTTTACTTCCACTTTAATCATATGTTCATCCGGTTTTTCGTTTAGAAAGTAGGAAAGGGGCACTGTGAATACCTCTTCCACTTCTGCAGAGTTCGGCTGGATTTCGGATTCATGATCAATAAATCCGACATACGTACTGATCGTCATCCCAAAAGGTGATACCAGTTTCCCAAAGGAGTAGACGCGTCCAATCGATGCGTCACCCAGTCCTAATTCTTCCTGAGCTTCGCGGATCGCTGCACCCTTTGCACTATCGTCATCACGATCAACTTTACCGCCAGGGAAGCAGATTTCTCCCGGCTGCCTCCGCATGGTCAGCGAACGCACTTCAAACAGCAGATGAAGTCCACCTTCTTTTTTAATAAAAGGGATTAAGATCGAATAATTTCGTACGGCTTCTTCCCCGAGAATAATTGGTTCATGCGCCTGAAGCCGTTCAATGATTTTATGTTCTTCCATGTCATCAGCCCCGTTACTCTTTTCCTTAACTATATCAGAGTTTCATACCCAGCAGTCAGTTGACCACCTACCGGATATGTTAAAGAAAGCGGCCATGCCGGAAAAAGTGATCGATCAGTCCGGCAGTTTCCGGCTGATGATGAATCTGCTTATGATGGTATGGAAGAATCAGAAAATCTTTTATATCCGGCAGCCAGACTGATGCCGTTTCAACACGTCCATCGTTGCGCTGCCTGAGCATTTTACCGAGTAGAAGGCCTGCACGGTCACCTGCAATGGCTCCGACTTCAACATTTGAAGCTGCAAACGGATACCCGCTAATGAAAGCAGGGGTAATTGAAAAAAGCGTTTTATATACTGTTGTAAAAGGACGGATCAAATGAGCAGCGCCAGCGAGACCGCTCCCCTGATTCGGCGCGGCAATTAACACAGCACGCTTAACCTTACTCGCACATTCAGGGTCTGAGAGCACCTTACGAATAACAATGCCTCCTGTACTGTGACCGACTAGGAATACTTTTTCATCATCATGTATTTTATGTTTCAGCAGACCTGAAAGCACCTCTGCCGCGCGTTCAAAAGGATGATATCTGAGCTCAAATGAAAGGGTAATACAGTCATAACCCTTCTGACTCAGAAAGCGCTCAAGAGGATACATATCTACTGCTTCTTTATTAAACCCATGAATTAAAAACACTTTTGCACCCATCTGTTGAAAGCCCCTTTCTTCATCTGAATATCACGACCATTACATATCAAAAATAATGACACAAATATAATGCGCAGCCTAGTATATGCGCATACAAAAAACTGCCGGTGCTCCCGGCAGTTTCTCAGCTATTTGTCTGCAGTGCAGCACCTGTTGAATGTCTGACAACAAGTTCAGGCTCGACAGCAACTGTACTGGACTCGATATGATTTTTAATCAGATCAAGCAAAATGTGAGCAGCCATTTTGCCCATCTTTGCTTTATCCTGTCTGATCGTCGTCAGCGGCGGTTCCACATATCTTGCTGGCAGAATATCATCACACCCGATAATAGAAATATCATCAGGCACGTGAAGTCCGCGCTCTTTTGCAGCTTTCATTGCGCCAATTGCCATAAGGTCCGCACTTGCAAAAACAGCAGTCGGTGTATCCTCAAGGTCAAGCAGACGGTGCATCCCGTCATATCCACTCTTTTCGAAGAAATCACCTTCGTAAAACCATTCACTTTTCATCGGAAGACCGTAAAACTTTAGCGTCTGCTTGAATGCGCTTAATCTGGAATCAGCAACAAGAGAACCATTTGTACCGCCGATATAAGCAATCTTTCGGTGTCCGTTCAGATAAAAATGTTCAACGACTTTTGCTGCAATACTGTTACTGTCACTCATGACATAGCTTGAAAATGGTCCGGTCAGTTCAATATCCACACCTACACAGGGAATTGGACTCTGATCAAGCTCATACACTGAGGACTCAATCTGATCACCAGCAATAATCAGGCAGCCATCTACATCAAAATGCTGGCATCTGGCAAGATAGTTTTCCCGCACTTCAAAGAATTGTTCATTTGAAAATAAAATAAGGTCATAACCAAGCTGACCGATTGTTTTTTTGAATTCGTTGAGCACTTCAACAAAAACCGGATGGGTTAAATCCGCGTTAACCCGTCCGGCAAATACTACACCAACTACGTTGGTTTTTTTATCGTTGATCATGCGTGACTGGGAAGGACGATAGCCTTCACGTTCCATAATTTCTATGACGCGCTTTCTCGTTTCCTGCCCGACATCATGATAGTTATTAATGATTTTAGAAACAGTAGCCTGAGAAACGCCGGCTAATTTGGCGATATCTTTTATGGTTACCTTCATTTTCTTAGACTCCCCGGTCTTCAGCACACTCAACTCTTTACAGCCCCTTGTGTAAGGCTGCTGATAAACGCTTTGTTGAATAGCAGGAAGACAATAATTAATGGTACTGTTGCCCAGAATGTACCTGATAATATCATACCATAATCACGGCTGTAAGAATCATTAAGTGCACGAAGCGCTACCTGTAAAGTATGACTTGACTGGTCCTGAAGTACCACTAACGGCCATAAGAAGTCGTTCCATACGTTCATGAAGACGATGATACCAAGTGTTGCGAATGCAGGAAGAATTGCTGGAGTAACGATGTTCCAATACACTCTGAAAATCGAGCATCCATCAATACGCGCTGCTTCAATCAACTCATCAGGTACAGCTTCTTTAATATACTGGCGCATCCAGAAGATCCCGAACGCGTTGATCAGACCCGGCACAATGATCGCCTTCAGGTCACTTAACCAGCCAAGCTGACTGATGATATAGTAAGTCGGAATTAATCCCAGCTGAGGCGGGATCATCATTGTAATCAGAATCAGCACGAATAGTACGTCTCGCCCTTTGAACTTAAGCTTCGCAAAAGCAAAACCTGCTAATGAACATAAGAAAAGGCTTCCGGCAGTAACGGCTACTGATACAATCAGTGAGTTCATCATTGCTCCAAAGAAATCAATTTGTCCAAGTACATTCGTAAAGTTTGTTACAAGCTCAGGCCCCGGCAGAAGAGCAGGAGGCGTCTGATTGATTACGTGATTCGGCTGAGTCGCCATGACAAACATCCAGTAGAACGGGAATAGTGAAACGAGTCCGGCGAAAATCAGTAAGCCGTACAGGACGAATCTTCCCGGTTGCTTTTTAGGTTGATTAGCTGTTGCTGGTTTCATTTAAGCCTTCCTCGCTTTCCCGCGGCCAAGCCGGTTTGTAATTAACAGGTTTAATACCGAGAACACCATGATGATGACAAACAGCACGATCGCTGTTGCAGATGCTGTTCCAAAGAAGTTACTTTCAAAAGCATCACGATACAGATAAGCTACAACTGTAATCCCTTCCGGACGAAGGTTTCCGTTAAAGAAGATCAGCGGCTCTGTGAAGATCTGCAGTGAGCCGATTGTTCCCATAAATACTGTAAACAGAACGAAAGGTTTTAACATTGGCAGCGTAATATAACGCAGCTGCTGTCGAAGTGTTGCGCCATCGATTTTTGCAGCTTCATATAAATCATTTGAAATACTCTGCATTCCTGCAAGGAAAATGATCGTATTATAACCAACCCAACGCCAGAAGATCATCGCTGCAATCGCAATTTTTGCCCCCCACTCAGACTGGGTGAAAACAATTGGATCAACACCAAAGAGGCCAAGAAAGCTGTTAACTAATCCGAATGATTGATTGTTAAAGATAATACTGAACAGAATCGCTACCGCTACAATTGATGTTACGTATGGCATAAAGATAGCTACTCTGAAGGTATTCTTAAAACGAAGCACCTGTGAATTCAGTGCATATGCAAGTAAAAAGGCTACAATTAGCTGCGGCACAGTCCCCAAAAGCCCAATCACTACGGTGTTATAAATCGACTTCCAGAAGACCGGGTCATTGAATATAATTGTGAAGTTGTTAATACCGTTATACGTCATTTCTCCAAGGCCATTCCACTTAAAGAAAGCAAGATAGAAGCTGAACAGCATCGGGAATAAGCCGAAAATCGCAAAGAGAATGAAAAACGGAGAGATAAACAGATAGCCTGCTAAACTATGCCGCTTTTCTTCAGTGAAAGATCGCCTTGCTTTTTTTTCAGTGTATTTCTCAGATTTTGATACCATTTTACAAGGTCATCTCCTTTTAATGAAAAGGGCAAGGAACCGGCTAAAGCGGACCTCACCCTTAGTAAATCTTATTTACTCACGCTCAAGACGCTGTTTGATTCTTTCCATTGCATCTTCCCACTCCTGGTCAGGGTCTCCGCCGCTGCTTAATACGTTATCAAGCGCCATCATAATTTCACCTTGTACAAGCAGGTAGTTACGTCCTTTGTACACATCATTTACTTGCTCAGCAGCTTCTGCAAATACAGCTGCAGTATTGATGTCACCAAAGTACTCATCTGTATAACTTGTAAACTCTTCCTCTTCATATACAGCTGGTGTTGAAGGGAATAGCCCCATATCTTTAAATGACTCAAGCTGGTTTTCAGGAGATACTAACCACTCGATGAATGCATAAGCTTCTTCCTGCTGCTCTGACTCTTCAGAGATCGTCAGGTAAGAACCACCCCAGTTACCGGCACCTTCAGGCATTGTTGTGATCATCCACTCTTCAGAATCAGGTGCATTTCCTTTTACAACACCCTGCATCCAAGCTGGTCCAAGAAGTGTTGCGTAAGAACCTTCAGCCATACCCTGACCCCATTCAGGTGTCCAAAGCGGCATGTTTCCAACAGCATCTGCCTGAATCAGCTCTACTGTGTAGTCGTATGCTTCACGAATTTCAGCATTTTCTTCAACAATCAGTTCATTATCACGGTTGAAGTAATGTTCAGATGCCTGATCACGCTTAGCGTTGAAGATCAGCTCTGCATTATCTACAACCGGCTTGCCAGTCGCTTCAGCAATGTCTTTTGCAAATGTTGCGTATTTATCCCAAGTATCAACTTCTGCAGCAAGTTCTGCCGGATCAGTTGGATAGCCCGCTTCTCCTACTACGTCTGTACGGTAGTACATCGCAGTTGGTCCGATATCAGTTGGCAGTCCAAACTGGAAATCGCCTTCAGCGTTTCCGCCTACGTTCCAGACCCAATCAAGATAGTTGTCCTGAACGTCTCCTGCACCAAGGTCATAAAGGTTCACGAAACGATCCTGTGCATCGCGGTAACGCTCAATTTCCCCAACCTCGATCATTGCGATATCAGGTGCTCCCTGACCTGCTGATAGTGCAGTGAATAAGTTGTTGTGGTGGTCACCCATTTCAGTTGTCTGAATGTTGATATCAACATCCGGATTTTCTTCCATATAAGCTTCTGCAAGCTTTTCATAACCTGTTGTACCGAATACCCACATATCAATTGTGCCTGAATCGCCACTGCTTCCTGCTGTCCCGCTATCCCCTTTATCACTTGAACATCCTGCAAGTATCGCCATTACTCCCCCAGCTACAAGTCCTGCTTTTAGTACCTTTTTCATTCCTTCATCCCCTTAAGTATGTTGTTTTTGAATCTTTAACCCATTGTTCACAATAACCTGCTGAAACCATTTAGCACTTTCTTTTGGAATTCTCTTTTGTGTCTCAAAATCAACATATACCAGACCAAAGCGTTTGCAATAGCCGAATGCCCATTCAAAGTTATCAAGGAAGCTCCAGGCAAAATATCCTTTTAAGTCAACACCTGCATCAATCGCATCCAGGCATGCATCAAGATGCTCCTGTAAGTATTGAACACGTTCAGGATCCTGAACTTCTCCATTAGTTACTTCATCATCGTATGCTGCTCCATTTTCAGTTACATAGATGACAGGGTTATCATAATCATTTTTCAATCTGATAAGCAGATCGGATAATCCTTTTGCGTATACTTCCCATCCCATTGAAGTACGTCTGTGGCCGCCACCTTCATGTCCGGCTTCAAGCCATGCGCCAGGCTGATGAGTCAGGTAGGAAATTGAATAATAATTAATGCCCAGGAAATCTACAGCTGCTGACATTGTGTCCAGGTCTCCGTCTTTTACGAAAGAGAAGTCTGTGTACACGCTGTAGTGTTCAAGCATGTCTGCAGGATATTGTCCTTTGAATACCGGATCGAGGAACCAGCGATTCAGGAAACCATCCCATCTGAGAGCAGCTTCTTCAGATGAAGCGCTTTCATTAAATGCGTAAGAAGAATTCAGATTCAGTGTAATGCCGATCTCACCCGGAAGCTGTCTTTCTCTGAAGCGTTTAACAACGACTCCGTGTGACAGAAGCACATGGTGTGCAGCTTTCAGAAACGCCGGAATATCACGATAGCCCGGTGCGTGTTCTCCTGAACCATATCCAAGCCAGCTGACTACCCATGGCTCATTGTGTGTAATCCAGTTTGAAACCCGATCGCCGAAACGGTCAAAAATAACATCACAATAATGAGCAAACTCTTCAACGATGTCTCTGTTCATCCATCCGCCTTTATCCTGAAGCGCCTGTGGAAGGTCCCAGTGATAAAGGGTTACAGCCGGCTTAATTCCCTGCTGTTCAAGCTCCGTTAACAGGTTATCGTAGAACTGAAGCCCTTTTTCATTGACAACTCTGTCACCGTTCGGGAAAATTCGTGACCATGAAATCGAGAAACGGTACCATGGTACATTCAAATCCTTCATTAACTGTACATCTTCTTTATAGCGGTTAATGTGATCACATGCGACTTCACCATGATCTCCATTTAAAACCTTACCTGGATTCTTACAAAACTGATCCCAGATTGATTCTCCTCTTGTCTCTCTTCCACCCTCTATTTGAAAGGAGGAAGTTGCAGTACCCCATACAAAATTCTCAGGAAACTTTCTCATAGCCACCATCCTCAAAAACTCCACGAAAATTTTTCGCTTTATTTTTTATTTAAGTAAAATGTTTCGTTAATTTGGATTTTAAACTGTATGTAAAGCGCTGTCAATACATTATTTTCAGTTTTTTCCGCAATTATTCTAAAGTTATAACGAAAAACTTTCGTAAATAGACAAAAATACTGCTGCATCAATATTCGATGCAGCAGTACATGTATGTTACAAATTATATTTCTTTTTAAATCTTTCTGCACGACCGTCTTTATCTGCAAATTTCTGACGCCCTGTATAGAACGGATGTGTATCTGAGCTTACTTCCACTTTCAATAGTGGATACGTATTGCCATCTTCCCATTCAATTGTTTCATTTGATCCTTTCGTTGATCCAGTCAGAAACTTATAGCCGCTATTTGTATCCATAAATACGACTTTGCGATATTCGGGATGTGTATTCTGTTTCATATATAGTACCTCCTGTTTGTTTAAATCGTAACGATTACGCTTTATATTAAAACATGAATGACTCATCGTTGCAAGTTACTTGTTTCTCACAAACCTTCTATAGAATGAAGTTTTTTGTTTTGTGCTAAACTTAAAGGAATGAATTGATTATGAAAGGTTGATATACATGACAAATACAATCAAACTGACTTCACTATCTTCTAAAGGCGGATGCGGCTGTAAAATCGGACCTGCTGATCTCTCTCAGGTTCTGAAAAACCTTCCGCAGGCAGTAGCCGACCCTAATCTGCTCGTAGGACTGGATACAAGTGATGATGCAGGCGTTTATAAAATTAATGATGAGACTGCTCTTGTTCAAACACTTGATTTTTTCACTCCAATCGTCGATGACCCTTACGATTTCGGTCAGATTGCTGCTGCAAATGCGATCAGTGATGTATACGCAATGGGCGGTACACCGCTAACTGCGCTGAATATTGTTGCGTTTCCAATTTCAACGCTTGATAAAAGCATTCTGACAGATATTCTTCGCGGTGCCGGTGATAAGTTAAAAGAAGCTGGCGTTACGCTTGTAGGCGGCCACTCAATTGATGATCAGGAACCAAAATTCGGCCTTGCTGTAACAGGTACAGTACATCCGGATAAAGTAAGAGCAAACACCGGTGCGAAGCCTGGAGATAAATTGATTTTAACGAAACCGATTGGTGTGGGTATTTCGACGACAGCCCTGAAAAATGGCTTGCTGACAGAAGATGAAAAACAAAACGTTACAAAAGTAATGGCTACACTGAATAAACAGGCTGCCGAAACGATGGCTGACTTTGATGTTCGCGCAGCAACTGATGTAACCGGATTCGGCCTGCTGGGGCACGCGTCAGAAATGGCTGCTGGTAGCGGAGCAGGGATCCGCATTTTCAGCAGCAGGGTTCCTGTGTTACCACGCGTTCGCGAGCTTGCTGAAGGCGGCACAATTCCAGGCGGCACGAAAAATAATTTTGCTCATTTAGAAGGCAAAGTCATGTTCCCTGATGCAATGGATCAGATTGACCGCTATATTTTATGTGATGCTGTCACATCGGGAGGTCTCTTGATTTCAGTATCTGAGCAGGAGGCGGACCAGCTGCTTGCTGAGCTGCGCAAGCATGACGTGGATGCCTATATCATTGGAGAAGTGGTCAATGAACATAGCGGAACAATCAGTATACAATCATAATTCGGAAGGTGAACAGTTTGACTAGAGAAATCAGCTTAAATGATTTGATGGATGCGCATGAACATAACGAAAGAATTCTCGTCGATGTACGTTCTCCAGGTGAATTTGAGGAAGGTTCTATACCAGGAAGTGTGAATATCCCGATTTTTGATAATGAAGAGCGTGCAGAAATCGGAACCATCTATAAACAGGTTGGACAGGAAGCTGCAAAAGAACGTGGTCTTGAAATCTTTGCTGCCAAACTGCCGGCGTTTGTAAAGCAGTTCAAAGCCCTGGGAGGTCCTGTTTCAGTATTTTGCTGGCGAGGCGGTATGAGAAGTAAAACGGCGGCGACAATGACTGAACTGATGGGCGTTGATGTGAACAGACTGACAGGCGGAATCCGCACCTACAGACAGTGGGTCGTGAAGTCACTTGAAGATTATGAGTTCAAACCAGAGTTACTTGTGTTAAACGGCTATACAGGGTCAGGGAAGACAGTAATTCTGAACCAGCTGAAAGAAGAAGGCTACCCGGTAATTGACCTCGAGCAAATGGCCGGACACAGAGGCTCAGTGTTTGGTCAGATCGGACTGAATCCGAGTAATCAGAAAAAATTCGACTCACTTCTTATAACTGAACTCCGAAAGCTGAAGGATTCCCCTTATATTCTGATTGAAGGGGAAAGCAGAAGAATCGGACGTGTGCACATGCCGGAATTTCTTCATCAAAAAAAAGAGAAAGCACCACAACTGTTTCTTGATCTTCCTGCCGATGTTCGTGTACAAAACATCCTTGAAGATTATCAGCCTGATGATGTGCCTGAACAATTCATGGAAGCATTCGGGAAGATCGAGCGCCGGATTCACACGCCAATTTCCCGGGAAATACGTCAGTTCCTGACGAATGGTGAGTTCAGGGAAGCATTCCGTTTATTACTGGTTCATTATTATGATCCAAGATATGAGCATGCGATCAGTTCGCAGGATGGATCACATACATTTATTAAAGCCGAATCAATGGATGAAGCTTATGAGAAAGTAAAGGAAGCAGCGGATTCATTCCGTTACTCAGCAAGCCGTCAGCATTAATGACGGCTTCATTTTTTAATTTAATCATTTAGCAGGTGATGAATATGAATCTTTTGTGGGTCGGCCTTGGCGGGGCTGCCGGTGTATTGCTGAGGGCCTCAGCTGGTGCGCTTATACAAACCTCCTTTCCTTTTTCGACATTAATTGTGAATCTGCTTGGCTCTTTTTTACTCGGGATGCTTACGACAGCCCCATGGAAAATAAGTCAGGGCATCAGACTCGCTATTGTGACAGGCCTTATTGGCTCTTTTACAACACTTTCAGCCGTCAGTGCAGAGCTATTTGATTTTTTACGAAATGAACAATATGGATTTGCTCTTACATATTTTCTGATTAGCTTAACGGGTGGATTTCTACTCGCTTATGCAGGTATGAAGGTTGGCAGGAAAGCAGGTGGGAGTGTATGAATCTGGTATTACTTAGTGTTGGAGGCTTCCTCGGTGCAATGGCAAGGTACCAGTTGTCATCATATGGGAACAAACTCATGTCATTTATACCCTTCGGCACACTTATGGTGAATCTGCTCGGCTCTTTTCTTCTTGGTATCGTAATTGCAATTGAGTTGAACTCATCATTCAATGCCCTTTTTGCCACAGGCTTTCTTGGGGCTTTTACCACATTTTCAACAATGCAGACTGAAGCCGCCAAACTTTTTGAAGCAGATCAACGGCTCAGTGCACTGATTTATTTACTGGTTACATTCTTAGCCGGCACGCTTTTCGCGGCTTTAGGATACATGATAGTAAGCTTTTAAACGCGAAAAAATCTCTGGCTATCACCAGAGATGTCCGCAATGTCACTTATATGGGGAAGAAGATATGCCCTCTTAATCGCCAATTCGGGTAGTTGGATCCTTTTTCTTTAAGAAAGCCGCTGTCTTCCCGGCAGTCACTACAATGCAGCAAAATAGCGGTTCATTTCTCCGCCACCCCACCGTTGTTTTACGTGGTCACAAAGAATATTTACCCACGGTATTGAAAGTTAAAACCACCTTGGGCACATTGCTTCGACTGTCTGTTTAATATATACGAATATTGTTAGTTTATGACCCTTAATTTAAGTTTAGTAACAGCGATTTGTTATCTTAACACAGCTTTTTGCACAAAGTGGAAATCAACAGCCAACTTTAACAAAGCCACCAAACAGAAAATTTGAGAGGAGAATTGACGGTGAATCAGAAAGAAAAAGAAGCTTATATTATCAAGCAGTATCAGGAAGATGAGCAGGTAATGGTACGTATTTTTATCCAGTGGTGCCACGAACACAACCTGGATCCGGAAAGAGTCTATCATGAAGCTTACCCGGCACAAGCTCCTAACAGTCTGCTGAAGAAACTAAGTGAAGATGGTGAAAGCTTCGGAATGACAATTGACTCCGGAACGCTCATTCATGTATTACAGGTATTTGGCAATGATGAGCTTGCCTATGTGGTGTCAGAGTATGCTAAAAAATAGGCTCAGGCTGCTCAAGAAAGCAGCCTGAAAAATTGCCCCCACTCTTCCGGAAGCTGATCAATTCCCACTTCCTCTATTACTTCATCACCTGAAATGATCACCTGCCAATAGAGGTCCGGCATTTGCCCATCAGACTTCCGGCTGTTTTTTAACGTGCTGATATTCAGGTGTGAAAGCTTTTCTATTAACCTGGTTTTTTCAAGTTCATTTAGAACAGCAGGCTGCAGATCCACTTTTTCATGATTCATAACTCCTGATCGTAAAATCAGGCTCTGTTCAAAGTCCACTACCGTTCGATAGGATGTACCCGTCGTATCTGAAATCCTGATCTCCAGCTGTCTCAGTTTATTTTCCTTCAAGCCATTCACTCCATCTTACTTTTTATCTTTATTTTAACAAAAATACCTATTCATTTTCATCACTTCATCAGGTCCTTTAGACTCTTTTCAGATCATTTCTTTTTACACGCATGTCAAAAGATAATCGTGACATACGTACCCTTTCGATTTATGATAGAAATAATTAATCATTTCTTATATTAACTGGCTTTGTGTAATAAGGAGGAGAATATGTGAAGAATCTGAAGGCTGATCCCCAATACCTGTTTGATTTTTTCACCGGGCTGTACAAAATGGTTTTTCTGATGGAAGTGGATACAAAAGGTTACAAGTATGTAGATGTTACCGATGAAGCCATTCAGTTGTCATCTCTTCCTGATAACTGGAAAGGCCGCTATCTTCATGAAGTCTATGATGAAAATGTGGCAGCGCCTTTAATCAGCCAGTATGACGAGGTTGCTTCTACCGGACAGCCCGTTTTTTATTCTGATCAGATGAATAAACTCTCCAATATCTCTGAATACGCCGCATCGGCACTTATGCCAATTACAGATCAACACGACCACGTGCGGTATATTATCGGTCTAACAAATGACCTTTCCGATGAAACATCTATGAAACTGCTTGCTTCCATTGAAAACATTGATTATTTAACAGGACTTCCGAGTCTGCTGCAGGTAAAATCAGAGCTTTCTAAAATGGAAGACGGGATCATGTCCATTTTATATTTAAATATAGACCGTTTTAAGCTGATTAATGACTGGCTTGGCATTGAAGCAACGAATGAATTATTGAAAAAGATTGCTAAAACGATTGCTGACCTGCTGCCGTCCGAATCTATCCTGGGAAGAATCGACGGAGATGAATTTATTGTAGCTGTAACTGATCACACTGAAAACGATGTGTTTTTGGTTGCTGAAAAGATTCTATCTTCACTTTCAGCCTTTACTTATGAAGTGAACAGCGTAGCCATTCCTGTCACAGGATGTATTGGCATCTGTATGAGCCCTGGTCATCCGAACTCACTCATTACAAATGCAAGCGCTGCAATGGTTGAAGCAAAAAGAGAAGGTAGAAACTCTATTCGTCTATTCGAAACTGAAAATCACCTGATGACAAACATAAATGAAGCCATTATGGAAGCTGAGCTTTATAAAGCGCTTGAACAGAATGAACTGACTGTTTATTATCAGCCGAAGTTAAATACCCGGACGAATAAAGTACATTACGAAGCATTGGTCAGATGGTTCAGCCCTGTACTCGGAACAGTTCCGCCACTTAAATTTATCCCTGTGGCTGAGAAAACAACGCTCATTCAGGATGTGACCAGAGCTGTGGTACAGATGGTGTGTCATGATATTAAAAACTCGCCTGAACTATTTACAGGCGCACGGGCTTCAATCAATCTGTCTGCCGCTTTGTTCGAACCGGACCTGATTGACAGTCACTTTATCAAAGTAGTGAATGAAAATCAGATTGACCCGTCTAGCATTGAAGTGGAGATTACTGAGAATATGCTGATGAAAGATCCGATTAAAGGCGTGGAAATCATCAATCAGTTAAAAGAACTGGGGTATCGAATCGTCATTGATGATTTCGGGGTCAGTTATTCATCTTTAAATTATTTGAGGAAATTCTCACTTGATGGGATTAAGATTGATCGTTCATTTATTTCACAAATTGATCAGCACCACAACCAAAAAGACGTTAGTATTGTGCATTTTATTATTCAGCTGGCAAGAAAACTGGACCTTTACGTAACTGCTGAAGGAGTGGAGACGAAAGAACAGTTCGATATACTGACAAGTCTTGGATGTAACGAAATTCAGGGTTATTATTTCAGCAGACCCCTGCCGCTCGAAAAGGTAAAAAGTACAATTGACCGCTTTTTTGAAAATAACCCTTCAAAAGATCCGTCTTACCTTGAAGCAGCAGCTGCTCAAGATATTGCAGGAGAAGCACGCCGCCTGAAGGAAATCGAGAGACTTCGTATTCTTGATACACCGGAAGAAGAGCGATTTGATCGCATCACACGGATGATTAAAAATACTTTTCACGCACCTATTTGTTTTATTTCAATTATTGATGAGAAAAGACAGTGGTTTAAATCATGCATCGGCATTCCTGAGCCAGTCCAGACGACCAGAGAAGTCCCGCGCGACCAAAGTCTCTGTAACTATGTCATCAGTCAGCAGGAACCGCTCGTCATTGAAAATATTTCTGAGCATCCAAACGAAAATATTCGTGAATTCTTTAAAGTGAGCGGCCTACAATTTTATGCCGGCATTCCGATTGTCTCCCGGGGTGAGATGATCGGTACATTATGCATTGCAGATTATCTGCCGCGCACGTTTAGCAACGAGCAGCTGCAGGAAATCAGTGATTATGCAAAATGGGTGGAGTCTGAAGTAGAGCTTTACAGTTTACAAGTTTAAGTGTCATGAAAAAAGACAGCGCACGTGCGCTGTCTTTTTTAATCTGTTGAAACAATTTCATACACACGTGCCTCATAAGGTCTTAAGTCAAGCTGTGCAGGCAGTACTGACCTTGCTTCAGCATCCACCTTATAGTTGCCGATTACAAGGCGTGCAGCGGCTCCTGAAAAGGCTTTCGGACTCTCAACTGCCAGCGACTGGTCTGAATGATTGAGCGCGACCAGCCATGACGTATTCTGATACGTTCTTTTATACATATAAAGCGGCTCTTTCCCTTTTGACAGGTCCTCGTAATCACCATATACCATCACCGGATGTTCTTTACGGAGCTCAATCAGGTTCTGATACGTATAAAATACCGAGCTTTGATCATTCAGCGCCTGCTCTACGTTAATATCCGGGTAGTTCGGATTCACTTTAATCCACGGTTTTCCCTCAGTAAAGCCTGCGTGTTCCGTGTCATTCCACTGCATTGGCGTGCGTGAATTATCCCGGCTGAGAAGCAGCAGATCTTCAAATACCTCTTTTGGATCTCTTCCCTTAGCCACTTCTTCTTTGTACTTGTTTTTCATGGCAATATCATTGTAATCATCAATCGAATCAAAACGGACACCCGTCATCCCGATTTCTTCTCCCTGATAGATGTAAGGCATCCCAGGCAGCGTATGAAGCATAATTCCAAGCAGTTTGGCTGATTCAGTGCGATATTCTCCATCATTTCCATAGCGGGTCACCTGACGCGTATGATCATGATTATTTAAAAACTGTGAGTTCCATCCTTTTTCAAATACACCTTTGTACCACTGCTCCTGAATGTCCTTATACTTAGGAAGATCCATGACCGGCATTTCATCCGCTACCTGAAAGTGAAAGAGCGTATTTAACTCATGACGATCCTCGTGCACATACAATAAGCCGGTTTCAGGGTTCACAAATGGAATTTCTCCAACTGTCATCACATCATAATGTGACAGCACTTCACGGTTCATTTCCTGCAGATAATCATGAATGCCGGGGTTATCAGCCAAATAGCTGATATGATTCGGGTTGTCAGCATCCGGGAACCCTTCCTTTTTGGCCAGAAGATTGATGACATCCATTCTGAATCCATCAATACCAAGGTCCAGCCATGAACGCATCATCCGGAAGATTTCCTGTCTGACCTCAGCATTTTCCCAGTTCAGATCCGGCTGCTCTTTTGCAAAGGAATGAAAATAATACTCCCCTGTTCCATCATCTTTCGTCCAGGTTGATGGTTCAAAATATGAGCGCCAGTTATTCGGAGGTCCGCCATTCTTCCCTTCCCGCCAGATATACCAGTCGCGTTTCGGATGATCTTTGGATGACTTGGATGCCAGAAACCACGGATGCTGATCTGATGTATGATTCACGACCAGGTCCATGATCACCTTCATCCCTTTAGCATGGATGGCTTCTAGCAACTCCTTAAACGTAGCCATGTCACCCGCTTTTTCCATCACTGCTTCATAATCTGAAATATCATACCCATTGTCGCGGTCCGGTGATTCATAGAATGGATTCAGCCAAATCACATCCACACCAAGTTCTTTTATGTAATCCAGTTTTTCAAGAACGCCTCTGAGGTCTCCATATCCATCACCATTGCTATCATAAAAGCTGCGCCAGTATACCTGATAGACGACCGCTTCTTTCCACCATGTCTTTTTCATGTGAATCCCTCCTGTATGATAAATGTAGTTTCATTATAACCGCTTACAAATGAGATTACTGTTCCGAACCATTATAATTTCAGATAAGGAGTGATGAGATGAACGCATGGGATAGAAAATTTCAGAACAAAACTTATATTTACGGAAAAGAACCGAATGAATTTATCGTCTACGCACAAAAGAAGCTGAAATTAAAGAGAGGGAAACTGCTTGCAGTCGCTGAAGGTGAAGGAAGAAATGCTGTCTATATGGCGGGCATGGGGCTTGATGTGACTGCCTGGGACTATGCAGAAGAAGGGTTAAAGAAAACACAGATGCTGGCTGCTGAAAAACAGGCCCATGTTCAGACTGCACTGGCAGATCTGACTGATGCAGACTGGTCACCCGAAACCTACGATGCTGTCATAAACGTTTTTGGTCATATTGACCCTGCCAGCAGAGACAGTATGCTTGAAGGAATTAAAAGCACAATTAAACCGGGTGGCTATTTTATCAGCGAAGTCTATTCTAAGCATCAGCTGCCCTATAAAACCGGAGGACCGCCAAAGGAAGCGTTTCTATATGATGCAGGAAAAATGCTTGAGACATTTAAAGACTGGAAAATCATTCACTTCTTCACCGGTGAAGTGATGCGGAAAGAAGGAAAACTTCATAACGGACTTTCGCATGTGATACAAATTATTGCGCAAAAAATCTGAAAATGTTTCACGTGGAACAATGAAAAGCGGAAGCAGGCGTTTAGGTCCGACAAGCATAAGACGCACTGAGACAAATGGGGCGACCTTCCCCATTTTCTCAGGGTGGCTTATGACTCGAGGACCTGCCTGCTGGAGCTGGATCTTATGAAAAGCGGAAGGCGCTTGGTCAGCTCCGACAGGTATAAGGCGCGGAGCGGAAAACGGGTGGTCTTTCCCGTTTACCGATGCGTGGCTTATGTCCCGAGGAGCTAGCGCCTGGAGCTGGATCTCATGAAAAGCGGAAGCAGTCGGTTAGGTCCGACAAGCATAAGACGCACTGAGAGAAATGGGGCGAACTTCCACATTTTCTCAGAGTGGCTTATGACTCGAGGACCTGCCTGCTGGAGCTGGAGCTGAATCTCGTGAAAAGCGGAAGGCGCTCATAATGTGATCCGAAATTCTGTGAATCTGACCCGAAACACGGCAGCTCAGTTCCGGACTCCCAGTGCCGGATCTATTGAAGAGAAGGAGCAGATTTATATTTATACATTAACCGCCTTGACCAGCCTGCTGTATCGTTCATAAACCTTCCGATACTCTTTATGCTGAACTTCATCAGGTTCAAATCGATCACCCAAAGGAATATTTTCTTTGATTTGTTTGAGGGAATCGGCTTCTCCAAGTGCCGTTAATAACAGCCACACTGCTCCCCAAGCCGCACTGTGATGACTCTCAGAACGCTGGACCGGTTTATTAAAGACATCTGATAGCATTTGAACCCAATATGCAGATTTCGATAATCCTCCATTGATATAAATCACATCTACATCAGCTCCTGTAGACCCCATGGAAAGGTAGATTTGATACAAATTGAAAGTGATGCCTTCAAGAACTGCCTGTATATAATGCGGAACTTTATGAGAAATAGACAGTCCAATGAGACTTCCTCTTGCATCCTGGTTCCAAAGCGGGGCCCGCTCACCGTTAATATAAGGTAAGAAAGTCAGTCCATCTGCTCCAGGACTGGCTGATTCTGCTTCTTTTATCAATTCAGCGTGAGTCCCCTGGTAATTTAACGTGTTTTTCAGCCAATCAATGGCTACCCCGCCATTATTCGTGGGACCACCAACAATATAATGATCAGATGTAAAAGCATAACAAAAGGTTTCATTTCCCTCACTCACAGTAAAGTGTTTGGTCCATTTACGAATCGCGCCACTTGTTCCTGCTGAAATGGTCAGACAATCCTCTTCAACCCCGCTGCCCCCTAAGTTCGCCAATTGACCATCAGCTGCCCCAATCACACATGGGACAGTATGAGGAAGAAGTAAATATTCTGCTATTATTTTATTTAAATCTCCAAGACGATAATCCGGTGAAACCGGTTGACCAAGTTGATCTTCTGTAATCCCTGCCATTTTTAGTATGTCTTTGTCCCACTTTAAAGTTTCCCCATTCAGCATCCCTGTTGCAGCTGCCATCGAATAATCAGTAACCCGCTCGTTAAACCATTGGAAGACAAGGTACTCTTTTATCGACATAAAGTATGCAGCTTGCAGGTAAGGCTGATAATCAGTCTCTTTCATCCATAATAATTTAGTCATTGGAGACATGGGATGAATCGGTGTGCCTGTACGTTCATAAACCGCACGACCGTTAGCATTCAACAAATTCTTTACCTGACTGCTGCTTCTTCCGTCCGCCCAGATTATGGCTTTCGAAAGTGCACGGCCCTCTTTATCAGTACAAATCAATGAATGCATCGCACTTGAGAAGCTGATCCCAACGATATTTTCAGCGGAAACTTCAGCTTCTGCCATTACATTCTTCAATGCAAAAACAGCTGAAGAAACGATGACATCAGGATCTTGTTCAGCACGCCCACCAGCTGAATATACCGTTTTAATCAGTTGTTCTGTCTCAGCCTTCACTCTACCCTCTTTGGTAAAAAGGACCGCTTTTACACTGGTCGTACCAAGATCAAGACCAATTACATACCTTTGCATACCCTCCACTCCTTTCATTTACTTATACATTAAAGCTATATTAATGACATTTCCTTTAATACTATCACTAAAATTGATATACACAAATTACTTTGTGAAATACTGAACAAAATCCTTGCATTCTATTTCAACCCGTCGTATACTTAAATCAATCATTGATTGTGAAGTTTTTCACAATTGAAACTTAGGAGGAATTCTTACATGAAAATCGCAGTAATCGGAAGTACTCACGCTGGAACAGCAGCTGTAACGAATATGGCCAATATGTATCCTGAAGCAGAGATCACAGTCTATGAGAAAAACGATAATGTATCCTTTCTTTCATGTGGTTTAGCATTATATGTCGGAGGTGTCGTTGAAGATCCGCAGGGACTTTTCTACAGCTCACCTGAACAGCTTAGAAGCCTCGGTGTTACGATGAAAATGCAGCATGCCGTGCAGGAAATCGATACTGCGTGCAAGCAGATCAAAGCGTTAAATCTGGTAACCGGTGAAGAAGTGAGTGATAGCTACGATAAGCTTGTGATGTCTACAGGCTCATGGCCAATCATTCCGCCAATTGACGGCATTAAGCTGGATAATATTCTGCTGGCAAAAAACTTTAACCAGGCCAATACTATTATTGAAAAGTCACGCGACGTAAAGCACGTAACGGTTGTTGGTGCAGGTTATATCGGCGTTGAGCTTGTAGAAGCATTCCAGCAGGCAGGTAAAAAAGTCACGCTGATTGATGGTGTGGACCGCATACTGAATAAATATCTTGATCAGGAATTTACAGATCAGGTAGAGAAGGCATTTATTGACCGTGGTGTCGAGCTCCGACTTGGGGAGACCGTTACCCGCTTTGAAGGTGAAAACACTGTTGAAGCTGTCGTAACAAATGCAGGTCGCGTGGAAACGGACCTTGTCATCATGTGTGTTGGCTTCCGTCCAAATACAGAGCTTTTAAAAGGAAAAGTGGATATGCTGCCAAACGGGGCAATTAAAGTAGATGACTACATGCGCACAAGCGACTCTGATATTCTTGCAGCTGGTGACTGCTGTGCAGTAAAATACAATCCGACTGGTAAAGCGGCTTACATTCCACTTGCAACAAACGCAGTCAGAATGGGTACACTCGTTGCACGTAACCTGATGGAGCCTGTCATGAAAAATGTCGGTACACAAGGGACTTCAGGACTTCACATTTATGATCTGAATATGGCATCAACCGGTTTGACTGAAACCAGTGCACAAGCTGCGGGCATTCATGTGAAAAGCGTCACAATCTCTGAAAAGCACCGTCCTGAATTTATGCCGACAGCAGAAGATGTGTTGCTGAAAGTCAGCTACCTGCCTGAAAGCCGTAAGATCATTGGCGCACAGGTACTATCAAAAGCAGATGTTACACAATCAATTAATACACTCAGCGTCTGCATTCAGACTGGCATGACGATCGATGAACTCGGCTTTGTCGACTTCTTCTTCCAGCCGCATTTTAACCAGCCATGGAACTTCCTGAATAAAGCAGGGCTTGCAGCAGCCGAAACGCGTAAGCCTGAGCTGGTGTAAGTTTTATTTCAATACGTCAAAGGAAGGTTGAGTCAGGACAACCTATTTTAATATGCAAAACAAAGTTAGTAATGAAAACTTAGTGTAGCGAAACGTAAGGTGGCGACTCCTGTAGCAGGAAGGGCCAGGTGAGACAAAGCACGAAGAAGCCTGCTAACTCACCGCCCGGCCACGGAAAGCGTCCACCTGAAGCGCAGCGGAACGGTTAAGAGGATGGAACACATTGAAAATGTCCCATCCTCTTTATTTTACTCCTCTATCAGTCTCAAAACATCACTAACCAGCTCTTCCCTGTTTACCCGGTCCCTCGCAGTCGCCATAGGGTAAGTCCCGCGAATCTGGTGGTCTGCATCGACTAAATAAAGTGTCGTGCTGTGCATAATCTGTCCCTCAAGCTTCACGCGCTGCATCAGAAACTGTTCAGCCACTGCAGCGGTTTCCTGCTCTGTGCCTCTCAGCCAGTGCCAGTGATCTGTGACAGCACCGAATGAATCAGCATAATTCACAACCCGCTCCTCTGTATCTGCTTCAGGATCCAATGTAATAGACACAAATTCCACCTGCTCATCAAAAACGCCTTGCTCGTGAAGCTCATCATGCGCTTCCTTTAAATCGCTCATTGTAAACGGGCAGATATCCGGACAGGCAGTGTAAAAAAATGCGACAACCTTTATCCGGCCGTTTTCAGATCCATAATCATGTCCATCCAATACAGACTTCATCTCAAATGGTTCAATTGTTTTCAGGACAGGAAGTGAGGTCTGCAGATACCAGAGCCCCCACAACCCGCCTGCCAGTATTAAGAAGAAAATCCCAGTCGTGAGTACTTTCATTTCCCATCATCTTTACGCACATTCAGCAGTGGCAAATGCTTTTGCATCCTTTTGTATACTCTTAACATGCCCCACATCCCAAGCTCGATATCCCAGCGGATATTGCCTGAACGGTAAAGGTAATCACCTGATAAACCGTACCATCCACCGGCGCCGTAATGAAGCTTCAGATCGGCTGTGTGACCGGTAATGATATGTCCATCGAATGATTTCACCTGCGAGGTCAGATCCATTGCATCTGTATTCCAGTAGTGACCATGCAGCCTGAACGTATGGGCCCGCCTGCGCTCAGATGGATTGACAAGCCTGATCGTAACCGGATCGCCCGGATAGGCTTCAAATACAGGTGTTGATGGATCACCGTGGGCTTTGGAACTGAAGAGCCACTCGTAAGGTTTCTCATTTCTTCTCACTAATCGCTCAGTCTGGTAGTTAAATCCTCTTGATCCCTGATCATACGTATCAAACAGATCTTCTTCCTCTGTCTCTCCAAGTATGCCGTCAGCCGGATCAATGATCAGGGCTCCACTCTTATCCTCAAGCCTGACTCCATCGTGCATCACAAGTACAAACTCTCTTATTTCAGGTAAAAACGGATGTTTTAACACAATGGAAGAAGCTTTGCTATTATCAGTTAGTTCCATTGGATCAAGCATTTCTGTCCCTCTTGGTTCTGCGATTAAAATGCCGAATGTGCCAAGTGACCGGTGATTTCTGATATCCGCCATATCCCATAATCCGCTTGCGCCGAACGCATGATCGATATACCAGCGATAGGTGATCGTTTCACCCGGCTCTGCTGATTGTCTGAAGTTAAAACCCGCTGTCTCACCCGATGACGTTTTCACATCTGCCAGCACCAGTTGCGGGTGAAGTGAGATGTGTAGAGAAGGTGGGTAAAAAGCCTGTTCTTTCACTTTCGGATAAGGCCATATTCCATCTGGATACGGGAATTTGCCCGGCGTGAGGGCATTTGTTAACCGAACCTCCACTTCTTCACCTGCATTGGCACGCAGAATCAGCGGCTCCGGTGGTTTCTTCCCTGTTAAAATGTCCTCCATATCTTCAGTATGAGCGAAAATGATGCCATAAGGATCATGCTCACCATATTTACTGTAGGTTAATGGCACATGAAAAGCCGTGATGTTAAACCTTCTGAGTGGTGCTTCATCAGGCGCAGGACTTTCAACTTCTACTGCTTGTGCAGGCGGGACCCCATCCGCCTCTGATAATAACAGCACCTCAGGCTCTCTCTGCTTTTGGTCAGGTAAAGGAATTAATCCCTCAACAGGATGTTCAAATGCACGGATCAGTCCCCATAATCCGTTCCATAAATCCTCTTCAGTCGCAAAGGTCCATAAATAATCTCCCGAATGTGTAGCGAACGTTTCTAAAGTGAAGGATTCTGAGATCCCAATATGCTTTTGGGATTCCATCCTCGTTTCCACATCAGGACGCTCTGCTTTCCAGCGCATGCCGTGAACATGGAAGCTGTGCGATTCTTCATGTGCACCCTGTATCAGCCTTATTCTGAGCGGATCTCCTTTATAGCATGTAAATACCGGTGTAACCGGATCACCATTCACATAAGAGCTGAAAGAATACGCCGGGTCTCCCGGTCCTTTAAGGCGGAACTGGAGGGGCTCACATTTATAATTGACACCGAACACGCCCGGATCATCCAATGAGCCCGGATAATCAGGAGGCTGAATCGGTGTACCGTCACGTTCGTATAAAAGAGTAAAGTCATGCACAAAAAGCGAAAGGTCACGATAGTCAGGAATCATCGGATGAACCGCTGTAATTTCCGTTCCATTTATCACGGGATTACCGGTTTTCGAATCCAGAAACTTTGTGAATCGCGGATGAATGACGCCTGATCCTAAAACACCGTGCTGCTGGTGGTGCCCGGCAAACAGGTGATCATGATAAAACCAGGCTTTCAACTCAACGTCTGCATAATATTCATAGGTGATCGTCTGTCCCTGCAGCACACTCGAATCGTAATTCCAGCCTACATTGGCCCCGTCATTGACAAGCACATCGAACTTCATGAAGTGAATATGAAAGCCCGCTTCATATGTGCGTGCAAACAGCTGGAACACGTCCCCGCTTAAAATTTCCGGCAGAAGGTTTGTAAAATGAATTCTGACGCAGGTGCCTGCTGGCGTATGAATGACAAGCGGTTCAGGCTCTTTTTCACCTTTTAAGACCGCCTCAAGATCCTCATCCAGCACAAATATTCTCCCCTTTGGATCATGCCAGCCCTGCCGGTTATAAATAAGCGGCAGTTCAATAGCAGAAATACTGTACTCCACCACAGGCGCCTCCGGATTGAACCCGCATGGATCCGCAAATACAGCACCAGGCCTCGGTTCAGGTATCGCTGCCTGTCTTTCAAGCTCCGTCAATCCTCTGCCTCCTTCAATGCTAAGCGGTGGACGCGGTGCTTTAAAACCTGGTTTTCCTGGAATGAAGTTCGGAAATCCGGGTTTAGTCAATGTTGGTTTTGGAGGCTCAGGACGGTCCGGAAGCGGCTTTAGCGCTCTAATTTTCGTGCCATCAGGATAACACTGTGAACCATCCTGAAGAGTATCAAACACGCGGTTCATCCCCCACATGCCCGCTTCAAAATGAGGATACAGATGACAATGGATAATGGCGTCACCAATCGCCCCCTGAAGGCTGCCAAGTCCGTAAAGCGGTTCAATATCATACCAGGATTGCGGACTGATGCTCTGCGCATCGATGATCTCAGAATCTGCATTGGATGGATCCTTCAGCCACTGGTGAACATGGTAATGAAACACGTGCGTTTCTTTTATGCCGCTGTGTACCAGCCGGATCACAGCCGGGTCTCCCTTATAACCTCTCAATATTGGTGTTGTCGGGTCACCAAATACCCAGGAATCATGATGAACTTCTTCTCCGTCACATTCCGGACAGACAACGCCTTCATCAATCAGCTTTTTACGATTACCAAGAGGCTCATAGCGGTAATTCACCGCATGCGTTGACTCACCAGGCTCATTCGTCATTGGATTGAGCGGCTGATTGCCTGTTAAATCATCAGTCTCCATTTCATCATGGAATACCCAGGCATACTCACGGAACGAAGGTAAAAACGGATGGTGAATATCTGCGAAGGGACCGCTTGTAATCTGTCTGCCCGTCTCAGGATGTGTCCACCAGGAGCCCCTTTTTTCAACAAAAAGAGCGCCAAATAAGCCGTTTCCATTGGACCCTTTCTCGGTACTTAAAGGATTTCCGAGATCTGAAAATGGATAAGTGCCCGGACGATTCACTTTGAAATAATACTTCTTTTTCTTACCCTTTTTCACAAGTGAGGAATGATTGAATCCCACTTCCGCACCATCTGAATCCATCACGTCATAATCTGCTTCTTCCATATGAATACCTGCTGGAAAAGGCAGCTTATTTTCAAACAGAATCTCAATCTCATCGCCGGCATTTGCTCTGATAATTAGAGGCTGAACGAGCTCAACCGGGGTGAACGGATTCTTTTTTACAAGCCGCTTTACCTTCTTTTCATTCTCTTTTAATACATACACCATGCCATTTGGATTGTGGTCTCCAAATCGATTCAGGACAATCCTGATCGGAATGGCTACGATGTGAAAGAAGCGTTTCACCTGTCACCACCTGTTTCCTTCAGCTGCGGAATACGTGGCCAGCCTTCCCGTTCAATATAAAACACCTCGATATCATGAATGTGAATGTGCCACTCACGGTTTTCAAGCTCTGCGACATTCGTTATTTCTACCCCGAGCACTACATAGTCATCCATCACCTTTATGATTCTGCCGATAAAAAAATATGGAAAGGATGATGTGAGTGCAAGCATTTTAGCACCTGCATGTTCTGCGACAAATTGAATCATTCCTTCTTCATGCCTGTCATTTGAAGTCATATTCTTTTGTTGACCCTCCACTATTCTCCCTCCCTTTTTACGTTAGTGGAAACACTTTATCCGCAGCAAAATTGCGCGTAAAATGCGCAATATTTTCAAGTGGAATACTGATTGGTACCGGGAATTGAAAAAAAGGTGCAGTGACCATCTTGACCGTGACAGGATCAAGTGTCAGATGCCCTTCCCCTACCTCGTGCAGCGTACCTACAAAGATCGGTCTGAATGTCTGACCGAATAAATTAAGCTGATCTGACCTGGTCACAACGAAAATGGATTCTCCTATCAGCATCCCGAGCTCTTCTGCCCGCTGTTCATTTGTTTGTGCCATATGCTCTATCCTTTCTTTTGAATTCTGCTTTTTAGACCAGCTACCAGAAACGGGATTTTTTAATGCTTTTAATATCTTTATAAGCAATGTTCTGCTCATCGTCTTTGACTCGTAATGTTAACTTTTTTTCTTCTACTCCGGTCAGTTTACCGTAATAGCTCTGTCCATCTGACAATTCCAATTTCAAGCTGCTATTTTTCCATCTGGAAAGACTGGTTTTTAACGTTTCACGGTAAAACATCTCTTTTAACTTTGAACGTTTTGATACAGTTGCACCAAAGTTTCTCAGCAGCTTTTTTCTAAGGTGATTATCAAAAAAGACGTATTGGTGCGTATTTGCAAATTCAGGTGCACCATAAGGAACCTTTGCCTCCGAAATGCTGTCAAAAGGAATCCAGCACTTTGTGAAATAGCTTGTCAGAACCAAGTGGTCTCTGCCGATATCCTGCACTCTGCCTTTTGTCATTGAGTGATTGTGATGAATCACTTCTACCGTCTGGTTTCTTTTTTCAACTAAAAAAGACTGAAGCAATAAGATCTTTCCTTTATCAGGGTTGTATTTTAATTGCAGAAAGATATTAGCCAGCTCAATGTAGCGTTTTCTGAGTAAGATCTCTTCTGACGTCCCTCTTCCGGCTGGAGATGGATAGGTATCCGCCTTGGGAGTAGATGCAAGCCAGTTTTCAACATCAAAATCTGAATACACGAGGCCCCTCCTTTCTATATAATTTATGATCATTTTATGCAACGAGCCGCCTGTTGGCTTGGGTTTTGCACGCACAAATAAAACCTGTCATACACTAAAAGGTGATATGAAAGGGAGTGAATACTTATAGCAATCTTACTTTTCATGCATTTCATGGTCACTACTTACTGCTTAAAGCGATTTTTCATGTTGCGTGACCAGACAGGGTTTCATCTGGGTATGAATATCGCGATGATCTCCGGAGGATTTTCAGGCTTCATGATTGGGATTGTGCTGATCGATTACTTACCGTTTTATTTTGTGTGGGTGACGATCATTGCTGCTGTTGCGGGAGCGCTGACTGGAGGGGTTAACGGTCTTTTTTATGACGGGCAGACAGCGCTGACGGGGCTTGCAAATGGATGGATGATGGGGTTAATGGGTCCAATGATTGGAGCTGCTGCAGGAGGTACTGTTATGCTGCCGATTATGCTTGAAATGGCATATATCTTTTTATCAGCAACAGCTTTAATAGCTGCAGGTAAACTATAAAGGACGTGAATGATGTGCCTGAGATCATTCTTCTATCAGCCGTTGCACTCTTTATCTTTCATATGGTTTTCATGTTAAAAAGGAAAGTTATTGTAGCGGAACGATTTTCAAATACAGTGGTTGGTATAATCGCGGGAGGAGCAGGGTTAACCGCTGCACTGCCATTTTTTATGACTTTTAACGGGGAATATTTATGGATTCTGGCGCTACTTATTCCAGCAGGCTATACGTATGGGTTTCAAACAGGCTATGCGTCAGCGGCGGTTGCAGGGGCGTTGCACATCAGTATAGGGAGTGCAATGGGCCTAATGCTTGGCGAGGTGATGCAAAGCCCGGCACTGTGCGGTCTCCCTATACAGGAATGGCAAATGATGCTGCCGATTTTTTCAATGATGTATTTCATGCTGGTGAGCGTGCTTGTCGTCCTCTCATTCAGATACTAAACTTCTAGTAGGCGACACCTTCTTCATCTACAAAGACAGAATCAATAACCGTACGCTGAAATTTCTGTCCGTCCGGTGTCGTGCCTTCGACTTCAACAGTCATATTGTAGGTTCCCTTTTCAGAAGGAAGCGTGACAGCCTTTCCGCTTTGTTTAAAAGTGCGGATCTTCTGACCAATTCCACGGTTTTTTTTGCCCTTACCAGGCGTAAACCCAATTTCACTGAACATCTTAATATCTGCATGACGCTGTGCTTTGTTTTTTAGCCCAATGTTTTCCTTTAGCGTCCAGTTCCGCTTACTATCAGAAGGCTCGAGCGCAAGCTGATCATTTAAATCAGAATCGAACGTTATCATAAGTGCATAAGCAGATTTCTGATCCGTTACCGTCTCTGCAATCCATTTTCCTGCTGCAGGATCAGTTATTTCAATCGTATGATGATAAGCACCGTTAAAAAACATTGTATCATCCTCAGCAGCAGTCACTTCATAGTCTTTTGCAGGACCGCGTGGTGCTTTTAACGTCACAGTCTCATGCGGTGTCGCACTCATCCAGTTAATCACAAGACTTTCTGCCCCGTCTTCAACGAAAAAACTTTCAGATGCTTTACCATTTTGTTCTCCTCCTCTTAATAGCGTATCAAGAGGCTTGATTTTTTCTTCCTTTTCTTCCATCATACTAAAAGCTGAAAAAGCAGCTGCACGCTGTGTTGTTAAATAAGGCTGGAAGATCGAGAGTGTATTATAGCCTTTATTGATTTCTCCGTGATTCCAGTTCCCAACAGCCAGGCTTCTGCTGTAAGGCAGCTGAGCACTCGCAACAGACACAACACCATCATTTGGCCCTGAAATGAAACCGCTTCCAAACCAATACGCACTGAACCATGGTCCGGTACGTGTACCAGCAAGTGAAAAATAGCTGTTCTGAGCGACTTCCCATCGACTATCCGTAATGGAACGGAAGTAATTCATCGTTCCCGTCTGAAGACTTTGCGTCCCTTCACTGTTTTGTCCAATCAGACTGGCAAGCCAGCCGAGTGACGTGCTATTTGCGAGATCTGCAAGTTCACTTCCATAGTGAGGCGAGCTGAGTGTAATGACATTCGATACAAGCGGGTATTTCCCCTCATAAATCAGGGCAACCTGCGTATCAACGCCGCCTTTACTGAATGCCACAATGACAAGCTTTTTCCCGCCAAAATGGGCAGAAATCTCTTCAAGCTGACCTGCAAGCATGGCGCCATTATCCCAATAACTTTTTGGTGTACCACCTGAGTCATTCAACTCGACAAAAGCGGTCTCATAGCCTGCTGTAACAGCACGGCTGTACATATCATTTTCGTTGTACCAGACAGTTGAATCATTTGTCAGACCCTGAACAAATACAATCGCAGGCTTTGCAGAGTCTATGTAGGCAGGGGCTTCACCAATACTGATCGTACCGGGTACAAGTGAATTACCCGGTGTCTTAAATCCTCCGGCAAAAGCGGCAGACGGCAGTGACAAAAACAGGAACACAGCAATAAACAGGGATAGCGTTTTTCTCATCCAATCCTCTCCTTTATAGACTGTATCGGGAAACCCCGACCATGTATGTATTTCGACACCCGGAAGGTAAATCCTGTATGTTTTATAATTAAATTATTATTTATTTATATGTGAGTGAAGGTTGAATGCAGGCAGGCGTAGTTGTCGCTGTTTTCTCTTAAGTTGTAGCATTCCCCTCTAAGGTTGTAGCGATACACCCGGGAACTTGTAGTAATCCCACGACAACTTGTAGCAATCAAGCCTGCTTACGGCAGCAATTCCAAGTTTATAATGCCGTATCCATCAGCTCCAAACCAAAAAAGCCGGATACCCCATCAGATATCCGGCTCAGCATCACTATTCTTTTTCAAACGTCTTCGTGCTTCTCACCGTATCAATTGGCCGCACCTTACTTTCGATCTCTTCACGTTTTGGCTCGAAAAACGGTGGCAGCGACAGCTTTTCTCCAAGCGTCTCATATGGCTCATCACCCATGAACCCTGGACCGTCCGTTGCAAACTCAAACAGAATCTGCGGCGCCACTCTTGAATAAAGTGACTTAAAGAAGAAACGATCGACAAATCCCGATGTCGGGAAGCCAAAGCTCTTCATACGCTCGTCCCACTCATCGAGCATCTCTCTGTCTTCAAGCCTGAAAGCTGCATGGTGCACCGTGCCGAAGCCCTGTTGCGCCTGCGGTAAAAAGGTGTTGTGCTCAACAATCACACTGGCACCATTTCCGCCTTCTCCTACTTCAAATAAATGAAATGACTGTTCAGCGGCCGTTTCTTTAAATAACAATACCTTTTCAAGCATTTCTTTAAAATAATCAAAGCGGTCAACGCGGACAAATAACGGTCCAAGCCCTGCAATCGCATATTCAAGCGGTACAGGTCCGTTCTGCCACGGGGTCCCTGCTTCCACACCCTGATCGTTTTCATCTGATATCAACTGATACTGCTGATCATCAAAGTCAACGAATGAAATCGTCTTTTTACCAAACTGCTCCTGCACACCCTTATGCTTCACATTCAAACGGTCAAACCGCTTCTCCCAGTAATCAATTGCAGCATCACTCGGCACGCGGAAAGATGTTTTTGAAATTTCATTCGTTCCGTGATTTCCTTTTGGGATACCAGGAAAATCAAAGAACGTCATATCTGTACCGGGATTTCCAGTATCATCAGCAAAGAACAAATGATACGTCTGGATATCATCCTGATTCACTGTTTTTTTAACCAGCCTCATACCAAGTACATAAGTGAAAAACTCGTAATTTTTTTCAGCACTGCTTGTGATCGCAGTAACGTGGTGAATGCCTTTTAATGCTTTAATCGACATATTCATGAGCCTCCTCCAGTGCAATGTTCATACCCATAGCATCTAATGATTTCATATTGAATGCAAGAATTATGACTGCTCAAGTGTTTAAAATGTAAATCCACCTGAAAGTGCTTCATAATAAGGAGTAACAGCATGAAAGGAGGAGCAATGATATGAGTATTCCGAAAGTGGATTTTTACTTTGGCGCGCTGCTTTCACATCTCGTTAACCGCGGATTCTCACCTGTCATGAAAGAAGGCGGGCAGGATCGCAGAATCTATGCGCTTGAAAATGAGATAGACAGCTATTTCATCTATGCAAAATACTCGTTTACCCCCCGTTTTAAAAAAGAATCGCGTATCTGGACCTTCTCCTTTTACGATACAGAAATGGAAAAAACACTTCGCAGCCAGCATGACAACCAATACCTGTTTGCGTTTATCTGTGGTGAAGAAGACCTTCAGAACACTGAAATCATCTTACTGACAGCAAGCGAAGTTTCAGAGTGTATTAAAACCTCAGAATCCGGCCGGAAGTGGCTGACGATCGAAATGGCGGACCGCAAAAGAACACTTACTGTTCGAGGAAGTGCACATTCGAAGCCCGGGTATTCACTTAAGATCACACGCAGCACTGACCAGCGTCTTGAAGAACTGCCAACCATGCTTTTTTAAAAAGGAGACATGCATCTATGACGACCGAATTACCGTCTAACTTAAGCAAACCCTCTCAGCGCGCATTCGCTCAGGCAGGTATTAAAACGATGGATGATATTAGCAAGTACACTGAAAACGAGCTGGTTACCCTTCACGGCGTTGGACCAAAAACAATCAGACAGTTGAAAGAAGCCGGTGGTTCTTTTAAAAATACGTAAGAGGTGACGATTCATATGATGACCATCATACTAATCCTTTTTGTGTTTTTTATTACTTTTTGTATCAGCGCCCTGATGAATATCCTCAATAACACGATGCAGGGCAGGCACTGGTTTTACTCCGTATTATTTAGCCTCGTGATTGCAATTATTGGCGTTCTCATTTTTGAACCAAGGGAATGATTTTTTAATAAAAAGGTATAATATGGTTATAATTAGTTTTTAGAGGTGTTGCACATTCCATTCTCTGGTGATATAGTGGTCGTGCATAGAAAATTAAATACCGTTATCTGCACTAGGGGTGCGAATTAGCTGAGATGTGAGCAATAGCTCCGATCCCTTATGACTCGATCAGGATAATACCTGCGTGAGGAAGTGTAGTGACTTCTCTTTTTATATCAGGAGCAGTGGCTACATCTTTCGCAGATGTGGTCTTTTTTTGTGCAAAAACTGCTCTTGGGAGGAATACAAAATGGAATGTGGAACTAGCAACATTGTGGGGTGCCGCTTTTCGCTGCACCCAATGACCGGAGATTTTATCCCTGTCATAAAAGGCGCGCTGGAGGCAACAGATCTGACGGGCGTCTGGAAGCATACAGATGACGTCTCAACTGTGATCCGTGGACAGGAACAGCATGTATTTAATGTGATCAAAGCGATTACGCTGCATGCTGCAAAAACGGGTGAACATGTTGCGATCAATGCAACTTTTTCAGCCGGCTGTCCTGGTGATACTGCAGGTGATTCTTATATGGACGTTGATCCGAACGTGCATAACCAGGATGAAACAAGACAGTACGTTTCTTCACAATTTGCGCTGTATCCGATGAATAACCCTGATTACATGAGTGTCATTTACCGGGAAGTGGATCGCGCAAAGGAGCGTGGTGTTTTCAATGACTCCATGCATTATGCAAGCGGCATTCATGGAGATATTCATGACGTATTTGATTTTTACGAGGAGACGTTTGGCAAAGCAAGGTCTGACGAACACCGTCATTTAGTGATGACTGTTTCAATGAGTATCAACAGTCCGTCTCATAAGGGGAATCATCATGCTTAAGAACTGGAAACTGAAAGAAGTTGTCATGATGTCGCTGTTTGCGGTTGTGTTCGGCATTATTTACCTATTGTTCTTACATGTCGGAAACATCTGGGCTTCACTCATTGGTCCGATTGCTTATGAGTGGATCTTTGGGATCTGGTTTATTGTGTCTATTATCGTGATGGCGATCATCCGAAAGCCTGGCGCTGCAGTCATTCCTGAGACGATGGCTGCTGCGATTGAAGTGATGCTTGGGAATGCAGTCGGCCCCCGTCTGATTTTAGCAGGTGTCATACAGGGGCTGGGAGCAGAAGCAGTTTTCGCAGCCACAAGATATCGTCATTTCAACCTCGGCATTTATATGATGGCCGGAGCAGGGGCTGCAGTATTCAGCTTTGTGTATGGTTACTTACTGGGTGGATTTGCAGCACTCAGCACTGAATATGTATTACTGATGTTTGTGATTCGTGTAATGAGTGGCGCGATTATTGCAGGAGTAGGCGGTAAATATCTGGTTGACGCACTGCTTGCAACAGGCTCACTGAGAGGCTATGCCATTACTAAGCGTGATGTACATGCATAATGTCATCTCTTTGGAGGATGTGTCATTTCGATTTCCTGATGATGAACGGACTGTTTTTAAAGAGGTACATTTCAATGTTCAGGCGGGTGAACGTGTGGTGATCACAGGTCCGAGCGGGTGCGGAAAGTCTTCTCTTTTATACCTGCTCAACCGGCTTTATCCTGAAAACTGTGACGGTATTGTCTCCGGACAGATCAAGCTGTTTGGTAAAGCGGCTGCTGACTATGAGCCGGGTGAAATTAATCAGCGGATTGCGACTGTTTTTCAGGATCCTGACAGCCAGTTTTGCATGCAGACCGTTGAAGAGGAGCTTGCTTTTACACTTGAAAATGTGAAAGTGCCAGCAGCTCAGATCAATCACCGCATTCAAAAGGTGTTAAAAGAAACAGGCCTTGAAGCCTTCAGGGATTCCGTGATCCAGACACTTTCAGGCGGACAGAAGCAGCGCGTTGCAACTGCCTGTGCATGGGTACTGGAACCTGAGATTCTACTGCTTGATGAACCACTCACACATTTAGATCCGGTGACCGCTCAGGAGTTTGTCGCCTGGCTACGCGGACTTCATGAATCCAGAAACCTGACAGTGATTGCGATTGATCATCAGGCTGCTTTGTGGGATGACTTCTTTGACCGGGAATGGCAGATGGTCGAAGCAAAACCGGTGGAACCTTCAATCGCCAGAGTGCCCCTACAATCTGATGAAGTTGTGCTCTCTGCTAAAGAACTGGCTGTAGAGCCAATCGTCTCGCCGGCTACTCTCAATTTGAAAAAAGGTGAAATTGCTGTACTAGCAGGTCCAAACGGCAGCGGTAAATCAACGCTGCTAAAGGCTTTATGCGGATTAAAATCCACCGGAGGAACTGTCGATCCGAAAAGAATCGGTTACGTGCCCCAGTCGCCTGAATTTTTATTTTTGACAAAATCAGTTCGTGAAGAGCTTTTATTTGGTGGCGGTCAACATGCAGAAGATATTCTTGAGCGATTGTACCTTAATGAAGTAAGGGACGCTAACCCTTTTGCAGTCAGTCATGGACAAAAAAGACGAACTGCAATCGGTGCCATGCTTTGTGACGGACGGCCTGTGATCGTGATGGATGAGCCGACTGCCGGCCAGGATCAAGCAGCTTTGCGGGAGCTTGAAAACCTGATTACGGCACGGGCAAATGAAGGAATGACATTCTTAATTGTGACGCATGATATGAATTTTGCAGAACGCGTGGCAGATTCACTGCTGTTACTGCACGCAGGAAGCCTAAGTGGTCCATTTACTCCTCATAAAGCCTGGCAGGATCAGCAACTGCTTGAGAAACACCGCTTATGCCCGCCGTCCGGAGGTGAAGTTCATGATCAACCATATGAATCCTTCGGTTAAATTTGTTGCAATCACTGTTTCAATGGTTGTGATGGCTTTCTTTTTTAATCCGTGGACACCGCTTGTATTTTTCACTGGGGTGGTGCTGATTCAACTGCTTTTCGCAAACGTTTCATGGAAAGCATGGAGTCTGATGATGATACCCTTCCTGCTTGGCGCAGTCGGCTACTTCTGGACAACACTCGTTTTTGGAAATGAAGACAGCACGCTTGGTACAGCATTATCACTCAGCTTCCGGGTGCTGGCGTTTTCAAGTTTGTCTCTGCTATTTGTCTTTACAACAAAACCGGTTGATTTCATTTTGAGTCTCATGCAGCAGCTGAAGCTGTCACCAAAGATTGCCTACAGCATACTCGTTGGTTATCAGTTCCTGCCTGTACTAAAAGATGAATTCTTCCAGATCCGTCAGGCGCAGCAGCTGCGGGGTCTTGAAGTACCTAAGTCTCCTGTTAAAAGAGTGATCGCGATGCGTCATGTGCTGATCCCAATGCTCGCTGGTGCTGTGCGAAAAGCGGAACGGACGGCATTTGCAATGGAAGCACGCGGTTTTACCGGCGAAGGCAATCGCGACTTTTACCGGAAGATTTCTGTCGGCCGTGCTGACGTGGCTGGGATAGGATTATTTTTAGTCCTGCTGTGCGGGAGTATGGCAGCAGGGCTTTTCTGAAAAACAGCTGGCGCGGGCCGGCTGTTTTTTGGATGAAGCTCGCCCGGGTCTATTTACACTTTTCTAAGAACATTAGCTGTTTTTCTATGGACAATCCTTGTTTTTCTGAGAACATAATCTATTTTTCTAAGAACATGATCCTCTATTCTGTGAACATCTCATCATTTTCTACGAACCAGCCGCTTCACAAAATCTTTACACCTCACCAAAATAAGCATAGAATTTAACTATTGTTCAAAATCAGATCGAAAAGAGGAATCAAGAAATGAAAAAAATGATGTTATCAGCTGCAGCAATCTCTGCTGTATTCATGCTTGCCGCATGCAGCAATGATGAAGAAAACGGGGACACAGACCAACGAAGCTCCGATGAAGCATTTACAATCGGCGTCATCCCTGCCCAGACTGAAGGGGAAATGGAAGGCGCGATGAACAAGCTCCAGGGAGTGCTGACTGACGCACTCGGCAGGGAAACGGAAATTGACGTTTACCCTGATTATAACGGTGTTGTTGAAGCAATGAATTTTGATCAGATCGATATGGCTTACCTTGGACCGCTGACTTATGTCATTGCGCAGGAAAAAAGCGATGCAAAAGCAATTATTACGCAGCTTATAAATGGTGAACCATTCTACAATTCATATATCATCACACATCAGGACCAGCCGTTTGAATCGATTGAAGATCTGCTAAGTGACCCTTCAGCAATTGACTTTGCTTTTGGTGACCCGAACTCAACATCAGGCTCACTGATCCCTTCCATTGAACTGCAGGACCGCGGTGTGTATGAATCTGAAGACAGCTATGAATTCAGCACGGTAAGATTTACAGGCTCCCATGACGCAACAGCGCTTGCTGTGCAAAATGAACAGGTGGATGCAGGTGCAATTGATAGCGCGATTTATAATCAGCTAATTGAATCTGGAAAAATTGATGATAGCCAGCTGAAAGTGATCTGGACGTCAGAACCGCTCTTCCAATATCCATGGGCTGTCACTGCAGGCACGGATGAAGAAACGATCACTGCACTACAGGAAGCATTTCTAGCCATCGAAGACCCTGAGATTTTAGATGCGTTCGGTGCATCAGGATTTACAGAAGCTACACCTGAAGATTATGACAGTATTTTAGATGCAGCAGAAAAACAAGGCATTTTAGATGCTGAGTAAGGCTGTTTGCTGTGTGGTTTAAGAAAAAGCACATTGCTCTTGCCCCTGTTTTAACTGCTTTTGTGTTGCTCAGTATGCGCGTGACTGAGTTTGACCTTGCAAAATTCCGAGACTTTGGAAATATGATTGAATTTCTTGGTCAATGGTTTCCAATGGACACGTCAAAGCTGCCGCTGATGCTTGAAGATGCAGGAGAAACGCTTGCGATGGCATTTCTCGGCAGCTTTCTGGCGCTTTTGATTGCTCTGCCAATCAGTTTTCTCGCAGCTAAAAACACTGCGCCAAAAGGATTCTTTTACTTTTTAAGAACGAGCCTGAGCTTTATCCGCTCCGTGCCTGAGATCGTCATCGGATTGATTTTGCTGACAATGCTTGGACTTGGTCCATTCCCGGCAGTGATCGCCATCATGATTCATAACGTCGGCGTACTCGGCAAACTGATTTCAGAGCTGATTGAAGCGGCTGATCCAGGACCTCAGGAAGCCATGCGTGCAGTGGGTGCGAAGCGCTGGACCGCACACTTATTCAGTATTCTGCCTCAGATCTGGCCAAACGTGTTATCTCATTTCTTCTATCGTTTTGAAGTGGCGATCCGGACATCCCTTGTACTTGGATTCATCGGCGGCGGCGGGATCGGTCAGCGTCTATTCAATGATTTTAAAACGTTTCAATATAGCGCAGTTGCACTTGATGTCCTGATCATTATGATCATGGTCATTCTGATTGATTTTCTCACCAGCTATATCAGAAACCGTGTGATTTAAGGAGGGAACAGGATGATTCAATGTAAAGATGTGTCAGTCACTTATCCGGGTTCTCATACGAAAGCACTTCAGACGGTTAATCTGACATTTCAAAAAGGGGAATTTGTGTGCGTTCTTGGTAAAAGCGGAGCCGGTAAATCCACGTTTATCCGCTGCCTGAATGGCCTGCAGTCACCAACTGAAGGTGACGTGATCTATCATGAGCAGTCTCTGAAAAAACTGAGTGAAGCTGAACTTAGGAAGATCCGCCAGCATACTGGCATGATCTTTCAGCAGTTTAATCTGATCCCCCGCTTGTCTGTGATGCACAATGTGCTGACCGGGCTGTTTGGCAGCCGCTCTTCATTTAAAAATCTGGCCGGTCTTTTTACAAAAGAAGAAAAAGCAGCTGCAGATGCTGCAATTAAAAGTGTTGGTCTTAGCGGATTTGAAAATCGCCGCGTGGAACAGCTGTCAGGCGGACAGAAGCAGCGTGTTGGTATCGCTAGAGCGCTCGTTCAGCAGCCAACTGTGCTGCTCGGCGATGAACCGGTTGCTTCTCTTGATCCGGGAACGGCCAATCAGATTTTCACACTGTTGCGTAATATGCATGATGACCTTGGACTGCTGACAATCATTAATGTCCATGACCTTCAGCTGGCGAAGAAGTATGCTGATCGGGTGATTGCGTTGAAGGACGGTCAGGTAATTTTTAATGGGTTGCCCGAGATGTTTGGTGACAGAGAATATGATCTGACTTATGGTGATAAATGAAAACTGCCGGACGCAATTGTGGTGTCCGGCAGTTTTTTTGTATTCGATTGCCGATACGAAAGTCCCGAAGTGGCGAAGTTATGCTGAGATACGTCGAAGTCAGGATCATAAGCGGCGAAGTTCACAGGTTTTCCCTCGAACATCGAACCTTTTACGCCGAACATACCAGTATGACCACCGAACACCCTCACAAAGAATGTGAGGGCCTGGTCGAAATCGCATATAATCTTTGACGGTCAAGATACCACTGATAGCAGAGGAAGATGATTAACAATAGATCGATCACATCGCCACCATAATACATCAGCATGGCACCACTTTCCCCCGCGGTCCGGCTGATCCCTTCAGGTGGATTGGCATAAATTATTTTAGAGAGTATTTTATGACCTGCAAGCGTAAGAATTAGCACTGCTGCACGATGATAAAATGAATAACGGTGCAGAATGAAGTCCATTTCCAATATTACATGGGTAAACAAATACCCTGCAAAAAACACATGGAGATGAACAAGAATAAAAAGTATCAGCGAAGAATGCATCTGGTGAAAGAGACCGGTCATATAAAGTAGGTACAGACCACCGATATTTAAAACTGCCCCTGTCACTGGCAGATGGAGAAAGCGGATATAGCTGCTTTCTCTCATAAATGCTGACAGGCGCCTCGCTTTTAGTACCGGAAGTGATTTCATCATGAGCTTAAGCGGTCTTGATAACACCATCAGAAGTGGCGACAGCATACCAAGCAACAAGTGAACAACCATATGTAACGTGAAGCTTTCATGTGCCCCGCCTGCAAGCGGACCTGCAAGACTGGTTACAGTTGCTAATATACCTGCAACGAATAAAAGGAAACGATAGACAGGCCAGCTTGATAGCTTCGCAAATGCCAGGTAGTATAACGTTATTGCAATAATTCCGGTGATCACAACCGCGATTTCAAATTCAGGGCCCGGGAATGAAGCTTCATGTATGTGCTCCACTTAGCTGTCCTCCCTGTCAAATGTCGTTTTCTTCACCATGACTGCTCCTATGATCAAGAGCAAAGCTGCAAAAAGGTTCCATGCAAGGTCATACGGCAAAATATCAACCCCGTAGCGAATCTGGTGGATTTGCAACAGCTTGTGGCTCACCAGACCATCAAACAACTGGAAACCGCCCGCACCAAGACAAACACTCCCAATCCAACTCATCCAATATATAGACATCTTTTTCCTGAGGTCTGCAAACAAAAATAAGCCAAACACCGCTGCAAAAAATCCAAAGGACGTCAGGAGTCCATCTGTCAGAATACCAAATCCACTAGTAGCACGGTCGTAAAAATGATGCCATTGAAGAAGCTGATGAAATATAACTTCATCAACGATCACCATAAGCCCGATACCAAATAAGATACCTGACCAAAAGTGCTGCTTTCTCTCCATTTTCCTCACCCCTTTTACATCATTGCTTTTCACGTACCCTGTCAGATTCCCCTGAAACAGGAATTCTCATGGTTTACCAGCAAAAACTTCAGCCTATTGAATGATTGGTTTTTACAAGGTAAATATGGTTCAGTAGTAGGTGAAGGAGTGATTCAAATGACTGAAGAAAATCGCTTTAAAAGAGATATAAAAGATCATTGGAGAGTTTCTTATAATCAGAATGGATATCCCCATGTACAGCAGGGATGGATTTTGCCGCCTGAGCGTATGAAGGAATTTGATCCATTTATTTTAATGGCAGATGACTGGTTTAAGCGCGGGACATTTTCAGATCATCCACACAGAGGATTTCAGACAATCACCTATGTAGTGGATGGGCGCCTTGAGCATATTGATAATCACGGAGGACATTCTGTACTTGATGCAGGAGATGTTCAATATATGAATGCCGGCTGGGCTGCACGCCACGGTGAGGAAGCGGTGGACGATGATCTGATTCATACGTTCCAGCTCTGGCTGAACCTGCCGCACGAGCTTCGGACAACCACTACTTCTTATCAGAACGTCTACCTTGAAGATGCGCCGGTCGCTGAGGTTGAGGGTGGCAGTGTACGCGTATATTCAGGAGGAGTTGCAGGTGTGAAAGGACCAATGGAGAGCCTTGTGCCAATCACCATGACTGAAATCCGTCTGCAAGAAGGCGCTGAATATAAGCATGTGATTCCTGAAAATCATAACGGGTTCTTTTATGTAACTGCCGGTGAGATTGAGGCAGGAGAATCCTCTGTTCCACTTGCGAAAACTGATGTCGGCTTATTGACTTATAAAGAAGACGGAACAGATGCAGATAGCGAGCTGACCATCCGCGCAAAAACACGCGCACGTCTGCTGCTGTATTCAGGTGTTCCGATCAAAGAAGACTACGTCGCACACGGTCCATTTGTGATGAGCAACATGGAGGAAATCCGTGATGCCATGCGCGATTTCCAGTCAGGCAAGTTTGGGAAACCTGCTGTGAAATAGACAACTTTTAAGGCTGCCTGTATCTCACAGGCAGCCTATTTCTCACGGTGTCCCCGCTCCGCTTGCACTATTATTCCGTTTCTCAATCGCATTCACACCCATAATTACTGCAATCAGTTCATCCGCTTCAAACAAATCTGTGTGATTCGTCAGCTCAAAGGCTGCCGTCTGAAAAAAGCCGCTGACTTTGCGGAACGCTGCCACTTCTTCCCTCGCGCTGTTAAAGATCGTATATTCTTTAGACATCACCGGAGACTCAATTTCATATTCCTGTCCGTCTTTAAAATAGCGATACTTTTTCGTAAAAAAGGAAAGTGCATTTTTAACAAATCCAAGCTCAACTTCCCCTCTTTTAATTGTCCATTTATTTGAAAAGAAACCAAATCCGGCTTCAATTACTGTTTCACCCAGAATATCTTCAATATTGATACCCGACGAAAACGCACTCTTATGATCCAGTGTGCCGATTTTTTCTTTCTCCCCATTGTAAATATCTGTTTTTCCTGATGAAAAGAATTGATCTGAAAAATAAACTCTGTCTTCCATTTCCTTCACTCCCTTTATATGTAATACGATGGAAAATAGAAAATGTTTCATTTAGAAGAGATGGAGATGGGGTTGGATTAAATGTATAGGTGAAAGAATAAATCTGATTGCTGATTGAAAAAATCAAAAGATAATAAATAAATCCGCCTCCCATCGCAGCGCACGCTCCCTCCCACACACGAAAAAAGCCTCCAGCATCAACCGAAGGCTCAATCACTCTTAAAAAGCACATAAACGAGCGGCCCTGCAAACATAAACGCCAGCAGCACGTATATTCCAAGCACGCTCAAAATATCTTCCAGATTTCCATTCCCAATGCCGATCGCAACATATATCACAAACGTCACGAGCATCCAGGTCCATGCTTTTCTCCAGCCAGCTTTTTGATCAGGCTTTTGCCATCTGGCGAATAGATAAGTCACCAATCCGGCAGGTATCGCTGTTAAAAGAAATGCAAGGTTTACATACTGACGATACTCATCCTGTGGAAGCGCCCGGATATCCTGTGTTCCAAACGGCTGCGTCATCAGAAACTCCATGATCATCACCACAATAAAGATCACGAAACCGAATAGAATGTCTTTTATCAGGGCTTTCATCGCCAGCCTCTCCTTTCAAAAAAGGTTCTACTTATCTATACCCTTTTTTAAAAAGAAAGCCACCCTCACTGTGATTCTTTGTACAATTTCATCGGATTTTCAAAACCTGCTTCAAGCTCAACCTTCTTCATTTGAAGCGAGCGCTCTTCACGCGGGTTTCGCAGATCTGCATAGATTTCTCCTGATTTACCCAGACCGGCGTCAGCCGCTTCCTCTACTGAAGCACAGTAATAAATATCCGTCATCCCGGCAAAAGCCATTGTTGTAAAGCACATTGGACACGGCTCACCGCTTGCATACATCGTATAGTCCGACAGATCGTGTGACTGAATTTGTTCCTGAAGCCGCCTGATCGCAAGCATTTCCGCATGACCGCTCACATCATAGTGAAGATGCAGCTCATTCACACCTTCAGCAACAATTTCACCATCCTTTACAATGACCGCACCAAAAGGGTGTCCGCCTTCCCTTACGTTATCAGTTGCTAACTCAACTGCCCGTTTCATAAATGTATTCATCATCTCTGCCTCCTCTTTTCCATTTCAAATTAAGTATAGAGGAAGGCAACCCATTTTCAGAATAAAACGCTTCCAAAAATGTGCACTGTCATAATTGTGTCACTTGCTCTTAAGAAGCAACGCTTGGTACACTTAACAGAACGTTTTTAGAAAGAAGGTGTCACACTTGCTACAAGCCTTGATTATTTTTGTTGCCCAGCTGATTTTTGTTCCCGTACTGACCCTTCGTACGATTATGATGGTAAAAGGAATGAAAGGAAAAGCCTCTGCTCTTGGTATTCTGGAAGGTTTTATTTATGTGATTGCCCTTGGCATTGTGTTTAGTGATCTATCAAATTATCTGAATATGGTAGCATACGCACTTGGCTTTGGTATTGGTGTGTATCTCGGCCAAATACTTGAACAGCGTCTTGCAATCGGATTTGTCTCTATAGAAGTGAATATTATGAATAAGAATGAGGAATTAATTCAGAGTCTGAGAAACGAAGGCTTCAGCGTATCTACTTCTGAAGTAGAAGGTATGAATGAAGCACGCCGTTACAGACTGGACTGTACAGCACGCCGCGATCGTGAGCGTGAATTTATTAGTATTGTCAGTCATCACGAACCGAACGCATTTATTGTCTCTTATGAACCTCGGAACTTTAAAGGCGGTTATATTACGAAAGCCATGAAACGCAATAGAAAACGCGGTCTTCAGAAAAAAGAAGCTTTAAAAGATTCCTAAAAACCGGCTTCGGGATCATTCCCGGCCGGTTTTTTATAAATGACGTTCAAACATGATCAGGTCAATTCCGCGAATTCCATGCTCATAGAACGGAGGATCATAGTCCGCAAAATAATCTTTTATAATCGAAAACATACGAAACCCTGCTTTTTGATAAAAGACAAGATTTTCAATACTGGAGTTTGCAGTCCCAACATTCATCTGCTCAAAACCATTATCCTTATATAATTTCGCCGCAGCTTCAATTGCCGCTTTTCCTACTCCCTTTCCGCGATGATCATCCGCTAACGCAATATTTTTCAGTTCTACAGCCTGTTCACTCAGCGGAATCAAAAGTATGACTCCAGCTAATTTGTCTTCAATATGTATCGCGTATAAATCACCAAAATCGATATATGACAGAATCGCATCTTTACTGTCATCAGCTAAAAGCAGCCAGTCAATATAATGATACCTCTCTTCAAACGGTACGGCTTTTAAATTCATATTTAATACCTCCAGATATAAAATAAACCCCCTGATCCTAAGACCAGGGGGTTCCTCAAAATTTGCGGCGCCGGACCACGCTCCACAACGTGATAACATCCGAACGTCTTATGCAAACGAGCTCATCGCAACGTTTACTTTACGTCATCATCAGAAAAGTGTCAATCTATTTTTCCTTCCTCACGCAACACTTGCTCAAATAACTCAACGACTCTCTCATCATATAAATCACCTTTATGCGCCTTAATTTCTTCCAGCGCGCTTTCAGCAGTCCATGCCTTCCGGTAAACCCTGTCTTCTGTTAGAGCATCGAAAGTATCACTGACTGCGATAATTTTCGCCTCAATTAGAATCTCATCACCCTTCAGTCCATCCGGATACCCGGAACCATCAAGGCGTTCATGATGCTGATGGATGATTGGCGCAAGGTCTTTATAATAAGTCTGTGCCACCATAGCTGCGCCATCTGCGGGATGTTTTTTAATAATTTCATACTCTTCATCTGTTAGTTTTTCGGGTTTGTTGAGGATTTCTTTAGGCACGTTGACCTTGCCGATATCATGCAGAAAAGCAGCTCGTGTTAATTTTTTCAAATGAGCTGTATCCATTTTCATTTTTCTGGCAATACTGACCGAATATTCAGCTACCCGTTGACTGTGTTTAGCTGTATAGCGATCTTTAGCCTCAACCTTTATAGCTACATCCCTTAACGATTTGAGCTTATCGCTAATATGATGAAACGATTCTTCATTCGAAAAAATCAGCATTTTTACATCTTCCAGCGTCTTAAAATGCACAGGCTCATTCAGTCCTTGTGAATAAATATAATCACCTGGATTGAGCTCAACTTTTTCGCCAAGATAGTCTTCACACCTAAGCTTTCCCGATAACACATAATAAAATTCTAATGTGTCTGGATGATCACCAGGATAAATATAAAACATTCTATCCTCTTGTATTTCGTGTTGCATAATTTCCATATTAGGAGCATGAACTAATAAATTTATCTTTGTATATTCATAGTCAGCCTGGTCAAGATACTGATTAGCTTTTGAAATATGAAACCCTCTCATTTAGTTACCTGACCTCCTCCTATTCAAAATAAAACGAGCTCCGGAGAACTCGTTTTATTTTATGTGACTTAAGAAATGACTTTCACTTATTTAGTGCCGCCACCAACAATCTCAATTGGGTCAATCCACTCTCTCACATCACCAAAGCGTACATGAATCCAGCTGCATTCAGCATGTAATCCATTTTCAGCCGCTTCCTGAATTCCCTGTTCAGTTAACGTCAGTGTGACATCATAAACGTACTGGATAATTGCATCACGTTCAGCTTCATATTCATCAGTCAACGTAAAATATGACTGAACCCGATCATAAGCCGCAAGTGCCTCATCAGCTTTTTGCTGCTGAACAGCCTGACCCTTTCCTCCTGCTTTCAGTGCATTTTCAGCAAATGTCGCTGCCTGATCTTTCAATTTTTCTGTCTTAACTGAAAGTAATACATGTGCAGCATCAAGCTCAGCTTCTTTTTCTGCAAGCGCAGCGTTCAACTTTTCATCTGTCTGTCCGGATGCTTCAAGCGCGATCAGAATATTTGTCTTTTCCCTCTTCAATGTTAAAATATGTGCTACTTCTTCAATTTTACTGATTTTATTAAAGTAATCCTTTTGCAAAGTATCTACAGCTGACACACCATGATCAATCTCAGAATAAATCTCATCGTTTGCGAGTTCAACTTTTTCTAATGCCGCTGAAAGTGATGGATCACCAGATGCAAATGCCGGTGTTGCGAGACTAAACAATAATACAAGACCAAATAATACAGTTGTTAATTTTTTCATCCCCACATCTCCTATCCATTTAATTGCAATGCATCAATCTAATTCTTTTTCGAAATAATATCTAGACCAATATTACCTCTACTTTATCCCCCTTTTATTATACAGTCACTAAGACAATAAGGCTATTATTTTTAAAAAATTTCGAACATTATTGTATATTTATACACTTTATCTGTATTGTAACTATAAAAGCCTCCGTACATAAACACAAGCTTGTTTTCGCTCAATAAGATGATAGTACTGCTGCATATTTTTTCATCTTAAAGCTCATTTCTTCGATTTTATCAATAAAGGATAAAAGCTTTTCTCATTTTCAATATGTTTACATCGAATGTGAAAGGGAAAACCCTTTAAAAAATGTGAAGGAGATTATGATGACAACTATACCTGTATGGACTATGCATGATGGACATAACATTCCTGCTACCGGCCTTGGCACGTATACATTAAAAGGAGAGCAGGGAGTTGAATCAATCACAGCAGCAATTAAAAATGGTTACCGTCTGTTTGATTCTGCAATCCGCTATGATAATGAAGGCACGCTGGGTGAAGCTGTGAAACGCTCAGGCATTGCCAGAGATGAATTATTTCTTACATCCAAACTGCGCGCACAATATTATGACTACGACCGTGCGCTTGAAATGATCCAGGAGTCACTGTACCGTGCGAACCTTAATTACTGGGATCTCTTCCTGCTTCACTGGCCTAACCCGAAGCAGGACAAATATGTAGAAGCATGGAAAGCGCTGATCACTGCACAGGAAAAAGGATGGGTCCGGTCGATTGGTGTATGCAATTTCATGCCGGAGCATCTTGAGCGACTCGAAAAAGAAACTGGCGTTAAACCAGTGGTGAATCAAATTGAATTGCACCCTTATTTTTCACAGGAAGAGCAGCGCACATATAACAACCAGCATGATATCCTCACTCAGGCCTGGAGCCCGCTTGAAAGAGCAGGCAGCGTCCTGAACGATGAAACACTTCAAAATATCGCAAATCAGCATCACAAATCGGTTGGCCAAGTTGTTCTCAGATGGATCTATCAGCTTGATACCATTTCACTTCCAAGATCCTCAAATGTCCACAGGCAACGCGAAAATCTGGCACTATTTGATTTTGAACTATCAGATGAAGAAGTGAAAAAGATTAACGGCCTCACACGTGAAGATGGCAGAATTGCCAATCAGGACCCGCGTGAATACGAAGAATTTTGATTTGAAAGGTCAGCATGCGCTGACCTTTTTAGTTTCCAAGGAAAAATTTTCTTGAATTTCATGTTAGATCATCTATTAAAAAGGGAACAGTATAGGTGGTAGAAAAATTACATATCAAAGGAGTGGAGAAAATGAATCAAGAGCAATTTGACAAGGTCAGGAATGGAAAAGGTTTTATCGCAGCACTCGATCAAAGTGGTGGCAGTACGCCTAAGGCACTGAAAGCTTATGGGGTCGAAGAAAGTGCTTATTCAAATGAAGATGAAATGTTCGACATGGTCCATGAAATGCGCACAAGAATCATTACTTCTCCTGCTTTTACATCCGACAAAATCCTTGGTGCAATCCTGTTTGAGCAAACAATGGATCGCGATATTGAAGGTAAATATACAGGTGATTATTTATGGGAAGAAAAAGGCGTTGTGCCGTTTTTAAAAGTAGATAAAGGGCTTGCCGATGAAAAAGACGGCGTTCAGCTGATGAAGCCGATTACTGACCTGGATGAAACGCTGCGCCGTGCAAATGAAAGAAACATTTTTGGTACAAAAATGCGCTCAGTGATCAATGAACCGAATGAGCATGGCATTAAAGAAGTCATTGACCAGCAATTTGAAGTCGGTAAACAGATTATTGCAGCAGGACTTGTGCCGATCATTGAGCCGGAAGTAAATATTCACAGTAAAGATAAAGAACAATGCGAAACGATGATGAAGGATGAAATTCTACAGCATCTGGATCAACTTTCTGAAGATCAGAACGTTATGCTGAAGCTTTCGATTCCAACAAAAGCGAACTTTTTTAAAGAACTCGTTGACCATCCGCGCGTCGTACGTGTAGTAGCACTGTCAGGCGGTTACTCCCGTGACGAGGCAAATGAAAAACTCCGCGAAAACGATGGCTTAATCGCCAGCTTCTCACGCGCGCTTGCATCAGATCTGCGCCATGGACAGACTCAGGAACAGTTTGATGCGGGTCTACAGGACGCCATTAATACGATTTATGATGCATCAGTGAATAAAAAATAATTTGTGGATACTGGCTGGAGCACCGGATGCTCCAGGCAGTTTTTTGATGGTTGCGGGATAGATCAAATGACACTTTTCTACGAAGGATGAATGCGTTCCTACGAACACCACCACTTTTTCTAAGAACCATCATGGTCTTTCTGAAAACACGCACGTCTATTCTAAGAACCACCGCAATAATACTACGAACCTTTACCACCACAAAATAAAAACGCCGCAGACTCAAAAGCCTGCGGCATATCGTCAAATTATACAGTTGTTGTCTCTTCTTTAATCGGATCTTCCGCAATGACAGCACCGGCATTCACCAAACCGAGCGCCTCAGAAGTCGTTTCATTAATTTCCTTAATCAGATCCGGATCATCAAGCAGGTTTTTTCCGTAAGAAGGAATCATCTCCTTGATCTTCGGCTCCCAGCTCTTCATTTCCTCAGGGAAACAGCGATTCAGTACATCGAGCATCACGGACACTGAGGTAGAAGCACCCGGCGACGCGCCAAGCAATGCAGCGATTGATCCGTTTGCGCCACTGATGACTTCAGTTCCAAATTGAAGCGTCCCTTTGCCACCCTGTTTTGTATCCTTAATGACCTGAACACGCTGTCCGGCAACCACAAGCTCCCAGTCTTCACTCTTTGCATTCGGTACAAATTCACGCAATGCTTCCATACGCTGTTCCTTTGACTGAAGCACCTGTTCAATCAGATACTTTGTCAGCGGCATATTCTTCATGCCTGCTGCCACCATCGTTGTCAGGTTGTCCGGCTTCACTGAAGTGATCAGATCCATATTGGAACCTGTTTTCAGGAACTTCGGCGAAAAGCCTGCGAATGGTCCAAAGAATAATGATTCTTCCCCTTCAATCAGGCGTGTATCGAGGTGCGGTACAGACATTGGCGGTGCGCCAACCGGTGCTTTCCCGTACACTTTTGCATAATGCTTCTCAACAACTTCAGGCTTTTTACACACCATGAACAGTCCGCTTACCGGGAAGCCACCGACATTCTTACTTTCAGGAATACCTGACTTTTGAAGCAGGTGAAGGCTTCCACCACCGGCACCAATAAAGACAAATTTCGTCTTATGGTACTCTAGACGATCATTTTCAAGGTCACGGATCTTAAGTTCCCATTCCCCATCTTCAGTACGCTTCATATCATCAACCTGATGCTTATAGTTTACGGATACACCTTCATCAGCTAAATGAGTGAACAATTTACGCGTCAGCGCGCCAAAGTTCACATCCGTTCCTGCATCAATCTTTGTCGCTGCGATCGGCTGATCCACCTGGCGATTTTCCATGATCAGCGGAATCCATTCCTTTAACTTCTCAGGATCATCCGAGTACTCCATACCCGCAAACAGCAGATTATCTGAAAGCGCTTTAAATCGGTTCTTTAAAAAATTCACATCTTTCTCGCCATGAACCAGGCTCATATGAGGAAGCGCCATAATAAATTCTTTCGGGTTTTTAATCAGGCCGCTGTTCACTAAATGTGCCCAAAACTGCTTAGAAACCTGAAACTCTTCATTCACCTTATTCGCTTTCGCTACATCAATCGTCCCATCAGGCAATTCATTCGTATAATTCAATTCACATAAAGAGGAATGCCCTGTTCCTGCATTATTCCACTCATTCGAACTCTCTTCCCCTGCACTGCCGAGGCGTTCAAAAGCTTTTATATTCCAATCCGGAGCCAGTTCCTTCAGCAAAGACCCAAGCGTCGCACTCATAATACCGGCGCCAATTAAGATAACGTCTGATTTAATATGTTTGTTACTCATTTTTACCGTCCTTTTGTATGCTAAGATTTGATTGAAAAGCATAATTAACATTTTTCGAACTATTTCTACATATTAATATTGTATCATTTTGAAGATTGCTTTCAAATCTTTATTTGTTTATGCACATGTTGGGGACGGAGGTGAAAATATCATGAGATGGCACTTTCACCTCCGTCCCCACAGTCCACACCTGCTTTTATTCAACCAGGCTGTTTTAACATGCCGAGAATTTCTGCCACACCAATTGCAATCGCTGCATTCAGCATCACGACCAGTGATATAAGGAATACGACAGATTCATATCCTGATATAAAATTCATCACGAAAAAAATAAAGCCTCCTGCAAACACCAGGAGACCAAATATGAATAGAAATTTCTCCATGTCAAACACCTCTGTCACTCAATTACGACCATGCTACTCGATTTTCTCTGTTCCTGTACTTCGTTGCCTTTCTATTTCTTTCTTTAACCGCTCACGCTGCCCTCTCAGTTCACGCGTAATGACCAGTTCATCCTCTACATCAGACGTTTTCAGCTTCACATACTGATCGATCGCTTTTTCAAATCCTCTATTCACTTCATCAATCGCTTCAATCAGCGTATGGTGGGTTATCGGAATTTTATCCTGCTGGGTAGCTTTATTTACCTTTTGCATTAAAATCGTTTCGGCGTATAAAAGGTTGGCATAAGTTTCAATAGACTCCTTATTGGCAGCCATCCCTTTAATTTCTGAAGCCATCTCAACCGTGCGCACAATCATGCCGGTCATCGCGTCAGGATTGAGCTTTTTCTTCATGATTTTTCTTACCTTCGTTTCCCCTACACCGTTTCTCAAAGTTTTTTCAAACGTCTGTAACGTCTGGACAAATGTTGATCTAAATCGCTGGTCTTCCATGCTTTTTTTTATGTTTTCAAACATGAGACATCTCCTTTACTTAAGTACAGGATTTTAGGCAATTATATCAAAAAGTGGGGAGGGAGGTTAAAGTGTCATGAGATGACACTTTAACCTCCCTCCCCACAGTGCACATCACCTCAAAGGACAATTCCCGCAATACGGCTGCTCCTGCCCTTCTTTAATCTGATACAGCCTACAGCAGGTTTCTCTGACAGGCACGATATCCCAGCTTTCAGGCCGCTGTAGATATTTTGCGAAAGGGTTTGTTTCAACTCCTGTCCATGTGGCATGCGGATCAGTCATTTCGTTAAATAGTAACTCAAGTTGTTCCTGAGGGTACTCAGCAGCTTTCTTACGGAATACTGACTGCATGCGTACGGCGATGTTTTCCCATAGAATCTTTTGTGGAATTTTACAGGTTTTAGAGAAATGCTGAACCATCGGCGTCAGGTGTTCAGCGAAAACAGCTGTTTTCCAGTCCTGATCCATTTCATGGTACTGATCACCTTCAATTAAGACAAAATGATCAAAGTGAAATGCTGCGTCCTTCAGCCAGTTTTTATTTCCTTTATAAAGACCGTAATATTCAAGCGCTGCTGCTGCAGTCATAACGGCATACCTTTTTATCACTAAAGAAGCTGCAGTTGATTCAAGCTTGATATCACTAACGCGGGCATAGCGTCCAACGACTTCAGCGATGACATCTGGATGCTCAAGTTGTTTAATCGGTACACCTTCTCTGCCGTGTTGTTTTTCAATCCGATATTGTTCTAAGTCCATGATCTGTCTCCTTTTTAAAGAAATGAAGTAGTCGAATCACTGATTCCGGTAGCGAAACAGCAGATACAGGAAGAATGGTGCGCCAATTGCAGCTGTGAATACGCCGGCCGGGATATCAAGCGGCAGAAACACTGTACGTGCCACAAGATCTGCAATAAGAACAAGGAATGCACCGATCAAAGCAGTTAATACAGCGAGTCCCGGGAATGAGCGGTGAACGAGACGTCTTGCGATATGAGGCGCCATCAGTCCGACAAACTCAATGCCCCCGGCAAAAGCGGCTGCCGTTCCTGCGAGCATCACACTGCACATTAAAAAGATAAATTGCTGGAGCTGTACACGTATTCCGACACTGACAGAAAAATCTTCTCCCAGCTCTGTTACGTTCAGTCCTCTTCCAAATACGATCAGAAACGGAATCGGGATGAGCAGCCACCAAATCATTGAAGTGACCTCACTCCAGGAAGCTGCGTAAATACTGCCAGTCAGCCATATGTAGGACTGTGTGGTAGTCGCCGTATCACCCATTACCAGCATAAACGTCACACATGCCTTCATGATCGCGGATAATCCGACCCCAATTAGCACAAGCCTGATTGGGGTGACCCCTTTATTCCATGAGATCAGGTAAATCAAAAGCGCAGCCAGCAAGCCTCCTCCAATTGCTGCAAGCGGCAGATACTGCATACTGATAACCCCTGCACCAAAAGAAATAAATGTAACAGCACCAAGGGATGCACCACTTGTGATCCCAATAATATCAGGTGCAGCGAGCGGATTTCTGACCAGACTCTGTAAGATCAAGCCTGCCACACCAAGTGCCGCTCCAACTAAGATCGCCATCAGCGCACGCGGTAAACGGAGCGTTTCTACGACAAACGAATGCTGGTCAATCTGTCCTGTGATCTGCATAAATACTTCAGTAAGTGGAATCCAGTTGCTTCCTGATGAGAGACTTAATAAAAAGACTGATACAACTGCCAGTAACCAGATGCCTGTTACAATCAGCCAGCGTGCTGAAAGCTGAATTGATACATGGTCGTTAAATAATCGGAATGTCCATTGTTTCATTTTTTCGACACTCCTTTTCTAGCAAGATAAATAAAGAAAGGTCCGCCTATAAAAGCCGTCATCACACCAATTGGTACTTCCTGCGGTGCAATGATGACCCGGGCAATAATATCTGATGTAAGTAAGACAGCAGCACCTAGAAGGCCGCTGTAAGGAAGGATCCAGCGGTAATCGTTCCCAACGAGACTTTTAGCCATATGAGGCACAATCAGACCGATGAATCCGACTGAGCCGACAACTGCAACGGATCCGCCTGCAAGAATAATGACCAGCATCCCCATGACAAGCTTTGTCAGCCACACTTTTTGACCAAGTCCTTTTGCTACATCGTCTCCTGATGAAAAAATACCCATCGGACGGGCCATAAAGAGACTGATGACCAGCGCACCAAGTAGAAAAGGCAACACGGATAACAGCATGTCGAGATCACGCCCGGCAACAGACCCTGAGATCCAGAATAGAACCGTTTGAATCGATTGTTCATCTAACACAAGCATTCCCTGAGTAAATGATACAAACAGTGCTGAGAGCGCAACGCCTGCAAGAATCACCTTAATGGGTGTAAGCCCATCACGCCCAAGACTCCCAAGGAAAAATACAGTTCCTCCGGCAATGGCAGCACCGAGAAACGCAAACCACATGTAGCCTGAAAGTGAAGAGACTTCAAGCCAGGTAATGGCAAAAACAATAAAGAAAATGGCCCCTGCATTGATACCAAGCAGGTCAGGCGCGGCCAGCGGGTTTCTAGTTAACGCCTGTACAAAAACCCCTGCCAGTGCGAGGTTCATACCAATCACTAATGAAATCAGTCCTCTGGAAAGCCGTGAGGTACCAATAATCAGATGGTTTGTATTATTCGGGTCATAGCTGACAATCGCTTCCCACGTTTCTGACAGAGGAATTGCAGTCTGTCCAACTGCCAGACTTGTCAGAAACAGAAGCACAACTGCTCCGATTAAGCTGATTAAACCGGTGATTTTTAACATAGTAGAACGTAACATTTTAACGCCTCTTCTTTCATGAGAAAAAGGGGACGCAATATGCCTCCCCCTTCACTCAATTCTTATTGCTCAAGCTCAAAATATTCGTACATATCATCAAGCATCAGGTTTGCAGCCTGCAAACCGCCAGCCATGTTCCATGCAACTTCATCTACTGTAAATACATTGTCGTTCTTCACAGCTTCAAGATTTTGATAAAGCGGGTGAGCCGTCCACTCTTCAAATGTCTTCTGCACATCCGGTGTATCCTCCATGAACTGGAAGAATACATCTGCATTCATTTGCGGAATTGCTTCTTTATCATTTAACATCACGATTTCTTCATTTTCACCCTGAAGTTCGATTGGCTCCTGGAAACCTGCTTCCTGAAGAATTGAACCTGCAAAACCAGTTACATAAATACGCGCGTGATCTGCACGATAATTCAGTACAGCCGCACTCATCAGCCAGTTTTCATCACCATTAATTTTTTCCTGGAAGTCAGCAATACGGCTTTCCCAGTCAGATAGAAGCGTCTCAGCCTTCTCTTCTTCTCCAAGAGCCTGTCCAATCAGGTTTGTTGTTTCTTTAAAATCATAAATCGTTTCATTTACAATCGTTGGTGCAATTTCAGAAAGCTGCTCATAAATCTCTTCGTGACGGATCTGAGAAGCAAAAATCACATCCGGCTCTAAAGCAGCGATCTCTTCAAGGTTAGGCTGTGTTTCCTGCCCCACATAAGTAACATCCTGAAGATCTTCCTTTATGTAATCATACATTGGTACCTGTACCCATGATTCAACAACACCAACTGGCGTTACATCGAACTCAAGCACAGTATCAGTCGCTCCCTGATAAAGTGATACAACACGCTCCGGCTTTTCTTCTAAAGTAGTCGTACCCATTGCATGCTCAACTTCAATCGCTCCGCCTTCAGACTCCGTTTCTTCTGAAGCAGTGCCATTATCTGATTCAGTTGCATCCGTTGATTCTTCCTCACTGCCGCCACAAGCTGCCAGTACGAAAGCAGAAACCAGACATGCAACAATCAATAACAATAACTTTTTATTCATTTTTCAATCTCCTTTAGTGATAATGATTTTCATTTGCAATATGATTGTATTATAAATGAAAACCATTATCAATAGCTAATTGAGAAATATTTTCAATTGTACTTTTTAGCATAGCTGTGTTGCCATAGAAAAAAGCAGCCCGAAGACTGCTTTTTTAATCAATTTTTTAATTTACTCAAAATAGGAGCTACACTAAAAACCGCAAGAAACAGAAAGCCTGATGCAAGGGTAAAACTGGTGGCGATGTAGCCAAACCCCATTCCTGCACTAATCAGTACGGCATTGAAAACGAGCGATTGGAATGATTCAAGGGTGACTCTGATCCTGCTGTCTGCTTTTTCGTGAAGAGCACCCATGATTAATGGCTCTGTCATGCCTGCAGCGAGTAAAAAGAGGATGATGGCTAAAGCACCTATCCAATTCACCTGAAGTGCTGATAGAGTCAGTGCAGACGCCCCTATGAGGATCACACCTTTCAACAGTATTTCACGGTCAAACCTGTTTCTCAGAGAATGGGCAGCCAGCGCACCTGGTATTTGTGCGATCAGGATGACACCATAAAACAAACCGAAGAATGAAACACTGATCCCTGCATCTACAAGATAAAGCTGCCAGAACTCTTCAACAAAACCAGCAGCAAGCCCGACAGAGATTCCTAAAAATAGAACGTATACTAAAGCAGGCTGCCTTTTGAAAAACCTGACCGCTTCAATGATCTGATCTGATATGGCATACTCTGGTTCTTCACCTTTTTGTTCGACATCTTTTAACAAAAGCGTCAGTAAAAAAGCGATGAGTGTACTGCTTAGTGACAGCCAGTAATTGACCTCAAGTGGCACACGCGCTGCTAAAAAGCTTCCTGACATAGCGGCAATAAACAATGACACCATTCTGACTGCCTGCAGTCTGCCAATATGCCCATCAAAGCGCTCTTCCTGATGAACCGCTGCCAGCGAATCGTATAACAGGGCGTTTTCAGCTCCGCTTAATAACGCTGCGCCTGCCGCGGCAAATGCAACTGCCAGTCCGAACTCCCAGAATGAATCTGCTGTTATCAGAATGGCAAACATCAAACCCTCGAATAAAACGCCCGTTATAATCAGCGGTTTTCGTCCGATCCGGTCAGCCAAAACACCTGATGGTACCTCGAGCAACAGCATAACTGAACCAAAAATAATCTCGGTCAGTACCACATCAAGCACTGACATCCCGCGCATTTCCCAGAACAATCGTTCAATGACATAGGCAGGGATTAATGAAAAGAAAAAACTGATTACATATAAAACCTTTATATTCCGTTTTGCGTGCATCGCTCAGTTGCCTCCTCTCTTAATATGGCGAGAAGGGCTGACTGGCGGATCACGTGCTGTTATTTAACTGGGTGGACGCGGTAGTGTGTTCATATATAGTGTGCCTCCTTTTAAATGTGAGTACTACTTTCTATTATACCAGTAATGACAAAACATTCAGACTTTTTAATATTACAGTGATTCTATGATTAATTACATGGTCAGTATCGTTGAAATGATTGGAGCGTAAATCAGTACCCGTCTTGTTCAAAGCCTTATTTTTAAAAAAGTAGCGAGGGCGAATAGTAACATGATCACATCAAATTGACTGCTCCACTTTTAGAGTGATTCTAAAAGTGAACCACTTAACTCTGACCCCAGTGTGCCGCCTAATAAAACCCATCAATCAATAAATTCAAACCCACTCTCCTCACTCAAATCCAAAACAAACGCCTTCAGCAATTCCTTTGTGGCAGTCAAATCCTCCATATCAATCACTTCAACCGGTGAATGCGCATAACGTGAAGGAATCGACAGGACACCAGTAGGAGTACCATAGTTAGTTAAGCTCATTGCCCCGCCATCTGTTCCGATGCCCGGGAAAACTTCAAGCTGGTAGGTGATTTTTTGTTCTTTTGCCAATTGAATCAGCTTCTCTTTTACAGCCGGGTGTGAAATCAGGCTGAAATCGAGAACTTTAATGCCTGTGCCGGCACCGAGTGCAAGTGATGCATCCATGGTTTCTTCAGGTGTATCACTCACTGCTGTTGTATCAAGGGCAATCGCTACGTCTGCCTCTACTTGTCTGGCAGCTACCTGTGCGCCGCGTAAGCCTACCTCCTCCTGAACTGTGAAAACGGCTGTAAGCGTCCCGGCAAAACGTTCATTCTGCAATTCCTGCAAAGTCTGAATCAGCACCGCACAGCCTGCTCGGTCATCGAAACCTTTGCCGACAAAACGTCCTGTCGTTTCATTTCCCAAAAACTCCATATCCGGCTTCCACGTAACAGGCGTTCCGACTTCCACACCAAGTTCAATCGCATGTGCTTTGCTTTTTGCGCCGATATCTATGTATAGCTGACGATGATTACGTACTTTTGCGGCGTCATCAAACTTTGAATAGTGTGCAGAAATACTGCCAATTACACCAGTTAAAAGCCCGGTGCGTGTGCGCAGTTGTACCTTTTGCGTTAACAGCAGACGGTCATCGTTTTCCCCAAGCTTTTCAAAACGAAGCAGACCGTTCTCTTCAACCTTTTTCACAATAAATCCGACCTCATCCATATGAGCAGTCATCACCATCACAGGACCGGGCTTCGTTCCCTTCTTCGTTGCTATCACATTACCAAGCGAATCCACCTTCACCTCGTCTGCCAGTGTTTTTACTGTATCCCTTACCCATTTACTGACCGGCTGCTCATGGCCGCATGGGCCGTGCAAGGCTGTTAACTGTTCTAAAAGCTGCTGCATGCTGATTCCTCCTTTGTGTTTGTTATGGTGTATTATACCTTTTTATTTAGATAAGCGAAAGATTTATAGGAGATCGCACTAGCCACTCAACCCCCAAAATGAGAAACTAAAAGAAATGCTATCAAGAAAAGGTGACTTAAATGAAAACTGAAAAACAAAAAATGCTCGCAGGTGACATGTACGATCCTGCAGACCCGGTGTTAATGAAAGAGCGTGAAGAAGCAAGAAGGAAGGTCCGACTATTTAACCTGACGACTGAAGCTGAAGGGGCGCAGCGTGTTGAAATGCTGAAAGAACTTCTTGGTTCAACTGGCAGTCACGTCTATATGGAGCCAAATATCCGCTTTGATTATGGTTACAATACGCACGTCGGAGAAAATTTTTTCGCTAATTTTGACTGTACGATTTTAGATGTATGTGAGGTTCGCTTTGGTGATAACTGTATGCTTGCGCCGGGCGTTCAGATCTATACAGCCACTCACCCACTTGATCCGGTTGAAAGAAATTCAGGAAGAGAGTATGCCAAGCCGATTACATTTGGACATAACGTCTGGATTGGCGGCAATGCAGTGATTAATCCCGGGATTACGGTTGGTGATAATGCAGTGATTGCTTCAGGTGCTGTTGTAACGAAGGATGTTCCGGCAAATGTGGTGGTTGGGGGCAATCCTGCGCGGGTGATTAAGGAAATTGATGTAAAATAGAAACATGTTGCCGATATGATAGTATTAAGAGAAAAGGACTGACAAAGTTGACTCAAATCGATGAAATCATTCAATCTATTAATGACTTCCGTGAAGAAAGAAACTGGGGAAAGGCTCATAACCCAAAAGATTTAGCGATCTCTCTGTCTATTGAAGCTTCTGAACTGCTAGAGGACTTCCAGTGGAAAAGCAGTGAGCAGGCGATTGAACAAAACATCGAGAACATTAAAGATGAAATTGCGGATGTATTGATCTATGCACTTACACTCAGCAGTGTGCTTGAGCTGGATGTTGAAGAGATTATCAGGGAAAAGATTAAGAAAAACGGAATCAAGTATCCGGTTAAAAAGTAGCTTTTACCAGGGAGGAACGATCACAATGCCTTTATTTGAAATCAACCTTTCTTCAGCAGCCCTGGGCATCCAGACAGCTGTGAATGTTGTGTTGCCAATCAGCGTAGATCAGAAAGCTTTATCAGAAGGTGATACATATTCGTACGGCAGCACAAAATTCCCGGTACTTTATCTTTTGCACGGTGCCTCAGATGACTACTCCTGCTGGATGCGCTGGTCTTCGATTGAACGTTATGCGAATGAAAAAGGAATTGCTGTGGTGATGCCGAGTGCGGACCTGAGTGCTTATACTGATATGAAGCATGGTCACAACTACTGGACGTATATTAGCGAAGAATTACCCGCTTTTATAGAAGCGACATTTCCCGTTTCCACTAAAAGAGAAGACACTTTTGCTGCAGGCCTTTCAATGGGTGGATATGGTGCGTTTAAGCTTGCACTGCGCAAGCCTGAAAAGTTTGCGGCAGCAGCTTCCCTGTCAGGCGCTCTTGATATGGCAGACCGCGTGCGGAAGGACCGTAAGTATGACAATGCTTTTGGCGATCATGCCATGCTTGATGGAACGGAAAACGACTTGTTTCATTTAATGACGACGGCTGAAGGTGAGCTACCAAGGCTGTTTCAGGCGTGTGGGACTGAAGATTTTCTTTATGAGGATAATATTCGTTTTAAAAAGCTTGCTGAAGAGCACAGCCTTAATCTGACTTATGAAGAAGAGCCGGGTGATCATAACTGGGCTTATTGGGATATGAAGATTCCGCGGGTACTGGAGTGGCTGTGAATCGTAATCCCCTGTCTGAAGCAGACAGGGGATTACTACTTATATTTCAATTTTTCGGCGCTACGATTTCAACTTTTATTCGGTCCGGGTCTTCCATAAATACTGCATAGTAATCTTCTCCGCCTGCAAAAGGATGCCGGTCTTCATATAAAACCCGGACGCCCTTAGCCTTCAATTGCTCCGTCAGCTCATCCACATGCTCGCGTGAATCTGCGTGAAAAGCCAAGTGATTCAATCCGGTGCGCTTGCGATGATAAGGAACGTCCAGATACGCGTCTTCTGTCTGCACAAACACCAGGTACGTCTCCCCGTACTTCCAGCTCCTCCCGCTCTCCCACTCCTGATACAATTCATAGCCAAGCTCCTCAAGCAGCCAGCCCCAGAATTCAGTGGATTTTTTTAAGTCTGATACGTATAGTTCAACATGATGCAACATCAAACTGTTCCCCTTTTCACTTATGATCTAATCTTTTGTGGGCTGTCATCCGTTCCCGCTGCGCCCTCAGCTCACGACTGATCATCATTTCCTCTCTCATGCCCTCAGTACGCAGCTCATAAAAATGATCGACCGTTTTCTCAAAACCAATCGCGATTTCCTCAATTGACTCCTGAATCGTCTCATTTCTGATCGACAGTCCATCCTTTTTCGCCTGAAGCACCTGCCTCATCAGAATCGTTTCAGAATACAGCAGATTCGCAAGCAGCTCTGCCCCGTCCCGCGTGCCGGAAATCTTCTGCACCTTTGACACAATCCGGGCTGTTCTGATCATCGTCAGCACATGCGGCTCAATCGGCTTATTCTGCTTCTGCGCTTTTTTGATCTTTTTTTCATTTATGTTTGATAGTAATAGATTATGAAATTCATATAATGTATTGATGAATTTGTTGCGAAATCTTCTTTGTTTGAGATAGGAGATGAGGGATTTCATGTTATGGGCTCCTTTTTTGATAGATCATTGCTTTCATTATAACAGGAATGGATTGGGAATTAATGACCTGTGCGCTATGTTAAAATGAATTTATGAATATATGGGTTAGGAGTTGTCAGTATGAAAAAGAAAGTAAAAGTCGTTGCCGCTGTAATTGAAAATGAAAACAACGAGATACTATGTGCTTTACGTGCTCACAATATGGCAATCCCGAACATGTGGGAGTTTCCCGGCGGAAAAGTTGAAGAAGGAGAAAACTTACAGGAGGCACTTAAAAGAGAAATTGCTGAAGAACTAGAATGCGAGATTAAAGCTTATGATGTTATCAATAAAAACACACATGAATATGAGTCATTTATTATTGAGCTAATTTCACTAAAAGCTGAACTTGTAAAAGGAGTACCTGTAGCAACAGAGCACGCTAAGTTAATCTGGATGCCACGTGAACACCTTGAATCACTGGTGTGGGCACCAGCTGATATTCCTGCAGTTAAAGATGTGATGAATCAGGTGAACGTATAAAAGCAAAGAACGATGAGCTCTTTGCTTTTATACTTGTTCATGGAGATAGTCATAGATTTGGCGGTCAATGCTTTCATTTAGCATCAGGTTCATTGTGACCACCGGCAAATTTTCATTTCCGCTTTGCATCACGGTTTCCTCTATTGAGTCTTGATCAGGTGTCACTTCACCCGCATAGTAAAAATCTCCACCTTCATCATCGTCTTTTTTCACAAACAGGTGAAGCTTATTTCCTCTTTGTTGAGACTCAGTGATATCTAACACTTCCTTTGAATTTAGCTTTCTACGGCTTCTTGTGTACCAGTGAAAGACTTCAGGATTAATAAATGTATCACCATAGTTCACACTATCTTCAACATCCTCCTGTTTATGATAAGTAACAAAAATAGGACAGGTATTATGCTTCGTTTTATATCCATAAATCGTCGACTGCTCATCTTTATCCCAATTCAGCAGCCAACACGCATCTTTACGGGAGTATTTCTCAAGTCTGGTCAACGGCACGCTTTGATCATAGCGCCTTCCTCTTTTCAAAGAAACCATTAAGACGTCTGTTAAAAGTGTGCGGAACCATTTATCTGTTAATAATTCTTTCATATGATTTGAAAGGTGATAATTTTCTTCATCCCTTTCAACAAGAGAGTTACCGCCATATTTTTCTTGATCCGCAGTTTTAAAGAATGAAAGGTTTAATACTCTCTCCATTGATTTTAAAGTGTCACGATCAGACCTTGCGCCTTCTTGTTCAAGTATTGCCTGGAAAGTTTCATGGCTGAGAGTTCCCAACTTAGTCAGATTTAAAATCAACAATGCCTCATGAATCCTTTTACCCGACAATATTTCTTTCGATAAAAAAGTAAGCACGCGCTGATGAACCTGTGAAAGTGATGGTGTTTCTTCTTTCATTACAGTCAAAAACGCTCCATAATGATCTTTTTTATCGGCAATGACAACCGGGTCTATTGAATGATGATCATAAAAATCCTCCATCATTGGCATCCGCCCAATTCTGTTTTTAAGCTCCTGATAAGCATCCTTCATTACAGATAAATGTGTCAGCTTTGCCTGCTGAATAGAAGCGTAGACCCTTTCTTTTGCAACGGCTTCAAAGTTGATGGTCGAAACACCTTTAATATAACTTCGATCAATCATCTTTCTTCTAACAGCATCCTTATTCTGTGAGCGGTCTCCTGACAGCGCAATTGGGATCAAATAGTTATTTTGATAGTTTCCGATAAAATCAATGACTGTCACATAATCTTTTGTATCATGCTTTCTTAAACCACGTCCGAGCTGCTGGATAAAAATGATACTGGATTCCGTCTGCCTTAACATCACAACCTGGTTAATACTAGGGATATCAATACCTTCATTGAAAATATCAACTGTCAAAATATAATCCAGCTGTCCCTCTTCAAGCTTAGTCACTTCTTCAGATCGTTTTTCCTGAGAATCATCACCAGTGAGGGCAACAGTTCTGAAACCCCTTTTATTTAGTTCGAGGGACAATGCATATGCCTCACGCTTTGAGCTGCAAAATACCAATCCACAGACACGCTCACCTGAATGCCCATAATAATTTGTCTTTTCAATAATCTGATTCACTCGTTCTTCAGATAAAAGGTGATTAAACAGTTCAGTTGTGCTTTCTTTTCCATCGATCACTAAATCTGTTACGCCAAAATAATGAAAAGGGCAGAGCATGTCTTCTTCCAGTGCTTCCTGAAGTCTTATTTCATAGGCAATGTTGTAATGAAATAACTTAAAAAGATCGTATCCATCCGTTCGCTCAGGTGTTGCAGTCATGCCAAGTAAAAAGGCAGGCTTAAAGTAATCAATCATTCGCTGATACGTGTCAGAGCCTGCACGGTGACTTTCATCAATAAGTATGTAATCAAATGTCTCCTGCTCGAATTGTTTCAGTGTTTTATTCTTGGACATTGTCTGAACAGTAGCAAACAAGTATCTCGCATTCGTATCGCGGCTTGTGCCTGAAAGAATGCCAAACTCGTCGTCAGTTCCACCCAGAACCCGCTGAAAGTCTGCTTTCGCCTTTTTCAGAATCTGTTCTCTATGTACAACAAACAGCATTCTTTTTGGACGTACTCTTCTGACGTCAAATGCAGCCAGGTACGTTTTTCCCGTACCGGTGGCTGACACAATCAGTGCCCGCTTTTCCTCTGCGCTTCTAATATCCGCAATTCCCTGGAGCGCTGCCTCCTGCATCTTATTCGGCTCAATCTTAAGGGCATCCTTTAACCTATTGACTGTATAACTGCCAGGAAAATCCGCAACCTGGTCAGGTAATTTTTCACGAAAAGCTTTTTCATACTGGTCAATCCACTGATCATTCAAAGGAATGGCCTGATCCCACATATCCTGAAACTGATGTCTGAAATGATGAACAATATCTCCATTTTCGTGGGAAGTCATCTTTACATTCCACTCATAGTTTACTTTTAATGCGTTGGCCGTCAGATTTGAGCTACCGACAATTAGAGAATAATACTGATCGTGCTGAAATATGTATCCTTTTGAATGAAAACCATCCACTTCCGCAATTTTCACTTCAACGTTCTTTAACTTTAATAACTCTCTGAAAACCTTTGGCTGATTAAAATATTGATAAGTGGAGGTAAGGATTTTCCCCTGTATCCCTTTTTCGTGAAGATCTAGCAAATAAGCTTTCAGTGTCGCGAGTCCACTTTCTGTTATAAATGCCACTGAAAACAGAAACGACTGACATGACTTCAGTTCATCTGTCAGTGAAGTCAGCACATCCTGACGCTTCCCAGGCTGATTCACAAGAAGCTCCGGTTTAAAGCGGCTGAACTGTGTATGATTTTTATCTATAAACCCTTTTTCAAGTGAATGCTGCAGCTGCTTAATCATCTGATTCATATCCGGCCACCCTTTCTTAATTGATCACATCATTATTATTTGTTGTTAAAGGAGATGAACGTTCAGTCAACACCTCATCAAAATACTCTGTAAACACTGACTCACCTGAATAAGACAGACACAAATACTCCTTTGCTCTCGTCATCCCGATATAGAGAAGCGATGCCTCCCGCTCGACATCGTCCTGCAGCACAAATGGCATATTATCAACGTTTACAATGAATACTGCCTGAAAGTCGAGTCCTTTGCTGCTTTCAATGGTGCTGATTTTGACCATTTGATCGTCTTTTTGAAAATTGCGCTTGGATTCACTGTTTTCAGTGAGCCAGTAGTAGCTGATACCTGCTTTTTTGAGCTCATGCTTGAGAACATCGACGTAGTTCATCGCGTACGTTTTCTTCACACGATACAGCACCAGCATCTCAGAATAAGGGATTTTCTTTTGTTCATGTAGCTTTTTCATCTGCCTTGCTACAATATTTGCTTCCTTTTGAAAAGAATCTGTTTTTAATATGGCCGGTTCAAATCCTTTTCGTTTTGTGCTTTGCGGTGCGATAATTTCACCGTCTAGCTCCTTTGCCACGACTTTATTTTTCAATGCAGACTGGGACTGATAAAAATCCCAGGCGAACTTTACAATCTGAGCAGTATTACGGTAGTTAATACTCAGGATCTTTGAACGACCGCGAAAATCCAGGCCGGTATCCTGAACGTAACTGCGCTTTCTTTTATAAATGGACTGGGCACGGTCTTCAACCAGCAATAGTGACTTCGTGTCAGGATTCAACAGCTCACTGACCAACTCAAACCATTCCGACTCAAAATCCTGTCCTTCGTCAATCAAAATCGCATCATATTTTGGTAAAATCGCTTCTTTATTCCGTAGCTTCTTAACCAGTTCAGGAATCTCCTGTTCTTTGCACTTCACATCATACTTCAGCCAGGCATGGAAATTCCTCACTTCAATCTGATGTTTTGTACGATCAGACTCTTCATCAAAATCAAACAGGTTATCCGGTTCTGTCATCATTTGAGAAACCATTTGCTCAATAAAGCGTGAGAGTGAAATGTTGTGGCATAGAATGAGAATCTTCCAGTCAGGATGATCTTTGGTCAGCAGCTTTGCGCGGCTTGCGAGTACCAGCGTTTTACCGCTTCCCGCCACACCTCGGATCAGCCTGTTTTGATCCCCAATCTGCTTGGCCATATTTTCCTGGTGCAGGTCCATTGCTTTTACATTGTGTAAAGATAACAGGAGCTGATCCTGATACGGTGAGGCCGGCTTAAACTCTGCGCTGATCCGCACCTCAGGAAACAGGTGATAGCGAATGGCATCAATATCTGCTTTCGATAACGGCTCCCGCAGACGATAAGGTACGGTAAACATATTTAAAATCTTTTCAATCAGATTTTCCTCTGAAAATGATTCATCATCCGGATTAATTTCATCCCTTGTTAATGAAAGAGATGGATCTACAACACGGTATAGATCATGTTGAATAAAATCTTTTTGGGTCAAACGTGTAAATACAGCACCTGATCCATACGGAAACTTTAAGTAAGACGCAAATTTCCCTTCCAGCTGAAGCAGACTTTTGTCCTTTTTTAACGCATTAACGAGATGAAACATATTCTCCCGTGCCTGCAGCATTGGACTTTTTGTTTTCACCTGTTCACCTGAAGAAGATACAATGATCCACTCATCCTGATTCAGCTGAAACAATGTTCCTTTCGTGTAATCCTTCACTTCGAGCACAACCAGCCCAAGGTCCGGACCCACAATGACAAAATCAGGTCGGCGTCCGAACACGTTCGGTTCGTAGTACACAATATAATCGTCAGGCAGGTAATCTTTTAACGTTCTGAACAGCAGCCGTTCGCCCGCAGTCGCTGTTGATCTAATCGTTTCCGGTACTGTATATGCCATTTGAAACCCTCCACTTTTCGACATTTGTGTCTATTATACTATATAAACCGATTCTATTTTACATATTTTTGGATTTAATACCTATTACTTCTTAAGCGTTATTTATATAAAAGAAAAGCCAGTTCGATTGTTCGAACTGACTGATGATTCCTTATGTAAACTCATACCCCTCAACCACACGCCCATCTCTTCCCCGCGTCGTCTCGCCCTGACAAAGTGAATTCAAAATCGCTTCTTCTGTCGCTTCTGCAGCCGCAGTAAATAGTTGATTCATCACCGGATGATCTTCCCTCAGCTGCTTTCTTGTCTCCACGGCTGAAGCTGATTCATGCGGAATCTTATGTGCGGTTGAAAAGGCGATGACAATATCCCCGCTGCCATGACTAAAATAACTGCCTGTTCTGCCAAGACCGATCCCGCAGCGCTTCGCTACTCTTTGAAGCTGTCTGTCGCTGAGTGGTGCATCTGTTGCAAGGACAATCATAATGGAGCCGTCTGGTGTTTCAACTATGCCCTCTCCTTTTGATGAAACTCCATATTTTCCACTTAGGAATTCTTCTTTTTGACCAAAGTTACTGAGGACCAGCACGCCAATCGTGTATGAGTTATCCGCCTCCTGCACAACTCTCGAAGAAGTACCGATACCACCTTTATAACCAAAGCAGACCATTCCTTTTCCGGCTCCGTCAGCACCTTCTTCAGCAGGTTCTGCAGAAGCACGCCTAAGCGCTTCAATTGCGTGCTCAGGCTTAACCGGAAACTTCCGAATCGAGTTCAGGTAGCTGTCATTACATTCACCGACTACGACATTAATAGTGCCAGTAGTATCACCGATTTCAGGACTCTCATTAAGCATATATTCAAGCGTTCCTTGAGTGACTGCTGGAACACCGAATGTATTGGTCAGCATGATGGGTGACTCCAGCACGCCCAGTTCATTGAGCTGTACTAGTCCGGTTGTTTTACCAAAGCCGTTCAGGACATAGCTTGCAGCCGTTACTTTTTCCCGGAACAGGTTGCCTTCGCGCGGAAGAATTGCGGTCACTCCTGTACAGGCGCGATCACCTCTATCGCCTATTTCATGATCGAGTGTAACGTGACCAACTTTTATCCCTTTAACATCTGTGATACAGTTTTTCCTACCAACCTGTAGCCTGCCGATATTAACCCCTTTTTCTCGGATTTTCATATGTAACACCTCATCATTTAAAAGTAACTTTTGTAAAATAAATCAGGGACCATCTCTGATTAATCAAAGACAGCCCCCTTATGTTATTGTGCCTGCTCGTCAGGCTGATGAACGCCAAAAATGTTGCCTTCCGTATCTTTATAGTACCCCTGCCATGCCATTCCTGGTAATGCATGTTTCGCAAGGGCAACCGTGCCTCCGTTACCAAGTATCTTTTGCTCAGTGGCATCAAAATCCTCTACATTCATCGTACACGTAAAGCCATTTACCGGCTGGTTCGGTTCCGGCGCAGGACCCTGGCGTTGCATGAGTGCACCATTTACCCCAAGCTCACGATCATCACCGGTCACAGCACCATAGTAAGGCATCCCCGCATACTCACTCCAGTCCTGATATGTCCATCCAAACACTTCACCGTAAAACTTTTTTGCTCTTTCCATGTCTTCAACGTGAATTTCAAAATGTACAAGTCTTCCCATCCCTATACCTCCGATGATAATTGATTGATTTTTCAGTAAAATCAGTTCCGTTCTAATCATACCTGGTGATCAGCTATGTTCCAAGCGCTAAAAAGCCCTTAAGACATAAAAAAACTCCCGGAAACTGCCGGAAGTTTTATGCCCCATACCCACCCTCACGATATGAAAATCAGCACCTGGTAGTGATTTGTATATTGTTATTGTCATCATGTACATTGTACTGGGCTTGAATTGTCACACAGGACTCGAACCATTAGGGCTGCCCCTGAACCCGTACCATTAAAATGAGCTTCCAATTTACCCATTGGTGGGTTGGTACTCGCCTTTTCAATCGTTACCTGCTACCATTTATTTCACACATTCAGTCAGCCAGTTCAGCTCCTGAATTTTCGTATCAAGCTTTCGATATTCCTGAGAAAGATCATCAACACGCTTCTGCGTTTCCTTCACATTGATGGTAGAAACCGATTTGATTTCTGAACGTGAATAACGGTCATGACGCACGGAAGCCTGCTCAGCAAGCTCACTGAAAATACGCCGTTCCTGTCCGATCAGCTCGCGTTCTGTCAGTGCATCAGCCAGTGATCGCTTGTCATCAAATGGTGTTTGTAAATTGGTCCGGTTGATGTCCTGGATGAGCGTTTTCAGCTGTTTCAGGATCTGTTCGAGCTCCTGCCGCAGTTCTTTCGGATCTTCATTCGGCTCCTCACCCTCCTGCACTCTTGCGTTCTGGATCAGACGGTGCCTTAATTGTTCAATTCTCTTTTGATAATCCGCACGGGTAATAAGTGCTTCTGCGAGTTTCATCGGAATCTCTCCTTCAGCATTGATTATGTATTCCCTTATTTTAGCATTATGTCATTTATAAGTACAAAAATCTTCCGGCAATTTTCAAAGTATAATAAAATGACCACGTAGAGTATTTTATAAAGAAAAGAAGTGATCACATGTCAGAGATACTGAAAGAAGTCACAGTACTGAAAACGATATGCGAGCAATTCGATGGGGTCCAGCTGAAGCTCAATGAAAATACGATTGAAAGCGGGCAGGGTGTAAAAATCTTTCTCCATACCGAAAGTGGGCAGCTAATCGGATTTCTCGGTGTATATGAACTTGGTGCGACTGCTGAAGTGTGCGGAATGGTTCATCCTGATTTCAGAAGACAGGGGATTTTCACAGCCCTTTTGACAAAAGCATTCAGGTTTATGAGCGAAGCAGGATATAAGACTGTTTTACTGAATACACCCGCTTCATCAGCTTCCGGACAGGCATTTATTCAAAAAACGGATGCTGTATACAAAATGACAGAATACCAGATGAAATGGGATCAAACAGTGATAGCTGTTCCATCTGAAAAACTCACTTTGCGTAAGGCGCAGCCAGCTGACCGGGCATTCCAGATCGACCTGGACGCAGACGGCTTTTCAATCCCGCGTGAAGAAGTCGAACAGTTCTTTGATGGAGAGTCTGCAAATGAATCAACCACTTCCTATATGATTGAATGGGAAGGACAGCCTGCAGGTAAGCTTAGAGTTCATGTCATGAATGATCAGTATTGGCTCTACGGTTTTGTTGTGTCTAATTCATTAAGAGGGAAAGGCATTGGCAAAAATGCGTTATTAAGCGTGCTGCATCTGCTTCAGGAAGACGGACGCGAGATCCACCTTGAAGTGGAAGCAGAAAATAAAGGCCCTTTGAAGCTTTACGAATCATGTGGATTTCAGGTTTATCATGCGCAGGATTATTACACATACAAATGATGGTTTCTCATCAAATTCTAATCTTATTCCCAGTTTAATCTTATAATAGAAGACTAATATACAGAGTGAGAGAGATTAAAAGGAGAGAAACGATGAGAAAATTAGTATTAGCGTTCATATTCAGTATACTATTCATTGCCGGTTGCAGCTCATCAGCAGGCGAAGGAGACTTAAATGATTTTCCAGAATATGAAAACCTGACGCAGTACATAAATATGGAACATGTTCAGGCGGAAGTTGCAGAGGACAATACCGGGGAACGTGTCATTCTGTTCAAAGATGACGGCGGTGAAGTTCGGTATAAAAGCATTTTTATAAAAGAAACGAACCGTCATAAAATCGTACAGACTGACGAACCGAATTTGTTTAATGATAAGATTAAGACGAATCCATAAAGGAAGGACAGAGCATTTTTGACTCTGTCTTTCCTGTATTAAGGTCAAAATATCTAAGCTGATTCCTTATGAAGAAGGTGATTAATGTATAAGGATCATTGGCTAATGCACCTCTGGTAGCCTTAAGTATATCCATACGATCTGCTTCGTTTGTCAAATTAAGGTCAGATAATAAATTCTCATATCCAATTCGCGACTGATCTGGAATCCGGCGATTAAATGCCTCAAATAAATGATCGGAAGTATAAACCTTATCTAAAGATGGAAATGCAGGGTGACCAGTATACCCGTTATCAATAGCAGCCTTTACATTTCTGGTGGAGTCACTATTGAAAGAATATTCAAATGTGTACACTTCACCATTAAACGATAGCGTCCCGATATGATAATACAAATCGTTTTTATGGTTTTTCCAGACTAATAATAAGGACTTAATTTTGTTCATTTCTCAGTCACCCCCTTCAATTCACTTAATAATTGTTGCCGTCTATATGATATAAATTCAAAGATAAACTTTTTCCTAACGTCTGATATCAACGGAAGGTTTGCACAATATCCTTTTAATTGTTCCATGTCAAAGTTCTCTAATTTTTTCGCAAAGCAGCCTGAGAACTCTGGATAACTGGTTTTCAACGCATGTAAAATCGTAGACACTTTAATTTTTGGAGATTGATTATTATCTAAACCAATTTTCAGCAGAGTATTTTTATATAAGTTGTGCATCAATTTTGGAGAATTCATAATTGATTTCAACCGCTCATCAGGAGAAACGATTTCAAATTTTTCTAATGTACTATTCTCACCGTAACCAATGATCGGCCAGCTTGATACATCTTTCATATGTCACGCATCCTCCTTTAAAATTCATAAGTACTACTTTAATTCCCTCTGATGAGAACATATATTCCCACCGAGAATAATTTTTAATAGTAATTAAAAGTGAATAAGCCTTACATCTCCTCAGGTGCCTCCAGCCCAAGTAAATACATACTCTCTTTCAAGACAACCTTTACAGCATGAACCAGCGACAGCTTCTCCTGTCTTCCTTCAACTGCATCCAGAATCCGCACATTGCCGTAATACTGGTTAAACGATTTTGCTAAATCCAGTATATATTTCGCTACCTGAGAAGGGTCATTCCCATCAAATGAACGCTTGACCGCCTCCGGAAAATCCATCAGACCCTTAACCACTCGCCATGCCTGATCATCTACAAAAGCCAATGCCTCAGTGTTTTCCTCATAGCCACCTTTTCTCAAAATAGAAGAAGCCCGCGCATGCGTGTATTGAACGTAAGGTCCTGTCTCTCCTTCAAATTTAAGCATTGCATTAAGTGAAAACTCCACGTCATTCAGGCGGTGATTTTTCAAATCGTGAAACATGACAGCGCCCGTTCCTACCTGGTATGCAACCCGCTCTTTGTCAGTCAGAGAAGGATTCTTATCTGCAATATTCTGACGCGCAAGGTCTACCGCTTCCTTCAGCACTTCCTCAAGCAGCACAACTTTCCCTTTTCGCGTAGACATCTTCTTTCCGTCTTTCAGCATCATGCCAAACGGAACATGCTTCAGACCCTGACTCCACTCATAATCCATTTTTCCAAGCACATCAAACAGCTGTTTGAAATGCAGCGTCTGCTCATTGCCGACGACATAGAGCGACCGGGATGACCCGTAAGCCTCGTGACGATAAATCGCTGCTGCCAGATCACGCGTCGCATAAAGCGTCGTACCATCCTTCTTTTTAATCAGACAAGGCGGCATTTCTTCTGCCGACTCCACAACCAGCGCACCATCCGACTCCTTCAAAAGCTGTTTCTCCTCAAGCAACTGCACAACTCGTTCCATTTTATTGTTATAAAAAGCCTCTCCCTGCGTTGAATCAAACGTCACGCCGAGTAGCTCATAAATACTGTTAAACTCCTTCAGTGACTCCTCTCTGAACCACTTCCAGAGTTCGCGTGCTTCCTGATCACCATCTTCCAGACGCTTAAACCAAAGGCGACCCTCATCAATCAGTGACGCGTCATGCTCCGCTTCATCATGAAACTTTACATAGAGCGTCAGAAGCTCTTTAATTGGATTTACACGGATTTTCTCTTCATTTCCCCAGAGCTTATAAGCCGCAATCAGCTTGCCAAACTGCGTTCCCCAGTCACCGAGATGATTAATCCGCACAACACCAAATCCATTCTTCTCACCAATCCGTGCAAGCGAATGACCGATCACCGTTGAGCGCAGGTGGCCCATTGAAAAGGGCTTTGCAATATTCGGTGAAGAGAAATCAATTGTAATGACTTCCCCGTTTCCATGATTTAGACTGCCGTATTGCTCTTTTCGCTGAATTACTTTTGCAACGACTGAAGCTGATACCTCCATTTGATTTAAAAACACATTCACATAGCCCCCGACTGCCTCAACTTTTTCAAAAAGAGGTGGACATTCAAGCTGTTCAGCCAGTTCGCCCGCAATCTGATTAGGCGACTTCCTGAAAATCTTCGCCAGTTCAAAACACGGAAATGCAAAATCACCCATCTCACTATATTTAGGCTTTTCTATCAGCTGACAGATCTTTTCCTGATCCAGCTGCTCCTTTAATTGTTTGTATAACGCTGCTGCAAATAACGATTGATAGTCCATCAACATTCCTCCTCAAAATAAAAAACGCCCGTCTCTTCTCCATACAGGAAAAGAGACGGGCGTCTGATTCGTCCGTGGTACCACTCTCATTGTTTTCACAACCACTCAAATTGATAACGGGGTTCTCCCCGGCAGCTCCTACTTCTGTTTCAGACCTACATCTCCAAAGTGCGCTTCACTCCCTGCTTCACAACCAGGCTCCCACCACCCCCGGTTCGCTTCATACCCACAGCAAGCTACTCTCTTTGTCATTGACGTTTGTTTTTACCTATTATAGACATAAACAGAAGAAAAACAATACCTGAATTGAAATAACTTCCACACCAATCAGAAACTTTAACTTGCGTTAACTAATGATATTAGTTAACATAGAACTAATACCATTAGTTAAAGGGGAGAAACAGATGAAACTAACCAGTAAGGGGTTTATTCACCAGCTAAGTTTTTACCCGAATCTGTTCCCGGTTAATTGTTATCTGATCGAAGAGTCTGATGAACTGACACTAATTGATACAGCATTACCAAACAGCAGCTCAACCATTTTAAAAGCAGCTGAGTCAATCGGAAAGCCAATCTCACAGATTGTGTTAACCCATGCTCACAGCGATCACATTGGTTCGCTGGATCGATTAAAGGAGAGCCTGCCTTATGCAAAAGTGTATATGTCTGAACAAGAAAGCAGACTGCTGGCAGGGGACCGTTCTTCAGTTGAAAATGAAACACAAAATCCGGTAAAAGGTGGCATTCCAAAGGCAGGGAAAATTCGTACACACCCTGATTTCCTTATAAAGGAAGGGGATAAAATCGGCTCACTCAGGGCAATTCAAACCCCAGGACACTCACCAGGGTCGACATCATTGATTGATGAACGGACTGGTGCAATCATTGCCGGTGACGCATTTCAAACCCGGGGAGGAATTGCTGTATCCGGTCATTTAAAGCCCTTATTTCCGTTTCCTGCACTAGCTACCTGGAGTAAAGAAAAGGCTTTAGCTAGTGCGGTTAAGATCCACAGTCTGAACCCATCCCTTCTAGCAGTTGGTCACGGACCTATGTTGATAGAACCTGCTGATGAGATTGACCGTGCGATCATTGCATTTGAAAAAACTTTGAGGAAATCGTAAACGGAGGACCTTTATGGCTCGGAAACCGGGAATTGAACTGCAGTCTATTATACAAACTTCCAGAGAAATTGTTGATGAAGAAGGCATACACGCTTTAACGTTGGCGACAGTTGCAAAAAAACTCAGTATTCGTACGCCATCTTTATATAATCACATAGAAAGCCTGACAGCACTGCGAAAAGCTTTAGCCGTTCATGGATTAGAAGCGTTACACCATCACCTCACCCATTCACTCGGTGATCAGTCAGGTGATAATGCTATTCACGCTTTCAGCCTGGCTTATATTCAATTTGTCAGAACACACCCTGGCTTATATGAGGCTACGCTTTGGGCGGGAGAAGGCCTTGTAAGTCCCGAAGCTGAAAAAGTCACTACCAGAATCGTAGACATGGCTGTTAAGTTGCTGAATGATTATCAACTGGAGGGTGAGGACGCTATTCATGCAGCGCGTGGTTTACGGAGTATCCTGCATGGATTCGCTTCTTTAGATCAACATCATGGGTTTGGTTTGCCGGTTGATCTGGATATCAGCATAAAACGTATGATAGACGTTTTTATAGCAGGAATTGATAAAGTGAAAAGTAAATAAGTCAGGTTAATTCTTCTGTATAAGTCCTGCCCCTATACACAGAAGAATCACTTTTAGAAAACACTAATCTCAGTCTTCAGTATCAAAAACCCCCTTACATCCAAACGAATGTAAGGGGTCAAATCTTTACTGTGTCACAAGCTCAAGCTCAACCGGTACAAATTCCTCTACCGTTTCACCATTAAGAACAGCCTGTGCTGTATCAATCGCGCTGATTCCGATTTCGTTCGGCTTCTGTGCAACTGTTGCTGCCATTGTTCCTTCTTCTACTGCAGCTACTGCATCATTTGTCGCATCAAAGCCGACAACCATCACATCAGACATGCCTGCTGCTTCAAGTGCTTCTACAGCACCAAGTGCCATTTCGTCATTGTGGGCAAATACTGCGTCAAATTCCGCACCGCTCTGAATAATATTTTCCATAACAGAAAGTCCTTCTGCACGGTCAAAGTTTGCTGTCTGGTTCGCAACAATTTCAATATCACTTTCACCAATTACTTCGTTGAAACCTTCTCCACGCTCACGTGCTGCTGAAGATCCTGAAATTCCTTCAAGCTCTACAACGTTACCTGATCCGCCAAGCTCTTCAATAATAAAGTTCCCTGCAAGACGTCCGCCTTCAACGTTATCAGAGGCGATGTGTGTCACAACTTCTCCGCCTTCAGCACTTCTGTCTACTGTAATGACCGGAATATCAGCATTGTTTGCTGATTCAATCGCTGTTGCTACTGCTGCAGAATCAGTCGGGTTCACAAGAATGATGTCTACTCCCTGCTGAATCAGGTCTTCGATATCACTCGCCTGTTTTGCCGGATCGTCCTGTGCATCTACCACTGTAATCTCCATACCAGCTTCTTCAGCCTGGGCTTCAGCACCTTCTGCCAATGTCACAAAGAACGGGTTGTTTAAAGTTGAAATCGAAAATCCGATTGTGCCTGCTCCTTCACTGCCACCTTCATCGCTTCCTGAACCTTCACTTTCAGAACCTGGAGAGTCCAGAGAACATGCAGCCAAAACCAGTGACATCATCAGCATCAACGTTAGAAATAATCTTTTCTTCATTTTCAAACACTCCTTTTAAAATAGTTTTTATAATTAAGCAGCTTTTTTCCGGTCCAGCAGTACCGCCAGCAGAATCACGCCGCCTTTTACAACTTGTTGGTAAAAAGAAGATACATTCATTAGATTGAGTCCGTTATTCAGGACACCAATGATCAAAGCACCGATTAACGTACCGACAATCCACCCGCGGCCTCCAGTCAGGCTAGTTCCGCCTAATACAACAGCAGCAATCGCATCCAGTTCATATGCAGTACCGGCTGTCGGCTGCGCTGAGTTCAGACGTGATGTGAGGATAATTCCTGCCAGCACGCTCAGCACACCTGTCAGCGTATAGACACCGATTTTGATGCGATCTACATTTAACCCTGCAAGCCTTGAAGCTTCTTCGTTACCGCCGACTGAGTACACACCGCGGCCGAATGTTGTTTTCTTCAGGATGAACCATAGAGCACCAAACGCTAAAAACATCGTAATAACCGGGAATGGAATCCCGAAGACATATCCTTTACCAATCATCTGGAAAGAGAATGCATCTGAAAGTCCCGTCACAGGACGGCCTTCTGTATACACAAGCGTCAGCCCGCGGTAGATCGTCATTGTTGCGAGTGTTGCAATAAACGGCGCAACCTTACCTTTTGTAATAATGATTCCGTTAAAGGCACCCATTGCTGCACCGATCAGTAAACCGATTAAAATAGCCAGAATCGGATCAAAACCTGACGTCATTGCACCCGCAGTGAGTGCTGCACCAAGCGCAAGCATCGAGCCGACTGACAGGTCAATTCCACCGGTTAAAATAACAAACGTCATGCCAAATGCGATTAGTGCGTTAATCGATACCTGTCTTAAAATATTCAGGATATTGTTAAGATCAAGGAAGTTCGGGCTTAAAATGGATAGCACGACAACGATCAGTAACAATCCAAGGAAAGGACCGATTTTTTGGATAATACCTGAGTTTTTCAATTTACTCTCCTCCTGTTGCTGCTGTCATAATTTTTTCCTGATCCGCATCAGCCCGGTTCATGATGGCGGTCACTTTCCCCTCATGCATCACGAGGATCCGGTCTGACATACCAAGGATTTCAGGAAGCTCTGATGACACCATAATGATAGACACACCTTTTGCAGTCAGATCATTCATAATCTGATAGATCTCTTTTTTCGCCCCGACATCCACACCTCTTGTCGGTTCATCAAGAATCAGTACGGAAGGGTTCGTCGCAAGCCATTTGCCGATGACGATCTTCTGCTGATTACCTCCACTGAGCGACTTCGCTTCCTGCTCCGGCCCTGAAGTTTTGATTCGGAGCCGTTCAATCAGTTCAACAGCTGAAGTCTGTTCTTTCTTTGCGTTCATCAGGCTCCATTTGGAAATATTGTTGAACTGAGCAGTTGACAGGTTCTCTCTGACTGTCTGATTCAAAATCAGCCCCTCACCTTTACGGTCTTCTGTGACAAATGCCATTCCGGCACGGATTGACTTTTTGGGCGTCGGCTTACTCAGCGTTTTTCCTTCAATCTGAATGAGCCCTGAGCTTTTATCAGCACCAAACAGCGCTCTCATCAGTTCTGTTCTTCCGGCACCCATGAGTCCGGCAACGCCAAGGATTTCTCCTTCTTTCAAATCAAATGATGCCGATTTGACTCCGGTGGATGACGTCAGGTTTTCAACCGTCAGCCGCACTTTACCCGGTGTCACCTTTCTTTCAGGAAACTGTTCACCAAGCTCGCGTCCAACCATCATCTTGACAACTTCCTGAAAGTTCGTTTCTTTAATGACTCTGGTGCCAACAGAAGCGCCATCTCTCAGTACAGTAATCCGGTCGCACATACTGAAGATCTCTTCCATCCGGTGAGAAATGTACACAATTGCGACGTTTTTCTTTCTGAGACCATTCATCACATTGAACAGGACATCAATTTCTTTTTTTGTTAGCGCAGCTGTGGGTTCGTCCATAATCAGGACTTCACTGTCAGCAGATACAGCCCTTGCAATCTCGATCATCTGCTGCTGACCAACTGAACATTCAGCAGCCGATTTCTTAGGATCTAGCTTGATCCCAAGCTCCATCAGCCACGCTTTTGCTTCTTCATTCATTTCTTTGTTTCTCAAAACACCTGTCTTACCGGCCGTTTTTTCTTTTCCTAAAAAGAAGTTTTCTGCAACGGTCAGCTCAGGAATAATATTCAGCTCCTGATGAATCACGCTGACGCCCGCTTTTTCAGCTTCTTTTGGATTTTTAAAAGCTGTTTTCTTTCCTTTGTAAATGATTTCTCCCTTATCTTTCGGGTGAATACCTGTGAGAATTTTCATCAATGTTGATTTTCCTGCCCCGTTTTCACCCATCAGCGCGTGAATTTCACCAGGCTTCAGGTCAAACGAGACACCGGTCAGCACCTCAACCGGCCCAAAGGATTTGTGAATATCCGACATTTCAATGATTGGCTTACTCAAAAGATCACCCCCGCGTGCAAGATAATGTTTGCGTATGGCGTATGTTCTCCTGTCCTGATGACTGCTTTTGCTGAAGCGGTCTGCTGTTTGAATTCTTCGTGTGATACTTTTTCTATTGACTTGAATTGTTCATTTACTAAATGGCTAAATGATTGATTTTGAGCGTCTGCCTCTTCAGCAATCGTTACCGACTCAACTTCCATCTCATTGCTGACCGCTTTTAAAACCGTTTCGATATCTGGGATTCCAAGTGTGAGAGACAGGTCAATCCTTTTCACGTGATCCGGGATTGGAAGACCACAGTCAGCAATGACGACTGTATCTGTATGACCAAGATCAGCCAGCACTTTCGTAATCTCACTGTTTAAAAAGTTACTTTTCCGCATGATCCGTGCCTCCTTCAAGCTGCTCGAGTGTTGGCATCGCACTTTGTGCACCAAGCGCTGCAATTGACATACTCGCTGCCTTTACTGCCTTTTCAACAGCCTGCCTAAGTGAAAGCCCCTGATCCAGAAATGCTGCAAGCGCTCCGTTAAATGTGTCGCCAGCTCCTGTTGTATCAACCGGCGTTACTTTTGGTGCCGGTACCATCACTTCTTCACCGTTTTCAAAAAAGCTTGCGCCTTCACTGCCTCGCGTGACAATTAACTTTTCTCTGTATGCTTCATGAAAGTTACTTTCCTTCTTAAGGGCAGCTGCCTCGTGTTCATTTGGTGTGATATAGTCTGCAAGCTCCCACCATGCTGCAGGCAGCGGTTTGAATGGTGCCGGATTCAAAATCACGATGCTGCCATTTTCTTTCGCCGTCTTCATCGCTGCTTCAACCGCTTCATCCGGAATCTCGAGCTGAACCAGCAGAACACCTTTTTCTGAACCGGTCATTTCTTCTTTTATAAAGTCTCCATCTACATCTCCATTTGCCCCGGCCACCACAATAATCTGGTTATCCTGCTCTGCCACCACAATCGATGCAGTGCCTGTAGGTAAATGTGTAACCGGTTTCACATTTGATACATCAACACGTTCTTTCTTTAAATACTCAAGATAACTTTCTCCGTAAAGGTCATTTCCAACCTTCCCAGTCATCTTCACCTGTCCACCAAGCCTTGCTGCCGCAACGGCCTGATTCGCGCCTTTTCCACCAAACACAGTGGAGAAACCGGTACCTAAAATGGTCTCTCCAGGAAGCGGAAAACGCTCAGCTTCTGTCACAAGATCTATATTCAAACTGCCTGCTACTGTAATCATGTGATCACTCCTTATTTCGTTGACTGTCTGACTGTTAGTTCTGCATTCAGTCTAATATGCTCGGGTACCAATCCCGGATTTTCAAGTCGTTGGAGCAACATCTCAGCTGCTTTCTTCCCAATCTGGTAGATCGGCTGCTGCATGGTGCTGAGTTCCGGCGTAACCGCTGTACCCCATTCCACACCGTCAAAGCCCATCACTGAAAGTTCTTTAGGTACTTCGATTCCAAGCTTGGCAGCCGCTTTCAGTGCACCGATTGCCATCACATCATTCCCTGCAAAAATCGCATCGACCTGCTGGTGCTTTGTCAGCAGCTGCATCGTGTTCAGCATCCCGCTCTGAAGCTCATAGGAACCTTCCTGAATCATTTCTTCAAGACCACGTTTCTGTGTGAAATCCTTGTATGCTCTTAATCTTTCACTTGAAGTAAAAACGTGGGATGGACCGGCTAAATGCGCAATCTTCCGGCAGCCCCTTTCAACCAGAAATTCAAGTGCTTTAAAACTGCTTTCATAGTTATCAATGGTGACAGAGGCAATTCTGTCATCTATATGACGGTCAAGTGCGATGACTGGCACGGTAAGTGACTCCAGGTGCTCCCACTTCAGCGTGTTAGAAACGACAATGACACCATCAATATACTTCGATGTCATGCCTTTTAGATAATCAAGCTCATGCTGGATATTCTCATCACTGTTAAAAAGGATCGTCGTATACCCTTTTGGATACATCACATCTTCAACCGCTCTGACCAGCTGAGGGAAAAAGGGGTTTGTGATGTCAGGAATTAAAAGACCAATGGTGTTCGAGGATTTCTTAAAAAGGCTCCTCGCCACACTGTTCGGATTATATTGAAGTTCCTCGATCGCTTTCAGCACTGCCTTCCGCGTATCTTCATGCACATATCCTTTATCATTCAGCACTCTTGAAACCGTTGCGACTGATACACCCGCATGCTGAGCTACCTGTTTAATCGTTGCCATTTCACCACACCCCGAATTTATGTAATCGGTTACACGTTTGGTTTTAGAAAACCGGTTACTTGAAAAGAGTTTTTATGTAACCGGTTACACGTATTGTATAAGGGCTTTTCAGAAGTGTCAAGAGGGGAATATATTTACAATTTGTATTTGGACAATGATTAGCCTGATTACGAAAGGACTTCCAACGCCTGTTGTCGAAACCTTTATAGTATAGAACACAAAATCATTTAAGATGGGGGCGATTATATGCAATTAGGTGCATTTTCTATGAGTTTGGCTGTAAAAGATATTCACGCGTCAAAAGAGTTTTATGAAAAACTGGGTTTTCAGGCGTTGGGCGGCGACATTGAACAGAACTGGCTGATTTTAAAAAATGGACAAACTGTGATCGGTTTGTTTCAGGGGATGTTCGAGAAGAACCTGTTAACGTTCAACCCAGGTTGGGATCAGAATGCAGAGAATCTGGATTCATTTACAGATATACGTGATCTGCAAAAGCATCTTAAATCAGCTGGTATTCAATTAACAAGTGAAGCAGATGAAAGCGGCTCAGGACCTGCGAGTATGACACTGGAAGATCCCGATGGCAATCCAATTTTGATCGACCAGCACCGGTGAGCATGAACAATTGTGTCTCAGGATAAAAGTAAATAAAGACATTTGGTCATACAGGAGATGATACGCCATGGAAATACAATTAATCCGCAACGCAACACTGATTGTGCACTATGCAGGCAAAAAATTTCTTGTCGATCCTTTTTTAGGAGAAAAAGGAGCTTATCCTCCATTTCAAAACGCGGCAAGACAGGACCAGAATAACCCGCTCGTGGAACTGCCGATTTTGTTAGATGACATTGTCCAGGACGTTGATGCAGTGATTTTAACGCACCTGCACCTTGATCATTATGATGAAGCCGCTAAGCATGCATTGCCTAAAGATTTGAAGGTGTTTGTTCAGAATGAAGAAGATTTAGAGAAAGTGAAAGCGGATGGTTTTGAAAATCTTGAAATACTGACTGAACAAACTGAATTTGAAGGCGTCAAGCTGATCAAAACGGTCGGAGAACATGGAAGAGGGGAAATCCTTAAAATGCTTGGGCATGTTTCAGGCGTCGTTTTTATACATTCAAGTGAAAAAACGCTTTATGTAGCTGGGGACACGGTCTGGTATGAAGGCGTTGATCAGGAAATTATGAGCCATCAGCCAGATGTGATCGTCGTCAATGCCGGGGACAACCAATTCCTTGAGGGCGGTTCGCTCGTGATGGGAAAAGAAGATGTCTATAAAACAGTCAATGCTGCACCGAAAGCAATGATTGTGGCGGTTCATATGGAAGCAGTCAACCACTGGGACCTGTCACGTGATGAGCTCAAGACTTTTGCTGAGGAAAAAGGGTTTGAAGCGCAGCTTCACGTGCCTGAAGATGGAGAAGCTTATAAGTTTTAATGTGATTGCCCGTACATTTAGTGGCTGATTATGTACGGGCATAAAAACTATTCATTAACCTCCTGAAAATATACCCTGACTTCTTCAGGAAACTCTTCGATATTCAAAATATGTAACTGTTGGGTTCCCGGAGAAGCTTCGATCATATAGGTTCTATCATGGAATTCAACCAGCGTAAACTGACCGATCCCGTGTGCGATACGGTCCGCTCGCATCATATATTCCACAGCCTCCGCGTCAAAGTTCTCTTCATAGCCTTCAAGCATCAATGACCCAACTGCTTCAAGATCGTTCGCAAAAGCGATTTCCTGATAGAGAGCGAGACTGTTATCAGGTGTTTGAGTCAGGTCTTCGATTTCTCTCACGGCAAGTATGACCACTGCAATTGATAAAATAACAATGATCATTTGCTGGCGGTTCAATTTCTTCAAGCTTTCACCTCACTCATCAAAGCATGCGTATTACCTTCAGTATCCTTGAAAAAAGTCATCCATGTCTCAGTCTCATCCATCTTCGCAACCACATGCGGCTGATCCAGAAACGCCACACCTTTATCCTCTAATTGCTGATACGTTTCTTCAATATCAATCACGTTGAAATAAAGTACAGACCCCGGGTGATCAAACGAATCATTTTCAGGCAGTGTCAGCATCAGCCGCACACTTTCACACTCAAAAAATGACATGTTTTCAGTCTCAAATAACTGCTGCATCCCCAAAGTATCCCGGTAAAAAGCTGCTGCCCGCTTTACATCTTTAACCGGTACCCCTATTTGTCCAATTTGCTTAAGCATCTCCATTTCTCCCTTCCTGTTCCCAAACGAATTGTCAGTAACCTTCTTTTCAGCTACACTTATTTTACCTTACAAAAAACGGAAAGAACAGGAGGGTTTCCAGATGTTATTTGATCCACCTAAATGTATGAGCTGCGGGAAGGAAATCGAGGGAGATGAGCAGGTGTATGCAAAGTTGCGTTATCCAAAAAGAAAGGGGTTCACTGAAATTAAAGCTTATTTAAGAAATGAAGCTGCATTTTTATGTGAAGGGTGCTTTGAAAAGGGGGCTTGAGCACGTCCCCAATTCCTAATAGTAGATCTCCTTTTAACAACTCTCTAACCTTTTTGATTATTCATGACAAGTTTCACAATTCTTTAAGTCTTTTATCCATTTTTTTATAAAAAATCAGAGATATACGCCCCTCCCTCCTTTTGTTATAATTTACTGAATATTAATTCATTCTAAAAGGAGATGCTTTCCTGGTATGAGAAAGCTTTTGATTCTTATGGTGTCGGCTGTTGGTCTATTTCTGTTCTACTTTACTTTTCAGGCTGCTGCAGCTGTTTTTTATACAGACTGGGACCTGCCTGATAGAGATGAACAGGATGAAGATGTGCCGCGTATTGTGTTGATTACAAATGAAACCGATCATCCTTTCTGGCGGGATGTGACGGCCGGTGCTGAGAAAAAAGCCGGTGAATTTAACGTCGACCTTGATGTCAGCGGTATTTATGGCAGTAATACAGAGGATTTTCTAAGGAAGGTTGAAATCGCCATTTACTCAAAGGTTGATGGCATTATCGTGCAGGGACTCGATAACGAAAAATTTAAAGAGCTGACAAAATTGAAAGCGGCTTCATACGGTATTCCGGTGCTCACAGTTGCCCACGATGTGCCGAAAGAAGAAAGCCTTCGTAAAACGTATATAGGATCAGACCAGTTCGAAGCCGGCGAATTGCTGGCACGGGAATTACTCAATGATATGGGTACGACTGGTGAAGTGATACTGATGATGGATAGTGAACCCGAGTATTTTCAGCGTCAGCGGCTTGACGGGGTGAAGCATGTTCTGGCTGCTTATCCTGACATTGAGATGATCGAAGCCAAGATTGGTGACCGCGAGCAAGGTTTATCGACTGTGAATGATCTGCTGAATCACTTTCCGCAGGCCACATCATTTCTGGCAGTTAATGCATCTTTCACTGAAGAGCTGGTCAAAGAAATTGAGACCAGAAGAAAGATAGAACCTTACTACATATACACATTTGATGAAGAACGCGGTGCCTATGCATTGCTTGAGAGCGGGAAGATTGATGGTGTAGTAGAGCAGGCTCCTGAAGACATGGGACAGTTAAGCGTAGAGCTGATGGCAGATTGGCTTCAAAAAGAAAGCCAGCCGCTCGATATCGAAGGTTATTTTACTGAGGTCAGGATTATAAAGGATTTAAAAGACCGATGAGACATTTACAGAAGAAAATATGGCTGCTGGCAATCGTTGTGCTGATCATTATGGTGATTATCTGGATTTCACTTACTTACTATAATCAAAAAATGCAGGATCAGTATAATCAGATTCTAGAACGCTATCTGGTAATGAATGAACTGAATATGGTTAGTCAAGAAACGGTCACTTCGCTGAATGCTTATCTGCTTGATCCGTCTGACGCGAATTACCGGACAATTGAGCGGCGGAAAAATCGTATGCGTCAATTATACGACGAGGTAACTGCATTCAGAAATACAGATAACGAATCAGAACTGACGAATTATACGAACCTGACAGTCAGTCTCGTGGAAATGACAGAGCGCTCAGTGAACTTTCAAATCTCAGGAGAAATTGAAACAGCAAAATCTGCTTTGAACGAAGCAATTCATATTGCGGATTATGTATCAGAAATGAGACTTTCTGTGATTGATAAAGAACTGCGTACGTATGATATCTTCTACCGGGAAATGATTGACCGTTCTGAAAAACTGACAGAGCTTGGCGTATGGCTGCTAATTACGATTATTCTGATGCTGTTATTTTTTACTTACTGGTTCTCCCTCAGGATTACCAAGCCGCTTGAAAAACTGACGGAATCAGCGAAGCGGCTGTCTAAAGGGCAGTTTGATAAAGAAATTGAAGCAGATTCAAAGGATGAAACAGCGATTTTAGCAGGAACGTTTGAACAGATGCGGATTAACATCAATAACCTTTTTATTGAGACGAAACAAAAAGCAAGACTTGAAGCTGAACTGCAGGAAAGTAAGTATTTACTGAAAGAAAGTCAGCTGCTCAGCCTGCAAAGCCAGATTAATCCTCATTTTTTATTTAATACGCTGAACACATTATCTAAAAAAGCTTATATTGAAGGGTCAGAAGAAACAAGTGATCTGTTAGTCAGCATTGCTGATTTGATGCGCTATAACCTGAGACACATGGATAAACCTACGGCCCTTCATGAAGAGATTCATGTACTAAAGCAGTATATTCAGATTCAAAAAGCAAGATATACGGACCGTCTGACATTTATCGCTGATATTGATGAAACATGTCTCGATATTCAAATCCCTGGCATGACCCTGCAGCCGATTGTAGAAAATGCAATTATTCATGCCGTTGAACCGAGCGAAGACGGGGGCACCATCCTGTTCCGGGTCAGACACGCACTGAACCATGTTGTTGTAGAAATTGAAGACAACGGTCCTGGCATGACTGCTGAAAAAATAGAGATGCTGAAGGATGCGCGCGCAGTCACCAGTGAAAAAGGGACCGGTATCGGTTTTAAAAATGTAGTTCAGCGCCTGAAGCTTTTTAACGCGAGCGATAAGGTTGTAGATATTCAGAGTAAAGTCGGACACGGCACAAAAATATCCCTATATATCTTAAAAGAAAGGAGCGGTATGACGTATGATCAAAGTCCTCATAGTGGATGACGAGCAGATGGAACGCGACGGTCTAGAGACGATTTTAAACAGGCATTTTGAGCTCGAGATCAGTCAGGCACGCAACGGCCGGATTGCGATTGACATGTGTGAGCAGCTGAAGCCGGATCTCATTTTTATGGATATACAAATGCCCGGTATTTCAGGACTTAAAGCGATTGAGCAGCTTCGTCAGGCCCATCCGGATACGACATTTATTCTCGTAACTGCTTTTGCGAAATTCGAATATGCACAGCAGGCGATGAAGCTCGGGGTGCACGACTATATTGTAAAGCCGAGCAAAGTAAGTGAAATCGTGAAGATCGTTGAAGACGCACTGGATAAAATCCGTGTTGAGAAAAAATCTTCAGAAGAAAGTAAGCGCTATCAAAGTACGATTGAAAAAGCGATGGCCGTCTTTGAGACAGATGTAGTGACACAACTGCTGTTCGATCATGTCCATGAAGTTCACTTGAATCAGCTTGTCGACCTGCTCCACATTCCGATTACACGGAATAAGTTTGTCATGAACCTGCTGATTCCTGAAGAAGCTAAAGGTTCTTACTCTAAAGTAAAAGAAGTGGTAAGAAGTACCGGCAGCGGCTGGACAGGAGCGATGAACGGGAGACAGGTACCGATCATTGTTTTCCGGAACAGAGGGGAGTCGTTCCGTCATCAGGCCATAACGATGGCAAAACGTATTCTCTCACTTAGAAAACCTGAGCAGGATACATGGTTTGTTGGAATCGGTGATGTTTACGAACCGATCGATCGGATCAAACAGTCTTATCAGGAGTCACTGATTGCCACAAGAAATTATCATCAACCTGTTAAATATCAGTTTTATTCAGATATGCCGACATTAACGCTCGATTTCTACTCTCAGTCTTATAAAGCGTATGAGCAGAAGTTTGATAAACTTCTGCGTCAGGAGCAGTGGCCTCTTTTAACAGGAGAAGTGAATGAAAGTATAGATCAGTATGAACGGGAAAACAGAGATATGATTAAGACACAGAAACATATAGCGGAAATTCTTTGGCTGATCTCTTCCATTCTTTCTGATATGGGGATTGAAGTTGATATGCCTGTATATTCTATTCAGGTCAACAGCTATAAACAGCTGAGAGCTGAAACCAGCTATATGATTGACCGGATGAAATATGCTCATCAGGCACACACCAAAAACACTGACGGCGATATGATCGAACAGATCAAACACTATATTATTGAACATGCCCATGAAAATCTATCACTTGAGATCATTAGTAAAGAAGCCGGTTTAAGTCCGATCTACGTCAGTAAGCTATTCAAAGAAAAGCTCGGCATCAACTATATCAGCTTTCTGACTGAATGCCGTCTGGAAAAAGCAAAAAAATTAATGAGAGATTCTGAGAAGAGCATGAAGGAAATTGCGATTGAAATCGGCTATCATGATCCGAATTACTTCAGCAAGGTCTTCAAAAAAGCCTATCATCTCTCTCCTACTGCCTACCGGAGTAAAACAGTCAAGTGATCACCTTTCAGAAAAGGACTGTATGTACATGAATAAACGATTCCTGCTGTTATCGGGCTGGGTGATGATCATTCTGCTGATCGCCTGTACACCTGATGAAAAGATCAAAGAGGTAACACCGCCGCCTGAGACTGAATTAAAAAGAATTGAGGATATCAAAATCGGGTTCTCAATGGATACACTTCAGGAAGACCGCTGGTTTAAGGACCGCAATCTTTTTGTAGAGGCTGCAGAGAAAGCTGGAGTTAAAGTAGAAGTCACTGTGGCAAATGGAGATGACGTCAAGCAGGTCTGGCAGACAGAAAAGATGATCAGTGAAGGGATTGACGTACTGGTTGTCGTCCCACACAACGCAGAATCAATGGCAGCGATTGTAGAAAGAGCCCATGATGCGGGGATCAAAGTGTTATCTTATGACCGCCTTGTTAGAAACGCGGAAGTGGACTTATATTTATCCTATGATAACGAAAAGATTGGTATCCTGCAGGCAACTGCGATGACGGCGCTAGTACCAAAAGGGAATTACGTCTACCTGGGTGGAGCGGATACTGATTACAACGCTCACCTGATGAAGCAGGGAGTCTTTAAAGTGCTTAAGCCATACATTGATAGGGGTGATATCACTGTCGTATTCAATCAGTGGACAAAAGACTGGGTACCTGAAGTGGCAAAAACCAATATGAAAACAGCGCTTGAGGTGAACAACCAGCAAGTTGATGCAGTTATTGCTGGAAACGATGCAACTGCAGGAGCTGCAATAGAAGCACTTGCTGCACACAACCTTGCAGGCAGCGTCCCCGTCGCCGGACAAGATGCAGACCTTGCAGGTGTAAAGCGGATCGTTGAGGGAACCCAAAACCTGACGATGTATAAAAGCATTGACGACTTGTCCGAACGTGCTGTTGAACTCGCGATCAAGCTAGCAATGGGTGAGGAGATTCAGGAAGATCGTACGATTAATAACGGGAAAATCAATGTCCCATCTATCCTCCTCCCCCCGGTTCCTGTAAACCTGACGAACATCAAAGAAACAGTCATTGCAGACGGTTTTCACGAGGAAAAAGACATCTATCAATGAGTCAGATTAAAAAACTGCGGCCTGAATGGGCTGCAGTTTTTTCATATAAATTTATCTAAATATTAAAAAAATACAGCATGATGATAATTTACTGCTATAAGAAAGCGTTTTCAATTCTTTTCCCGATGCTATATTTACCATGTAATGAACAAACATTTTGAAAGGGGTCTTACAACAATGGGGAAAAAATCAAAAGCACTGGGTTTACTTTCAGCTGCAGTCTTAACATTTGGTCTTGCAGGATGTGGAAGTGATGGGGGTTCAGGCGATGGAAGCGGCCTTGACGTAGGCATCGTATTACCAACGAAGGACGAACCGAGATGGGTTCAGGATGAAACAAGATTCAAGGATGCACTATCAGACTCTGATTATACCACTGAAATTTTATTCAGTCAGGGTTCTTCAGCTAAAGAAAAAGAAAATGTTGAGACATTGATCAGTAAAGGCATGGATGTACTGATCATCGCTCCACACGACGGTACAGCCGCAGGATCTGCTGTTGAAGCAGCTCAGGATGAAGGCATCACAGTCATCTCGTATGACCGTCTGATTACAGATACAGAAGCGGTAGACTACTATGTCACTTTTGACAGCGTGGCTGTTGGTGAAGCACAGGGGCAGTATTTAATCGACCAGGCTGAAGGTTCAGGCATTCCTCTTTACCTATATGCAGGCGCTGCATCAGACAATAATGCATTCCTATTCTTTGAAGGTGCATGGAACGTACTGCAGCCAAAAATTGCAGACGGTACATTCGTGATCGCTAACTCAAGTGAAGCTGAAGCTTTAAAAGATAAGACAGAATTAAGCCGTGACGAGCTTGGAAGCATTCTTGGCCAGGTAACAACAAACTGGGATCCAAGCGAAGCTAAAAACAAAGCTGAAACACACTTAACATCTGCAGGCGCTGATATGAAAGGTGACGTTTCAATTCTTGCACCAAATGACGGAACTGCACGTTCAATCGCAGACGTATTTGCTTCTGACGGAGCCATTACAGATTATACAATTACAGGGCAAGATGCTGAAAAAGCATCGATCCAGTATATCATTGACGGTAAACAGTCTATGACAGTATTCAAAGACGTACGTACACTTGTTGAAGATGCAATGGGTATGGCAGTAGACGTACTTGACGGCAATACACCGGAAACAACAGCTACTTATGATAACAACAGCATTGAAGTAGATGCAAAACAAACAGACGTGATCGTGGTTGACCAGGAAAATGTTCAAGCAGAACTAATCGACTCAGGCTACTATGAAGCAAGTGAGTTTGAAGGATTAGAATAACGTGACCATCAGAGTAATCGTGCCGGCTTACCTCCCCTGTCACGATTACTCTATGTTTTACATTCAAGCCAGGTGCTTAGGAGGCATGAAAATGAGCGAACCAATTCTGGAAATGAGAGGAATATCCAAAGAATTCACAGGTGTAAAAGCCCTCTCTAACGTTAACTTTAAAGTTGATAAAGGGGAAATCCACTGTCTTGTAGGTGAAAACGGCGCCGGAAAATCCACGCTGATGAAGGTACTGAGCGGCGTATACCCATACGGTGAATACTCAGGCGATATCTATTTTGATGGTCAGGTTCAGCAGTTTAACAAAATCAGCGACAGCGTTGACCGCGGGATCGTCATTATCTATCAGGAACTCGCCCTGTTCCCTGACCTCTCTATCTACGAAAATATTTTTATCGGTAATGAACTGCAGCGAAAAGGCGTGCTCGACTGGAATGAAGCAGTTGTCCGCTCTAAGGAATTACTGAATAAAGTAAACCTTCATATTAATCCCGAAACACTTATCAAAGAAATCGGTGTTGGAAAACAGCAGCTAGTTGAAATTGCAAAAGCACTGAGTAAGAAGGTAAAACTGCTAATCCTTGATGAGCCTACAGCAGCGCTAAATGACAAAGACAGTGCCAACTTACTGAATTTATTAAGAGAATTGAAAAAACAGGGAATTACTTCAATTATGATATCTCATAAGCTGAATGAAGTAATCTCAATTGCAGATAAAGCGACCGTCCTCCGGGATGGGCAGACCATCTGTACACTTGATGCATCAAAAGGCGAAATAACAGAGGCTGCCATTATCAAAAATATGGTTGGCCGTGAAATTGAAGATATATATCCTAAAAGAAATCACCCTGTTTCTCCTGATAGACTGCTTGAACTTAAGAACTGGACTGCCTATGATCCAAAACTCGGAAGAAATGTTGCAGAAAATGTAAACATTCATGTCAACTACGGAGAAATTGTCGGTGTTTCCGGCCTGATGGGTGCTGGAAGAACAGAGCTTGCTTTAAGTATTTTTGGTAACTCAAAAAAATACAAACTTTCCGGGGACCTGTTAGTCGACGGAAATCAGATCCAGTTTAAGCATACGAGTGACGCCATCAATTCCGGTATTGCTTATGTAACTGAAGACCGTAAAGGAGACGGGCTGTTTTTACTTCAGGATATTAAAAACAATATATCGATCTCGAATTTAAAAAACCTGTCAGATTATGGTGTTGTTAATGACAATGAAGAAATTAAGACAGCTGAAGAATACAGGAAATCGCTTGGCATTAAAACACCGTCCATTGAACAAAAGGTCGGTAATTTAAGTGGCGGGAATCAGCAAAAAGTATCAATCGGAAAATGGCTTTTTGTTGGACCGAAACTGCTGATTCTTGATGAGCCAACCAGAGGAATTGATGTAGGTGCCAAGCTTGAGATTTACACCGTGATGAACAAGCTGATTGAAAGCGGTATGAGCATTATTATGATTTCTTCTGAGCTCGGGGAAGTACTCGGGATGAGCGACCGTGTGTACGTCATGGCAAAAGGTGAAATTAAAGGTGAACTGTCTTCAGAAGAAGCAACCCAGGAAAAAATTATGGGACTTGCCACGCTATAGGAGTGAAAAACGATGAATCTATTTAAAGAAGCAAAAGGATTATTAAAGCATAATATCCGCGATTACGGTATGTATATTGCACTGCTTGTCATTATGCTGATCTTTACAATTCTGACAGACGGCTTATTCATGTCGTCTAGAAACATCAGCAACCTGATTGATTCCTCAGGCTATATCGCCGTCCTCGCAGTCGGTGTCATGCTTGTTATTGTCATCAGACACATTGACTTATCAATCGGATTTCTTGCCGGATTCCTCGGCGCAATTGCTGCTATTTTATTAGTTCAATATAATTTACCTGTCTTTCTGGTGATTCCAATTATTCTGGTGCTCGGTATGTTCGCAGGTTCAATCACAGGGTTCCTTGTTGCTAAAGTAGGGATCCCTGCTTTCGTGGCAACACTGGCCGGCTGGCTGATTTACCGCGGAGCGTTATTACAGGCAACTGAAAAATCCGGAACCATTAACGTGGATAATGACACGTTTAATGCGATCGGAAACGGTTATATCCCTTCAGTTGCAGAAGTTGGCGGGCTCCACCTTCTCTCACTTTTAATCGGAGCAGTGTTTATTCTTTACTATATCTACTCTACAATCAAGAACCGGAATAACAAAATCAAATATAATTTCGATGTTGTCTCTAAGCCGCTTTTCATCATTCAGCTTACCCTTGTCTCTGCACTGATCGGTTACATCACGTGGATTCTTGCAGGGTATAATGGATTCTCATGGACAATGATTATTATTTTAATCGTATTAATTGTCTATCACTTTATCACGACAAAAACAGTACTTGGCCGTCATATCTATGCGGTCGGCAGCAACCCTGAAGCGGCCCATCTGTCAGGGATTAACGTGAGTAAAATCACATTTATCGTATTCGGTTCAATGGGTATGCTGTCTGCACTCTCTGGAATTTTATTTACTTCAAGACTGCAATCAGCAACGACAACAGCCGGCACATTATTCGAGCTTGATGCAATCGCTGCAGCCTTTGTCGGTGGTGTATCAGCAGCTGGCGGTGTCGGTAAAGTGACAGGCGCTGTCATCGGAGCAGTCGTAATGGCCACCCTTGTAAACGGTATGAACCTGTTAGGTGTTGGCATCGCTTCTCAATACATGATTCGCGGAGGCGTATTAGCACTGGCAGTTATCTTTGATGTTATGACTAGAAAACAGAGAGCATAACCCATTATCCACCTCTAAAAGGGTGGATTTTTGTTGGGGACGGAGTTGGGGCTAAGAAGTCCGAATTAGTTTTTCCCACAAACTCCCCCAATCGAAAAAAAACCTTTAATCCACCCTAAACAACCAAACAACCACATAAAACAAATTCCCACTGACTTTTGGGTTTTTTTTGGGGGGGGGCGGTGGTGCCCAAGGCCCCCCTCCCCGGCCCCCCCCCCAACCCCGTCCCCCATTCGAAAAAAAGCGTATCTGCCACCTTAACCTAGCAAATACACTCGTCTTAAAAACTATATTTTTCTATACTTTTTCAAAGCGGCTATATTCACCACCGTCAGGACAATCGCAAGCCCAAGTAAAATCAGCAAATCTATATAAATATCACCTATTCCCTGTCCAAAGATCATCACCGCTTTCAATGCATCCCCTCCATAATAAAGCGGCATAATTTTCGCAATGACCTGAAGCCATTCCTGCAGTGAATCCACAGGTAAAAGCCCTGCGAAAAAAATCTGTGGGATCACAACAATTGGAATGAACTGCACCATCTGGAGTTCAGAATTGGCAAAAGTGGAGAGTAAAAGCCCAAATGCCAGCGCCACAAAAGCAATTAGACAGTTAATCAATAGTACGTACCAGATACTTCCTGCAATCTGAATATCAAGAATGTATGTGCTGTAAAAAACAACAATGACGGTCTGAATGATCGCAAAAATGCCATAACCAATCAGGTAGCCAAATACAATATCAGAACGTTTTACAGGCGTTGCGAGCAAGCGGTCAAGCGTACCTGTTGTCCTTTCACGTAAAAGCGAAATCCCAGAGATCAGAAACACAAAAAAGAAGACAAAGAATCCGATTAAAAATGGACTGATTGTATCAAAGAACGTTGTTTCGTCTGACCCAAATTCATATACCTCCTCTACATTCAATAACGATGGCGCGTCATCCGGCTGAACCAGTCCTTTTTCAGCCGCCGTCATCATCACTTCTTCCACCTGCATAGCAAAATGCTGCTGGCGAAGTCCCGCGACCCGGGCTTTGACGCCTCCAATTGCTGTTGTGGAACTTGCATTATAAGTCACTTTAAGCAGATCGTCCTGAAATGTGAGGTATGCATCAAGCTCTTCTTTTAGTAAAAGATCACTGACAGACCCTTCCTGTTGAACCGAAACCAGCTCAACATCCGCTTCTTCAAGCTGTTCAATCATGTGATCAGTTAATCCGGCTTCACCAATTCGTGCAACACTATCCTGATCAGTCTGGAATAAGAAAAAGACAAGCGTCAGAATGAATAATGGAGCGACTAACATTAAAGCAAGCGTTCTGCGATCTTTAAAAATCTGCTGAATAATCCGTTCAGCTACAGCCAGCATCCTCATTCTTTTTCACCTGCTTTCTTAAGCAAAAAGATATCTTCAATTGAACCTGTATTAAATTGCTCTTTCAGCTCCTGAGGGGTTCCAGCAGCGAGCACAGAGCCCTCTAGTAAAAGCACAAGCCTATCACATTTCTCTGCTTCATCCATTACATGCGTCGTCACCAGGATAGACCCTCCCTGCTGCTTCAAAACCTGAAGCTTCTCCCATATCTGCTTTCTCAGTCTCGGATCGATTCCGACTGTCGGTTCATCCAGTACCAGAATCTCAGGCTCATGTAAAAGCGCTAAAGCCAAGGACAAGCGCCGTTTCATCCCACCGGAGTAATTCATTACTTTTTTAGATAAATCACTTTCTAAATCAACAAGACGCATACATTCACTGATGCGCTGTTTTCTTCTATTTTTAGGAACACCATATAGTTTCGAAAAGAAATTCAGCTGCTGCAAAGCGCTCAACTCCATGTAAAGCGCGTCAGACTGCGCCATATATCCAACCTGATTTAATGTTAAACGATCCGGCATACGCTGCCCCTGAACAAGCACTTCTCCCTGATCTGCTTTCTCCATACCAATGATGGTTTTTACAACAGTCGTTTTCCCTGACCCAGACGGACCGATGAGACCAATAATTTCCCCCTTACCAATTGAGAAGGAAATATCTTTTAATACTTTAGTCTCCCCAAAAGATTTTGATAAGGTCGAGACCCTGATAGAATCCATTTTTATCGCTCCTTTTCATCAGACAAACCATTGTTTATTCAACACTATGTTGATTATAATCATATTAAATTGAACAGATAATACAATGGTTACTTTTTAAGGAACTGTTGATTAATGAACAGTTGCAGACCGGTTGTTGATTATCAAGGAGGGGAAACCGTGAAACAGGACTTACGTGTCAAAAAAACCAAAAAAGCCATCAGACATGCCCTTCTGAGACTTGTAGATGAGAAAACATTCGCGCGGATCAGCGTCAGTGATATTTGCAATGAAGCGGAAATTAACCGGGGCACTTTTTATCTTCACTATACGGATAAATTTGATCTGCTTGAAAAAATACAGCAGGAGCTGCTTGACCATTTATGGCTGATTGTCACAACCCGAATGACAGAGCAGATAAATGTTTTAAAAGATAAACCAGATAAATTGAAATTATTTGCAACAGAACTTTTTCATTATCTTGATCAGGAAGCCGAGTTATTTCATATGCTGCTGGTCAACACGGTAGACCCGTCATTTCATCAACGGCTAAAAGGGCTCATTCAAAAAAACATGGAGAGACTCAGCCATTCTCATGAAGACCCTGCAACCCTTCATGCTGACTATATTATGGCCTATGTCACAAGTGCGATTGTTGGCATGTTGCAGCACTGGCTTACCACCGGAAGAAGCCTGCCACCTGAACAGATGGCTCAACTTGTCGTAAAAATCAACTTAAATGGACCCATGAAAATGATGAGTGGGGAATGACCTTTTCGAATAAGCTCTTTTGGGGACGGAGTTGGCACTACGAGGTCTGACCTCGTAGTGCCAACTCCGTCCCCAAACTCCAGATTGACAACTCCTGCTAAACACTGTAAATTACTAAATGTACGAACAATTATTAAATATAACAATTAAAATATTCGCTTTTAGGAGTGTTTCATATGGATAATGTATTTGATTATGAGGATATTCAATTAATTCCCGCAAAATGTGTCGTTAACAGTCGTTCAGAATGTGATACATCAGTCAAGTTTGGTAAGCATACATTCAAGCTGCCGGTCGTACCTGCCAACATGCAGACGATTATTGATGAAAAAATCGCAACTCATTTAGCTGAAAACGGTTACTTCTATATCATGCACCGCTTCGAACCGGAAACGCGAATTGCTTTTATCAAAAAAATGCAGTCAAAAGGCCTGATTACATCAATCAGCGTCGGCGTAAAGGAAGAAGAATACGGCTTCATTGAAGAGCTGGCTTCTGCTAATCTCGTGCCGGACTACATCACAATTGATATCGCACACGGTCATTCCAACGCAGTCATCGAAATGATTCAGCATATCAAAAAGCACTTACCTGAAAGCTTCGTGATTGCAGGAAACGTCGGTACACCCGAAGCAGTCAGAGAGCTTGAAAACGCGGGTGCTGACGCAACAAAGGTAGGAATCGGCCCTGGTAAAGTGTGCATCACAAAAATCAAAACAGGCTTTGGTACAGGCGGCTGGCAGCTCGCAGCACTTCGCTGGTGTGCAAAAGCAGCAAGTAAACCAATCATCGCTGACGGCGGGATCCGTACACACGGCGACATCGCAAAATCAGTCCGCTTCGGCGCATCAATGGTCATGATCGGCTCACTATTTGCCGGTCACGAGGAATCACCTGGCGAAACAACAGAAGTAGATGGCAAGCGCGTCAAAGAATACTTCGGTTCAGCCTCAGAATTCCAAAAAGGCGAAAAGAAAAACGTTGAAGGCAAGAAAATGTTCGTTGAGCATAAAGGGTCTCTGCAGGACACGCTGACTGAAATGGAACAGGACCTGCAGTCTTCGATCTCATATGCAGGCGGCACAACGCTTGAGTCCATTAAGCATGTGGATTATGTTGTAGTGAAGAATTCAATTTTTAATGGGGATAAGGTTTATTGAATTGAGCGTGCATGTGCATTATGGGGACGGAGGTTAAGTTGTCATGAAATGTACACGGCCGGGACAGAGGTTGGCCGAGGTTCGTGGAATATTGTTCGATGTTCAAAGAATGACAGCTGGTGTTCAGAGAATAACGCTCGCTGTTCGCAACTAAACCAGCAACCTTCGGAGAATAGTGTAATTTGACCTATCCGACTATATGCAAAAAGCGGCTGGTGCTCATGCCAGCCGCTTTTCGTATAGCCTCTTACGATTTAATAAGCGCCCGCCGAATAAGTCATCTCATAGCTGTGGGTATATATCTCAAAAATATTGCCAAATGGATCTTCAACATACACCATTTTAAACGGCTTATCATCCGGATAATATTCGCGGATTGGCATACGCTGCTTTCCGCCGTGCGCAATAATGTTCTCTACAAGCCCTTCAATGTCAGGATCTTGCACACAGAAGTGGAAAATTCCTGTTTTCCAATACTCAAAATTGTTATCAGGCTGCTCATTTTGCGGGAATTCAAATAGTTCAATGCCGATTTTGTCACCAGTTGAAAGGTGAGCAATGCGAAACTCCTCCCAATCATCACCAAATACGTCACGGCACATCTGTCCAATTGCTGTATCATCGTTATAAACAGGGGATGGTTCCATCATCGTATACCAGCCAAACACCTCAGTATAAAATTTCACTGCTGCATCTAAATCCGGAACGGAAAGTCCGATATGAGAAAAGTTTCTTGGATAAGTTGTCATTTAAATCTACCTCCTGTAATGGTTTGACACCCCTATTATAAAAGGGTATTCTTCTACACAACAGAGTGCACTTTTTGGGAAGATACTACCCAAAAAGGTAGTAATGGAGGGATTAGGCGTGACCGAAGAGATTCACGTTGATGATAATGGAAAACTTAAATGTTCAATTGACTATACGTTAAATAAAGTCGGCGGGAAATGGAAACTTGTGATCCTCTGGCATGTCACCTTTGATGGTACTCAGCGTTATAACGAGCTGCGCAGACTGCTTCCAGGGATCACCCACAAAATGCTCAGCCAGCAGCTGAAAGAGCTTGAACAGGATGGACTGATCGTTCGCAAGCAGTACAATGAGATGCCCCCAAAAGTAGAGTATTCTGTCTCTGAAAAGGGTCTGACGCTTAAACCTGTACTGGAAGCGATGCATGTGTGGGGAACAGAACAGGGAGATATGGGCTGAACCAGAAAAGTCATTTGACTGTTTCATGAAATGTTGCGTAATGTTCGAGGAAAAACATATGGTGTTCGACGTATCATAAGTCATGTTCGACGGAAAACCCAAGCTGTTCGACGCTTAGCAGCCTACCTTCGCCACTTTAGGTAATTTGACATATACCATCTTAACGCAAAAAAGCGGCTGGCGCACATCACCAGCCGCTTTTTTCATGCTGCCCGGCAGCAGGGGTTCCGCCGGGCAGCGGGTGGCACACTGGAGTCACCCAATAAAACCCGAGACTCAAGCCTGTCCCCCATGTGCACACTTCATGACAATTTAACCTCCGTCCCCAACATGTACACGCACATCCTCAACACCAAGCGCCTCCCGCAACCTCGCCGGCGAATCCGTAAACACCGCATCCACAAACCCCGGTGCAATACCCTTCAAATCTTCAGGCGCATTCACAGTGTAGAGTCTGATCGGCAGCCCGGCTGCTTCTGCGCGGAGGGATTCTGCTGTGTGCATGAAGCCCGGTCGCGCGTGGATGGCGTCTGCACCGAGGTGGCGTGCGCATTTGACGATGCCGTCGACGTTGTCCCATACGAGCACTGCGATCGAAACAGATTGACTGATATCACGCACGCGTCTTAGTGTGTCGAGGTTAAAGGAGGAGAGAACAACTCTCTCCCTTAGGTCGTGGCGTTTGATTGCATCAATGACAACCTGCTCAATTCCCGGATACGGCTCGTGGTCGGTTTTCAGCTCAATATTCAGCTTGAGGTCTGTTCCCGCGATCCATTTCAGCACCTCTTCTAAAAGCGGAATCTTTTCATCTTCACACGCCTGATTGTACCAGCTGCCTGCGTCAAGCTGTTTGAGCTCGAGGACGGTCATATCTTTGACTGCACCTGTTCCATTGGTCGTGCGATCTATGGTTTCATCATGGATGACAACGGCTTCTCCGTCTTTTGAAAGCTGTACATCGATTTCGATTCCGTCTGCTTTTTCACGCAGCGCCTGTCTGAAAGCGGCCATTGTGTTTTCAGGACACATCGTGCTTGCCCCTCGGTGAGCATAAAAGGTTGTCATATGCGTGCCTCCTTTTGTTCAGTTTCCGTTCTTCGCTGCGTCTACTTCAAGAGCACGGTTTGTTTCTTCTGCCGCCTGATCCAGCGCTTCCTGTGGATCTGCCCCCTGATATAGGCTTTCCATTGCATTAACTACGCGCTGTCTTGCTTCAGGGAATACTGAGATCAGTGCACCGCCTGTTGCTGCATTTGCCTGTGTTTCTTTTAGCTGATCAACCGTTACCTTTAGCTGCGGGTACTGTTCCCACTGATCTACTACAACCTGCTCATCGTATGCTGCCGGGTTGATTGCAAAGTAGCCTGTATCAACGTGCCACTGTGCCTGCGCTTCAGCTGATGATGCGTACTTCATGAATTCCCATGCACCCTGCTTCTGTTCAGCATCGACTGCATCAGCCATCCAGAGTGACGCACCACCAATGATCACGCCGTTACGCTCCGCATCGTCCGGTACTGGCAGGTAACCAACGCCTACTTCAAACGGTGCGTTATCAATCATCCCTTTTACACCAGCAGATGAATCAAGAATCATTGCCGTTGCGCCTGACTGGAACGCTGCACGCATGTCATCCCAGTTCTGACCTGAGTTATAGAATGTTCCTTCATCGTGCATATCCTTGATCAGGTTGAATACATTCAGCCCTTCTTCTCCGTTAAATACAGCTTCAGTCGCCTGACCTTCACGTCCATTTTCAGCGTCTACAAACAGTCCGCCCTGCGCTGCCACAAGCTCTTCAAAGAACCAGCCATAGTTTAAAATTGAGAAGCCCTTCTGATCGCCTTCAGTCAGTGCCGCTGCAGCTTCCTTAAGCTCACTGTACGTCATTGGTGACTGTTCAGGATCAAGTCCTGCTGCTTCAAATGCATCCTTGTTATAAATAAGAACCGGCGTTGATGAATTAAATGGCATTGAATACTGAACACCGTCTACGCTGTAATAGTTTGTGATATTCTCTTCCCAGATCGATGTATCAAAGCCTTCTTCATCAATAAAATCCTGCACAGGCTGGATATGCCCTGAATCGATCATGAATTTCGTCCCGACTTCAAATACCTGCATCATTGCAGGGGACTCGTCTGTTCCCGCAACCGTGTTCAGCTTTGTCAGCGCTTCTTCATATGTTCCCTGGAATACCGGCTCAACCTCATATTCCTCTTGGGATACGTTGAAATCCCCCACTAATGTATTCAAAGCAGTCTCAAGCTCACCGCTCATCGCGTGCCAGAACACAACCTCTGTTTTGCCTTCATCTTCAGCCGGAGCTGCTGTTGCACCAGTTGTTTCAACCGCTTCATCTGTTTCACTTGAACATGCTGCTAAAAGTAGTGCCATTGCTGTTGAACCGATCCAAAGCTTTTTCATTGAGTGTTTCCTCCTTATTTTAGCGCCCCTTGTGTGAGGCCTTCCTGAAGTCGTTTTTGCCCTGCAAATAATAGAATCAATGTCGGTAAAATCACCATCACCACGCCAGCCATGACAACGCCCCAGTCACTCGCAATCTCCTGGGTCTGCATCTGCTTCAGACCAATCTGAACAGTGCGGTTCGCTTCACTATTTGTCACTAGAAGCGGCCATAAATACATATTCCATGCCGTTAAAAAACTGTAAATTGCAAGTGTTATCATCGTTGTTTTCGCAACCGGCAGCACAACACCTGTGAAAAAACGCAGTCTACTGATCCCGGCAACCTGAGACGCTTCATACAACTCTTTTGGAATCGTCTTGAACTGCTGGCGTAATAAAAACGTGCCGAATGCCATTGCGAAAAACGGAATCGTCAGCCCTGCATAGCTGTTCAGCCAGCCAAGTGACTGCACCGTCTGGAAGTTCGGCACCATCGTCGCCTCCCACGGAATCATCATGGTGGAAATAAACAGATAGAAAATCCACTCACGTCCCTTGAACTCAATAAATACAAACGCAAACGCCGCCAGACTGCAAAGCACCAGCTGCCCCGCCATAATCAGCACAGACACAACCAGACTGTTCCATAAATACGTTAGAAGCGGCACCCGCTCAAACGCGGAAAAGTAGTTTACAAGGGAGAAAGTTTCCGGCCACAAAGAGCCCTGCAGCACCTCTCCACCCTGCATAAAGCTTATGAGAAAGGCGTAAAGAATCGGGAACACCATCACAAGTCCTGAGACGGTGAGCGTCATATAAAGTAAAATCTTTTTCCCTATGCTCACTGATAGTGCACCTTCCTTTCACCGATTTTGAACTGAAGCACCGTCACCACAAGCACCGCTACAAACAGCAGCACAGCCTGGGCACTCGCAGACCCGACGTTATAATTGATGAAGGCATCCTTATAAATGGAGTATACGATCACATTTGTCGACTCCATCGGCCCTCCTTTTGTTAAAAGATCCACCTGTCCGAATGTCTGAAATGCATTGATCAAAGAAACTGTTGTCACGAAAAAGAGCGTCGGTGACAGCATCGGCAGCGTAATTTTACGCAGCTTATATGACTCACTTACACCTGCAATCCGTGCACTTTCATACAATGACTGATCAATATTCTGCAGACCGCCAAGCAGAATCAAAAAAGCAAAGCCCGTATTCATCCAGATTGTCGCAACTGACACGGACAGCAGCGCATACTGAGGATCAAGCAGCCACTGCACACCAGGAATATTCAGCGCGCCCAGTATGCGGTTGAACAGTCCAATCGACGGGTTAAACAGAAACATCCAAATCACAGAAGACGCCGCCACACTCATCCCCATCGTCGCAGAAAACATTGTGCGGAAAAGACCAATGCCTTTTAGCTTCTGGTTCGCTAAAATGGCAAGCCCAGTCGCAAGCACAATTCCTGCAGGCACTGTATAAAGCACAAACAGCGCTGTAGCCTTCGCGCTCAACTGAAAGCTCATTGACTGAAACAGGTTTAAAAAGTTCTCCCAGCCTACAAACACAACCGGCACACCCTGTGAATCCGTTAAAAACAGACTTAAGTACACTGTCCGGACCATCGGGTAAAAGAGAAATACGCCAAACAGAATCAGCGACGGCAGCAAAAATAACATACCGGTCATCCAGTTTGACCAGGCGCGCCTCCTTTCCACCTGACGATCCGGGGTGAATTCATGCTGAATCGTTGTCATAACGACACCTTCTTAACAGGCGCCGGCTCACATACAATCCGCTCACCCGTATCTGCTGAAAATAACGCCAGATGACGGTCATCCACACAGATCCTGATCTGCTCACCGGGCTGCACGCTGCTCTGTCCCGGCCATTTAGCGATCCACTGTGTATCCTCACCAAAGTCAAAGGTTACAAGCGTTTCCGTGCCAAGCACCTCCACATTTGCCACCTGAACCAAAAAGCCCGGCTCTGTATCCTTTGCAAGCGAAATGTGCTCGGGTCTCACACCAAGTGTGACGCGGCCTGCTCCAAATTTCTGCTTCATATCTGCCGTGACAGGTGCCATCCAGTGCCCATCTGCAACCAGAACGGAATCCTTCATTTCAGCATCAATCAGATTCATCGGCGGCGATCCGATAAAGGACGCGACAAATGTATTTGCCGGATTGTTATAGACATCGAGCGGACGCCCGATCTGCTGCACATCCCCGCCTGATAAAATCACCATCCGGTCCGCCATCGTCATCGCCTCTGTCTGGTCATGCGTTACGTAAATCATCGTCAGACCAAGCTTTCTCTGAAGCTGTCTGATTTCAGAGCGCATTTTCGCCCGCAGCTTTGCATCAAGATTTGAAAGCGGCTCATCCATCAGGCAAAGCGGCGCCTGCGTCACAACCGCACGGGCAAGTGCCACCCGCTGACGCTGACCACCGGAGAGCTCACGCGGCTTCCGCTTCATATAATCACTCAGCCCGAGCATCTCGCACACTTCCTTACAGCGCTCCTTCTGCTCCCTTTTCGAAACCTTCTTTACATGTAAGCCAAATGTGATATTCTGCTCTACTGTTAAATGCGGATACAGTGCATAATTTTGAAACACCATCGACAGATCGCGTTCACTCGGACTTAAAAGGTTCGCCCGCTTCCCGTCTAACGCAAGCTCCCCTGAAGTAATCGACTCAAGTCCTGCAATCATACGAAGCATCGTACTCTTCCCGCATCCTGATGGGCCGACGAGCACAAAAAACTCACCCGGCTCAATCATCACATCAATTGCTTTTAGCACATCCTGCTTGCCATCATAGGATTTCGTAATCCTTTTTAACTCCACTTTTCTCATCGAAGCACCTCCACAAGCGGCTTCCATAGGTGCGTTCTCCCTGTAGAAACAGCTGTCGCACCGCGTTCAATCGCCTTCTCCATCTGTCTGCGGTTTTGAATCAGGCCGCCCGTAATAATCGGAATATCCGTTTTCTTCTTCACATGCTCAATCAAATGCGGTACCACACCAGGCATCAGCTCCAGAAAATCAGGCTGAGCCTGCTCCACACTTTCAAGCCCATTTTTTAAAGCATCTGAGTCTATTAAAAACAGACGCTGAATTGTTATTAATCCTTCTTTTTTCGCAGCCGCAATAAGCGATGGCTTTGTTGACACAATGCCTGTCGGCTGCACATGCCGCGCAATAAATTTTAGCCCTTCACGGTCATAGCTGATCCCCGGAATCTTTTCGATATGTAAAAATACATCCCGGTCATGCTCCTTTAAAAAATCCACATACCGCTTAATCACCGTGAGATTCCCCAGCAGTAAAAAGGCTGCCTGAATGTCTGTCTCCACAAATGCCTCAAGCTGCTTCGGCTCCTTAATCGACGCAATCACCTGAGACTCTTTCAACCTTTCCAAAAACAAAACGCTCACTCCTTTTCCCCGGCAGGCATAAAAAAATCCATGAAAATACAAAGAGGCCTTCTCCCGTTTTCATGGTGTCTCATTAAGTCATACCGGACTGCTATTCACTTGTCTTTCACAGCTTTGATGTTACAGCTGGAATGTTAAGAGAGTTTGAAGGGGGTGTGTGAGATTTGATAAGGTTTTGTTAAGGGATGTGAACGTCGGGGTCGGTAGTTGGCGCTGAGCAAATTGTTCGTGGAATTTTGGGCGATGTTCGGAGAAAAATACACGGTGTTCGAAAGTTAAACGTGATTGTTCAAAGAATAACCCGGGTGGTTCGCAACTAATCAGGCCATGTTCATAGAAAAGTGTAATTTGACCTACACTCACCCGCCCAAACAAAACAGAAAACCCCCTGACCAGTTAGTTAACCGGTCAGGGGGCTCCGATAGCAAATTTATTAAGCAGTACGCACATTAAAACTTACATCAATATTCCCGCGCGTTGCATTTGAATAAGGGCATACCTGGTGTCCTTCTTCAACAAGCTGGCGTGCTGTTTCTTCGTCTATGCCTTTGATCAGGACGTCCATTTCAACTGACAGTGCGTAGCCTGCATCACCTTTATTCAGTGATACATCTGCTTTGATTTCAGAACCGTCATGCTTAATGCCTTTTTGCATCGCAACAATGTTCATCGCTGAGTCGAAGCATGCTGCATAACCTGCTGCGAATAGCTCTTCAGGGTTACTTTTGCCTGCTGTGTCTGCTCCAGGCATTGGCATTGCAAGTCCAAGGTCAAATGAGCCGCTTTCTGATGTGACGCGTCCTTCACGTCCGCCTACTGCTGTTGCTGTTGATGTAAATAGCTTTTTCATGAGTGATTCCTCCTGTTGAATATGATATATTTAAGTTGTGCACAATTTAATTTTATACAATTTAAATAAAATTGCAAACAATATGATTCTCTTAAGGAGGAAATTTCGATGAATCCTTTACATTTATCCAACCAATTATGCTTTCCATTTTATGCGATCTCTAAAGAAATTATCAGGCGCTACCGTCCGCTTTTAGCACCGCTGAACCTGACTTATCCTCAATACCTCGTGATGCTTGTACTGTGGGAAAAGGATTTCGTCACGCTAAAAGCCATTGGTGAACGGCTTCAGTTGGACTCCGGAACGCTGACTCCCCTCATGAACAAACTGATTCATTCAGGATATATCGAGAAAACCCGCAACTCTGAAGACGAACGTCAGCTGGTCATCAGACTGACAGAGAGCGGTGAACACCTTGAGCAACAAGCACAAGATATTCCGGCGAAAATCAATGATGTGTTGGGGTTAAGCCCGGAAGAGTACATCAAATATAAAAATTTGCTGGATGAGCTGGCATGCAGGCTTGATCTGCAGGGAAATGAAGATAAGTGTTAGAGCAGATAGCACACTGGGTCGGAGTTAAGTGGTTCATTTTTGAATGATTCTAAAAGTGAACAAGCGAACTCCGAGCCCAGTGTACCGGCCACCTAAACCGCAAAAACTCCTTCTCTTACCATCGCACCATCCATCTCAAGAACCTCTTTCACATTCGGACCAAACCACTCAAGTGACACCTCAGCATTGCGTGAAACCAGGCACAGGAACTCTTCATAGTCAATTGCCCCTTTACCGAGCGGTGTCATCCCCTTTCTTGAACCGGCTGCTGCATAGACGTTGTGCGGGGCGAAGACGTTAAGATGATCTCTGGATGTAATGTTTTTTAGATGAAGGTGCGCGATATATGGCTGAAGGCGCGTGAATGCTTCAGCGGGATCTGCGCCTGATTCCCATATGTGCAGAACGTCAAAGTTCACCTTCAGTGCCGGGTGATCTACCTCTTCAAGCAGCTGGATAGTAGATGCCAGGCTGTCAGTCAGTGTGCCGGGATGGGTTTCTACGACTGCCTGCTGGCCTTCTGCATCAAGGTAGCAGCAGACTCTACGAAGGGCATTGACCAGTTTAACCCGCTCCTCAGGCGACGTGTCTGCACTGCCTTTTTTTCCGGCAAATGTCCGGATTTTGCTGGTGCCCCAGCGCTTTGCGAGCTTTGAGAGCTTCATTGTTTCTTCAAGCATCTGTTCTGTTTCAAGCTCCAGCGGCAGATAGTCACTGATCATGCTGATATAAAGACCCTTCTCCCGGATCCACTCAGCACGGTATTTTGGGTCATCCGCCAGGTTTTTGGCATGAATGCCCCAGAGCTCAATTCCGTCAAAATGATGTTCTTTTGCCCAATCTGCAATGTGATCAATTGATAGCAGATGGTGGCGAAATGAAATTGTGCAGATTGATAGCTTCATCCTGCTGTCACCTCTTCTTTCGTCTGTTTTCGCATCCATGCTTTAAAGCATTCCTGTAGCCCATGTTTTATATTGAATTCAAGCGCTTGAAGCTCCTCGATTTTTTGGAAAATGGTTTCAGCCACTTCAGGAGCCTCTGTTTTTGCATACTTCATGGCACGGTATTGAATCGTTGTGAAGCCGCGCTCAAGCTTTTCAATTTCATCACACCAGGCTTCAAAAATATGTTCATCAAGCTGAAGCTCGTTCCAGAAGTAGGCATATGCATGTTCATATGCATACTTTCTGATTGCCAGCACCGGCAGCTGCTTCAACACTTTTGACAGGTTTGAAACCGGCCCTCGCTGACCTTCCGTGTAAGAGGTCACAATGCTTTTCACCGCATCAAGAATCGGGTTTTTATGGAGCTTCATACATGTATTAAAATAGGCTTCAACGGCTTCAGGTCCCGGTGCAATGACGTCAGAGGCATCAAACAGGTAGCCTCCCCCAACCGCAGGCTCTTTTATCGCGTCTAAAATCCGGTCTTTTTTCAACACGCCTTCCCATCTGAAGTCAGGATCAAGCATCATCCACTCATCCTCATTCTCTGTTTTTTCGAGCATGACGTAATGCGGGAATGGAGATTGATGGAATTTATTCTCCCGCTCAGGCAGCTTCGAGAGGTCGAGCATAACCATTAGATATTCGTCATCAGATTTTCCGTCCAACAGCTGGAGCATGTGCTGTATATTATCGCTCTTATTTTTCAAAGGATCGTACCATTCATCAAGCGTGATGCCATAAAGCATTTCGTACCAGGTCCGGAAAAAGGTATGATCTATCCGGGATGAATGATAGATGATCGTGCCGTCTTCCAACACATCGAAATCGGCATCCCACACACCAAAATAATAAGGTCTATGGTCTGCGTGAACAGACTTTTTAATTGCTTCGCACACACAGCTGACAAAGCAGTGCACCTTAATCATGGCTGACCCCCTCCTGTTCCTGTCTCATAAGAAATTCAGCAAGGCTGTCGACTGTATGAAAATCCTTCGGCGTAATTGCTTCATCCGGAATTGAGACACCTGCTTCCAATTCAAGACACAAAATCAGTTCAAGCATCATGACAGAGTCGATATAGAGATCTTCATTCAGGCGTGCATGCTGATGAAATGCATCAGATGAAGCCAGCTCCAATTCTTCTTTGATTAATCGTTCGATAAGTTTGATATAGTTTTCTTTTGTCATACAAACAGCTCCGATAGTTGTTTTCTGCTTACTTTTCCGTTCGCAAGCTTTGGAATGCCTTCGATTTTGATAAATGCTGATGGGACCTGATAAGGCGCCAGATATCTGAGACACCAATCGCGCAGCATGGATTCATCCATTTGATCTGAAGATGTATAGTATGCACAGACACTTTCTCCTGACAGTTTGCTTGGCTTTTTCAGCACGACTGTATCAATCACACCCGGTGCACGCAGTAGAACATCCTCTACTTCCTGGGGATAGACATTAAGACCTGCAACATTAATGGTGTCGTCTATTCTTGAGATGAATGTCAGCATGCCACGCTCCAAAGCGCCGAGGTCTTTCGTGCGGATTTGTTCACCTGCTTTGATCACAACGATTTCTTCCGGATTTCCCTTCGTTCCGGCAGTGACTTCAAGGTGAGGAAGCACATAGCCCATTTCACCGGTCACTGTTACATCTGGGTTGATACTGATACAACCCGCTTCAGAACAGCCATATTGCTGAAAGACTGTATTTGAAACCTGCTTGATTTTTTCAAACCACGCAGAAGGAAGCAGGGTGCCTGATGTCATTACACGGTCAAAGATCTTCTCACCTCTCGCAAGGCGCGCCATTGTATGTAAAATGACCGGTGAAGCATAAAACAAGTGCTCCGGACTGGCCTTCACTTTTTTCAGTAAATAAGCAGGGTTCACGCCTGACAGAATCACCGGATGGGCACCGCGCCTGAGTGACGCAAGGACACCACAGATCAGACCATAGGAATGCGAAACCGGGCAAGCCACAAGTGACGGCACATCAGCACCCACCGGCAGCACCTTCACATAGCTGGCCAGCTCTTCATCAATCGAACGCCACGTCCGTTTGATACATTTCGGTTCACCGGTTGTACCAGAGCTCATCTGAAGCAGCCCGCCTTTTTCTTCGGATAATGTACGTTCAAACTCAATCGGGGAAGTAAGGTCTCCGTAAAACAGCGCGGCGCAAGATGCCCGTTTTGCCATTTGTACAGCCCCATCCTCAGGCGTTGCTGCATGAAGCGGTAGCACGGTTCCTCCGTTTTTTCTTGTATACAGGCAAAAAGCAATCCATTCAAACGGATCTGATAGACAGACCGCTATCCGTTTTCCCTGACATTCTTTCAATTCAGGCATCTTACTGAACGCTGCAAACTTAGCGTCAAGATCTGACTGACTGTAAAACTGATCATCTATATAAAGCATGCTGACTCTTCCTTTCTGACAAATTCATTTGGCACGGGATGTCTGTGTTCACCTGGTATCAACTTCTTTTTAAGCAGTGATTCTGTGTAGATCACCGGCTGCCACATGCCAAGTGCTTCCTGACGTTTTTGTAAATGTGGATACTGCTTAAGGTGCCGCGCAATCTGATCATTTACGTGCTGCCAGAAGTGCGTTTCCTCAAACCCGGTCTGCTTTTCAAGTACATACGACAGGTCAGCAAGGTTAAAAACAAACAGCGTATCCATCACAAGTTCCCGCAGCGCTTCTTCACTGGCCATTCTGTAAAACTGATCGTCCGGTGCACCTTTAAACGCAGGGTGGATCTTTTCAAAATCAGGAACAGCATCCAAATCGCGCACAAACGCTTTTGTATACTCGACACTTTCATGGAAGTCACGCAACACAACTTTCTCAGGCCAGCCATTCCGGTGGATCAGGACCATGTTTTGTGCATGCGATTCAACCCCGATGCCATGCGCAAGCAGTAAATGCCATACCGGAATAGCAGTCACTTCAATTAAACGTTCAACCCACGACTCGATTCCATATTGATCAAGCCATGGCTGAATAAACAGCGCGCCGTCACGTTCAGTTACACACATTGCTGTAAACGGTACAGCCTCTTCATCCTCTGACAAATAAACTGACAGATTTTCACGCCAGATCGCTCCGAGCTGTCCATTTAGAGCAGAAGATCCCGCCTCTGCCATCACACCTGCATATTCTTTCAACACAATCATCTTTTCGTTAAAAAACGCATCAGAACGAACTACCTGAGCAATCCACGCAGAAATTTCAGGTGCCGCGCAGACAGATTCCGGTTTCAGTGTCCGCAGCGAAGAAGTGTTGACCATATTCATAGGCAGCTTCAAATGCGCTTGATCAGGCGCAGTCCGGTTAACCAATGTCCTGACCGACTGGGTGGCTGTGTAACGTTCACTCCCCACATCAAGTCTGACCATCAGCTTATCAGCTAAAAGTGGTGTGAGTTCATCCTGAAGCACTTCCCACTGCCAGGGATGAACCGGTAAAAGCGTGTATTCCTGCCACTCAATCCCAAGCCGCTTCATTTCATCCAAAACAGCTGACCAGCCTTCAACGCCAAGCTCCTGCTGCCAAAATGACGTTTCATCACCCGGAAGTGATAGTGATGTGATCTCACGTCTGATCGCCGTCCAAATCACACTGAAAGCCTGTCCTGCCTCCGGACCATAACACGCGTGATCCTCCACTGAAAAACCGGTTCTTGCTTTGTAGGACGGGTGGTAAGGATGCCCCTCGATTAATTGCGCTTCAAGGTCCTCAAAAGCTGAAGCTCTTCTTGAAAAAGGCGGTAATGCATGCTCATCATTCCATCTGCTGAGGGCAATCGTCTGCTCCCACTCCGTTCTCAGTCCACTGACTTTTTCTTCAGGAATAAAATCCTGCAGCAGGTCATCAAGCGTTGCCTGAAATGTCTCAGAATCCTTTTTATATACTACAGGTCCTGTTAGCCTGACGCGGTTAAATGCTGTTCTCTTTCCTCTGCATTCATAGCTTCTATGCCGGCCATGCATGACAAATAAAGATTCAGCCGGTTCACCTGAACGCACTTCCTGAAAAGAAATCAGACTTTCAAATAATAGCGCCTCCACAAGTTGTCTGATCACGCGCGTTGTATGCGGATCATACACTGACGAATACATCTGCATATGCATGCCCCTTTCCCTGTTTTGCAAATGGATTTTTGATCTCTGTATAGACTGCCTGCTCAAGCGCTGATTCAAGCTCATCCACATCATGCAGCCGCGTCAGCAGATTCGCTTTGCAAGGCAATTTTTCAGCTGTTAACAGACCTGATACAAATCGCTTTCCGCGGTCTGAACATGTCTTTTCAAGCAGCTCCAGACGTGCTGTCACCCAGTCAATCAGCTTCGTTTCATTAATCAGCCCGTCTGCACCAAAACGATAGATCACTGATGCCAGCTGATTCATGAACGCGTAATAGGTAAAACGGTCTTCAATCAGCGATTCCGTGTAAAATAATTCAGGCGTTCCTTCAAGACCGCTTTCTATATTAAGCAGCCGTTCTTTTTCAGTTTCAGCTAGATAATAGCCCTGGTTATCTCTGAAATAATAAGCAGCAGGATAATCGGTGGACAGGTCAATCAGACTGTTTTGCTGATGCGCTTCAAGTGCAATACCGTGCTGGTCGTATAAATGAATCAGCGGTTCAATCGCCTGATGCCAGTAGCGCTCGAACCATTTGAGGCTGACTGCTTCAGCTGTTTGTCCATCACCTGTAAGCCTGGTGATGACACTGTATAATCTGGACTGCTCACCCGGGAGCGGATCCTGCGTTAATGAAGCAACTGAGCATATGCCCCAGCCGCTCCCCCTAGCCGCTGAGAAAGGGTTGGACCTGAGTATCATTTCAAAGCCGGATTCCTCTTTAGATGAAAGGTTCAACGTCAGATACGCCGGGTCTTCAATCATATGAAAGTCAGGGAACTGCTTTAAAAATGGCAGCCTGCTCATCACTTTTGCCATGATCAAGCCCGCCTTGAGTTCATGCCGCTTATTAATTCTTAATGAATTGGTCAGTTTCACCGGGATCGAGAACTTCAGCATCCAGTCTTCCTCAGGCGCATAAAGTGTTCTGAACGATGAAGTAGCTGTATATGAAGTGCCCATCGTGCCGAGACTTCTCAGCGTATTCTGGCTCATCAGTTCCTTCACCTCATCCTGCTGCAGCAACCACTCTGCCTGAAGAGGATGCATTGGAATCAGACAACAGTCTTTTCCGATTTCTATCCCGGGTACGTATTGACGGACCGAATCCATCAGCAGCTCACTTGCTTTTTTATGTAATAGACTTTCTTCTTCAATCAGACTATGATGCACTTCAAAATAATGCAGCCGGAACGATCCTTTCAGCTCCGGTGCGAACCGTTCATGCTGCCAACTCGCCATCCCCTGCCTGCTTTTTGGCGTCGGGTGCAGCCAGTGACCGAAAAGCAATGACTGTTCAGATTCGATAAATGTCTGCTCAGGATGATTGAGCTGACATGCTTCCCCAAGACGTTTTCCGATATAAGCAGTCATCGTGTGGCAGCTGTCCAGCAAACGGATCAGCAGCTCATCATAGTGCGTACCCTTTTCTTTGAAATGAAGCTCCTGAATCGCCTGAATCATCACTGTAAAATAATCTGTCTGCTCCCACTTGTTTGACTGCTGACGGCAGGCAAATACGCGGCCAAACCGATGCCTTCCGACTGGTGATACATAGGTCACCTCAAGCCCGTAGCAGATCGACTGATTGGACAGACAAAGCTCAATCAGTTGTGAACCCTTCAATCTGATCTTCAGGTGCTGATACCTTCCCCATTGATCCACATCGCACCAACTCCCCATATCAGTCTCCCGCAGGTAACTGTTCATAAACGCCTGAAATGACGCCTCTTCTGCAATCTTTTTTGCCTGATCTGTCATAACCTCACCGTTCCCTTCAACCCAATACTCATTGATAACGATTCTCACTTGCTAGTGTAAAAATAACCTTTTGACTAAAAGGTCATTTTCTTCTATTCAGCTGTATCCTTGAAATTCCTCATTAGGGAAAATTGCTCTTTTCTTTTATATGCGTTTTCATTATAATTGAAAATGATTCTCATTTTCAATAGGTCTAATTTCATGAAGAAGGGCTGTTACTGATGATTAAGAATAAAAATATACGGATTTTACTGATCGGTGAATTGATCGCAGGATTTGGATTATGGCTTGGCATTATTGGGGATCTTGCATTTATGCAGGATAAAGTCCCTTCTGATTTTCACAAATCACTGATTCTTGCAGTTGGGATTCTTGCGGGAATCGCTCTTGGACCGCTTGCAGGGAAAGCCGTCGATCAGATGAAAAAGAAAACGATTATGCTATATGCAGGTGTCGGCAGGCTAATCAGTACAGGGTTTATGCTGATTGCAATTGAGACAAGCTCCATTGCGTGGATGATTGCTTTTCTGGTCTCAATCAATATCGCAGCAGCCTTCTATTTTCCTGCGCTTCAGGCTGCAATTCCGCTCGTGACTGTAAAAAGCAAGCTTGTAAAAATCAATGGATTACATATGAATATTTCAACGCTGTCACGTATCGCAGGGACAGCAGCTGCCGGTATTTTTCTGACCATGATGTCTCTGACTATGCTATATGTGATTGCAGGTATTGCTTATGCAGTCCTGTTGATCCTGACATTGCAGCTGAAAATTGATGAGAGAGCAGAAGAAATTGAGCAGGTGCCCCATGAAGAAAATGAGCACCGGGGATTTATGAATGTCTTTCCAATTATCAAAGAGCATCCAGCCATTATTCCAACAATGCTGCTGACACTCGCCCCACTGTTATTTATAGGCGGATTCAACCTGATTATCATTAACGTGAGTGAAATTCTTGATGACCCTGCGGTAAAAGGCTGGCTTTATACAATTGAAGGAGTCGCTTTTATCCTTGGGACGCTCTTTGTCAGACGCTATGATCACAGTATGCCTGCAAAAAGCCTGTTCATTTTCGCCATGCTGATCGGACTGTCACAGCTGATGCTGATCTATGTGGTATATGCACCTGTTGCGCTGCTGTCATTCGCTCTTTTCGGATTTGCTGTCGGAAGCTTTTTTCCACTCGCAACGACGATGTTCCAGACAACAATCCCGGCACCTTACCACGGCAGGTTTTTCTCATTCCGCGGGATGCTTGATGATTTTATCTATCAATTCATCCTGATTGTCACCGGTCTGCTGCTCGATACCCTGGCATTACAGCAGATGATGCTTGGGTATGGGTTGTTGTCGGTCGTGCTGGCGTTTGGGTATTTGGTGAAGGTTAGTGGAATGCGGATCAGTGGGGCGTAAGGGGTGTTCGTGGAATATTGGGTGATGTTCATAGAAAAACACGTGCTGTTCGGAGAATAGATGCGTGTGTTCGGAGAAAAACCCGGGTGGTTCTCAACTAAATGCACCACCTTCGCAGAATAGTGTATAAAGGCCTATCATCTAAATAGCAATCCCCCGGCTGAATGCTCAGCCGGGGGATTTGATTAAAGCGCCTCTTCCAGGATGGCGTTAACTGCCGCGCTTTTAGGATGATGATACAACTGAATCGCTGAACCACGCCCCTGCTGTGCCGCCTTATTTAATTCGTCACAACCCTTAATCCGACAACCGCCACCACAATCAGCGTCAAAAAGAAAATTCGCCTGCGATCTGCAGAATCTCCGTAGAATATCATTCCTACTATGACACCACCGATTGTTCCCATACCTGTCCATACTGCGTAGGCAACGCCAAGAGGAATGGTTGTCATGGCAAATGAGAGAAGGTTCAGGCTTGCTACAAAGCCAAGAACCAGAAGCGCAAAGCCACTTATCTTTTTACCGGTTGCGATCCGCTGCATGCCATTCACGCCAAGTACTTCACAAAACCCTGCAATGATGAGTGCTACCCAGCTCATGATTCCTGCGCCTCCTTCCCATTTTCATCTGTAACAAATTTCAACCCGATGACGCCTACCAGCAGCATGATGACGAAGAATACGACGCCTGCATTGATGCCCGCCTCAAAGAAAATCATATCAACGATGACTGTTCCCAAAGTGCCCAGCCCAACAAAGACTGCGTATACAGTTGCTGTCGGAAGGCGTGTTGATGCCATCAGTAAGCCAACAAAGCTTACAACTATTGCTCCAATTGTCAGCGTCCACGTTAATCCATCATTCGCATATTTCAAGCCGGTAGCCCAGCCAATTTCAAACAGTGCTGCAACTGCTACAACAAACCACCACATCCAAATCGCTCCTTTTCTATCAAAATAAAAAACCCGGGACATATCACTTATAAAGTGGTATCTCCCGGGCTTTTCTCCCTCCGTGTACAAAGATCGCTCTTTGCGCTTTCTCTCGGACCAGACCCATAATGGCGGAACCCTAGAAAGACTTTAATGCGTATGGAGTTTTCAGTGATTATGTTAATGCGTGCAGGTGTGGAAGTCAAGTGATGCAGGTCGTCCCCATCTTGCACATTATTTACGAGTTTAATAGATTAAAGGTTTAATTTTTGACTCAGCGTAAACTATAAAGGTTAAGGTGGTTTGCTGAAGCAAGCAGCATTCCACCTTTTTCAAAAATGACACTGGAGGTTTTAAAATGGTAACTGCTAAAGCCAGAGCTGTTGATGGTCCGGACAAGTCTTTTCGCGAGGCTGAAATCACCAGACGTGAGCTGGATAAAAAGGATATTCTGATTGAAATCAAGTTTGCAGGCATTTGTCACTCAGACCTTCACACTGCACATGGCGACTGGGGCGAAGTCAATTACCCTCTGGTGCCGGGTCATGAAATTGCAGGCGTGGTCACCGATGTCGGTGAAAACGTCACAAAATATAAAGTCGGTGACCGTGTAGGTGTCGGCTGTATGGTTGATTCCTGCGGCGAATGTGAAAACTGTAAAGCCGGCGAGGAGCAATACTGTCTAAAAGGGAATGTCCCTACTTATGCAGGCGTGGATAAATACGGTGAGCCGACGCAGGGCGGTTACTCCACACATATCGTCGTTGTTGAGGATTTTGTGCTCGGTATTCCGGACAGTATTCCACTGGATAAAGCTGCACCGCTTTTATGCGCAGGGATTACAACATTTTCTCCTTTAAATCACTGGGAGGCCGGTCCGGGTAAAAAGGTAGCCGTTGTCGGCATGGGCGGTCTTGGACATATGGCGGTTAAAATAGCGCATGCCATGGGCGCTGATGTGACAGTTCTTTCACAGACGCTGAATAAGAAGGAAGATGGTTTAGCGTTTGGTGCAAGCAGCTATTATGCGACAAGTGATGAAGAAACGTTTGAAAAGCTTGCAGGCACCTTTGATCTGATTATTAATACCGTCAGCGCAAAGCTTGATATGAATGCCTACCTTTCACTGCTCACACTGAACGGTACGCTTGTTAATGTCGGTGCACCTGCTGAACCGCTTGATATCAATGTATTTTCACTAATTCCACACAGACGTTCATTTGCAGGGTCAATGATTGGCGGCATCCGTGAGACACAGGAGATGCTTGATTTCTGTGCAGAGCACGACATTGCACCAAGCATTGAAGTGATTTCTGCCGATGAGATTGATGAGGCGTATCAGCGCGTGATGGATTCTGATGTGAAGTATCGTTTTGTGATTGATATTGGTACGATTTAAATTAAAAAGAGCACAACAGGAGCTACATTAGCCTCTGTTGTGCTCTTAATGTATATTATTTCAACACAGCTAAATACCCCATCGCCTCACCCAAAGGTACTTTCTTATGATATTGCCACGCATCATAATCCATGGCACCACCAGGCTCACAGTGAGATATCTCAATATCCATTCCACTCAGCAAAAGCTTAAGGTCTGCAGGCGAGTAGCATCTGAGTGACTGTACAACCTTACTCACTTCATTCCCCAGCTCCCACCATGCATCAAGCATCCGGCAGTTGTGCGCATCAAAATCGTATGCTCTAATCATTCCGCTCCCGAGCTCCATTCGCTGCCCTGCTGCTTTTGCCCAGAACCACGGTGTATAGATGTCAATCAATGCGGTACCATCAGGCTTGAGCCAATCCCTTATTCTCTTTAACAGGCGCTGCTGATCTGCATCCGTACCGATACCAAACCCGTCCCAATAACAGACCGCATCAAACTGCTCAGCAAGTGCTGTCTCATAAAAGTCTCCCTGAATCACGGTGATTTTTTCTGATACGCCATATTTCTTTGCGAGATTACGCGAATAGGCTGCAGCGTTTTCTGTGAGTTCAATCATTTTCACGTCATAGCCCTTCCTTGCAGCTGCCACAGCGAAATACCCTTTCCCTCCACCCAGTTCAAGGACTTTCCGGACTGATGATTTACCGGCAAACTGTTCTAAATGCTGAAGCCGTTCTTCTTCTGCCTGCAGCATGTCTTCATCGTTTATATTCATCCATTCGTATTGTTTTGTATAGAAATCTTTAACCCATTCCACTGGAACCACTCCTTAATTATAAATCTCATTAAGAGCGGTCCGTTATCAGGTTCCTAATACCCATATATGACTACCTCCAGACTGTTGCTACCCAGTCTACTTCTAGATTAATTCTGTGAATTCCTTTCTTTTCCTAATTTTCATTGCAGTATTTTTAAAAGATGATAAAACGTGTAGGTGTTATGTAAGTGAGCAGGAAGCATCCTTGCACTCAACTACTCATACGTACAATGAAATTGAATCAGCCGGTTATTCTTATCCTTATATTCTTCATACCCAACTCTGCTGACTTCCTGAAAACCCAGTTTCTCAAGCATTCTCCTCGACCGGATATTTGCTTCATGGGTTTCTGCGTAAAATGTGGTGAGACCCAACTCCCCGGCACCATAATTCATCATCAGCACCGCTGCCTGAGCGCCAATTCCTTTACCCCACAATCCACTCTTTCCAATCGCGAGTCCAAGCTCAGCTGTATTCCCATTGATGGATGCTAAATCTGCGTAACCGATTAATATCTCATCTCTCACAATTCCCAGTCGGATAAAGCCTTCCGGTGGATGATTCACAGAGTTCGCCCACCAGCGCCGAACGTCGTCCGTATCTCTGTTTGACTGCCAGCTATTTGCCTGACAAAACACTGCGTCCCGGCTCCATTCCAAAGCTGATTCCACGTCTTCTAATAACAAATGCCTCAGTTTAATCGTCGTGTCATGAACCTTCATGCTGATCTAGTTCCTTTCTATGTTCAGTGGACAGAAGAATAACGTCATAGATGGATGGTTTCGGAAATTCTTTTACAATCCTGTAATCCGTTGCTGGCGTTGCCTGGATCTTAAAAAATGAGTCTTCGAATTCCAGCACAATGGTATGGCGCTGACTTCCATACTCCTCTGAATACCCATAAGCCCATACATTTTTCACAATATCGTGAGCTGACAGATAGCTTGATGCAGAGATCAGGTATTTTTGTTGCGGCTCATTAATTTCTTTATATTCAAGGGGCTCAGGGGCCGTCTGTTCCTTTATTACCAGAAAATCGTGACCTGTCTCGAAGTCCTCATCCCATTCTATGTGCAAATAGGTTTCTTCTACGTATTCTTCTAGCCTTCTAAACCCTAGAAGCGCTGTCGTTGCATTCATGTGAAACTCACTTTTATTATCTTTATAAATGAGGAGCCGGTCAGAATACAGCCCTGTAAAATTCATATTTTTTAAGGATCTGATAAATTCAAACTCTGCTGTCATAGCTTTCTCCTCTCAAAAGTTTAGACTTTCCTGCAAACGTAAATTATCTCATCACTCTCATTTGTCACCGGCGTCTCTTTCCAGTCCGCATAGATTTCTACAATCTCAAAGCCGTGCGAAGTGAGCAGCCTCTCCATTTCCTTCGGGAATACATACCTCAGGCTGATATTGGTACGCTTTTCATCAACAATCTCACCATGACCATCTTTATATTTTCTAATTGTCGTATAGTGCTGGATCTGTTCAAGCCCATCATAGTGACTGATTGTGGAGACGTCGACTTTATACTCGCCATCCCGATAAGTTCTCCAGTATTCTTCGGTAGTTGGCTGAAGTAGTTCTTCCACGCCTGGAAACCTTGTTCCAAAGATGAATATGCCATCATCTTCCAAATGTCGATTGACTGATGAAAGTAAACCGTCCTGCGCTTCATTCGTTAAAAAGTGTTGAAATGAGTTGCCGACTGTAAAGATCAGCGGGCTTTTCATCTCCAGGTTCAGGTTCATGCAATCCTGCTTAAGCCAACCTACCTCTACCCCTGCAGAAGAAGATTTCTGCTGAGCTTTTTTCAGCATTCCGTTATGTACGTCTATCCCAGTTACCTGAAAACCTTTTTCAGCTAATGGTATAGTCACTCTACCTGTTCCACACGCCAGGTCAATGATTGTGCCAGACTTTTCTGATGCCCATTTTTTTAAGAATGGCAGTTCAGGAAGATAGCTCTCAATCTCTTTATCATAAAGTTCCGGGTCATCATATTCTTCAAAGTTATTCATAGTATCTTCTTCAAGACAAATTGTTTCACGTGAAACATATTTACAGACAAGATGTTAATGTCTTACATCCTTATTTTAACAGACAATAAATGTGCAACGGGCATAAATAAACCCCCGCCATGACCAGTGACAGGGTAGTGATTGATTTAAATGGCTTTTCGCTGATAAATGATTGTTGTGAAGGTCCAGAAAGTAGCGTAAAGCCATAGAATTATTACCTCTGTTGTCTGTGTATATGATCGTGTTGGATGTCTGCATGGTGGAGTTTGTAATCGAAATCATATACCTTTCAAAAAGCTATTAATTACCGAACTAATCCACACAGTAATTTCTTAATGCTGGTAGCTGCAATCAACAATCAGCTATCCTCATTCAATGTTTCACTGATAGCAGTGTAAAAAGAAAATTACTAATCCTTATTTTTAGTGCATTACAATGATTGCGGTAACATTTGAGTAATATAAGCTAGGAAGGAAAGAAGCATGTCCTGAATTAATTGTTTGTTGTTATATACTGATCAAACCTCCAATTATAAAAAGGTTCAAAATCGCATCTCTGAAAATGAAAAAAAGCCTGGATGAAAAATCCCAGGCGAATTCTATATACTCTTATCAATTTTGCATTAATTAAACACCTAAAAACTCAATCACAACCAACAATTTTTTGAGTACTATTTAGATTTTGTTACTTTTACCTGATCGATGTGCAAAGTTGTTCCGCCAGGAGAGTCTACATAAAAACCTATATCAATTTGTCCATTTGATACCATTACATTATCCACTTTAATTAACTGCCACTCATTATTTGGAGCTATATTGATATACCTGTTAGCCCCACCATAGTTTGTGATTTCCATACGAGCAATATTTGGAGTAGTATTTTTCAACCGCACCCAAGCTTCAACATTATAATTTGCATTATTTCCAGGAACATTGACAAGCTGATGAATACTTTGTTTGTAAGCTGTTGATTGATAAAAAAATGCTCTTTGATCTCCATGAAAAGCTGTCTCTGGAGGATTTGTTCTGATTCCTTGATCTATTCCAAAAGCCAACGGCTGACCAGTTGGATGCCATTCAGTCCAGTTATCACTTAAACTGATATCTCGTTCAAAGCTTCCATTATCTAAGATGTTTTTAGGAGGCACCTTATATGAATCAGCAGATAATTTTATATCTAATTTATCTAAATTTACATTACCACTATCATTAGCAGAATATTTATAAGCAACCTTATTTATTCCTTCTGCTAAAAAAGTAGTATTACTTACTGTTTGCCACACGTTCCAATCACCTCCTGAGTGATTTAGGGAGAGTTGACCTTGGAGTTCTCCGTTTGCTATAAAGGAGAGCGTTTGTACGCTTTGTGTGCCGTTTGCATAGTCTAAGCTTAAGTCATAGTTTCCTGCTTCCGGTGCATATACATCAAAGGTAACCGACGATTCTTCAGTCGTTAACCCATCAACAAAAAATTCACCTGAATAAAACCAGTGATTTTGATTTAATGATGCTGATCCTGACAGTGATGCAACCTCAGCCTCATAGGTAGCTGTATTATACTTAAAAGGTACTTCGATGTGATCAATGTTTACACGCCCACTATCCCCTCCATCAGTATTATTTTCAAAAGATAATACACTTTGACCAGAGCTAAGGGGTGCAGACACTTCAATTGTTGACCAATCATTCCACCCTGATGTAGGGGGAAATACTACTTGCTTCTTATAATCTCCATTTACGTACAAACTTAGTGATTGATCAACTCCACTTCCATTTGCATAGCGCAATCTTATACTATATTCACCCGTTGCTTTTGCAGTTGGATAGAAAGTAACCTTCGAGCCTATTTGATCCAGACCATCTACAAAGCCTTCCCCAGTAAAGTTGGAGTGATTATTATTTATAGATGCCTGGGTATTGATGGTATTACCGGATAATGAGGCTCTTTCAGCTTCCATTACGTATGTGTCAGATGAAACATTTGCATCTCCTGTTAATTTTAAAGTTTTACTAAATGTAGAAAGTGCAGAGACTTTTACATAGGTAACTTTTCCATACTCATCCTGCCCTACAGCAAAACCTTCGCCACTCGCTTCTAATAGATTCTCTTTATCTTGATAAGAATTTAAAGGACTTCCATTCATTGTTACAGAGACAGCAGCTTCGCCATGTATTTCAAATATAAAATCTTCTAATTCTGAAGTATAAGCGCCCTGCTTTCCTTCAATTGTTACTTCTATCCCGTTTTGTGAAATGGTTTTTATATTTTGCTTTAAGAAAGTGCCCTGTTCATAGTCATAGCTTTTTCCATCGTCATCATAATAGGTAAAGGAAGTTTCAGTTGGTGAAGGAAATACATCTACCGTCACTTCAGTTATATCTTCCTGATCTACATAATCCAACGGTTTTTGAGACGGAATAATTGCGCCTTCTTTTATAAAAAGAGGGATATTCGTCCATTCTTCAGAATTAAGAGCATAATTTATTGTTTGGTCTCCTTCATAAGAAATTCCAGTAAAGTAATCAATCCATTCACCTGGTGGAAGGTAAATTTCTTTAGATTTTTGATTTTTTTCTACTACAGGTGAAACATAAAGGTAGTCTCCAAACATCCAGCCATCCGTATAATTCTCTACACTTTCTAAATCTGGATACACTTGCATTAGTGGTTTTACTATCCCTGTCCCACTTTCTAGAGCACTTCTTTCATAGGTGTACATGTATGGTAATAATGAATATCTTAATTTCATCACCTGCTTAGATACTTCTTCAGCTGTATTTCCGAAATACCAAGGCTGACGTTGATGATAATTATTACCGTGGACGCGAAATACTGGTGTAAATGCTCCAAATTGCATCCACCTTGTGTACATCTCCGGCGTTGGATTGGTGATTTTTCCGTCTTCCTGATTAAACCCTCCAATATCCATTCCCCATTTTGGTTGTCCATTGTTTATAGAAGATAACATTACAGATTTTTGTTCCTGCATTCCTGCTGCCCAATTAATTTTCTCGCCTTTGTAATATTGTGATCCTATATCTCCTGACCACAAAGTTGTACCAAACCTTTGAGCGCCTGGATAGTAAGTTCTGGCTGTTTGCCAAACTCTTTCAGACTCATTTGTGTAAGCCCTTTGACCTTCATATATAGCCTGAGAAAAATGTGAAGTTGTGAAATTTCCAAACCAATACTCTGTTCCATTTGAAGATACCTTATCTGTTTCGTCATTCCACCAGCCTACTATACCCTTATCGTAAGCTCCTTTATAGTTATCCCACAACCAGCCTCTGGCCTCAGGATTATAAGGGTCGATACTTCTTACTTTGACAGGAATAAAATAATCCTGATATTCTCCATGACCAGGATACCAATACCCCCCATTTTCTGCATCCTGAAATTGTATCGTTCTCTGCTTATTTTCATTTTCAGTTACAATTCTAGGCTTGGTAATACCAATCATATTAATACCTTTACTGTCCATTATGGTTTTAAAGTTATCATTACTGCTATCAGGAAACTTTTCAGAATTCCAACGAAACGAACCATAATTATCTTCGCCATAATCTTTCCAATCATAATCTAACCCATAACTATCAATTGGAATATCTTTCGCCCGATAAGTATCTACCATTGAGATCATCTCAGATTGATCCGTGTCCCATTCAAAATTCGAGAAACCCAATGACCACTTAGGCATCATAGGAGATTTCCCGGTTAAATCTGTGAAAGATTTCATAATATCTTTAGAGTTACCCGTCATAATAAAATACTCTACGTCTCTTTTAACGTACCTTCTTCCCTCTTCGGGAGTACCACCATAATAAAACTCAAGTTTTCCTGTTTCTTCCTCTGTATAAGGGTAGCCTCCATCGCTATCTATCAAGAGTCCATAACCATCCGTTGACCAGAAAAACGGCCCGCCAGAATCGCCCTGTTGACCAGCGTGAGCACCATGTTCATTATTATTACGAAGTAATCCACCGCCATTCTCGAAAGCATTAAAACTACGTATTCCGTAAATATTATCGCCAATGTTGTGTTTAAAGCGTACCCCATCATGAAAGACTCCTCCTTCAGATGGTTCCCATAGTAAAATTGATCCGTCGGGTTGTTTTATAGTTATTCGTGCAGGAAATTTAGCAATTTCAACAATCATTTTATCTGTCGAAATTGTTATAGGGTCAGATGTTGTATCAAAAGTTGCGTTATTATAATTAAATACACGTCCCGGATCTAGTATTGGTGTGTCCGGGCTTACATCCTCACCATTAGGTCGATAATTAATTCGAATTAAATCATTTTTTAAAGGCTCTAAAACAAGAATATCGTTATTTGGATTCACGCCATTATCAATTATTACTTCCAATATCCCCTGATTTACAGAACTTTCGATGATATCCCCAAGCTCCCCTACATCTGCTTCTGCTTTGTTAAAGGGCATTAGTAGGAAAATTAACGTAAATAGTACAATACAGAAATTAAAAATAGAGATATTTAAAGACTTTTGTTTTAACTCCAATTAATATTCTCCTCTCTATAGAAGTAGGCAAACATCAACTCTGCGATGATATTTGCCTTCTTTCGTTATAAATTTGCGACTAGCGGATTAATAAGGAATCAATATTTATACCACTATAACTAGTGGCGCCATATCGAATTTCAATCGTGTTTAAGCCTTTAATTAAACCAACATCAATAACCGCATTATTCCACGTGTCCCAGTTACTTGTCTTTTCTAAAAATAGATCGGTTATTTTTGTGCCATTGACATAAATCTCTCTAGAAGCATTCTCAGTTCCGGCAGAATATTTAAATTCAAGCGTGTAAAGGTCACTGGTTGAAGATTGAACCTTGAAGCTTACAGAATCACTAAGTTCAGCAAAACCGTCTACAAAACTTGTTCCAGTGTAACCAGTATGATTTGTATTTGTTGATACACCATAATGTTCAGCAAACTCTGCTTCATAACTTGCTTTTTGAACACCACTTAAAACGACAGTTTGATTAACTTCATTTTGACTTAACTTTACATAAGTTAATTTTTGAACTGAATCATAAAACCAACCTGAAGTGGATGTAATAAAGTTATTTATATTTGAATATTCGGTCAAAACAGTGTTGTTATTTGTGACTGCGGCCGGTTTAGATGAAAATACTTGAAGCGTTGTATCTGTATTAGTCGAAGGAACATTAACTGTCACAGTGCCGAAATCATAATCTTCGGCAGATACAACTTCTTTAACATTACCTTCAATATCGTCATACCATTCATATGAAGATGTATCATTCGGATAAATTCTGAAAGTTAAATTCTCATACGATTCTAAATTACTACCAATAGTGCCGCCTAATTCGTAAGAGCCATTGAAATTCATTGGCAAAATACTGCCACTCTTCACAAAAACGGGAATATCATCTACTCCTGCACTATAAGTAATCATTTGATTTCCAGAACGTTGTGCCCCATAGAAGAAGTCTATCCACTCACCTTCAGGTAAATATAATTCCCGTGACGTAGCCCCTTGTTCTACTATCGGAGACACAAGAAGATTTTCTCCAAACATATACTGAGTAGAAATGTTGTGAGTATTAGAATCTTCAGGGTAAACGATTGCTAATGGCTTCATCAAAGGTACTCCATAGTCACTGGATTTTTTAGCTTCACTATAGATATACGGAAGCAAGTTCATCCTCATATTAGTAAATTCACGAAAAGTATCAATAACAGTAGCATCACCAGTGCGGTCTGCTACATTCCAAGGTGACCTTTCTTCACTTACCTGAGGATTAGCTTTTTCAGAATGAAATTGCATGATTGGAGAAAAGGCAGACATGGTTGTTGAACGTTTATAGAGCTCTGCTGTAGGGAAATCACCCGTAAAGCCTGCTAAGTCCCAACTCCAAAATGGAATCCCGGAAGTATTTGCAGATAATCCAGCTCTTATCGCATCTCTGAATGCAGAAAAAGTAGATGCTTGATCTCCCGCCCAGAAAATCCCATGAGCCTGTGCTCCTGTAGTTCCAGCTCTACTAAAAGTCAGAGCGTCTGATTTTTTTGATTTGGCAAATTCATCATAAGCTCTCACATATTCATTAGGGTACTGGTTTCGCATCTCATCTCCAGTTTTTCCATTGTTAAAATTAACATTTCTTCCCCATACCATTTCTCCACCATCTGTCTTAAAACCATCTATACCAATGTCGTCAAACAAGTAGCTGCGTTTTGACATCCACCAATCAGTAGCTTGCTGATTTGTAAAATCAACTAAAAGACTATTTCCAAACCATTTATTCTCTGGTACACGGTAAGGAGAACCGTCTTCATTCAAAACGGCATAATTTTGATTAATCATAAAGGATTCATCATTATCTTTTTGGGTGTACTGATAAGGTGTATATTTTAAGACTGGTATCTGCCACATCAATACTTTAATATCGTTAGCATGTGCATTATCAACCATTGCTTTAGGATCCGGCCATTTTCCACTAAAACTATAATCCTCATAACTCAGTGATTGACCTCCAGACACAGGGGTATATTGAGCATCATTAAATGCATAAAATGTGTGTTCATCACTCCACTGTTCCAGAACCATCGCAGTGGCAGGAATGTCGTAGTTGGAGGCCTGAGCTACCGCGTTATCTACTTCTGATTGGCGATCCCACTCATTGGCCGACATCCATAAACCGAAAGCCCATTTCGGTAACATTTCTGGCTTAGCAGTAATGTCCGTATAGTTAGAAATCACATCTGAAAGATCATTACCGTGAATAAAGTAATAATCCAACATGGAATCGGTATCACCAGATGTATCTGTTGTGAAACTATACATATCATCTATTTCAGTTGCTAGTTTGAACTTAGAATAGTAAGTAGAGTTAACCAATACACCATAGCCATTCGTATTCACAAAGAATGGAACTGACAAATAAGTACGCTCTCCCTGATCACGGTATTGGTTGTACACATAGTTGTCTACCTCGGTTCCTCTTTTTCCAATTTGATTATAACGTTCTCCAAAACCAAAGAACTCTTCATTTGTTGGTGTATAAAAATGATTTTCAACTTTATTTATTGAATTTTGACCGTCTGTTAACCATCCAACTGTATTGTTTTGAGAAGGGTCATATTCTTCGGCTATTAAAGTTGTTCCGTCTTCTTCATAAACACTCATCTTATATGGATTTTTTTGTATTTTAACCTGTAATTCTGATGTACTAACAATGATTTCATTAGAACTTTCGGATACCGAATAGTTGTTGAGAGCGCTTTCAAAAACAGCTGTACTATTCGGACTCATTTGAACTCTGAATACATCATCAGCAATAAAAGACAGGCTCATTTTTGGAACAAAGTTATTATTAGTAGATGAACCTGTAAACTCTATAAAATTATTATGATCAGAGTAATTATCAATAGATGTAATCGTTTCCCAACCTGTTACGGTAAACTCAAAAGACCCTAAATTCTTTTCATTTGCACCGTCCTGATCTGCACGGACAGTATATTCAATAACATCTCCCTGTAAGAAAGTACCTAAGTCTATTTCCCAATATGTGTTGTTTCCATCGTTATATTTGAAATCACCATTAACTACAGGCTGGACCACTCCATTCTTTGTCCAGGTTACCCAAGTTGCCTGTCCAGGTTCAACAGGCCAAGTTGTTACTTGAATCGATACCTCCTGTCCTTCGACGGGGTCTCTTGGGGTTCTCTCTGTGGGCTTGCTATCGTAAAGACCATCCATACCATATGGATCATGATAGACACCATCTAGCGCAAGAGACGTACTAGAAGCAAAAACAAAAGTCAGTAAAAGTAAAAATACACCTGTAACAATACTTTTAAATAAAGAATTAATTGGAATTACCTCCTTTGTTTTGGACTTACCAAATGAATAACACACCCCCCTTCATAATTAATGACACTTTACGTAGAATCGAGTACAAACAATTCTTCTATTCTTTTATTAATTGAAGTTTCGCTGCGTATGAAAAATCATAATCAAATACCTCTATTTCACCGTATAAACACTAGCTTCATAAGGTCCCAACCACTCGCGACCTACCGAATCATCTGCGTTTGAAATCACCAGTGAGGCGTCTTCGATACGATCGATAATGGATTGATCAATTTTTACTTTGTCTGTAGAAAAATTGCACAACACAATCAGAGATTCACCTTGACCTTGTCGTTCATAAGCAAAAATATCCTCATCGTTTCTCATCAATAGTTTGAACTTGCCCTCTGATATGATATCCATCTCTTTTCTTAATCTGATCAGCTCTTGATAGTAGTAAAAAATTGAATCTTGATCTTTCAAAGCTTCTTCAACATTAATGGATTGATAGTTTTCGTTAGCTCTTAACCATGGTTCCCCAGTTGTAAATCCGGCATGATCAGCGTTATTCCATTGCATTGGTGTCCTGGCGTTGTCACGTCCTTTCGTGAAAATAGCCTGTTTAATCCTCTGTTCAGACCACCCCATGTCCTTCTTTTCCTTGTACATATTTAATGTCTCAATATCCACATAATCATCAATACTCTCAAACTGAACATTTGTCATGCCAATTTCTTCCCCTTGATAAATATACGGAGTACCCTGCATCATATGAAGACAGGTAGCCAGCATTTTTGCTGATTTTTTACGATATTCTCCGTCATTCCCAAAGCGGGATACGATACGCGGCTGGTCATGATTGTTCCAGTACAAACTATTCCATCCTACACCCTGTAGTGAGACTTGCCACTTCTCAAAATTCTCCTTTAACTCTGTAAGATTAAGAGACCTCAGGTTCCATTTGTCAGCCCCATTCTGATCCAGCGACATATGTTCGAACGTAAAGATCATATCCAGCTCATTATTATTTTGGTCGGTATATATGATTGCATCTTCAGGAGACGCACCTGGCATTTCTCCGACTGTCATTACATCACGACCATCAATGACTTCTCTATACATTTCTTTTAAGAATTCATGAATACGTGGGCCATTTAAGAAGTAAGGACCTGGATCTCCGTATTGTTCATTGTCAAATACCTCTCCATCAGAGAAATTTTGATTTTTGGATATAAAATTGATGACATCCATTCGGAATCCATCAATGCCCTTATCAAGCCAGAAGTTCATCATTTCATATATATCATTACGTAAAACGATGTTTTCCCAATTAAGGTCCGGCTGCTTTTCTGCAAACAAATGCAAATAATATTGACCAGTTAGCTCATCGTACTTCCATGCTGACCCGCTAAAAATGGACCCCCAGTTGGTCGGTGGTTTTCCGTTTTCTTTTCCGTCCTTCCAAATATAATAGTCACGGTATTTGTTATCCATGCTGCTTTTGGATTCAAGGAACCATGGGTGTTCGTCAGAAGTATGATTAACAACTAAGTCCATCACGATTTTGATACCGAGTTCATGAGCCTTTTCTAATAACAGCTCCATGTCTTCCATCGAGCCAAATAGCTCATCAATCTTCCGGTAATTTCGGATATCGTAACCATTGTCCTCCTGAGGAGAATCGTATACAGGAGATAACCAAATCACATCGATTCCAAGTTTTTTTAAATAACTAAGCTTTTCAATGATGCCGGGAATGTCTCCTATTCCATTTCCGGTTGTGTCATTAAAACTTTTTGGATATATCTGATACACTGTACTTTTCTTCCACCATGCTGTCGTCATTTTCATCACCCTTCTGACTTCTGATTATCTGCTGGTTTAATCGTCATTCGAACCGGCGATAGGTTGCCGATCGCTTCGACTTTCAGGTTCTCAATATCAGTATCTATTTTAATCATTGTTTCTTCCCCGCTTACTTCTACTTTCAGGTTTACCACATGACCAAGATGATCCGTTAGCGTATCCTCAAATGATGCGTCAGCATAGACTTTGCATAGTGGCTGCTTATAAGAGGAGATGTCATTCCCTACTGAACTTCCCAATGCCTCTGACTCATCTACATTCAGTAAAAGCGCCGAATTCATCCGGACAAACACAGGAATTTCGTCCACTCTTGCCTGACATTCAATATAGGCCGGTCCCTCGTGCAATTCTTCTGTCCAAAGACTCACCCATTTACCTTCCGGAAGATATACTTTTCTTCTTATGCTGTCTTCTTCAATAATCGGAGCAACAAGCAGAGACTCACCGAATAAGTATTCATCATACATACCCAAAACTCTTTCGTCTTCAGGGAAATCAAGCATAAGTGCCCTCATTAATGGCACCCGGTTACGACAGGCTTTTTCTGACTCCTGATAAATATATGGCATAAGATTCATTCGAACGTTCGCAAAGTATCGGTACACCTCAATCACCCGGTCCTCCCCAGTGCGTGAAGCGATATTCCAGGGAGTTCGATCCTGACTGAACTCTGCTTTGCTTTCTGCGTGATATTGCATAATCGGGCAAAAAGCTGCCATTGATGACGAACGCATAAATAGCTCCGCAGATGGAATGTCTCCATTGAAGCCGGCTAAATCCCAGCCCCAGAATACAATCCCTGAAAGCCCTGCATTTAAGCCTGCAATGAGAGATCTTTTGAATGCATCAAAAGTTGAGCGTTCATCACCAGCCCAGTGAGCAGGGAAATGTTGAGCGCCAGTGTATCCTGCACGACTGAATGTGATACCACCGTTCTGCCTGGCAAACTGATAGTAAGCTTCAACATAGTCGTTAGGGTACTGGTTTCTCATTTCACTGCCCGTTTGACCATTAGCAAATTGAAGATTTTTACCAAATACAAACTCACCACCATCTGTTTTAAATCCATCTACTCCTATATCCAAAAGATATTGTCTTTTATCAAACCACCATTTACGCCCCTCGTCATGGCTGAAATCCATAATCAAGCTGTTTGTGAACCAATTTTCAGGAATTCGATACGGCTGACCGTCTGCCTCCTTCACGACATATCCCTTTTCAAGCATATAAGTCTCATCCTGATCTTTAAGAGGATGCTGCTGCTTGTTTAAATATTTCTGAATTGGAATCTGCCATAAAATAAGCTTTAAATTCTCTTCGTGGATATGATTTACCATCCCTTTTGGATCTGGCCACCGTCCCCATTCAGGAAACTCCATCTCGTCATATTTATGTATATAACCAGGCTCTTCAAGTTCATAAATGGCATCATTAAACATGTAATAAGTTGCTTCATCACTCCATTGCTCCAGCACAATGACAGTAGCTGGAATTCCATGATGATTCGTCGCTTTAATTTCATCTTCTACAATCGACTGGCGATCCCAATTATTACTGGACATCCAGGGACCTAGCGCCCAGGCTGGTACCATTTCCGGATTTCCCTTTTCTCCAGTGAATGCCTGAACCTGCTTTTTATAATCCCCGAAATAAAATTTAACTGCGGTTTCCTGAACGTTTTTATCTTGTTCCAAAATCCAGGTACATTTATCTTTTAAAGAAAATGCTAAGTCAAACTTCGTATACATTTTCGTATCAATATGACACCCATATCCTTTGTTTGTCATATAAAATGGCATTGGAATGTATGTTCTGGTTCCTTGATCTCTATATTGATTGTAAACATAGCAATCTATCATCTCACCGCGTTGTTCAATTGCATTGTAACGCTCTCCAAATCCATAGTATTGTTCTTCCTGAGGAGCATACCAGTGGATTTGAAATTCACGTATCGTTCCTTCGATATCTTCTTTCCATTCAAGTGGGTGAACAAGCGGATGTGTACGAAGCAGCTCTTGTTTCCCATAGAAAAGTATAATTGCAGGCGCTTCTGTATCAACCTGTATGTGATAATCTCCTTTTGAAATCGCAGCACTCTTTTCCTGAAGTTCATTAAATTTTCCAGTGTTTTGCTGAATGTTCATTTCCATTTGATTTTCACTCAGGGAAAAAGAAAGTTTGTGGTTCTCTCCAAAGCCTAACTCTAGTGAATCATGGTTGATCTGGAATAAAGTAAAAGAATCGGCATTCTTTTTAACCCAGGTCTCAAGCGTGTACTTATCAGAAATAAGATTTTCCCCATCATGCAATTCAGCTTTGAATGTATAAAAATATTTCCCATGAGACGGTAACGGTGGTATCTTCCCCTGATATAGTAACGTTTCATTTTTAACTTTTTCATGCAGCTTAAACGTGTTCTGCCATTCCTTTGTCTCATTCTCTAAATAGATATCAACGGATTTAATTTTTTTCTCACTTACGATCTGACAAGCAAAATGAATATGATCTTCAATAGTAGGGAAATGAGGATATCTTTCTGTCTGTTGTGGCAGATAAACATTTTCGTTCCCTAGAGGATCATGAATCATTTTTTCGCCACTGTCATTTTGAGATGCATAATAATCGAACAAAGAAAGAATCACTACTCCAAGCTCGTCTTTTTTGGGATGTATTCTTGCTAAGTGGGCATAACGCAGCGCTTTTTCTTTTTCATACTTCTCCAGATAATAGAGTGCAATCATAGCGGTAGCCGCTTGTGAAGTCCCCTCAGCACCTCGAAATGGTAAGATCCCATCAGCTTGTTGGAGATTTAGCATCATTTTTTTCGTTGCTTCCACCATGATTAAATCTTCCGGTGAAAACAGACCATATGGCATCACTGCAAGTGTTTGATCTATTGAAACTCCCTTTGCTTCTTTTCCGTTTAAAGCCGTCCCGCCTGAAAGTAAATGGTTAAAAACGTAATCACGGATTTCTGTTATCGTTTGTTGTAAAGAGGATTCGTTACGCGTATGCTTTGTTTCAACCAGTGCAGCATATGCCATGGCTACATTAGAAAGGTAAACGTCTTTTTTATTTCCCCAAATATCTGGATGAGCGCTACTCCATTGCTCAATTAAATACTTAATATAAGGTTCTGCAGCGATTGAAGTAACCATCTGATCAGGGTTCTTTCTTATTTGTTTTTGCACGAGCCATAACCACGTTGCAATTGTATAAAAAGAATCTGTTTCTATATTTGGCTGGTGGCTCTTAAGGGCATGGTTGACAGTGTCATCTTTTTCTTTCAGTTGATCAACGTGAGCGCGAAAAAGATTGATGTATATTTGATCCAAAAATATCATCCTTTCAAAAAAGGATATACATGGAGCATCCACATATATCCTTTTCCTCTGAATTAATTATTTAAAATGTTTTCATATTCCGTTTGTAATGTTTTAAGAACGTCTTCTGTTGATTTATCCCCATTCATTGCCTTTTCAAATTCCTGATCTGTTACATCACTGATCTGACTCCAATTTTCAACTACTGGAGGCAAAACTAAAGAATCTAATGCTTCAAAAACTGCTTCTCTATTTTCTGGAGGTGTTTGTTCCAGATAAGGCTGCAGGATTTCTTCGTTTGTAATAGCTGGAAGCTCCCATGAATTCGCAACTCTCAGCTCAGCAGCCTGCTCACTCGCACTCATAAAGCGTGCAAACTTATACGCAGCTTCTTTCTTTTCAGAATCCTCAGAAACTGCAAGACCATTAGCAAAGAAATGGTGTGCTTTTTGCGTGTTACCCGCTTCTAATGCAACATCCCATTCAAACGGTGCATCTGCGAAAGCCCCGAACATCCAAATACCTGTGTGAACAATTCCCAACTGTCCATTTAAGAATAAGTCCGCTGGCGCCTGACCAGACATTTCTGCTGGAGATGGAGAAACATTTGATTCAGTTACTTTATCAACCATATAATTCATTGCTTCCAAATTTTCAGGTGTATCTACAGTGGGATTTCCATCCTCATCAAATAGTTGACCTCCGTTTTGAGCAGCAATTTTAAAATATTCATTCATTGTTACGGGAGCATAAGTCCCCCATACATTATTGTCCTCATCCGTAATTTGTTCAGCTGCTGCAAGTTCATCTTCCCATGTCCAATCTGCTGTTGGATACTCTACGCCTGCCTCATCAAATAATTCTTTATTATAGAAGGTTAGTACATTTGAAAAACTCTCTACCATTCCATATTGTTTTCCATCGTACTGGTATGCTTCAAAAGCCTGCTGATTCAATTGCGAAGGGTCGAATTGATTGTCTTCTTCAATAAAAGACGAAAGGTCAGCAAGTGTACCTTTAGAGGCATACTGAACGAAATTTTCGTAATTTAGTTCAAATACATCCGGTGCGTTTCCTCCTGCAACACGTGTCTGAAGCTTGGTAAAGTAATCATCATATGCCGCTAACTCTGTATTGACCTTAATGTCGGGATTCTCTTCTTCAAAGGCTGCAACCATTTCAGCCAAAACATCTTCATAATCCGGAGCAGCTGAGAAGCTGTAATAAGTGATTTCTGTATTACCTTCTCCGTTCCCTCCGCCTGCATCACTACTTTCTGATGAACAGCCCATCAAACCAATTGCTGCTACTGGCAAAAGCATAGACAAAATCGTTTTCTTCTTCATGTAATTTCCTCCCCTTTGTTTGAAACAGATTTATTCTTTCATTCCGCTCATCGTCATCCCCTGAATAAAATATTTCTGAGCGAAAAGATAGACAATTAAAATAGGTAATACACTGATTACGACTCCCGCCATCATTAATCCCCAATCTGTTGACCATCGCCCTTGTAAAAGTGATAACCCTAAAGGCAAAGTCGCCAGATCTTGGTTGCTGATAACAATTAACGGCCACAAAAAGTTGTTCCATGATTGCATAAATGTAAAGATTCCTAATGCTGCTAACATTGGTTTTATCAAAGGCAGACAAACTTTGTAAAAGACTTGAAAATGATTAGCACCATCCATGAATGCGGCTTCTTCAAGTTCCCGTGGGATACTTAACATTGCCTGTCTCATCAGAAAGGTTCCAAACACAGCAAACATAGTAGGTATGATTAATCCAGGATAAGAATCCAACCAGCCAAATTCTTTAATCAATATGAACTGTGGAATCATCGTCACCTGAGTCGGCACCATCATCGTTGCCAGATAAAGAAGAAATAATTTATCCCTTCCTTTAAAGTGCATTCTTGCAAATGCATAGGCTGCCATCGAACTGAAAACCATTTGTCCGATCGTAGTAAGGACTGCTACTATGACAGAATTCCATAAGAAACGTATCATCGGAAACTGTTGAGTAACCTGCTCATAGTTTTGTGTTGTCGGTTGATTTGGAATAAACTCTGGTGGCATCACCATCGTTGCACCACTCGGTTTTAATGAAGTGGACACCATCCAGAGAAACGGCACCAGCATAATGAAAGCGCCTACAATTAATAATAAATAAAAAAGAATTCTATTTAAGGTTGGACGTGGTTTTGATTTTTCTGACTGAACCTTCTTAAATACGAGGGCCCTACTTGAATTTTCAATCGCCATATATCAATATGCCCTCCTCTCCTGATACTTCATTTGCACCCAAGTGAACAAAAAGATAACTAAAAACAGTGCCCAGCTCATTGCTGAAGCGTACCCCATATCAAAATATCGAAAAGCATAGTTATAAATGTTCTGAACCATAACGATGGTTGATCCTCCTGGACCGCCACCAGTCATAATCATTACCTGATCAAACACCTGGAAAGAGTTGATCAAAGAAATAATCGTTACAAAAAATGTTGTAGGTGCGAGAAGTGGAATCGTAATGTTAAAAAGTTGTTTTGCTTTTCCTGCACCGTCAATAGAAGCTGCTTCATAATAAGAGGGGGATATATTTTGCAATCCTCCAAGGAATAGAACCATAACGAATCCAATATCCTTCCACGCACTGGTTAAGATGATCCCTATCATGGCTGTGTTAGGATCATTCAACCACATCGGACCATCGATTCCTAATAATGATAAAGCATAATTAATCAATCCAAACTCCGGGTTGTATAACCATTTCCATACTAACGAAACAGCAACCCAGCTCGTAATAACAGGAAGGAAGAATGTCGCCCTAAAGAATGCACGAAATTTCATCTGCTGATTCAAAAGCAAAGCACAGGCTAAACCAAAAACTAAAACTAATGGGATATAACCGATAATAAATAAAAATGTATTACGGAATGCCACCCAAAACTCAGGATCCTGTGCTAGACGTATGTAATTTTCTGCCCCTGTAAACCTGATGTCACCGAGCAAATCCCAGTCTGTGAAGCTGATGACAAAAGAAGAAACGATCGGCGCACCTATAAAAGTTAAAAATCCTATAAGGTTTGGAAGAAGAAATATACAAAGCCAAAAGAAGGTTTTTTTCCTTGTCATTCCAACCATACATTCACCTCCATAAATTCATTAAATACTATTTTTCATTTGCTCATAGATCGGCTCCTGAAAAAGCTGATTGATTGCTAACAAGGCCCCACCAGTAAACCACGAATCATCACTAAGGTGAGAAAAAACAATTTCCGTTTGTATGCCTACCTTCTCAAAGAAATTATCATTTGCAATTGTTAGCACTTCTTCTTCAAATAAATTTTTATATTTTACACCCTCCCCAACAATAATGATTTTGTCGGGATTTAAAGTGTTGATCAGGTTTCTTAGTCCATAGCCAAGGTGTTTCCCCATATCTTTCATTAGTGATATTGCTATCTGATCTTTTCTATTGGCAGCTTTAGCTACTTCAGTAAAATGGTAATCACTTTCTTCAGCAGTCAGTTGTTCACTGTGAATCTGTCTGTATTTATTCTCAAAATAAAATTCAGATGCATACATCTCCAGGCACCCTTTTTGGCCACAATGACAGGGGTAACCATCAATTACATGAGTTGTATGTCCAAATTCACCAGCTCCGCCAACCGACCCATAATAAATGTTTCGATCAATGACAACAGACAACCCAAGACCGGCACCGATCGAAACCACTAAAAAGTCATTATCAAATTTACCTTCACCTTTTTCGAGTTCTGCTAAAGTGTAGCCATTGATATTGTTATCTACGAATACAGGAACTCCCGGAAAACTTGTTTTAATCATTTCAGTTATTGGTACATCTTCCCAACCTAACATGGATGACCGAATGATTTTTCCTTCATGTCTGTTGACGAGACCTGAAGAAAGGACTCCTATACCAAGCAATTGGGTAATAACTTTATCTTCAACTGAAAAAATATCTGTTATTTCTTTTTCTATCATTAAAACGATCTCTTCTGCAGACTCTTTCTTTTTGAATGCAGCATACTTTTTTAAAAGAATGTCTCCATTCATATTTGTAAGCGCTATCAAAATTTGCTCTTCTTCAATCTTCACACTGATGACATAGCCATGTTTCTCATTAAACTTGAGTAACTTCGCCTTTCTACCTCCTGTAGAGCTCGCTTCACCAACTTCATAAATAAGGTTTTTAGACTTTAAATCATCCATTATGTAAGACAGAGTAGAAATTCCCAATTCACACTGTGTTGCTATTTCTGAACGACTAATAGGTTGCTGACGACGAATGATATTCAACACTTTGAATCGATTAATTTCTTTAATCAGTTCTTTACTTCCGGATCTGATCGCTTTCATCTTTACACCTCATCAACCTTCAACTTACTTTTTTCATTGAATGAATTAAGTTTAGTTAAAATATACACCAGGTGAAAATAGTTGACAACAATATTTTTAAAATTTTCTGAAAAATTTTTAGAATTATATAATTTATCAGTTCCAGGAGACTTGCATAAAAACACCTCTCACTTTTTTTAACTGCTCTAATCTATTTTAAAATACAAAAACGCCCGGAAATAAATTATCCAGACGCCCGACCTTATATACATTTATATATCAATGTCTCCAATAAACTGAACATGATCATCAATTCCGTCTTCATTATTTCCAAAGTATTAAGTACTTCAACCTTGTCGATAGTATTTAGTTATATGTATTTCATGATAGATTACATTGGATTAGAATAATAGTGATCTAGCAAGTTCATCACGAATATGCACAATAAACGATGGAGGTGAGAAGTTATCACCGCTATTTTTTTATATTTCCTTCAAGTAGTCCGATCATTTTTACCCCAGGATCGCATCCCGCTCTCACTCTCACCCAGCATCCACTGATAATAGCCCATCACATATTTTTCATATACCTCAGCCAGCCGCGCCTCAAGTACTGACCCGTTTTCTAAAGACTCCCACGCAACATCCGGGTCTTCATCCAGAGCAGCTTTCATTGCTGACAATACTTCTTTTTCAAATGGTTGATAAGATATTGCAAAATGAGATATCGTCCGGGTTATAAAGCTGTAGACTTCCGGCTGCCGCTGCGCTTCATCCAGCAGATTCACCACATGACAGCCCAGGGCAACAAACGCCCCCTGCCTTAAGACTTCCGCTTCCTTTTCATGAAGAAACATCGTCTCAGCATCCACTTCAGTAAAAAGAAAACGTTCATAATCAACCGGTTCATAGTCAATATTATGAGCGAATCCACCATAGCTTCTGGTCATGTCATGGTACATCCAGAGAATGTGGCTGATCATCTCACGGCACTCGTTAAAATGCTCCGGGGTGAGTTTGAAGTGATTCTTCATGGGTTTTCCTGCTTTCGATTTAATATGTACTTGATATGCATTGTGGGTCGGAGGTTAAAGTGTCACACCTCTCCCTTAGCCAACCTAACCATCCTCTTAAAGAGAACATACACTACAACCCCAATACCAAAAGAAATCATTGAACCGGCCAGCGTTCCGTGTGCTGTAAAGCTGCTGCCATCAACCTGAATGCTGAATAGCAGGTGTCCAAGTACGGCCGGGCTGATATCGATCTGTTGAACATTCATCATGAGCAGGACCATCGGGACGATAAATAACAAACCAAGGTATAAGATAAAAAAGCTGAATCCATTTTTCGCGAGCTTTAATGCGGTGTGCATGTGACGGTTCACCCTTTCTGATGATACATTTTTTACCATTATACATGAAAAAAGAATGCCGAGGTTAATTTTTCAAAAAACTCATATTTCTTTTCTTCAGTTTTTGAAAAACAATTACATCATCCAAAAGCTTTCTTCCATACTTTTTAAAGCCCCCTCCCCTTGCACTTTCACCCAAATCCTATTAAAGTATATAAAGACCAAAGTCAAGAGAAACTAGTCATTGATGATTTTATATACGATTCCGGGAACTTGTTTCCTCTATAGAAAGGGTTCAGATAGATATGAAAGATAATTTCTGGCATGAGTTGCCGCGTCCATTTTTTGTGCTTGCGCCGATGGAAGCTGTGACGGATGTCGTGTTTCGTCATGTTGTAAGCGAGGCAGCAAGACCTGATGTGTTTTTTACGGAGTTTACGAATTCAGAAAGCTACTGTCACCCGCGCGGAAAAGATAGCGTAAAGGGCCGCCTCACTTTTACAGAGGATGAGCAGCCGATTGTTGCGCATATCTGGGGTGATAAGCCTGAATACTTCCGTCAGATGAGTATCGGAATGGCTGAGATGGGCTATCGCGGTGTGGATATTAATATGGGCTGTCCTGTACAGAACGTTGCAGCAAACGGTAAAGGATCAGGGCTGATCCGCCATCCGGAAACTGCGGCTGCCATTATCCAGGCAGCAAAAGCCGGCGGTCTTCCGGTCAGTGTGAAGACGCGGCTCGGCTATACGAATGTAGATGAATGGCACGACTGGCTAAAGCATGTTCTTGAACAGGATATTGCCAACCTGTCGATCCACCTGCGTACGAAAAAAGAGATGAGTAACGTGCCTGCACATTGGGAGCTGATCCCTGAGATCAAAAAGCTCCGTGATGAGGTTGCACCGCATACGCTTCTTACGATTAACGGTGATATTGAGGACCGTCAGATGGGTCTTGAGCTTGCTGAGAAGTACGGGATTGACGGTGTCATGATCGGGCGCGGGATTTTCCATAATCCGTTCGCGTTTGAAAAAGAAAAGAAAGAGCATACAAGCGAGGAGCTGCTTGATCTGCTTCGTCTGCAGCTTGATCTGCATGATAAGTATTCAAGAGAGCTTGAGCCGCGTGCATTTAAGCCGCTGCGCCGATTTTTTAAGATCTATGTACGTGGATTCCGCGGGGCAAGTGAGCTGAGAAACCGTCTGATGGAAACCGAGACGACGGATGAGGTTCGTGATCTGCTGAATGAATTTACGGCGAAAAATGGTGTGAATGAAGAGCAGGGATTTTCGGTAAGTAAATAGAGTGATAAGAGGGCTGGGACAAAAAATATGTCTCAGCCCTTTAATCGTTTCACTATGCTTCAGGCGTACGCTTTCCGCAGGGTCGGCGGTGAGCCTCCTCACGCTTCGCGCTGCGGGGTCTCACCTGTCCGACTTCTCCTGCTGGAGTCACCGCCTTACGCTCCGCTGCACTAAGATTATTATAGATATATTGTTCTATACTTCAATCAGCGTTGAACTTTTTCGCCTTCTTTTGTTCGTGCTGCTAAAACTTCCTTCTTCACTCATATTTTAGATATGATAAAATCATGTTTATTACATAATATGACTTCTAAACAAATGAAAGGACGGTGAACATATGGCGCATTTGCTACTTTCAATTGTATTTGCAACAATTCTCGGCTTCTTATTAATGATGGCGGGACCTTTTATCGGGGGTCTGCTTGCTTTTGGCATTGTTGTTGGCACCTTATTCAGAGGCGTATATTTACTGAATGACATACATAAAAAAGGGTCTGTCTATTCATCAGGAGTAGACAAAGTCCAGGCAGCTTATGAAAAGCACCTGAAAGAAAATAGTGCTCAAAAATAAGGTTGGGAAGCACCCAACCTTTTATCTTTTCCTCTTCTTACTTCCCAGCAAGAAAATTCTTCACCATCTCAATCGACTCTCCTCTGTCATACCTGCTGTAAAGCTGATCAGCAAGTCTGACCGGGTCACCAAAAAAGAACCGTTCATATAACTTCTGCCGTGAACCAAAAGCGCTCATCGACAAATCCCAGGCTAAACGGAATAATTTCACCCGTTCATATCCTTCGAGACTGGCAGATTGCAAATGATGATTGAGCACATCTTTGTAATCCGAGTTAAAATCCTTTTCAGACGGAATCGCCACAAGCCCACTCGCACTGATCAGCTGAATGATTTCAATAAAACGCGGGTAAATTCTCGGATAATAGTTCACCGCTGCGAGTAACGGGTTAGCGTCCGGTGTCATAGTGCCCCATTGATTGATCTTCGCGTTCTTTTCTGACTGATATAAAAGCCCCTTCATGACTTCTAGCGCAACCGCCACCTCAGAAAACTTTTCCCTTATATGCTGGTATTCACCAATGTTAATGCCATCAATGATCAGTTGAATGATTCCCATGATAAATTCTGTTTTGATCACATTTTTTGACACAACCTGATGTGCGGTATGTTCAAACATACGACTACGGCTGTATAAAAGATTTTTCACAATCGGACTCCCATGTAAAAACACCCGCTCCCACGGCACAAGAACATTGTCAAAAAGAACAATGGCATCCATTTCATCAAACTGTGATCCGAGCGGGTGATCGTAATGGGAACCTTGATAGGCAAAGGACTCACGGCAAACAAACGTTAGACCTGGCGTATCACACGGAATCGCAAATGCGTAGGAAAAGGCTTCATCTTCTGTATTTGAAGGCACCGGATATACAAGAATTTCATCTGTCATACCTGCCTGCGTAGCTAATACCCGCGAGCCGTTGATCAAAATACCATCTGCTGTTTTCTTAACCATTCGCGCCGCGATATCTTCGCCACCTTTGCTGGAACGGTCTTTTTGCGGACTGACGAATACGTGTGTTAAGGATAAATCGTTCTCCTTTACATACTCATAGTAATTTCTAATATGTTCTGCGCATTTTTCATCCTCAGCAGCAAAAAGGTCTGCTGCGGCATTCAGTACCATCAGAATCGTATTCATATAGTCCGGGGATCTGCCCATCATTCCTTTATGACCCTTCGCCCATACCTGAATCATCAGCCTTCTTTTCTCTAAATCCTCTTTTGTCTTCGGTTCTAAAAAGGATGTACCCGCGCGGTTTCCAGATGTTGCAGAGACAAATGTCATTATCTCTTTTAATGCCACCTGATGCTGAAGATCATACAGCTTTGCCTGACTTGCCATTACACCTTTGAAAGCTGGATGGTCTGAAATATTGCCAGTGATCCGGCTGCCATCCAGCAAAATATTTGTTTTTAACTGATTGATTCGTTTGAGGTACTGCTCCCCTGTTGAGATACCCATTGTACATGCTCCTTTTTAGAGAAGGTCTGGTACTTATAAGTATGAAGGGAAATGGATTGTGTGACTGTGAGTTAATGAAGGTTTATTAGATGAAATTGAAGAAGATGAGTGCCTGTCGTAAAGCAATGAGGAGGATAACAATCAGTACAGATAAAATCACCCAGGAGTAGACTGTTTTTTTACTCTGGATGATCCTGAGTGTCATGAAACCCACTAGTCCTATTAGTATAGTGATTCCAGTGATGAATACGAGTGCATTAAAAATAAACATGATCTTGCTCCTTATTAAGCTTTTCACTAAAGATTTTTAATCAACTAGTATACAAAGATCGAAAAATTTATGGAAGGCCTGACTTTTAAGATATCCCCGAAAACCAAGTCACAATAAGCGCCATACTAACCACACCCCAAATCGTTGCCGCCCACACAAACCAAATCACCGGTTTCGCTTCACCTTCCCGTTCAGGGTTATTTTTCACAAACTCAAGTCTGTTTTTTACTGACTTTCTAATCACCATCAGCACAATGAAGCCAATCACAACAAAAGCAATCGTAAACCAGAGCAGCAAATCCATGATCATCCTCCTGTTATTTCAAATATTAATTGTTTATTCCATTCCCTTTTGTCCTGTCAAATAGACTTTTAGCAATGATATAGATCGTGTTAATGACAAAAATAACAGCTACCACAACCAGTGCACCTAATACATAATTAAAATCTCCCGGCACAGCAAGCTGCATGCCAATTGCCACGCCAACAAATGATAGAAGTGCATACCAGCTGAATTTCCATCGTGATGATAAAAGGCTGTTCATGATCTCACTCCTTTGAGATGAATTAATAAAGATACGTTTGAGATGGAAAAATGTTCCCATTAAATGAAAGCAGCCCCCTTCTCCACTTACGGAAAAAGGGGGCTGCACTGCTTAATTTTCATTAGTATATGAAGTTCATGGGAAACTAAATACTAGTTCACACTTCCGCCCGCACTCATATAGCGCGCATTGAATTCCTGAATAAACTGATTTACAACATCGGCATCATGAATGATCAGCATGTTTTCATCATTGACGTTATTTCCGTTATTACTCCAGTTTGTAGATCCAACAACAACGGTCGGGTCACTGTTTGTATCCGCATCAATGATCATCGTTTTACTGTGAAGCTTGCGGGCTTCATTTGCTTTATACACCGGTGCAGGGTTGGCCCAGCGCGTATTTGAATTATCAACGCTTGTCTGACTTGCTGTTCGGCCTGTCATATCAACACTTGCGCTCCACCACTGATTCCAGAAGCTGTAGTCAAACAGCCCTTTTACATCAAATCCTGTCAGCGTACCTTCAAGATCATTGTAGGAGCCTTCATATTTGTTCTTCAATTCATCTACAAGCCCTTGGTCACTCCAGGCGAAAATCGTGAAATAGGTGTTGAGATCTGCTTCATTTTTAACGAGCTCCCTCATGCGTCCAAGTGCATCATCACCAGTTGAGAAGTATACCTCCACCATTTTGCCACCTACATCAAATATATGTTCAGTGTTATCTGCTTTTCCTGTACCAAAATTAGACACAGCAGCATCAGGGGTCATTGTGTCACTGCCCCACATTTCATTGAATTCTGTCTCATAGGCATTCGCAACGGCAGGGGCATGCAGCTCTACTACGTGCTGCTGATTGCCGCCAAGGACACCGTTTGCCATATTTTCCTCAGAACCATACAGTCCTGTCACTGTAAAATTCCAGCTGCCTGTAAAAACCCACGTGTCATCGACAACCGTAAATTTGTTGTGCATCTGGACACCAGGGGAATAATAGGTGCCATCTGTTTTCTGTTCTGCATCTACAAATAAATACCCTGTGTAATCAGAACTTCCGATTGTGTAGGTACCGTATGCAAAATCACCCGGATCAGCAGGCAGTCCATGTGCGGTTCTTAATGCCGGATCCTTTACTGCAAGCATCGGGGAATCAGAAAACACCTGAATATCATCAGCTGTTCCGACATTGCCATCTTTCCCGCGGACCATTTCTTCTATGTATAATCTCATTGTATTAAAGCGGTCTGCATAATGAGGATCTGTCGCGTCTTTTGCATCTGCAATCACGCGGACATCCACTCCTTCAGCTGCTTTATGTATCAGCGTATCAACCACGCGCGGCAGGTTGATTTCATAAGTCGCAAAATCAATACTTGTTGTTGCCTGATTTAGTCTTTCAATTAAGCGGTCTTCAAGATTGACGTTATAGTTTGCAGCATTTCCTGCTGTTGCATCAGCAGCAATTGCACATTTATTAAAATAAACGTTGATTGCATACAATGATTCAGATACATTATCTAAACGTTCAGTCGAGTCGCCGCAGACGTTAGCCGCTGTACCGTCACCTGAGCCTGTGCTGCCTGAACCACTGTTAGCAGGCGTTCCAAACCCACGGTCATATGCCATTGTTGCTGTTGTCCAGCTTGCTGCAGCTGTTCCCGTACCATCAGGATTCACTCTTTCCATTGTTGATTTAGCAGTGTTATCACCACCGTACCATGCGTCAACCGAATCAACTAGCACACCGGCTGCATCTCGCAGCTCCAGGGTTTCACCACTGTTTCCAAGCGAACCGCTGTAGATCAGGTCAGCAGCGATTCCTGGCACTGTATCATCATCTGTTTTTTCCAGCAGAAAAGATCCACCAGCCGGAATCTGGCCTTCTAACGCAACCGCGGGGGTGCCGTCCTGCGCATTTAATGACCAGCCTGTTAAATTAATAGTTTCAGATGTATTGTTATAGAGCTCCATCCACTCATCTGAATAACTGTACGTTGTGCCCATCCAGGCAATTTCATTAATGACCACGTCATTCGCCGTGACCGCTTCCGCTCTTTCTTCATTTCCATAGACAGGAACAAACAAAGAGATCACCAGAGACAAAATCAAAGAACGATTCAAAACCTTTTTCAAAGCTGACAACTCCTTCATGATTTTTACTACACAAGTATATAGGAGCTGAGCGCTCAATTGTTAAGCTACAGATAAGTATTTGTAAATATGAGAAAATTGCTTCTTAAGTCTGGTATCTCAATCAGGAATTCCTGCATTGATTGAAGCTTTTTCATATGAGGGTGAGCAGTTCTTTTCGATGGAATTTATTAAAGGTCAAAATATAGAGGATACTTTATTTGCGACTGGACAGCAGTACACTGAAAAAGAATGTCTGGAAATCGTTCAGAAACTGACTGAAATCGTCTGTTATATTCGTCAGAAGTGCGTTTATCATGGAAATATAAGAATTCCAAAGGGAGTTGTAACAGACTCCCTTTGCCTAGAGCATAATATCGCTCATGATTTTCTACAACTAAAATCCCTCACGTGCGGTATTTATTCATCAGTTCTTCAGAAATATGGCAGTAGTCATCCGGACACTTATCAAGCCGGTCCTGATGCTCCTCCGCGCTCCGCACATAGTTGGTGAGCGGCAGCACTTCAACCGCGATACGGTCAGCGTCATCTCTATTCTGGATGAACGTCCTTGCCACCTCTAAATGCCTTGAAGCTTCACTATATACACCAGTTCTGTACTTCTCCCCGACATCAATGCCTTGCTTATTCACGCTATAAGGATCAATGATTTCAAAGAAATACGCCATCAGCTGCTCCATGGTCACGAACTCTGGATCAAATTCAGTTTTCACACATTCCGCAAACCCATCATAATCACCATCCAGCGTACTCGTTGATCCGTTCGCTCTTCCTGCTTTTGTAGCGGTCACACCAGGCAGGGTTTTGATAAATGCCTGCACACCCCACAGACAGCCTCCTGCAAAATAGACGGTTTCCATTTGTTCACCTCATTAGTACTTACTCTTTCATTGTTACATACTATTTTACATGGCATGTGGGTTTTGCACACCTGATTAGCGCAGTCTGGGTCTGACCCAGACTGCGCTCGGCATACACAACCGAAATCTGGACATAGTAACGTTATCTAATTTACTTTTAGGAGGTTCCACATGAAACGTCAAACCGGTACCTATTACTGGCCAACTACTTTTCCAGATGCACCAGCTTATCCCTCGTTAGAAACAGACCTGTCCTGTGACGTCTTGATTGTTGGCGGTGGCAGCTCAGGTGCACAGTGCGCGTATCATCTTGCTGATCACGATCTCGATGTCGTTGTAATTGAAAAATCAAGGATCGCGAGCGGCAGCACTGTCACAAATACTGCCATACTTCAATATTCCGGTGAGAAGATGTTCACCAGTTTAGTGAATACCTTTGGAGAAGACTACATTGCGAGACATTTAAAGTTGCTGAAGGAAGCAATTGATGAAATTGAAGCAACGTCCAGTCATACAAACATTGACTGTGAATTCACCAGAAGAGACACCCTTTATTCTGCAAGTTGCCCGGAAGACGTGTACAAGCTGCGAAAGGAATATGATTATTTAAAACAGCATGGCTGTGAGGTCGACTTTTTAAAAAGAGATGAGATTGAAGCGAAGTACCCTTTCAGCCGGGAAGCTGCGATTTACTCCTACAATGACGGGGAAATCAACCCGTTCACCTATACGCACGCCTTATTTGAAGAATCGGTCGCACAGGGTGTACGTGTATTCGAACATACTGAAATGAATGGACAGCACTTTGATCGGGAAACCGGCAATATGATTGTGACTACAAAGAACGGCTATACCATCGAGGCACGGCACGTAATCTTTGCGGCAGGATATGAAGGCATGGATATTAAAAAAGAGAAAAAAGCTTCCTTTGCAAGCACCTTTACTGTCACCACAAATCCGGTTGAGGACCTGTCAGAATGGTATAACCGGACAATCCTCTGGGATACCGCACGGCCTTATTTATATGTAAGAACGACAAAAGACAACAGGATCATTATAGGCGGATTAGATGAAAACACAGATGAAGAAGGAGACAGAAATAGTAAATTAACTCATAAAAAACGTCAATTAATTAAGGAATTTAATCAATTGTTTCCGGATATAAAAGTTGAGCCTGAGTTTTATTTGGCTTCATCTTATGGCGGGATTGTGGATGGAGTCCCTGCGGTCGGAAAATATGAAGAATTTCCGGGCTGCTATTTTGTATTTGCGTTTGGCGATAATGGAATGGTGTACGGGCAGGTGCTGGCGAAGTTAATTGCTGAAGAAATTACACATGGAAAAAGTCAGGATCTAGCGATGTATTTGCAGGACCGGCCGCTGCTGGAGAATGTCTGACTGGTATACTAGAAACTTTAATTTGCAGAAAAGAACTTCCAACACTGAGGAAGTGCTTTTTTATGACAGCCCATACCAGTCAAATCGTCGATCGTTTGATCTCTTCTTCTGCGGAAGACTAAATAACTTTGAAAATGAGCAAAAGGCGTCAATAAATCGTTGATCATAATATTTACCAGCGTATTTTTTCAGTTCGGATAAGGCTTCATCCCTTGAGAATACATGCCCGTATGGACGTTCAGCGGTCATCGCTTCGAAGCTGTCAACGATGCGAAGAATACGGACAGCGTCACCTAAGTTAATGTGTTTATTCGACCTCGGATAGCCTGACTGATCTATATTTTTGTGGTGGTACAGTACAATATCCGGATCAATCAGAATGTTTTGATGCGCTTGTAAAATATCCAAAGAAAAAGCCGGGTGTTCCTGTAGCTGTGACCATTCATGTTGTGTCAGACTCGTTGTTTTCTGAAGAAGATCAGAAGGAATTTTTAATTTTCCGATATCATGAAATAAAACAGATTGCACTGCAGCTTCCGTTAAGCAGTGATCTAATGAAAGATATTCACAAAAGTGAATATAGTATGCCGTAGTCTGTAATGAATGAATATATGAACATTCATCATGTATTTCTAATTGGCTGAGCAACTCTTCAGATTCCTGAAGGATTATATGATTGATCGCTGACCTTTGCATTGAGTCACCTCCCAGAGAGCCGGTTGCACAAATGACTCCCTGTCATTTAAGTGCCCAAATAAAACTACAGTGCATCGCATCTCTGCATGATTTATTTTTTAATGTTTATACCGTTCAAAAATATGTTTAACATCACTTCCAGCAGTTTTTCATTATCAGTCACAGAATCATATAAATGAGCCAGTGTAGCCCCTTCTAATAAGCAATAAAAAGAATGAGCAAGATAAACGGGGCTGTGCTCACTGGTAATTTGATTTGTTGTTAACCCGTGCAAAAAAACTTCCTCAAGATAGGTTAATAGTATATTTTTTGATCGCAGCATTTTCTGACTTACGTCTTCTTGAAAGGAAGAAGGAGGCGCAATCAGGGCGAGCTGCCAGAAAACAGACAAATAGGTTTCTTTTTGGGAAGTCTGATAGACGTTACATAAAATTTCACTTAATGCTTTTTCTGTTGTAGCAGATTTCAGGCTGCTCCTTTTCCGACTCCAGTAATGCTGATGAAAATTAATTAAGTAATCGAGGGCTTTCATATAAAGATCTTCTTTACTGGAAAAATGGCTGTAAATAGACGATTTTGTGAGCTGGGATTCTTCTGAAATTAATGAGATTGAAGCCCCTTCATAGCCACGCCGTGCAAAAAGACGAATTGCGCTTTGAATAATCAGTAGTTTCGTGTTCATAATTCACCAACTTTTTTTCATCAGAATCGTTATAGTGACAACCGAACGTTCGGTTATATTACTGCAAAAAATATGACTGAATGATCATCATTTCTCTGACCGCCCGCTTCTCTTCATCCAGCTTTGACATATGAATATCTTTCTTTCTATTTTCGATAAAAGTCTTAAACTCTCCTTTCGTTTTATTAGATGATTCAGCTAACTTAGCAAGCTTATATAAATTTTTTTCACTTTTAGTGACCAGAAAAACCATCCCTTTCCTAAATGATTTTATATCAATCATCGTATTTATATACTAATATTTAACACATATACACAAAATCGTTAATAGTTAAATAGAACTATTTATTCTGAAAATTCGGTAAAAATAGTATGCAGATAGCTGAACGATCGGTTAGTATATATGTATATCATTCATTTAGTTGTTACATGTCAGGATTATGTGAACGGGGGAACACAGGGTATGATTTTAGTCATTGAAGGTCTATTTCTTAATATTTGCATTATCCTAGCACTTACCTTTTTTTATCTTCAATTAAAATGGCGAATCATCAAAGATCGTATTCCAGAGAATGCAATGCATTGGATTGATGGACTTGCAGGTGGCGTCCTTGGTATTATGCTGATTCATTTTTCCATTCGGGTAACAGAAGAAACGATTGTCGACTTAAGGTTCGTTCCAATCCTGCTTTTAATTCTTTTTATCGGGGTACGCCCTGCACTGATCGGCGTAATTCTGATTATTTTCGGCAGATTTGCTTACGGTGTGAATAGTTCTTCTTTTTCCGGCATGATTTTTATAGTGGCAATGCTGATTGGATTTTATATGATCAACAAAAGAATGGGAAAATCAAATATCACTAAAAAAGTAACCTATATGATTTTACTCTCCAATATTGTCTTTACTATTTTACTTTCTAATCTTGTACGTGATGTGGAAGTACTAAAAACGATTGTACCAATGTATTGGGTGATTTCTTCAATTGGTGCCTATCTGTCTGTCATTGCAATTGCTTACTTTAAAAAATCTCAAGATCTCTTCCAGACGTATAAAGAACAGTCCGAAATCGATTTTTTAACCGGATTGAATAACGTCCGGCAGTTTGATCAATTGTGGAATAAGAGTATAAATATAGCTGTAGAAAAACAGGAGAGTATCTCTCTTTTATTAATCGATATTGATTTCTTCAAACGGGTGAATGACACGTATGGCCATGCTGCCGGAGATGAGGTTTTACAGCAATTAGGGAAGATATTAAACCTGCACACTCGTTCATTTGATATTGTATCAAGGAATGGCGGCGAAGAATTTTCTGTTATTTTAAAAGGTTGCAGCCACAAAATAACATTGAAAATAGCAGAGAGAATCCGTAAATCAATTGAAGATTTTTCGTTTGAGATTTCTAACTCGAAATCGCCACTTAACATCACTGTATCTATTGGTGTATCGACCTATCCGCATGCTGACGAAACGCCTGAATCAATGATCGAGTCAACTGACAAATTATTATATAAAGCCAAACGGTTAGGCAGAAACAGAGTGGTATCCAGCTGAATTGACTTTGCCGGATAGGGTAGGCGGAATAAAGAGATGAGGACGTTGGGTTTTAGGTGAAGTTTTTCGGTGTCTTGAACATTTATCACTTGTTGTTATGAACTACTTCCACACAATTATATTTATATAAATCATATGAATTGAGTGGAAGTGGGTTCTCGCACAGGGTCGTTCTTCAGCGGATCATTTTAAAAATATTCATATTAGTAAAAAATTTTCAAAATTGGTCAAAGTACTTTTTTTAAATCGTTGTTCTTTTTGAACGACCCACAGATTTCTCGTTATGTTAAAATCTTTTATTCGAACCTCCCTTAGAATATTGAATTGCAATTCTTTTGTTACTGTCAATCTTGGTATGATACCAATCCCCAGATTGACTTCAATAGCACTTTTTATTGATTGTATACTTCCAAGTTCCATTGCATTCTCTATGCGTTCCAGCACCCCACAATCCTTTAATGCATTTTCAACAATCAGTCTGGTTCCTGAATTTTTTTCTCTCCAGATCATTTTTTCCTCTGACAATTCATGAACTCCTATGGATTCCCGATCCTTCCATTGATGATGATAAGAGGTAATCAGAATTAATTCATCATCTGCAAATTTTCTAACAGAGTATTTGGAATGGTCTACCTCTCCCTCTACAAGCGCAATGTCAATTTCATTCTCATCCAATTTTGATAAAACATAGGGTGTATTTCCAATTAAAAGACTAAACATCGTTTCTTCATACTTCTTCTTATAGTCCCCCAGTATATTGGGTAGTAAGTATTCTCCAATTGTCTGACTGGCTCCAACGTTTAAAGTAAGGTCCGTTAAACCTGAAACTTCTTTAATGACTTGAAAGGAACTGCTATCTAATTCCACAATATTCTTAGCATATGGATATAAAACCTTTCCCGCTTTAGATAATGTTAATCTGCCATCCGATCGGTTAAATAAAGAAGCTCCGTAGCGATTTTCCAGTTGTCTGATTTTTTTAGTCACAGCTGGTTGAGATATATAACTGAGACGAGCTGCCTGACTCACACTCCCTTCATCTGCAACCAGGCAAAACATACGTAAGTTGTCTATATTCATGAATTGTCGTCATCCTTTTCTTTGGAACAACATTCTTTAATCCAAGTAATTCTACAGTCTACTTAAATGTTTCAAAGCGCATGCCCTTGGGAAGTATGTTTTCAATCCAAAATTTATTAAATTGTTAATCTAAGCTAGCATTGTCATGCGGATCTAAAGCACAGCGAAAACCTATGTTACCGGAAGAACTATCCGGTGTGTTTGAACTTCTGGCTGCGACTCTGTATCGGTTGCAATAAGACTTATGACACAAGTAAGAGCCTCCGCGCATTGCTTTTGGACGTTCAGGTGTAAATTCCGAAACGGTGGTATTGCCTGTTCTTTGACTGTCAAACAAGTTCGAACACCATTCCCATACATTCCCTGCCATGTTGTATAGTCCAAAACCGTTGGGAGGGAAAGTATGGACCGGCGCAGTTCCTACATATCCATCCGCTTCTGTATTGGTCACCGGGAATTCACCCTGCCATATATTACAATAATGTTCTCCATCCGGATACAGTTCATTTCCCCATGGATATTTCTGCTGTAACAGCCCTCCTCTTGCTGCAAATTCCCACTCTTCTTCTGTCAGAAGCCTTTTACCTGACCAGGAGCAATAAGCCAAAGCGTCGTTCCAGGAGACGTGTACAACAGGATGATTCATTCGGTCCTCGATTGATGAACCCGGTCCTTCCGGGTGTTTCCAGGTTGCGCCCTCCACTACACGCCACCATGGTGTGGCTACAGGTGCCTGAGTTACCCTCGCTGCAATTTCTTTAGATAATAATAGGTGAAACACAAAAGACCACCCATACTTTTCAGCGTCCGTCTGATAGTTCGTTTCCTCTACGAATTCTTTAAATTGCCTGTTTGTCACTGCATACTTGTCTACATAAAATGAATTTACTTCTACTTCTCGAACAGGTCCTTCACTGTCATAAGGATTCGACTCAGGGTCATCAGTCCCCATCAAAAAGCGTCCTCCTTTAAGTAAAACCATATGATCACGATGTTGTTGCCCTAGTTTGAAATTAATGCTGTTTCCCTCTACTGATTTTTTATCTGTGACTGTCGACCTCGATACTGAGCAGCAACTGTTCTTTTGTTCCACTTAAATCACCTCTCTTATAATATGTGCTGGCACCTTTTGGACCAGCATTTTACCCTATAAGACTAATAAGAAAGTAAAATCTTTATTATTTGTTTTTTTACACTGCCTATAATTACAAAAACCCCACCCCTTCAATTATATAATTGTCAGGGAGCGGGGTAAGAATGGGTTTATTTTGAAAGTTGAATAATATTTGAATCCTGATTTTGAACTCTGCTATTAACATCATTAACAGTGCAGGCTTCGCCACTTGTGAAAATCACAATGATATCAGTAGAGGGTACTAACTCTTTTATAGAATCAAAATCCACTGTTAACATTAGATCTCCCTGTTTCACTTTTTGTCCCTCTTGAATGTGAGAGCTGAATCCTCTTCCTTCCAGATTAACAGTATCAATACCCACATGGATCAGAATTTCTTTTCCATCGTCTGTTTTCAAACCTACTGCGTGATTTGTTTGAAATACAAAATCCACTTTTGCATCAACTGGTGCGTATATTTCAGAAACCTCTGGTTCAATTGCAAAACCATCTCCCATTAACCTGGAGGAAAATGTTTCATCATTCACTTGATCAAGAGATTTGATATTACCTGTAGCAGGACTCACAAAGTCTTTTCTTTTAAACAATTTCCCTAACATATTATTCACCAACCTTTAGGTAATCTTCCGAATCCTTTGAACTTGGATTATATGTTCCTGCCTTATTAATCTTCCAGCCTGGTTTTAATTTAAAGTGACCAGTTAATATAGGGTCATTAGTCTTCGTTTGATAACGGTGCAATTTTTCTCTCATGCTTACAAGAATGTCCTGATAGCGATCATCTTCTGAGAGGTTATTTCTTTCGCCTGGATCATACAACAAATCATACAAACCCTCTCTTGGTTTGGTAACCTCTGCTAAACCATTTTCATGATACATTGCTTTGGTTGGGGAATTATCAATATTGGTACGATTCACTTTCAAGTAATCTTCATCGTAGAATTTTATATATTTATACCTTTTAGTTCTGATACTCCTAGCTGGTTCATAAGCTGTATGATAATTTATCTCTGCAAATACATCTTCTCTTACTTCCAAATCTTTCACCTTGAACATTTCCGCAAAGGAAACACCTTGTAAATAGGAAGGCTGCTCGATTTCTATTAAATCACACAGCGTAGGAAAAATATCCACTTGTGAAACCAGACCTTCAACTGTTTCACCATTCATATTGCTGCCTGGTACACGTATGATTAGAGAAACGCCAATACCTGAATCGTAAAGTGTACATTTTCCAAATGGGAAGGCAAGGCCATGATCTGTGGTAAAAATAATAATTGAATTCTCGTACAGACCTTCTTCTTTTAAAGTTTCGATGACAAGATCAAATGAAGCATTTGCCCAGGTTGCCGAATTTAGATAGCCTGCGTAGTCTTCTCTCACTTCTTTACTTTCCGGTAGTGGATATGGTGGCAATACATACTTTGAATCTAATTCTTTTTCATCGCCGTATGCTTCTTCTGGAAATTTTCTATGAGTTGCAAACATTCCATATGACAAAAAGAAAGGCTTGGATTTGTCTGTTTGCTGTAACCAGCTGCGGACGTTACCAGCATTCTCATAATCCCATTTCACAAGCTCCTGCTCTGATAAGTCAGAATTGTCTGCGCTGATATCATGATCATAACCAATGATATTTGCTCCCGCATTATGATCAAGGTAACTGCCTGCCTCGTGCTGAATGCCGCATAAAACAGTATGGTAATCTTGTTGTTTCAAAAAATTCACTAAGTGCTGATTGTAATCATGAAGCTTAAAGCCTCTTTGTGAAAGACCATACATCCCATTACTGTGCGGATACATTCCTGTTAACAAGCCTGCCCGACTAGGTGAGCATGTCGGTCCTACACAGTATGCTTGTCTAAAAACTGTTGCATCTTCAGCAAATTTTTGGAGAGAAGGTGTAGGGACATCATAACCATAAGGGCTTAATACTTTTCCGCTATCATGTGTGTGTATATAAATAACATTCTTTTTCATGTTGATACTCCTTCCAATCGTCCTCAGGTTTGTCACAAAGGAGCTCTATCAATACTGAAAGAGCCCCTCTTTTTAAAGTTTATAAATGTTTAATATTATTGTCTTCAATATACTCGTCTACTTCTGTTCGAATAATATTAACCTTTGGTCCATAGATCACCTGAATCGACTTTCCTCTTACGACAGTATGCATTGCACCTGTTTCTTTTAAGAGAGTTGAATTAATTTTATCCGGCTTGACAACACTAACCCGTAATCTTGTTGCACAATTATCAATGTCCGTTATATTAGCAAAGCCACCTAAACCTTCAATGATGTTTTTTGCTTTGTCATCAGTATTTTTTTCTTGAACAGAAGCCTGATACTCTTTTTCGCCTTCGGCCACAGCTTCTTCATCACGGCCAGGCGTTTTTGCATTTAACTTAATGATTAAAGTCTTAAATACAAAGTAGTAAACTAAGATAATTGGAATTCCCAAAAGCAATGCCCACAGATAGTTCGTCTTATCATTCCCCTGAAAAACGCCAAATAATAAGAATTCAATCACACCGGCTGAAAACGTTGAACCGATGGTAATATTAGCAAGGCTTGCTACCACAAAGCTTAAAGCAAACAAGATTGCTTCTGCCGCGAAGAGTATTGGTGATGCAAATAATAGAGCAAAAGAAATTGGTTCAGTTACACCAGTAATAAATGCCGTAAACCCTATAGAAAACAGAAAGCCTGCTGTTGCCTTACGTCTCGGTCCTGCAGGAATCGTTTTATACATAGCAAGAACAATTCCAATCATACCAAACATCATGTGCAAATAACGGCCACTGTTAAATAGTGCTAAATTACCGTAGAATTTTGTTGTCTCAGGATCAGATAACTGAGCGAGGAAGATCGTTTGGAATCCTTCATAAACCTGACCACCAACCTGCATTGTTCCACCAGCCGCAGTCGTCCAAAATGGCAGATAAAAGACATGGTGCAGACCAAAGAGATATAACGTACGCAACATTAATCCATATAAGAAAGCTCCAAATGTTCCAAGCCCAGTTGCAAATTCTCCAAATGAAGCAATTCCATTACCAATGACCGGCCATATCAGATACATCAGTGATCCAACAATCAGGAAAACAAAAGTATTTACGATTGGAACAAAGCGTGAACCACCGAAAAAAGCTAAAATTTCCGGTAATTTAATATTATAAAAGCGATTATGCACAAGCGCAGTTACGATACCAGCTAAAATCCCCCCGAATACACCCATTTGAAGAGTCATTACCCCAAATTGTGCACCTTGCCCCAAAGTTCTGGGGTCGACATCTGCAGGTGCCAGTTCTCCTGTTACTTTTAACAAAGCATTAATTGTAATAATTAACACAAAATAACCTACTACAGCAGCCAGAGCTGCAGGACCTTTTTCTCTCTTTGCCAACCCTATTGCTATCCCTACAGCAAATATAAGAGGCAATGCACTAAATACACCGCTTCCGGCTGCATTCATAATGGTTAAAATTGCTTGTAGAATTGTATTCCCTAAAATGGGATAGGCATCAACAACTGCCTGTCCAGATAACGCAGAAGATATTCCAAGCAATAGTCCAGCGACAGGTAGTATTGCCACTGGCAGTAAAATAGCTTTACCAAGTTTTTGACCAAAATCCATCAATGCATCTTTCATAATTTTCCCCTTCCTTTACGCTCAATTTAGTTGATATGAACAGAAAACGCTTACAGTTACCTATAAAAATTTTTGAATAGGGCTCTTTATTAGCTTGTTGTAAGTATCATACCAAACACTTTAAATATGTCAATACAAATTATTAAATTGTATTATACAATAATAAGATATATTATTTCAAAATAAAAAAATGTTGCCCCAAACCTATTAAGGAATAGAACAACACTGTAAAAACATTATTAAATCAAACTTTACTTGTTTTTAAATAGGAAATCTAAAAGATATACTACATTCTACTGGTTTTTATTTGTTAATACAAATTCATTTTTCGCGTATAGATTGATATTGATAATCATTGGAGTTCAGTATCATATCTGAATAATCGAGGACTTTCCCGGACGATAAGTAAGTAGTATTTAATATTTTCAATAAAGGCTCATCCGGATTACACCTAAAATGGTCTATTAACTCTTCAGTAGGCATAATTGGTACAACTACATGATGTGAATGATCAATTGTTTGATTTTTTACTTCTTCAATATACTTATACTTTGAAGTAGAGATGTTCTCATATGATAAGTCTGGATAATCTGATACACTCATATAACTTGTTTCTAACATCATCGGTACGCCATCTGCCCTACGAAGCCTTTTTATAAAATAAATCGGACTGTCGTTTGCGATTTGAAGCTTAGCAGCTATTTCTTTATTAGCTGGAATGATCTTAAACTCTATAATATCAGTTTGAGTTTCTTTTCCCATTTCCTTCATTTCTTCTGTAAAACTTTTGGCCGCAGTAGATCTGCCTACAACCCTCTGACTGGAAACATAAGTTCCACTTCCCTGACTGCGGGATAAATATCCTCTAGCTACCAGATTGTTAGTGGCCTGCCTGACAGTCACCCGGCTTACAGAAAATTTCTCTGCAAGTTCCTGCTCAGTTTCAATTGATTCTCCTCTTATATATTCTCCACTTTTTATTTTCCCTAAAATATATTCTTCTATTTTCTTATATTTAACAACTTTTTTCGGACTTTGCGACATAACTATCCCCCTTTATGAATTTTAAATAAGGCTAGTTCGCCCCTGTTTTATTTAATACAGTTAATAACTTTTTGTTATACCCTATTCAATAATAGCATTATTCAATTCGCTTATTACCTGATACTATTCTATTTTAGAAGAATGCTTAGTTAAAGTATGTATTGGAGATGATCCTTATATTTATTTTATATTTTGCGATTGCACTAATTGCATCGATTCTTGGAGCTGTTGCAGGTCTTGGTGGTGGAGTCATCATCAAACCGGTTTTAGATTTGTTTGGTGACTTTAACTTGCAAACAATTGGCGTTTTATCTGCAGCCACAGTACTCTCTATGGCAAGTGTATCGCTAATTAAAATGAGAGGTAAAGAAATAAAGATCGATAAAAAGATCAGCACAATCCTAGCTGGCGGATCAATCCTAGGGGGTATAACCGGGAAATCAGTTTTTAATATGATTGTGATTTCTTTAGGTATCTCTACCATTACAGCAATTCTTCAGTCTTCGATACTAGCCATCCTATTATCTTTTATTTTTATATATTTTAACAGGAAGCAGCATATGAAATCTTATACGATCATAAACAAACTGATGATGTTTGCAGTCGGTTTTTTACTTGGATTTTTATCTGCTTTTCTAGGTATTGGCGGCGGTCCATTAAATGTCGCTGTCTTATGTTTATTATTTTCAATGTCAGTAAAAAATGCAGGTATTAACTCGATTTTTATTATTTTCTTTTCTCAATTATCTGCACTACTGTTAATCGCCTTTACATCCGGTTTTGAAGAATATGACTTAAGCATGTTGTTCTATATGATACTTGGAGGCATACTAGGGGGAATAATTGGATCTAATATTGTCATCAAGCTCTCAGAGACTAAAGTTGAAAAAATATTTAACTTTTCGGTTCTTTTTATCATATTTATTAATTTATATAATATTGTTAAATTGATATAAATTAGTTAACTGTATTCTACAGTAGAAAACAACTCCGTTTGTAAAGTCAGGTTTTTTATAGTTGATGCTAGTCCCTTTGATACATGAACTTTATTTCACGCAAATCTGTTTCAGGGAGCATATAGTAATTAAAGCAAAAATATAACCCGGCTCCGTTTCGCTTAAGGTGGAATGGAGAACCGGGCTTTCAATGAAACATTCGCATTTTTTATGATCATCTCATCGTTATAAAGTTTTATTTGCTGATAAAACCTTTATAACGATGAATCGTATCGATTACTTAATCACAGGTTATATTTTCCTTTTTTATCGTACTCGTTTTCTCCTCATCCACTGCGTGGCAACCCACTTTTCTCCTTTTATCACAGGTGCGCCACCGTGAAGCGATTGTTTGTTCAGCTCTTCATCGTTGTAAAAATATTCGAAGTAAACAGCTGACCCCTTTTTAGGTGTGATCGAGATATTTAACGCAGGAAAGTAGGTTTCCCCGCCCTCTTCCACCTCATTCAAATAAACGACCATTGTGCTGATGCGATTATTTGAAGCTGCTTTACTAGTTGGCAAAAAGTAATCATGATGCGCTTTATATTCCTGCCCCGGCGTATATTTCAGGATCTGCAATCCCTCTGCGTGTTCAACCGGGATATTCATGATTGTAGCAAGACGCTTTTCAACGGTATGGATCAAATCATTTTCCGACTCCTCAAAGAACATACCGCTGCTCGTTCTCATCTGATTCACAACGCGATCACTGCTAATTTTTGAGCGTTTCATTCGATCACTCGATAATTGAATCAGCTGATCACATTCCCCGGAGCTTAATACATCCTCCAACACCACAACCAGAGGCCACGTATGCTGCTGTGTAAACGGAATCACTGTGTCTCCGACTATCATAACAGGCCCAACGGCATCAAAAAGGTGCTGTTCTGCCGCTTTTTCAGGCTCTGTTATATACCCTTCCATCAACGGTTCTTTCATATTAGTTAAATCATGGTTAGGCGTTATATTCATTCGTCATCCTACCTCTTCTAAAATTTACAATATTAACTTTATAATACCGTTAATTTCAAAAAAAGTGATAGAAGAAAATATTTTATGATGGATAAAAATGATCCGACGTTACGGGTTTGGACACATTCGGTATTTGATTTTAACAAAGAAAACCCGGGTCCCATTCCGCCTATTGCGGAACCGGCTCCCCGAGCTTCAAATAAAACTTAAATATCGCCATACTCACCGGCACAATAATCACCAGGAGCAACGCAGGCATCACATACACTGCTGTACCTGCAGCCATCCATAAGAGCAGCACGGCAATTGAACTTGATGCATGTGTAAATGCGTAAATAAATGACTGCTTCATTAGCTTCATACCTGTCAACTGCTGATGTGCGAGAAGCGGGAACATGAATGTACCGGCCAGCAGTGTCACGAGCAGCATGATGCCTGTGATGGAGAGAAGAAGGATTTTCAGTGCGCCGCCGATCTGATAAAAGAACAGCAGGTCCACTAAAAATACGCCAATTACGACAAGCCAGACTGTCCCTGACCAGCCGGTTTTCAGAGAGGACTTAAACGCGCGCATGTAGCTTCTGAAGACACTGTCATCGCCGTCCTCCCAATCTTTTATTACGCTGAACATCGCAGCTGTGGAGGGACCAATCGTGATGATTGGAATACAGCCGATCAGCCAAAGCACATTTAACAGCACTATATTCGTAACCTTCCTCATTGCATTAACTGTCCGGCTTTCCATTCCTAACATCCTGATTCCTCCATTCGCTTTTTACTTCATACCAGTTGGCTGCAAGGCACCAATTCGCTCAGTGACCACATCCATTTCAAGCTGATCCTGACCTTCATTCATCCATTTCATTTCAAACGATTCGCCTTTCATATAAAAGAGCTCTGTCATGACATACTTTCCGTCGTTGATAAACAATTCGTTTGAGCTGTCATCAATTAAAAGCTGCAGCTTTTCAATGGATGAGCAAGGCATCGTATCAACACTCGGAAACATTTCTGAAAAGCTAACATCCCCTGAGTTTCTTCTATCAAATACAACCCGCTCCGGAGAAAATTGTATGATCAGCTCACCATTTTCACCCTTTAACACACATGAAAAGCGGGATTCCTGACTGCTCACAGCTACTTTCACCTGAACCTGTCTCGGCACTGTTTCAACAAAAGCTTCTGTCTCAGCCAATACAACTGTCTGCTGAACTGACTCTTCAACTAATGAATCAACCTCAACTGGCTGCTGCACGAGCACACCGTTTTCAAGTGAGAGTCTGCGCGGAATCGTCATTGTGCCCCGGAATGGATCAGTTGGAACTTCATTGGCGTACTGCCAGTTATTCATCCAGCCAATCCATAGCGGTTTATCTAGTCCACTCCATGTCACCGCCGCGTAAAAGTCGCGACCGTAATCAGCCCATTTCGTTTCGCCTTCATGGTCACAGCTGAAGACTTCACCGTCAAAGTCACCAGTAAAATACTGAATCGCTGAGCCGCCGTTTGGACCACCTGGGTTGATGCTCACAATCAGCACCCATTTGTCATCAAAGCGGATCAGATCCGGGCATTCCCATACGCCGCCATGCGCGCCAAGCTTCTCTCCAAATGAAGAAAGATAGCTCCACTCCAGCAGATTATCTGATTTGTAAAAGCGGATATGATCGCCGCAGGCAAGTGACATCATCCAGTGATCGTGATGCCAGAATACCTTTGGATCACGGAAATCTTTTAATTCAGGGTTATCAAGGACAGGATTATCAGCGTACTTTTCCCACGTCCGTCCCTTATCTCTTGAATACGCAATTCCCTGCGTTTCTTCCTTATCAGAATGATAGGTAAAAATCGCAACCATTACTTTATGGTCATCAATTTGAAGCCCACTCGTATTTTGCTCATCCACGACCATACTGCCTGAGAAAATCTGACCATTGTCATCCGGGAAGAGTGCGATCGGCAGGTGCTCCCAGTGAAGCAGATCACGGCTGACTGCGTGGCCCCAGTGCATCGGGCCCCAGATTTTGCTGTGGGGGTGATGCTGGTAAAACAAATGGTATTCTCCGTCCAGATAGCACAGGCCGTTCGGGTCATTCAGCCAGTTTTCCTCAGGGCTGAAGTGAAACCCGGGTCTGTATTGTTCGTTTTGCACGTCCATTCCTCCTTAACCTTTCACACCGCTTGACGTAATGCCCTGTACATAATAGCGCTGGAAGAAGATGAAGATTAAAATGACAGGAATGGTGGTCAGCGTCAGTGCGGCCATAATCTGACCGTATTCAATATTGTTATCTGTAAATAAATACTGGATCCCTACCTGTACTGTGCGGATTGAGTCATCCGTTGCAACAATGAGCGGCCACATAAAGTCACTCCAGTGTGTGACAAATGCCAGAATCGCAGCTGTTGCAAAAACAGGCTTAGAGTTCGGTACAACAATTCTCCAGAACACCTGGAACGGGTTGGCACCATCAATCTGTGCCGCTTCCTCAAGCTCATTTGGAATCCCCTTAAAGAACTGAATAAAGAGGAAGATACTGAAGGCTTCAGCGATAAACGGTACGATCAGTGAAGGGTATTCATTGATCCAGCCAAAGCTGTTGACCACCACATAAAGCGGGATCAGCACACTTTCAAATGGAACAACGTATAGCGCAATAATAATGATCAGAATCAGCCCTGCACCAGGAAACTTCAGCTTCACAAGCGCGTAGGCACAGAGCGCATTAACGACCGTCCCAAGCAGCACGATCATCCCGACTGTAAATAAACTGTTCCACATATACTTCATAAAGTTCACGCTGTCTGAAAACAAAATCGTCGCATAATGATCAAGCGTTGCCTCTCTTGGTATGAGTGATTGAAGGCCCATATCTTTAAAGATCAGCGTTTCAGGCTTGATGGATGCGACAATCATCCAGACAAGCGGGGAGATAAATAACAGTCCAAGAAGGACAATACTGACAGAGAGCGTGATCATTTTTAACTTTTTCTTCGCTTTTCGACTCATCCTTTGCCCCTCCTACTGTTTCAGTACTTTCTTTAAAATAAGTGATACCGTCACGACAACCAGGAAGAATACGACTGCAATGGCAGAAGAGTATCCGACGTCACGGAACTGGAATCCATTTTCATAAAGCATGAATACGAGTGTCTTCGTGGAATCACTCGGTCCGCCGTTTGTCATGACATATGGCTGGATGAACAGCCTGAACGCCTGGATCGTCGTGATCATCAGGACAAAGCCCGTCACATTTTTCAATGAAGGCAGCGTGACATTTAAAAACTTCTGCCATGCGTTTGCGCCGTCAATTTCAGCTGCTTCGTACAGCGTTTCCGGTACTTCTTTTAATCCGGCTAAGAAGATCATCATCTGAAAGCCGGCACCCTGCCAGACTGACATAAAGATGATGGAGTTCATCGCCTGGTTTTCACTTAACAGAAACGGCTGATCCGGAATGCCGAAGAAGTTCAGACCGCTGTTGATCAGTCCGCTGTCCACGTTATAAAGGAACGTCCAGAGGATTGCGACAACCACCATTGATGTCACAACCGGGCTGAAGAAAAACACGCGTCCGATAACGGCTGTTTTGACCTTTTTGTTAATTAAAAGCGCAAGCCCGAGTGCAACTGCACACTGCAATGGCACGACGACTGCTGTGAAGTACATCGTGTTTTTCAGCGCTGTGTAAAAGGCAGCGTCCTGTAATAGTCTTGTGTAGTTATTGAGCCCGCTGAATTCCTTGGCAGCAGGGTTCAGCATGTTGTATTCCATGAAGCTGTAGACAAAAGCCAGGCCGACCGGCAGGATCAGAAAGGTAAATAGTAAGAGTAATGCGGGTAAGGAGAAGAGAAACCCGAGCCATTTTTTCTGCTGGCTGTAGGTCAGCGAGACCCGGACGGATTGCTCTCCCTGAATTTTATTTAAAAGCCATTCCATTTTCAGTCACCACCTGTAAGTCGGAGAACAGCGGAGCCTGAGATTCAGACACCGCTGCTTTCCGTGATTGATTGCTTATCGACTCAGATCCTGTTCAACATCATTTGCGACTTTATCAAGCTCCTCCTGCACATCTCCCCCAAGGAAAATGTTCTGTACAGCCTGACCGTATTTAGTAGACAGGACAGGGTATGAAGGTGTTGTTGGACGTGGATGCGCTGTGTTCAACACCTGATCCTTCAGGACGTTCAGCGGCTCCTGGTCCCACTCTTCCATCTGTTCAAACGACGACATTCTTGCTGCAGGCTTGTTTTCACCCTCTGCAACCTTCACGACGTTTTCTTCATTGACGATATAGTTCAGCAGTGTTGCTGCTTCTTCCTTGTGCTCAGTGTTTGTTGAGATACCCCAGTTCCAGTCACCTGATGGAGAAACCTGCTCACCGTCAGCGCTTTTCGGGTAATACGTGATGCCCCACTCTGTTTCAGGATAGTCCTGAAGCTTCGTCCATTCCCATGAACCCATCAGCATCATCGCTGCATTGCCATCTTCAAATTCTGTCGGTGTCGGCTGGAGATTCACAAGCCCTTCATCTGTAAACTTCTGCAGATATTCAATCGCCTCAACTGTCTCAGGTCCATTGACATAGCCTTCAGCAGTAGAGCCGTCTTCAGCGATAAAGCTTCCGCCGTTACTCCAAACAGCAGGTCCTGTGAAGTAGATGATCCACTCGCCGTAATCAAGCGTCCAGTTCGCACCGTACACGCCGTTTTCCTTATCAGTCAGTGCTTTTGCAGCCTCATAAAACTCATCCCACGTCCATGCTTCCTCTCCAGCTTTCGGTGGCTCAAAGCCTGCTTCCTTTAACATCTCAACGTTATAAAAAAGTGCCACTGTCGATTCTGTTGCACCGACTGTATAAAGCTCATCATTGTAAGTTCCCTGACTGATAATCGAGTCAACGAAGTCATCCTGATTTTCAACAAGTCCATCAATTGGCTGAATGATGCCCGACTCTGCATAGTTGGCAACGTTCGGCCCGTCCAATGCCAGCAGGTCAGGGAGCGTGCTGCTCGTTGCACCTGCAGAGACTTTATCTTCGTAAGCGTATTTATTACCACGCGGGATAAATGTGATCTCTGCTTCGATTTCACCGTCGTATTCTTCATTGAAGTTTTCGATGATTTCTTTATATGTTTCTGTGCTGTCGCCTTCAGGATGCCAGAGTGACAGTTTTACTTCCCCATTGTCTCCTCCTGAACTATCGCTTGAACCACAGCCCGCCAGTGCGCCGATCAGTAATACAGATGCCAGTCCTGCAGATGTCTTTTTCATTCGTTCATTCCTCCTCATATGTGTTAAAGCGCTTCCATGTATTCATCATAGAAAAATGAAAGCGCTTTTAATATGCGGCATTTCTCTGATCCATGTTGAAATTCTTCCACACGAAAAAAACAGCCGCCAAATGTGGCAGCTGCTTAGCCGGAATGCGCTTTCCGGTATTGACTCGGTGTCATATTCATATGTTTTCTGAACACCTGACTGAAATAACGCTGGTCTGTATAGCCGACGATCTCAGCGATGCGGTACGTCTCAAGCGTTGACGTTTTAAGCAGCATGCAGGCATGCTCAATCCGCTCCGCTCTTACGTATTCAAGGAAGGTAATCTGATGCTTCTGCTTGAACAGCTGGCTGAAATAGCTCACGCTGATCCCCGCATGCTCAGCGACTTCTTCAATGCTTAAATCCTCTTTGAAATGCTCTTTGACATAAGCTGTTGCTTTATCAATTGTTTCAAATGCATTTTCTTTTGCTGCGTAGGTGTCAGTGACAAGGGCTGCTGTGATGACTGGTGCATCAGTAAGTGACGTGTATTTTAAGAGGCGCTTTGCTTCATCTGCAGCTTTTCTCGCAGCACCGGGTCCGGTTTCAGCGTCTGCGACGATCCACCTTGTTTCTTTAAAATGCTGTGAGCCATCTGAGGCAAGCTGATGTGCTACCTGTTCAACGGCTTCACGCTCAGTTCCTTTTATGAGAGCAAGCGTCAGATTTGAATCCAGTACGTATACGTATAATTGATGTGGCAGCTGCTGCAACCACTGATCCACCTTACCCTCACCATGGCGGATCATCAGCGCTGCGTAAAAGTCACTCTCAAAAGCCGACTCCGCGCCAGTCACGACCTGATCATAAATCCGCTGGCGCTCGCGATCGTATGCTTCTCTTCGATGCTGATGAATCGTCTTCACCGCACCCTCAATACACGTCTCAAGCTCCTCATAATCTATCGGCTTCAGAAAATAATCAAGCGCACTGTACTTCAGTCCCTCTCTCGCATACGTGAACTCATCATAGCCGCTCAGCAAAATCGCAAGCGGGCGGTCCTCCCACGTATAGATCTCCTTCAGCACCTCAACCCCTGTCATGCCGGGCATTGAAATATCTGTCAGCAAAAGGTCAATCCGTTTACTGCGCAAAATCTCTAATGCATCCAGTCCATTTCCCGCAGTCGCGACCACCTGACAGCCAAGCGACTCCCAGTCAATAATCCCCTGTAAATTCTTTAGAATCAGCGGCTCATCATCCGCGATCATCACGTGAATCATGGTGCTCACCTCCCCTGATTGGAAACGTAATTCTGATCGCTGTCCCGGCTCCGTCACCAGAACACACCATCATTCCATACGGCTTTCCATAATACAGCTCCAGGCGCTTATGGACATTTTTCAGTCCGTGCCCTCCATCTTCATGTTCTGCTTCGACCCAGGTTTTGAGCACGTCCTCAGTTAACCCGCGGCCATTATCTGTCACAAGCAGATAGCCCTGCTCACCGTCCTGCCAGCCCCTGATAGAAATACTGCCTTCTTTCCCCTGAGTAAAAGCATACTTAATACTGTTTTCAACGAGCGGCTGTAAAATGAGCTTCAGCACAGGCGCAGACTGCAGCGCTTCCTCCACTTCCACATCAAACGTAAACGCATGGTCATAGCGGATCTTCTGGATCTCCAGGTAACTGATCACATGGCGGATCTCATCCTTCACCGTTACCTCAAACCCTCCGTTTATACTGATCCGGAGCAGCTTCCCAAGGTTAATCGTCATCCTACTGATCTCCCGCTGCCCATTCATCGCAGCCAGTGCGTTAATCGATTCCAGCGTATTATATAAAAAATGAGGATTAATCTGCTCCTGCAGCACTCTGAACTGCGCCTCACGCTTATACTCCTGCTCGACTTTCACGTCATCAATCAGACTGCGGATTCTCGCGATCATACTGTTAAAGCCGTTTGAAATGTTTCTGAGTTCAGGCAGCCTGAACGTCTTCATCTCCACATCAAGCGAGCCCTGCTCCACCTGCTTCATACTGCTCAGTGATTCATGAATAAAGCGGGACACGCGGCCAAGATACAGCCAGTTAAATAAAAGCGCCAACAGAATCGCCCCGACAAGCAGCCCGATTGTGGCATTCCTGATCCAGATCACTTCTCCTGCAAGCGCACTCCACGGCTGGATGGAGACCATCATGAGGGAATCATTATTCAGCGTCGTAAATGCTGAAGGAATATATGTAAGCAGACTCCGCTCATCATTCCACTCACTCAGAAAATAACCGGTTGTATTCTGTTCAAGTGATCCAAGCTCATCAAGATCAAGCCTCTCCCCGATCCGTTTATGGTCCAGCGCATATAAAATATCGCCACGCTGATTGATGATATACTCCTCAGACGGATTCCGGACGAACTGCTCGAACAGCTCATCAAACAGGCGGATTTTAATGTTGATGACAAAATAGCCTAGATCCTCAAGCGTATTGACGTCCTTGATGACCCGGCCCTGTGTAAGCAATGGCTCAACACCAGTGGACCAACCACGGTTCATGGCAGGCGTCATCCAGACAGGCCGCCCCTGACTTGCTGCCATCTCTTCTCTAAAAGCGGAGCGGCTGAATGCAGCGTAAGATGGCACTGTAGCCTCTCTTAAGTTCAGCACATCTCCGTCACTGCTGTAGACGACAAAGTCATCCACCTGGGCATTTCCATACATGAGCCCGGCGATCGACTGTTCATCCTCATACAGATCAACAAGTGACGCTGATGCATTCGTTTCGATAAATGACTGGACCTCAGACGATGAAATAATAAAGTCTGAAAAGGTGTTTACCTCAGAAACCGCTTTCATCAGATTTCTATCAACCGCCCTCAGCGTCTGTACCGTCTGATCACTGATATTAGACTGCAGCGCAGACGATGAAAAGTAATAGGATACGCCGCCGAGCACGGCAATCGGCACAAGCACAAATCCTAAAAACGCAAGCAGCATCTTACTCCGGAAGCTCATGGCCGCTCACCCGCCTCACGCTGATACTGCTCAAACATCTCTTCAAGATCCGCTAAATAACCCTCAATATCCTGATCTGCTAAAAACTGAAACGTCTGCGCGCGGTAATCCGTCTCAGCAGCCGTCCCGCCGTCCCAGTAATGATTCGGCCAGTTCACAGCCTGTCCCGCCTGAATCTGCTCCTGCAGCTCAGTCGTTGCCGGATGACTCAGCTCAACGCCCTGAATCGTACTGATCGAGCCTTCAAAATTGGAGATACGTGAAGCCTGCTCCTCCTCAGTCAAAAAGGAAAGAAACGCTTTAGCGACTTCAGGATGTGCAGTTGAAGAAGAAATCGCAATCCCAATATCCACGCCGCCTAACACCGGGTTCTCCTCAAGCTCATCCGCCGGAAAAGGAAAGATTCCGTAATCAAGTGAAGGATTAATACTCTCAATGAGCGGCAGCGCCCAGGTACCCATCACATACATCGAGCCTTCCTCTCGCGCAAACCGTCCGCCTGCCTGCGTATAGCTATCCTCGGATGCTGTTTCCTGCGCATATGGCAGCACAGATAAAATCTTCTCAGACAGCGCCTGCCATTCTTCATTTCCTTCAATCTCATACGAGTCAGCCTGCCAGTAATCCTCAGAAAACTCATTCGCCACAAAATTCATCGTAAATATCCCCGACTGCTCCACATCCCCATTTGGCATAATGAGCGGCGTGTGCCCTGAAGCCTTCAACGTCTCCATCGTTTCAAGCCACTCATCCCATGTCTTCGGCACAGAGAGACCCAGCTTCTCAAAATGACCCTTATTATACAGCACACCAACCGCATTCTGCGTCAGCGCGATCCCATACATCCGGTCATCAACGAGATACCGCTCCTGAATCGAAGGCTCCACACGCGACACAAACGACTCATTCGTCACATCCATCAAATACCCCTTCTCCGCACGAATCACATAATCCTGTTCAATCGGATACGTCACAAACAAATCAGGCACATCCCCCCGCGCCATCCGCGTCTTCAGCACCGTCATCCCACCCGGCACAACCACCTGCCGGATATCAACGCCAGGATTGTCCGCCTCAAACTCCTGAATAAGCTCATCAAAAAGCGGTTCCGTTTCTACTTTTGGCGTATAGAATTCAAGCACAGCCTGGTCGTTGGATGGTGTATTTACTTCGCCATCGGGTAGGCCGCAGGCGGATAGAAAAATAATGATTAGTGGTAGCATGAGCTTTTTCATGGATTCACCCCGGGAGTTTGTTGGTTTTATTATAGGGGTGGTGTTTGGATTTTGGAAGTGGGGGTGGATTTTATTGGGTAGGGAATTGCAGGTAGAGACTTAATGAGTAGAGGATAAATAGTGATTTTGATAACTTTGCTCTGTATCAAAATTTCTCACACAATTGATATTTGCTGGTTTTATATAAGATATATTAATTGTGTGAGAATTGTGTTTGACACAGGGTCAATCTTTTAAAATAAATATTACTTGAAAAAATTTAATGATGACATAAAAGTATTAAACCAACCGGACAACGAAAACTCACTTTATATTCAAGGTGAGGTAAAACCGGATATTATTATATGCGCACAGAAAAATGATAAAGTTGTTGCGGTGTTAGATGCAAAATATAAGCGTTTCAAGAGAAAAGAAATTAATCCATCTTTTGTTAGATCAGATCGATTACAGATTTTAGCCTATGGACTGATTTATAATCCATATCATATTGGGCATATTTTTCCCGGTATCATTTCTGGCCATCATTTAACACAAGAAGTAACTAATAGTAATATTGTTTACCATGAAATGGTTTTGGGAGCCGATAGTAATCAGGAGACAGATATTTGTTTAGATTTTTTGGATGACCGAAGCAAAGCATAGATTTAGTGACCCTGTGTTAAATTCAACTTTATCCATTTTGTCAACTTAAAATTGGGTGGAAGTTGTATCTGACACAGGGTCGTTTATTTTATCTCCTTGGGCTATAAAGTAAAAAAGGACCCTTGTGTAGCCCATAATTCTACTATAGGGCCCTATTATTAATTAGTTTTATTTATGTTGTCGGCCATTCAAAGCTGTGGTTATAATAGTGATTCTTTAATTTGGCGAGATCATATTCCCATTCTCCTATCGCATATGAATACTTAACTTCGCCATTTTTTTGTCCTTTACGCATTTTTACATTGTAAGCAATCGTATAAGCCACTCTACGCAACCCTAGCTCTACAACAGCTCTTTCTAAGATACTCCATCTCTTCTGTCTATTCATTTTCCCACTAATATGATAGCCAGTTTTACGTAGTGCACTTTGTTCATTTAAGGTCTGATCCTTATTCTCTTCAGTTTTCTCTTCTTTAACTTCAGTGCTTGGCCAGCTAAATTGACGAAATCCCGTTGTGGAAACCTTAGGTGCCATGCCATATTTGCTTTTTATATATTTGATATCACTCTGGGTCATTAATACATCTTTCGAACTGACATCCACATAGACTTCTTTTTCTATAAACTTATCTGGTGTTTCTGATATGCTGCTCCTGTACAGTGGCAAGTTTACAATTTTGGTTTTAAACCCATAGTATTCTGTAAGACGCTCATCCCATTCACCGGGGAGTAGGTAAATAGGGTTCATCGCTTTACTCTTATTGTGGGGAACAAGGTCATTTAATGTTTTAATAGCATTGACCTTACGAAGAATCCACATTGATTCATGATCTGTAAAAACAAGTCCCTCTTTAAACTGTTCTACCTTTTGCTCAAGATCTTTTTTATGATAGGTATTATGCTTGTAAATATATAAATACAAATTTACTTCTGGTAAATTATAATTTATTTGATTTCCGGATTTCCTCATTAACTTTTCATCTTTTTCGTTCATATAGCTATACCATAAAAAGAATGAAAATTGCTTTGGCGATAGAGAATACTTTATGTAATCCCACTCAACTTCAGCAATATGTTCCATGGATACTTCCAGAATTTCAAATAATGAAAAATGCTGTAACACTCTTAAGTAATGTGCAAGTATTTCTGGCTCATTAAGTATGAGTATATGGTCAAATAACCAATCTGCATTTGCTGCCAGCATCCTTTTGATTTGACCGCTCAGTTCACTCTTATACATACATCTGAAGAAAATCAAAATTTCAGTTAACAAACGATCAAATTCTTCACTATCTTCCATAGAACACTGTTTTAATGAAGATCTTAAAAACTTAACAAACTCATCATTGAACTCTGCATTCTTTCTATTTAAAAACTCTTCAGGTTTAGATTGTACCCGCTTTAGCATTGTGACGATTAAAGGAATATCTTCATTTTTAAGCAGATAATTGCATACAGAAAGGAACAGGTCTTCTTCTTCTCTACTTTTAGGGTAACAAAGCTGATCTATTAACTCTTCATTCACCCCATTGAATAACCAGCCAATCTGTCTTTCAGAGACTATAGACTGATTTTTATATTTGTCCATCTGCTTTTCATATGAATCAACTTTGCCTTCCAACGACCGTATTTTATTTAGTAACACTCTTTCATTTTTTTCATATTCTTCAATTAATTGATTGATTTCAGTATCAATTAATCCCAATATTCTTTCCTTTTTATTCATAACCATTCCCACCTTTGCTTAAATATTATTATCAAAAACAAAAGGTTGAATTGCAATGGATAGCAGGGAATTTTATACTATTAAAATATCCTAAAGTATATATTTCCCTATTACTCCTTATAAACCATTCATCAATGTTATACTATAGGACAACTATTAGATATCTGGGTGATAAAAATGGAAAATGTATCAGTAAATCAAAAAACGAAGCGTTTGTTTGAATATATAAGTGATTTATCTAAATTACGATTTAAGCCAATTGCGACACTTGATCAGTATGAAGAAGTGATGTTTATTACGGATTTACCGAATGAACCTGAATGTAAAAGTGTTTTCACATCAAAAGTCGAAGACTGGCTGTATGTTAAACGGCCACAACGGTTAGCGAAGTTACATGTCCCTGAAGGCCTGGAGAAGTGGGTCACACTTGATCACGATAATTACACAATAAAAGTGCGGGATTCAGTGACAAAAGAAGTGATAAACGATGAAGGTGAAGTAGAAACAAAAGTTACAAATCTCAGTGACCTTCCAGAGATAAATGAAAAAGTGAATCAATTTACAGCTAACGAGTGGGAAACATACAAAACAGAAGGACTTCGCAGAAAAAAGATACAGGAAACCTATGACCACCTTTTTGACTTGTATCAACAGCTGAAGAATAATTCTGAGACATTAGAACTTGTCATTTCAGCTGGGCTTCTGCAATGGAAAACCAAAAAAGGAAAGCTGGTAAAACGCCATGTGCTTTCTTCTGAGACAGAACTGACATTTAATAAGGAATCAGGTATTTTCACGATTATGCCTTCAAGTAAAGGGCTTCAATTCACGTATGAAGAAGATATGCTCGAGGTCGAAGATCAGTTATCGCGTAAGGACCTTCAGGATGTGCAAAAGCAGATTGAACAGCTTGAATCTATTGATCAGGTAGAAGATTGTTTTGACTCTGCTCTTTCTATGATTGCTCATGGATTAGATTCACAGGGGTCTTATCAACAGACTTATAAAGTTCCGAGAATTGAAGGTGAAAACCCAATTGTTTCACTGTCTCCTGCATTTGTTTTAAGAAAGAAGGGTCAGAAGAATTTCCTTTCCGCCTGTGAAACGGCAATCGAACAAATTACTGAACTTGAAGAAGACCAGATCCCGCAAAATATTGCGAACATGGTAAATAACGAAGTGATAAATGAAGCAGATTCCGAAGGTGACCAGCCATTCCGTGAACAACAGGAATTTTACTTTCCACTCGCTTCAAATGAGGAACAAAATAGAATTATTTCAACACTTTCACACCGTAACAGCGTGCTTGTTCAAGGTCCTCCTGGAACCGGGAAGACACATACAATTGCGAATTTAATTTCTCACTTTTTGGCTTCCGGTGAAAGAATTCTAATCACCAGTCAGACTGCTAAAGCTTTGGATGTACTGAAAGCAAAACTGCCGGCAGGACTTCAGAATCTGACGGTCAGCCTGCTGGGCGGAGATTCTGCTTCAATGAAAGACTTGGAAAAAGTAGTAGATACGATTTCTTATAACAAAGAAAATATGAACCTTTCCGAGAATAAGAAAGTGATCGCTAACAGTAAAGATGAGTTGAAGGAATTGCGATCACAATTAGCCAAAACAAAAACTGAACTATTTGAGCTAAGAGAGAAAGAAACCTATAAGCACAACTTTAGTAAAGTTTACTCCGGTACAGCTTCTCAAATAGCAGAAAAAGTCTATACAAACAGAAGCGAATACAATTGGTATTCATCGTTTGTTACAAATGATACACCGGACGAACATGCATCAGATGAGCAGAGCTTGATTAAATCTTACCTGGAACTGTTCCACCGGGATATTACCATTCCTGAAGATTATTCAACTTATATCTATCCAAGGTTATCTGATGAGTTTGATAGCAAGACTTTACTTAAAATGATCGTATCAGAAAAACAGTATGCTGAAGAATACAAATCACTCTCTGAAGATCAATCTGCTTCGTTAGAGGCTATCAGCGAACAGATCCCGGTGCATTCTCATGAACGAATTTTAAACCATGTTGATGAACTTGAAGCAAAGAATAGTGCGATCCTTTATCATTCATTCCCTAATCTTCAAATTATTGCTGAAGATATATTTAAAAATAGAGGATATATTTGGGTTGAAGTTAATAAAAAAGCAAAAGAATATTATCAGCTCATTTTAGATAATAAAGAACTGGCAGATGTGTCTCTATTGGGCAAAGGAAGTCTCAGCACTGCTGTCCTATACAAAATGAGTGAAGACTTACATGAACATGTAAGTTCAGGCGGCTCAATTGAAGGCTTTCTCATTAAACCTAAAATTGTACGTGATTATAAAACTCAATTAAAAGAAGTCAGCTATAACGGTAAACCGATTAAAACTGATACAGAACTGCAGTTTCTTGTAAGTGCAGCAAGAGTATTATACGCAAAAGAGAAAGTTAAGGAGTTATTGAGCCCGCATTTCGACAGCCACCTTCAGGATCATTCAGTTACCTATGTGACTGAGTTAAACCATCTTATCAAGCAGATTGATCAAGTGCTTGAATTAGAAGAGTTGAGAGAGGAATTTTTCAAGTTGGATACTTCTATCAGAAAAGATGAACTATCCTATAACCGGGCAATTCAATTAAGACATGACATTAGGCGGATTCAGACCAAAACTGAAACAGAAAAAGCTTCTGAACAAATTCAGCATATGATCAGATTAATTCGTGATGCTGTTTCAAACCAGCTTAATGTTCATCCTGTGTATGAGCAGCTGATCAATTCCGTTGAAACCAGAAATCATAACGGCGTCAGTCAATTAATAAAAGAGTATGTACACTACCAGGAAATTGTTGAGCGGGATGCCGTGCTGAGTGACCTGCTGAAAAAGCTGGATAGATTGTCCCCTGCACTTAGAAAAGAATTGGAGCAGAACGCTGACCTAACAATGTGGGAAAAGCGTCTTCAAATTTGGAATAAAGCTTTCGAATGGAAAAAAGCCAACCACTGGGTGAAAGAGTTTTCTAACAGAAGTGAGCATGTACTGTCAGAAAAATATGATCAGATTGAACAGGGTATTAAAAACCTGTTAACGAACACCGGGGAAACAAAAGCCTGGTCACATATGATCGAAAATATGACTGACCAGCAAAGTAAGCACCTTAAAGCATGGGCACAACAGGTTAGAAAGATCGGTAAAGGCACAGGAAAAAATGCAGTCAAGCACAGAAGAATTGCACAGGAACATATGGAACAGTGTATTGATGCTATCCCTGCATGGATTATGCCTTTATATCAGGTGTTCGATAACTTTGAAGTAAAACCAAACCTTTTTGACGTAGTCATTATAGATGAGGCCAGTCAGTCCTGGCATGATGCATTACTTTTAAAATACCTGGCCAAAAAAATGATTATTGTTGGTGATAATCAGCAGATCAGTCCTGATATTATCGGGGTGTTAGATGAAGATATTGAGCGCCTGAACAGAAAACATTTCACTGATATTGATTTTGCATTTGGAAAGGACCTGGACCGGAAAGCATCGTTTTTTGATATTGCATATATCATGTTCAAAGACACGATTACGCTTAGAGAGCACTTCAGATGTATGCCTGAGATTATCGGCTTTTCAAATCAGATCTCGTATCAAAACAAACCGTTGATTCCTTTAAGGCAGTACCAGGCCGACCGTTTAAAACCTTTACAGTCGATCTATTTGCCGCATGGCGTCAGATATGGCAGTTCAAGTACTGCCTATAACGAAGAGGAAGCTAACGCGATTGTAGAAACAATTGCGGGCTGTGTGAATGATCCTGCTTATGATGGAAAGACATTCGGAGTGATTTCTTTACTTGGTAATAATCAGGCTAAGCTTATTCAAAATAAGTTAATTGAAACACTCGGTGCTGAGGTAATGGAAGATAGAAAAATTATCTCAGGGGATGCCTATGACTTCCAGGGAGATGAGCGCGATGTAATTTTCTTATCCATGGTAGCGTCGGCGACAGGTCAAACACGCTTGACTGCTCTGACAGATATGAAGGCCCGCCAGCGTTTTAACGTTGCAGCAAGCCGTGCAAAAGATCAGCTGTGGCTGGTGCACTCCCTGACTGTAAATGATATCAGCAACCGGGACTGCATGCGTTACCAGCTGCTTTCTTACTTTGCTAATCCGCTTAAAGAAGAAACAGAATCTAACCGTGAAAAATGTGAAAGTGAATTCGAAAGACAGGTATTTGACCGCATTACAGCACGCGGCTATCAGGTCATTCCTCAATTTGAAGTGGCAGGCTACAGACTTGATCTGGTCGTTCAGGGAGAGAAGTCAAGACTTGTCGTTGAATGTGATGGTGATTACTGGCATACCTCACCGGAAGACCAGGAGCGGGATTTCTTGCGGGAGAGAGTACTCCAGCGAGCAGGCTGGCACTTCTGGAGGGTTTTGGGCAGTACATTCTACCATGACCCTGAAAAAGCACTGGAAAGCCTCTGGAATAGACTTGAGGACATGGAGATTTATCCTTTTGCAGAGTGGGGTCAGCAGGTAGCCACAGATGATTCAGAAGAGCTCGTATCAGAGGTGACGGAAGACAATAATCATGACTTCTCAGATTCAGATTATCTCGACCTGGAGGATTTTGAAGATGATGAAGATGATTTCTCTGATTTTGATGATGATGAAGACCTGACTGACTTTAAAGAAGTTTCGGAAGATGAAGATGATGAAGAAGTTGCAGTCACAGTAGAAGATGATCATGTTACTGAGCTGTCAGAGGAAGGTGTCATGGAAGAAAACCGAGATCCAGAGGAGCTGCTCAAGGATCTAAAAGAAGCCGGCTATAAAGTGATTGACCACCGCTCCCTAACAGAGACGATCTGGCTTGTCGGAGGCCATGAGCTTGATTCAGTGATTGAAGAATTCGCTGCTCAGAATATCATCTTCAGGTTCAGAGAAAATGGACACAGCGTCACAAATTATGAACCTACCTGGTTTGCAAAGATGAAAGTCAAAAAGAAATAAGACATTAAAAAAGGAGCTGAAGCAGCTCCTTTTTTAATCAAGTTCAGGCATATCATTTAACACATTCTTCAGTTCCTGTAACTCAGACAAGGTAAAAGTCACACCCTTACCCATCTTTTCATGATCAGGAGACCAGGAGCGAATATCATACTTCGGCTCTCCCTCATTCCAGCTGATTAAAGTCAGTTCCTTCTTCCAGTCTTTACTTCCTTCAGAAAGAACTTTCAGGACTTCTATGACTTCGAAATTAAGGTTGGACATGTGATCATTATAATCATTAGGTTGTTCATTAACATCTTTATTTGTTAAATACCATGCTGGCCGACCACCTGTAGACCGAGACCCTTTCTCTGAAAAACAAAAATATAATTTGTGTTCTTTAAGGGCAGAGAGTTGATTTTCCAAAGATGAATCACCCAGTATCCATAAGACGCCTTTTTTGTCTCGTTTATCAATATATTCAAGACCTTCGCGCTCAAGGTATTGAAATAAAAAAAATGTATTTTTAGATGTACTATTTTTACCCATTAGATCCCCACTTTCTCAATAAATGTTTCAATATATTAAAAACCATATATCTACTATTTTATTAAAAATTGCACTTAAGAGTTTGTCAAAGCGTCCAAGCCCTTTTAGTCGGGAATATAATTCATGCTGTGTCCTTTTAATTGTTGATTCATACCATTGAAACATCATTCTACAAATAAGTCATCACAAACCAATAACATCGCTCCCTCGTATAATTCAAGCTTTCTGAATAATACATAATATCCTCCCAACTACCGCCTGCGAACTCTGAAGCAGCCGCTGCAGCTGCTAGATCTCGCTCTTCTATCCAGGAACGCTGGGAATCTCTAAGAACTAAAAATTCCTCTTCTGAAAGTATATTTTTTAAAACCCCATAGATTTCATTTAACAGGCTATCCCAGACTTGCAATTCAGCATACACACCTTCCCTAACCTGATGGTCATTACCACTTGCCCAGCTTTCTGCAATTGCTTCTTGTTGTAAAGCTGTTTCATCTAGACGATTCATATAGTAATCAAAAACTCTCTGATTTTCTGAGAGCTTATTTTCCGGTTCTGATGGAGGGGTAATTTTAACTTCTTTTGTAACTGTCTCGTTCTCCTCTTTCTTCTCTTCAAATCTTACTAATTGTACTGTAAGCTCCTTCTCATCAATTTCTGATTCGCTGATGCTGTGAGGAGTACCTTGATAGAAGTCAGCAGACCTTTCTGGAAAACCATGCAAAATAAAGACAACTGCGATAATAGAAGCGACTGTCGTTATTCCGATGACCACAAAATACGACACCTCTGACTTTTCAGAATTTGATTGCCCCATATAATCTCTCCGTTCAATTGAGTTACAGACTATTATACTATATAGTAGAATTAAAATTACATATTTCTGGGTGAAATACTACTTTAAAGAGGTGATATCCCTTGATCATATACGAAGCCAGCAAAACCGAATTCATATCCGACGTAACAAACGAACTCCTCGTCGAACGCCTATATGAATCCTACCAACAGAAAATCGGCCGTACATCAAAAAGCGAAATCAATTCCTGGGAAAACTCTCTCCATAGAATGTCGAATGTGATGCAGGATGACGACATTCCAGATGATACGGCGGTAGCCATTGAGTTTAAGATTCCAAACACTTCTAAGCGTGTTGACTTTCTTATCGCAGGTCATGATGGAAAACAGGATCATGTGGTGGTTGTGGAACTGAAGCAGTGGTCTGAGGTTGAAAAGGTTACGGGTAAAGATGCGCTGGTTTCTACCTACCTTGGTGGTGGCAAACGGACTGTTACTCACCCTTCCTATCAGGCATGGTCATACGCAGCGCTGATTGAAGATTTTAATCAGAACGTCCAGGACCAGCATATTCTGCTGAACCCTTGCGCATATTTACATAACTACAGGCAGACTGAAAGTGATCCGTTAACTGATCCACACTATGCAGACCATATTGCGAAAGCACCTGTTTTTACAAAAGGTGAGATTCAAAAGCTGCGCGACTTTATTAAAAAGTATGTTCGTTTTGGTGATCGCAATGGACTGATTTATCAAATTGAGCATGGTAAGATACGCCCTTCAAAATCTCTTCAGGACTCACTAGCTAAAATGCTGAAAAGTAATCAGGAATTTGTATTAATTGATGAACAGAAAGTATTTTATGAGGAAGCTCTTAGTCTTGCGTTGGATAGCATTCAAACTGGTCAGAAGCGTGTGATGGTGATCGAAGGCGGTCCAGGGACAGGTAAGTCGGTGATGGCTGTCAATCTGCTCGTGAACCTGATTAACGAAGAACTGACTGCACTGTATGTATCCAAAAACTCCGCACCACGGAACGTCTACGCCTCGAAGCTCAAAGGCACGATGAAGAAAACACAAATTGATAATCTCTTCAAAGGCTCCGGCAGCTTTACTGAGTCTGAAAAAGATGAATTTGATGTCCTGATTATTGATGAAGCTCACCGGTTGAACGAGAAATCCGGTCTGTTCGCTAACCTTGGAGAGAACCAAGTGAAAGAAGCCATTCATGCATCTAAATTTACGATCTTTTTCATCGATGAAAATCAGAAAGTAACATTAAAAGATATCGGCAGTATTGATCTGATCAAACAATTTACTGCAGACATGAACGCTGAATTGATCGAAGGTAAACTCACCTCGCAATTCCGCTGCGACGGATCAGATGCCTATATCGCTTGGCTCGATGATGTCCTGCAAATTCGTGACATCGCAAATGCAAATGATCGTGGCGTTGACTATGACTTCAGAGTTTATGACGACCCAAATCAAATGCTGGCTGATATAGAGGAACTAAATAAAAAGAATAACAAATCACGCATGCTCGCAGGCTACTGCTGGGAATGGCCGAAAAACGGACGTAACAATACCCTTCACAAAGACATTGAAATCCCTGAACACAACTTCAAAATCAGTTGGAACCTCTCAGATAGTATCTGGGCAATTGAACAGGATTCTGTAGCAGAAGCTGGTTGTATTCATACTTCACAAGGTCTTGAGTTTGATTATGTTGGCGTAATTATAGGTCCGGATATCAGTTTTAAAGATGGCGAAGTAATCACTGATTTTACAAAGCGTGCAAAGACGGATCAGTCATTAAAAGGGATTAAGACGATGGCTAAAGAAGATCCGGAGAAGGCTCAGGCTTTGGCTGATCAGATTATTCGTAACACGTACAGGACGCTGATGACTCGGGGGCAGAAGGGTTGTTTTGTTTATTGTACGGATCCGGAGTTGAATGATTATTTTAGGGAGCGGTTGAATAAGTCGGTGGATTATGAGGATTTGTCACCTGGTAAGGCTAGTTTGGCAGCGGAAAACAAAGATGAATATTAATCTTAGGGACGGAATGTTCAATACTCCGTCCCTAAAGCAATAGACACCGTGCTAAAATTATTTATACACCCACACACCAACCCACAAGGAGAATTCCAAAATGAACAACCTAACCCAACCATTACGCCAATACAAAAACTCAACAATCACCCTCGACGAACTCGAACGTCTGATACGCACCGATGTCCCTACATACGAAGCATTTGCAGCACTCGTACTTGAACTCGAGGAACAAGGCGTCCTCTCCATTGTTAAATCACAGGGAAGAAACACACGCAGACCGTCCCTTGCCTACCGCTACCGAATCGATAAACGTCCGCTCCAGCAGCAGTTCCATCAAACATTAAAGCAGCACCGTCTACTCCTCCACTCATCAATTCAGCTTGATGCATACTTTTCCCTGGATTCAGTCGACTGGGAAGAAGATGTACCTTACATAGAAAAAATCGATGTGTACCTAAAGCAATATGGATTTCCGAAAGAAGAAGTCCCTGCTCCTGAGCGAAGTGTATCGCTGGTTGGCGATGAAAAGTGGATCACTGAACGAAACGGAAAAGCGCTGCTTGAGCGAATTGGCTTGTGGGAGGCGATGAAGGTGATGCCTGTCTCAGATCCGCTCATGTTTGCACTTAATCCACGGACCATTCAGCAGCACCGTCACTATCATTTAGTTGTTGAGAATAAAACAACGTATCAGGGCCTGCTTGATGCTTTACCGGAGACCCTTTTTACAACACTGATCTATGGATGCGGGAAGAAAATCATTAAAAGCATTGAACAATTCGACCGTCAATTTCCGGTTGAGGGCGAGCACATTTTCTATTATTTTGGCGACCTTGACCTCGAAGGTCTCTTCATCTGGTATCAGCTCAGCAAAAAACAAACTGTACATCTCGCAAAACCTTTTTATCTGGCATGCCTTGAAAAACCCGTGATGAAAGGAAAGACGAATCACCGCAGAAACCATGAGGCGGTCGAAGTATTCCTGGCACACTTTACTCCGTCTGAACGTAAACAGATGAATGATGTACTTGATCACGGAGGCTACTATGCTCAGGAAGTATTGATGAAACATGAATTGCAGCACATATGGAGGGATGCGGCATGGACGGATTAGAGAGTGTAACTTCAGGCTACCGGGAACGGATGCGGCGTCTTGCGTTATTTGATCCGCTCTATGAATTAGACCGGAGGCAGGATAAAGACGCCCGTCAGAAGCCGATTGATATGAAGGGCTTTGGACTTTTGGCGCTACTGTTTTTCTTTGAAAAGAAGATCATTAGAGATTTGAAGAATGGTTCAAAGGAGCTCGCGGAATACTTAGGCAGCATCAGCCGACTTGAATATGAACTGCCGCCAGATCAGCTGGAGAAGCTGGCCCAGACGATTATTCAGACTTTTCGGCCTGCTACAGGAAAGAAGCGTGCCTACCCATTTTTCAACTGGGAGACGAAACAGGATGAAGAGATCGAGTACTCGATTTTAAAAGATAATAATTTTGATATAAAGACGAATCGTCAGTATTATACGCTTGATGAAGATGGACTCGAGCTCGTTTTTGCAACGAAAGAGTTCTACAGTGAGTTTCAGCTTTCAATCAACCAGTTAATGCTACGTAAACAGCTGGAAAAAGGTGAGTTCCAGGGTGCACTCAAGCAAATCAATGAAATGCGCCTGAATGTCGAATCACTTCATGAGCGGATGGTCAAACTTCGTCATGAAATTCAGCGCAATATTGTCTCTGAAGATACGTTTGACCGGTATAAACAGCTAATTGAGGATTCACACCTGAGGCTTGAGCGGGAGAATGAAGAGTTTTCAGAGCTGCGTGAGTTCGTCCGGGAAACGCAGGAACGGCTTGCAGAGAAGGATTTCTATAAACGGGAACAGAAAGCGTACGATACAGTCCTGAAGATTCAAAAGCATTTAGAGGAAGTGCATTACCAGCACTCAGATCTTCTTACACAAAGCATTGATTTGAAAAACCATACATTAAAAGCTGCGCAGGAATCGCTTTATTATACCGGCATTGAAGCCTTTAATTTCGATCAGGATATCACGGCGACAATTATTGCGGGTCCGCTTCCACTTGAAGCATTGAAAGGTGTCCTGCATCCATTTCTCACCGTACAGGAGGAAAAACGGTGGTCTCCGCTCACCCTTTTCGCTGAGCAGAATATCCAGGAAGAGCGCGATGCACCTAACGATGATCGCTTTACTGATGTGCCTTCAGAAGAAGAGGAATCAAAGTATCACCAGCAGTTGAAAACGCTGTATGGCACTTTTATGGAACAGACCCTTGAGGCAATGGAACATGGCGCTCATGACCTCCGGACGATTATAGATGCACTTGATGAAAATGGTCATGGGGAAATCTTCGAAACGCGATACTTTTATGATTTCTGGCTGCTGCTCCATCAGCGTTCACCGCTGAAAGAAGATGCTGTACAAAATGAGGAAGGCAGCCACGTGCTCGATGCGGCACTTGCCCATTTACAGGGACGGGCGCTTGTCATCACGGAAGCAAAACAACTGATTCGGGTGAATGACCGGTTCTCCATTCAAAATATGGATCTTGAGATAGAAAAGGAGGAAGATGATGCATTATCAGGAGGATAAGGTACTGGACGCGTTTGATTTATATACGAAACTTGCACGCGATGGAAAAGCAGGGATTGACGCGGTGAATCTGTATAAAGCGGACGATGAGGTACGCAGTCTGGCAGATCGTTTTGCAGCCCATGTTGATTGTGTACTCATTTTAGCAGGCGACGAGATCTTAATGATTCCGGAAACAAGGCTCTCTCCTTTTCACGTGAACAATGACTATATCAAACGAACTTATTTGAGGTCAGGCGCAACAAACGGTGACATTTACCTGCTTTATTTTGCGACGATTGTATTGTTCGGTTCCTTTTATGACAGCTATCAGACACAGGAACCGACCCGGAATTTCCTCAAGCTTGATGAATGGGTACGGGCAGTGCAGGAACGAATCGAAGTTCTGCGTGAACACGATGAAGAGACGATCCGCTCTTATGAAAAAGAGTTCTCTTACAACTGGTCACTGATCATCGAAAAGTGGGAAGCGATGAATGATATTAAGGAATCGGCGAAAAAGCAGACAGGCAACACGATCAGCCGCCTGAGTTTTATTCATACAGTCCGGAATTTTATGATCGATCAGGAGCTGATTGAAGAGATCGGAAATGATGAAGTCATGCTGACTGAAAAAGCAAAAGCAATTGTGCAGCGTTACTTCATGGAAGTTGAGTATAACAAAGGCATCCTTGAATTTTTGTACCAGTGGGAGGAGGAATCACATGCCATCGATTAGCCGTATCCGGTTCACGAATGTCGTGTATGAAGAAGGCAACAAGCGCTACAATGATGAAATGTTTACATTTGACGGACATAACAGTGCGATTCTGCTTGAAAATGGCGGTGGGAAAACGGTATTCATCCAGGCCGCACTTCAGGCTGTATTTCCACGTGCTGACCTGGCTGAGCGTAAAATCAAACAGACGCTCAACCTGGATGGGGCACCTGCTCATATTGCAGTGGAATGGATCCTATCAGATCAGCCAAGGCGTTATCTCGTGACAGCAGTGTCGCTGTTTTTACATAACCAGAGTCTCGACTCTTATCACTACGTCTATGAATATGAGGCGAATGATGCGCATGCGATTGACCAGCTGCCGTTTGTACGGGAGAACATGGACGACTCAAAACGGGCAGCCTCACGGGACGAAATCAAAGATTACTATCAGGAACGCACTCAGCGCGCCGGCTATCGCGCGGAAACTTTTCAGACGATCAAAGCTTACCGTGAGCACCTCGAGGAAGCCTATCATATCATTGCAAATGAATGGGACAGCATTATTAAAATTAACAGCACTGAAGGCGGTGTAGAGGCGTTTTTTGAGGAGTGTAAAACGACCGGACAGCTGTTTGACCGCCTGTTGATTCCGACCGTTGAGGCGTCAATTGCGGGGCATGATAAAAAGACGTTTGCTGATACGTTTGAGAAAAGACGCGAACAGTTCAAACGTTATAAGTCACTGAAGTCGCAAATTGAAGAGAATAAGCGAATTGAATCGGAGCTTGCAGCGTATGTCAGCCAATTCGAGAGACTGTATGGTAAAGAACAAAGTTATGATACGGCAAAACGGCATGCGAAGGGCTTATTCTGTTTGATTGAAACAGAACGCACAGAGGCTGAAGTGGAAAAATCCCGGTATGAGGGCCAGCTTGAAGAATGGCAAAGTGAAAAAGAGGCGTGGAACAAAGCAGAAGCCTCTTTTAAAGTACTGGACAAACGTGATAAACATGCCGCAGCAGTCAGGAAATCGAGCACTTTAAATGAAGTGCATGAGCGCTCGGAAAATGAATTGCGTGATCTGCAGCATACTTATTACTCGCTAAAATTAGCGGAACACAAGCAGAAGATTCAGACTGCAGAAGAAAAGAAAATACATTTTGAGAAAGAGCTTGAGCGCCTTGATGAAGAGACAGGGGCTGATGAACTGCGTGACAGACTTGATGAAACGCGTGCTGCGCTTCATGGTTATTTTGCAGAAAAGATTGAGGAAACAGCACGTACGATTGACTCACTAAAAATTGAGCAGCAGCCTCTTATCAATGAAATGAACCGGCTAGTTGGACTGTTTGACGCAAGCATGGTTGATAAAGAGAAGGTTCAAGACGAGTTTAGTCAGTATAAAGGTCAGATTCAAATGCTTGAACGATCAATAGAAAGTATCCGTCAGGCAATTCTTAGCAAACCCGATCAGGAGACCGTTGAAGAGAAAGCGGAGGAATGGAAAAAGCAGGAGCAGATGCTTGATGAGCAAATCGTCAGACTGAAGGGTGAGAACAAACGGCTGAATGATCTGCTCACAGAACTTGGTCAACGCGCTGACAACAGTAAGGCAGCACTGACACTTATTGAAAAAGAATTGTCTGAAACAGAAACGAACCTGAACATCTTTGAGAATAAGCAACGTCAGGTCATCGAACAGCTTGGCAGTTATAAGCCGAAGTGGTCCAACCTTGAAGAATTGTATTTGAAAGAAGAATCGATTCAGTCAGAGCTGCGGGAAGCGCTCATCAGGCAGCAGAAAGAGCATGAACGCACACTGCACAAAGAGCGTCTCGCCCTGCGGTTTGTTGATGATTATGGCGCGCAGGACCGCTTTTTTGCTGAACCTTTCATTGAGAAAAAAGTGGCTGACTGGCAGAACCAATTCAGCTTTCTGAATACAGGTGTTCAGTATATTGATAGCCTGGTAGATGTTGATGTAAATCAGTTTCCGTACTGGGCGATTTCTCTTGTGACGACCACACAGGAAAAGGGGTTGCTCACGCGCAAAGTACAGGAACATGCAGCACACCTATCACAGCCGCTGTTCATTTTTTCAACAAATGAGATCACACAGATTTTAAAAGGAGAAATCACTATACAGGAAGGCATTGTACCAGGCCACTGGCCGGCTAATATGGATGTGGATACGTTCCGTGCATGGCAGGCGAACAGGCAGCAGGCAGCTGATGAGGCGACACAGATTCGTAAAATGGTCGAAGATGAGATACAAGTGGTGCGTCAGCTGATCAGTCTCACCCAGGACTTTGTTGAGCAGTTTCCTTATGAAAGAAAGCAGGAGATGATCGAAAACAAACAGCAGCTCACCAACCGAAAACAGTCGCTTGCTGATGAACTGCGGTCAATTGAACAGACAATGACCAATCATCAGGAAGCCATCGCGCGCCACCAGCAGGAGATTGATGACTCCTCCGATAAACTGAATGGTCTGCGTAATAAACTTTCAAAAGCGCTGGAGTATGACAAATATAAGAAAGAAATGAATCACTTGAAAACAAAGCAACAGACGGTCTCAGAGCAGCTATTTGTTCTGGAAAATGAACAGAAGCGAATAAAGCTGCAGCGTTCGAAGTTTGAAGAAGAACTTAATCGTTTGAAAGAAGAAGTTAGCGCTCAAAACTCTTTGAAACAGCAGCTGGAAAACGATCATCTTTTTCAAAAAGTAAAGGATACAACCCCTATTTACACTTCTGCTTCTAGAGACGTTCTTGCGGGTCAATTTGAAGACCTTTTAATTGAACTGAAAGGAATTTCGAAGCAGCGGAGTGAAGTGGAAGCTAATCTTTCGCATGAGAAGAAAAGCGTGATGCGTGAACAGGAAGCGATTGAGGATCTGCAGCGGGAGCATACAAATCTTGATGAAACACTTGTCTTTCCGCTTGATGGGAAAGTGCGTATGCAAAGAATCAGTTCGCGGTTTAGGGAGATGGAAGATCGTCTGAAGCAGTTGAGAGCAGAGCTTGAGAAGGCAAATGGAGAAATGTACGAGTTGAAAGGGCAGATTCAGAACGCGGAATCCTCTTTTGATGAAAGATTCCGGGGTGCTGAACTGGTGTCGTTCTCTATTCCTCTTTCTGAGGTGCCGGACGAGTTAAAAGAACAAAAGAAGCAGCTGGAAGAACGAAAACGATACATTGATCAGCAATTAACAGAGGTTGAAAAACAGCTTGAACGGATCATTGAGGCTGATCAAAAGCTGCAAAAATACGAAGTCAAACACTTATTTCTTAACCAGTCTGTAGAAGCAAAAAATTTGAGTGAGGACGAGCAGCGGGATTATACCTATAACCGCAATACTTTTGTTAAAAATGCTATAGCTGCGCTGAATGATACATTTGATGCGCTGGAATCAGAAAAAGTCAAAGTAGCTCAAGCGAAAAGCCGCTTCAAATTATTCTGCCAGGATCAAGTCACAGACGTGCAAATGCGTCAGATGGCGATTCGCGGCGTAGACAGCAAGACAAAGTATGAAGATGTGATTCAATTTAAACACCATATGAATGAACGCATTCTACGTGCGATCCGCTACAACGAAGAAACCATTCGTGATGCAGATAAGGAACTAGAACAGTTCGTCAGCCATATCCACCAGCACTTAAGTAATCTGACCGATCAGCTGAAAGTGATTCCAAAGAAAACGAAAGTGAAGGTAGATGATACATGGAAAGAAATCTACCATTTCACCATACCTGAATGGGATGAGACGGATGGCAAAGAACAGATCCGGAATCATATTGACTGGATCCTTGGGGAGCTTGAGAAGGATGTGTTCTTCGGAACCAGCGGCGAAGAAGATCATGGCAAAGTACGGAAAGAAATTGAAAAATGGCTGGATTCAAAGCAATTGCTCCGGATTGTCATGAACCAGGAAGTGATGAAAGTGTCATGCCGCAAAGTGACAAACGATAACCGCGTCACAACGAAGCGACACTCGTGGGAACAGACGAATAACTGGTCCGGTGGGGAAAAATGGAGCAAGAATATGACACTATTTCTCGGCTTATTGAAATATATCTCTGAGAAAACACATCACGTGGAGCAGGAAAAAGGCCGCAACCGTGCCGTAATCATGGATAACCCGTTCGGAAAAGCATCAAGTGATCACGTACTGAATCCCGTCTTTTTCATTGCTGAGCAGCTTGGCTTCCAGATTCTCGCGCTCACTGCACACGCTGAAGGGAAATTCCTGCACGATCACTTCCCTGTCATCTACAGCTGCCGCTTGCGCACAGCGAAAGATGCCCAGACGAAAGTAATGACGAAAGAGCGTCATTTGCACACAGCTTATTTCCAGGATCATGCCCCGCGTTCGATTGAGCGTTTGGGTGAAGTTGAGCAGATGGAGTTGTTTTAGGTGGTTAAGTATTAAATTAGATGTTGTTCCACACAATTCAGTTTGAATGAATTGTGTGGAATTTGTTTATTCAAAATGTCTCAATTATGTCCCTTTTTTTGTCCCCATTATTTAACGCAAGCTTTGTATAAATAACTTTTCTTAGTCCGATTTTGTCCCTATTTTCGAATTAGACGCAAAAAAATCCCTGAAACAATTACACGAGTAATAATTGTTTCAAGGATTTAAATTCCTTAAATCTAGAAATAGCTGTTACCCTATTTTCCAGACGACCTTTCGGAAGGGTCTTTCATGTGTTGTTAATATTACCATTTACAAAAAGCAAAATCAATCATAAATACTTATTTTTTCACACTATAGTTTTTAATTATTTTTAGGATTAAATAGTACACTTCACTGAAATCAGAATGGTTTTCATAGTACTGTTTCTTCAATCTACATCTTTCCATTAGACTTACTAGTTCTTTTTTTCTTTCTCGCCTAGTAATCTTTCCATTTACATAATGATCATGCAAATAAAGTAAAGCACTAACATCATGAATTTTAAGGTTCTTTATTTTACCATTTACTAATTTATCAGGTAAATTGCATTCTTGGGTTAAATAATTTCTAACTTGCAGTTTTGGTCGTTTATCAATTGGTAATAGAAACTCATTAGGACCTACAATATTAAAAATGATTGGTCTACTATGTGCTGCCGAATCTCGAATGTTTTTTGAATCTAGCAATAAACTTCTAGCTAGATTTAATTCTTTATATTTATATTTTTTTCGTTGAACATAAAAGTTTATAAAGAAAGAGAGCTGTCCATAAGACATTAATTCAATTAACACCCAAATTGATGGCTTACTTTTTCTTTTACTAATTAAATCATAGCTATAATCCCTTGGCGATTTAAACGAGTCCATTAACTTTTTATCTATTGTTTCATATTTTCTAACTTTCATATCAATAGTTTCTAGAGAATCTTTACTTTTGGATTTAATTAGTCTTTTACGATAGCTTTCAACTTCAAATGCCTTATATTCTTCAACAATTTTATAACCATCTTCATCACTTTCTGTGATTAAATTAATCAATAAAGTTTTAATATTATGCTCAATATCTAAAGATAGTTTTAAAAACAAATAGCGGAAATGCATATCGATTGTTGCTAAATCGTTTAACAATCCAAAATCAACGTTCTTGTATTGACCATTGTCTTTTTTAAAGTTTTTTCTAAAGGCGGTTACTTTATAGTAATAAGTTCGATTTGATAAAATATCTCCAGCTATTCGTTCATCAATTTGATCAAACGTTATACCCTTAAGCTTCAAATAATTTATTTGTTCATAGACTGTAAGGTTTTCTTTATTAATTGCCTTGTCATTCAGGTTATTTTTATAATTAGACTTCTCATCAACCTCTTCTTTAATTACTGTGGCAGCAATTTCATCTTTAACTTCAGATGTATATGACACTGATGACTGTTCGCGGTGAAATGGACCTTCTCTACAAATCCTCTTCAAGAATATTCACCTCCCATATTGTGTGAATAAAAGCACGACTATTATATCACTTAATCAGTACTTTTATCATGACTCCAATGCATAACAAGGTCTCGATGAAGCAATTCTTATCACATTCATTTATGATAAGGCTCGTTTCTAATGATACGGAAACTCCGATAAACCTGCTCCACCAAAATCAATTTCATCAACTGATGCGGAAACGTCATCTTAGAAAACGAAAGTCCAAAATCACTCCGCTTCAGTACTTCATCACTCAGTCCAAGTGATCCCCCAATGACAAAAGCAATTTTACTTTTTCCATAGGTCGCAAGCTTGTCGATTTCTTTTGCCAGCTGCTCTGATGTGAGCTGTTTGCCGTTGATTTCGAGTGTGATGACGTGGGTGTCGGGTGCGATTTTAGAGAGTATGCGCTCACCTTCTTTTTGTTTGACGATTTGCATGTCGGCTTCGCTTAAATTTTCGGGTGCTTTTTCATCAGCAACCTCGATCTCCTCAATGTTGCAGTATGCTCCCAGTCTTTTGGTATATTCAGCAATGCCCTGCTTAAGGTATTTTTCTTTAAGTTTGCCGACTGTGATGATTTGTATTTTCATAATGGTCCTCCGGGTTGTTGTGATGGTATTAGTTTAACATGAATGGGCTGCGCTGGAACTTCCGAGACTATCCAAAATAGAGTCAGTGCTTGCTTGGCTTTATAATGAATTGAGGGGTTAGAAGTTAGGAGTGTTTTACTATGAAACCAGGGGTCAAGATTGAGCCTTATGATAAATTATTGTTTATGCCGGTTGGGCGCAGGTATGCGAATATCCGCTCGATTGGGCATAAGGAGGAGCGTGGGGTGCTGTCCCGTCTGCAGCAGGCGGTTCATCATGCGCTGCCTCAGTTTTCCTATAGAGAGCTTCAGGATATTAAAGAGTTTTTACATGCGGACTGCTGGCGGATGCCGGTTCCCGTGACACGTGAGGAGGAGCTGTATCCTCAGCTGATGCGACCTGAGATGTTTTTATGGCAGGAGCATTCGGCGCAGCGAGGCTTGCCGATTGATGAGAGTTATTTTTACGGGAAGAACTACAGCCGGCTGTCAGCTGAGGGTCTGCATCACCATGTGTCGTATGTGCTGAAGGATTATGCATTTTGTGCGAAGTTGCACCGGATGAAGCGTGAGTACTGGCTGGATCAGATCTATGTTGCGTATAGCCGTCATCCTTTTATAGAGCTCGCAAAAGAAAAGAATCATGTGGTGGAAGCTGTTGAGAAGATGAACAGGTCTTCTCTTTTAGCTGTGTTGAAATATCCTGAGGACATCGCATACTGGCGTCACCGCGTGGAGATTGTGATGCGGCCTTACCGCGATATTCCGGCTGCGTGGCGCTGGGAGATGTGTACGCATGAAAAAGAGCTTGCTGTAGATGGTGAGGCGCTTGTGTGCACGTGTCCGGTGTGTGAGTATGCGGTGAAGTATCACGTGGACGAGGAGCGAATTGAGCTGCGTGAAGAGCCGATGATGGAGCGCACGGTGAAGCGGATCGCAACGATTGAACGCCAGCTGAATGAGATTGCGGCGCAGAGTATGAATGTCGTGGAGGCGCTGCGTGATGTGCAGGATGTGAAGCTTCGGCTGAATGCTTTTAGCGGGAAGCTTGAACGGCTGATTGAGCTAAAAGATGAGCTGGATGTGGAGGCGCCTGAAGTGGTTGCGTGCTATGAGCAGCTGAAGGCGGTCCGGCTGCCTGAGGAGCGTGTGGAGCCGACGCTGATGAGTCTGTCTGAGGTTGTGCTGCCTGATACGAAGGTGCTGAAGGCGGTGCAGCAATGGAAGACGCTTGAGGTGTCTGAGGCGACGCTTGATGAGCTTCTTCATGATTGGACGGCTCTCCTTGAGGCGAACCAGCCGAAGCCGGATGATGTGATGATTGAGGTTGAAGGCTTTCAGGTAACGCGCGCTGAAGTGGAGCGTGTGGAGGCTTTTTTAGATGAAACCGAGCTGACACTGAGTCTGCATTTACTGGCTCAGACCTTGATGGGCGAGCCGACGAATAAGGTACGTACGCTCGGACTGCATGAAACGGCTGTTTTTGGCATGCTTGGGGAATGGCCGGAGAAGTATGTGGTAAAGGCTGTGAAGAAGCTGTTTAAGGAGAAGATTTGAGATAAATGACGCCCGGGGAGTGGCTCCCTGGGCGTTTTTTGAGGACCCGACCGGATGGGTATTTATACCCGAAGTGGCGAACATGGTGGGTTGAGCGTCGAACCAGCGGGGTTAAAGCGCGAACACCACAGGTTGAACGCCGAACCCGGACGCGCAGAACGCGAAACGCCCGGGGGATACGCCGAACCCCTCCCGCATCACCATCCATCAAAACGTAATCGGCACACTCCCCGCATCCTCAAACACATCGATCACTTCCCACTTATACATCTGAACCGCGCTCAAGATCGCGCGCCTTGTCTGGTATTCGCGTGAATTGTAAGGAACGGTAATCGACGTTTCTCCATCTGAAAACGTATAGGACAGCACTGCTGAGTTGCTTTCATCTACAAGCCGCGTGACTTCCTCTACGTCATCCCAGGCGATACGCTCTTCTGAAAACGTCCAGAACGAGTTGCCAGTTACGCCGGTTTCGTCTAAAAATGCGTAGTGGTAAATGGAGAGCGCGAACAGTGGGAGTGCGAGTGCCAGCATGAAGACGTGCAGGCCTGCGAATTTGTAAGTGGTTTTCTTTCGCTCTGAATACATTTTGGTAAACAGGAATGACAGTAGGACAACCGCGATCCAGATCATGCCTGCACCGAAGCCCATATAAGCTGCTGACGGGCGCAGGAATGACCAGTGATCATAGGAGAAAAACAGCATATCCTGAAGGAACATGACAAGAATGCCAGGTAAGAAAAGTGCCGTTAAGATTAATAAAATGGCGGTGGTTGAGATGTATGGCATCATCGTATCTGAATCTGAATTGCGGATTTTATTGAACATAAAAATACCTCCGGGCGTTCGTCTACTTCGTTTTACGAATAGAGTTCCCCAGAGGTTTCAAATTTTGACAATTTTCTAACTGTTATTTTTCCATAAAGAACATCGAGATGCCACCCGGTCCTACGTGGGTACCGACTGCGACACCCATTTGCATGACATAGATCTCGCCTGCAAAATCAGTTTCTTCCTGCATTTTCACCTTTAAGCTCTCAGCAACAGCTGCATCTGTCGTATAGCCGATGATGACAAATTCAGTCTGCTCAGGATCATTACGCTTTTTGAATTCCTCAACGTAATGCTTCAGCACTCTTTTACGGCCGCGTTCCTTTGCGACAACTGCTCCCTTGCCGTCCTTCATCGTCATCACAGGCTTTAGCATAAGCAGTTTTCCAACCATTGCACTCGCGTTTGAGATCCGCCCGCTTTTAATCAGGTGGTTCAGGTCATCAACTGACAAAAAGTGCTTCACGTTTGTTTTATACTGTTCGTTGAAGCCAACGATTTCTTTAAATGATGCGCCTCTTTCACGCAGCAGCGCGCTTTTCAAAAGCAGCCAGCCGCTTCCGTGACTCATACATTTAGAATCAATGACCTGAATATGCACAGGTGAAGTTGGATGCTCCTCGTAAAAGTAATCTTTGGCTATTTCAGCAGACTGATACGAGCCGCTCGTCCCGCTCGACATACAGATACATAGAATATGCGTATGACCTGCCTCAACCGCTTCATCCATTATTGCCAGATACTCAGCAGGGCTTGGTGCACCGGTCGTCGGAAAATCTGTGAGATCCTCAAGCATCTTGAAAAATGTATCCGGATCAATTTCAACTTTATCTTTATAGGACTTGCCGTCAATATTAATCTTCAGTGGCGCAGTGCTGATATCGTACTTTTCAAGTACCTCATTTGACAGATCACATGTTGAATCAGCCATTATTTTAATCATAGTATCCTCCAGTAAACGCTTGATGTTCCTCTATTGTAAGCCATTTCAGGGGATAAAAGTAATTTAGTTGCGTATTTCAACTATATTTGTGACGGCTTTTAAAAGGTAATGTTTGCTATAATGATCTACAATTCGACTGTTGAAAGGATGAAGCGATATGTCAGCATGGATGATTTACGGAGCAAATGGCTACACAGGTGAGCTCATTGCACGCCAGGCAGTGCAGGACGGCATGACCCCGGTACTTGCCGGACGAAATGAGGAAGCGATCAGCAGGCTTGCGGGTGAGCTCGGACTGGAATCGCGCGTGTTTTCGCTTGATGACCCGGGAACAGTGACCAAGAACCTTGAAGGAATGGAGATCGTCTTACATTGCGCCGGCCCCTTTTCAAAAACAAGCCGTCAAATGATCGAGGGCTGTCTCACTGCAGGCGCGCACTACCTTGATATCACCGGTGAAATCGGCGTTTTTGAAATGATTCATGCGCCTGAGATGTCGAAGCGTGCTGCGGATAAAGGAATTGTTCTGTGCCCGGGTGTCGGGTTCGACGTCATTCCGACTGACTGCACCGCGCATAAGCTGAAAGAGCTCATGCCAAACGCAGTCTCGCTCTCACTCGGATTTTCATTTTTAGCAGGCATGTCACCAGGCACAACAAAAACGATGATCGAAGGACTTTCAGGCGGCAGCGCTGAGCGGAAAGACGGGAAGATTGTGCCGTTTCCAATGGGCACTAAAAAGCGGACGCTCGACTTCGGTAAAGGTCAGCAGCCGGTCACAGCGATTCCGTGGGGTGATGTCTCGACTGCGTACTATACGACGAAAATTCCAAATATCACGACATGGATTCCACTGTCTGAGCGGCAGATCCGCGGCGCACGCGTGATGTCACTTTTCGCACCGGTACTTGGCACAAAGCCTGTCCAGAAGCAGCTGCTGAAATGGGTTGACCGCTCCGTTAAAGGACCGGATGAACGCGCGCGGGAGAACGCACCTTCCTATATTGTCGGTGAGGCAAAAGCTGAAGACGGGCGGACAGTGACGGTGCGGATCAAAACGACGAATGCTTATACATTGACTGCATTTGGGTCACTGGAAGTTGTGCGGCGGATGCTCGGACGCGATCTGCCTTCAGGAAGCTTTACGCCGGCCGGTCTGTTTGGGTCCGGGCTGGTGGAGTCGCTTGAAGGATCGGGTGAGTTTGAGGTTGTGGAGTAGATGGTTTTGACCCGGGGTGTGGGACCCCGGGCTTTTTTTGTGAGTGATGAGGCGGGTCTTTGTGCCTGATTTCCGGGACGGGTGGTGAAATTTCCAGAACCTCTGGGGTAATGTCATGAACACCAGTAGTTATTTTCGGAACAACACACATAATCTCCGGAACATCACGAGTAAACTCCGGAACTCCCCTCCGCCAAACCGACCCAAACTTCCTTCCACTCCCCTATTCTTTTACAATATTCCTAATACATTTATCAAAAGGAGCGAATCCAATGGATATTGCAGCTGTATGGTTCAGAAACGATCTGCGGACAATTGATCACCAACCGCTCAGGCGTGCGGTGGCAAGCGGACTGCCGGTTGTGGGCGTGTATGTATTTGACCCTGAGATGATGCGCGAGACTGAGTATGGATTTAAGAAAATGGAGAAGTTCCGCGCTGCATTTATCAGGGAGAGTGTGGCGGATCTGCGCAGTGAACTTAAAGAGCTGGGCATCCCCCTTTTCGTGCGCATCGGAGACCCGGCGGAGGTTTTTGCCGCGCTGAATGAGCAGTATTTTGTGAAGTGTCTGTATCTGCATGAAGAAATCGGCAGTGAGGAGCAGACGGCTGAGCGCCGCGTGCGTCAGGCGCTGCAGGCAAAGGTGTCGATTGATCACGGGCACAATCTGTATGACCCGGAGGATCTGCCTTTTGACTCTTACAGCGTGCCAGATACTTTTTCACAGTTCAGAAAGCGGATTGAAAAGAACGATGTGCTGATGCGTCCTCCACTTTCAAAACCTTCAGCTTCAGCTAAAAGGGTGGAGCTTGATGAAGGTGAAATTCCTTCATTATCAGCGCTTGGGTTTGATGAACTGGATGGCCCGCTCCGTTTCCGCGGCGGGATGAATGAAGGATTGAAGCGTATCGCACACTATTTTTTTGAATCTGATCAGCTGCGCGTATATAAGGAAACGCGGAACGGCATGTTGAAAGAGGATGATTCATCCAAACTTTCACCGTGGCTTGCACACGGCTGTCTGTCGCCGCGAATGGTGATGGATGAGGTGCGGCGCTATGAGGAGGAGCGGGTGAAAAACAGCTCGACGTACTGGCTGTATTTTGAATTGCTGTGGCGCGATTATTTTCACCTGGTGCACAGACGTTACGGTGATGATTTGTTTGCTGCATCCGGCCTGCGCGACCGGACGCCGCCGTGGGATCGTGATGAGGGGTTTGAGTCAGCGTGGATGAACGGGAAAATCGGGTATCCGCTTGTGGATGCTGCAATGCGGGAGCTGCGCCAGACCGGGTTTATGTCGAACCGGGCAAGACAGAATGTGGCGAGCTTTCTGACGAAGAATCTCGGGCTTGACTGGCGGATTGGTGCAGCGTGGTTTGAGTCGCTGCTGATTGACTATGACGTGTCGAGTAATTATGGGAACTGGCTGTATCAGGCAGGTGTCGGGAATGACGCGATTCAGTTCAGGGCGTTCAATGTGGTGAAGCAGGCATATGATTATGATCCGGACGGGCATTATTTGCGTACGTGGCTGCCGGAGCTTCGGCGCGTGCCGGGGAACATGATATTTGCGCCTTATAAAATGTCTTATGAAGGGCAGCAGGCGACAGGTGTTGTGATTGGGCGGCATTATCCGGCGCCTGTGGTGGATTTGTTTGAGTCGGTGGAGCGGAATAAGGTGAGGTTTTTGGATGTGATGAAGTAGAGATTGGAGGGTGAGTCTTTGTACCCAAAGCGTCGAACATGTGCGGTTGAACGTCGAACATGGCTGGTTGAAACGCGAACCAGCCATGTTGAGTGTTGAACCACCTCCCATGAAACGCGAACAGCAAGTATCTAACGTCGAACCACACCGCCGCATCACCTTCCCTAAATAAAATTGTGAAATTTTTCACAAGCATAACCTTCCTCCTACAAAAAACCTGCTATACTTAAAGTATCTTACAACCCGATAAGGATGATTCTGATGACGTTTTTGCAAATGCTGACTGCTTTAACCCCTGTTTTAGCTGTGTTTTTGTTTTTGGTCATTTTAAGACTTCCTGCAACAAAGGCGATGCCGATCAGTCTGGCGGCGACTGCTGTACTGGCGTTTTTCATCTGGCAGGTGCCTGCGATTCAGATTTCTGCTGCAATCATTGAGGGACTGATCATTGCGGTTTCGATTATGTGGATTGTGTTTGGCGCGATTTTATTACTTAACACGCTGAAAAAAAGCGGTGCAATGGATTCGATCCGCAATGGTTTTACACAGATCACCGCTGACCGCCGCGTTCAGCTGATTATTATTGCGTGGCTGTTCGGTTCATTTATTGAAGGGGCTGCTGGCTTTGGGACGCCGGCTGCGATTGCGGCGCCGCTCCTTGTCGCGCTTGGCTTTCCACCGCTTGCTGCTGTTGCACTCGCACTCATTGCCGACAGTTCTGCTGTTTCTTTTGGTGCAGTTGGGACACCGATTATTGTCGGGGTCAACCAGGGACTGAATCAGGGAAGCTCACTTGCGCCAGTCGTGCAGGAAGAGCTTGGTGGCGCTGCAATCGGTCCGTATTTGCAGGAGGTTGCAAGTACGGCTGTTTTCATCGATCTCTTTATCGGAACATTTATTCCACTTATTTTAGTGATCATGCTGACCCGCTTTTTCGGCGAGAACCGTTCATGGAAGGAAGGCTTTCAGATCGCACCGTTTGCGATTTTTGCAGGACTCGCATTTACTGTTCCGGCTTTTACCGTCGCCACCTTGCTCGGGCCTGAATTCCCGTCCATTATCGGAGGACTTGTCGGGCTAATGATCGTCGTACCGACTGCGAAAAAAGGGTTTCTTTTACCGAAAACAGCTTGGGATTTCGCTGTGGCTGATCAGATAAAAGCTGACGCGGTTGCTGCTCGTATGCCGCTATGGAAAGCATGGCTCCCTTACCTGATCGTCACTTCACTTTTAGTGCTGACGCGAATTGACGCGCTCCCGCTAAAAGGATGGCTGCGCGAGATTCAGATCGGCTGGCGCAATATACTCGGAACAGAAATCACGACGTTTTTTGAACCTTTTTACTTACCCGGCACGATCTTTATAATCGCTGTACTGCTGACCGCATTACTTCACGGTATGCGTGTGAAAGCTGTAGGCAGTGTGTTCAGTCAGTCTGTAAGAACAATGGTTGGGACCGCGATTGCGCTTGGGACCGCTGTGCCAATGGTGCGGATATTTATCAATTCAGGTGTGAACGGCGCGGATCTCCTCAGCATGCCGCTTGAGCTGGCGGATTTCGTCTCTGCCGCTGCCGGGACGAACTGGCCGCTCGTTGCCCCGATCATCGGCGCACTCGGGTCTTTCATCTCAGGCAGCGCGACCTTCAGCAGCATGATGTTCTCACTGTTTCAGTTCAGTGTTGCTGACCAAATTAGTGCTGACCCGCAGATTGTGCTCGCGCTGCAGGTGCTTGGCGCCAATGCCGGAAATATGATTTGCGTGTTAAATGTGGTCGCTGCTGCGTCTGTTGTAAATTTGCCCGGTAAAGAGGGAACAATTATTCGGATGACGCTCATTCCGATGATGTTTTACGTGACAATGGCAGGTGTGATTGGGTTTATTCTTTTATAAAGCGAAAGCTGTCCGCATGGTTCGGGCAGCTTTTTGGTGGAGTCATTGTATCCGATTTCCGGAACAGGGTGTGAAATGTTATGAACCACCGTGAGAATGTCGGGAACTACACGCTTTATTTTAGGAACCACCTATGTAATCTCCGGAACAGCTGCTATCATTTCCGGAACCACTCTTCCCACCCCTAAAATTTTAAAGTTTCAAACAACTTTTACGTGCTGAATTCGAAGGATTATGAGATACTTATATTATCAAAGAGGAACTTAGACCTATTTCACACAAAGGGTGTGATGTGATGAGAGAATTGCTGATTTACATGGCGTTATATTTACTCCCAGCCGGTATGATGTTTTATATGGCAGCAGATGTGCTGTCACGTAATTTCAGGCGGACCGAAAACCTTTTATTAAGTGCTTATATCGCTTGTTACGGAATTCTATTTGCGACTGAATTCATTCGTCAGCAGGTTGACATCGCTTTCAGCCCATTTCTGATCACTTATGTATTTGGAAATGCAGGGTTATTGATTTTGTGTTTATCCATTCATTTCATTATTAAAATCACTGGTGTAAATGAAAAAATACCTTCTTTTTTATATCCATGGGTGCTCTATATACCTGCACTTCCTGTTCCACTGACACTAATCTTTCAAACTAATTTTACAAACAGTACAGTATTTGAGCGCGAAGGTTTGTTTATCTATCCTGAGTTCAATTTATCCTATCTGATAACGATGTCGACTGGATTGGCCCTTTCTTTTTTTATTATCTGGATGCTCCATCAGCTTAGTAAAAAAGCTGTTGCACCACAGCAGCAGAAAATTATCAGCCTGTTGATCGTTGTCGCTATTTTAGTGCAGGTCTGGAATACCGTCTTCGGAATTTTTGAGTTTAGAGGTATATTACCACCTTATCCATATATTTATGGCGGCATTATCTGGATTGGTGCACTAGCTTATGGGATGAAAAAGTTTGATTTTCTTACTTCTTATCACAAACGTTTCTCTACCTTGCATGAAATTAATCCATCTCCTATTTTACTGATTGACCGTGGGGGTATCATTGAAAGTGCAAACCCGGCTGCGCTGGAACTATTAGGTGAAAGCAGTATAAAAGGAAAACAGTTCACTGATTACCTTTCGGATGACAGAAAAGAAGGAGCCCTGCAAAGGTTTCAGTATATGTTTGACCGCGGGGAGCGAATCAGTCAATATGAATCGAGGATAGAGACTGAAAAAGGTGAAAAAAAATATGTTCTAATCGATGGAGATTTCGTGTTTGTAGAACACAACCTTTATATGCTATGTATTTTAAGGGACATTCAGCTTTATAAAGAAGCAGAAGAAACCATACGTTTCCTTGCTTATCACGATACACTTACCAAGCTTCCGAATCGTCGCGCCTTTTACGAAGAAGCTGCAACAGTTCTAAAAGGCTATCAGACTACGGCGATGCTGATTTTGGACCTTGATGACTTTAAATCAATCAATGATACTTTTGGTCATCAGACGGGGGATGAATATCTAAAACACGTCGGTGAAATATTAAAAGAAACAGTGAGTGATCACGGGCTGGCTGCGAGGGTAGGCGGGGATGAATTTTTTGCCTATTTACAATGTGAAGGTGAAGATGAGTTGAAGCAGTTAATTTTTCGATTAATGAAGCAGTTTGAGAAAAATCCCTACTGGTCACAAAACACGCCGCTTGAGGTCAAATTCAGTCTTGGTATTAGCTGTTATCCGCATCATGGAACAAAGCTTGAAACGCTCATTCACAAAGCAGATCAGGCAATGTACAAGATCAAACGCAACGGAAAAAATGATTTTTATATATGGAATGAAGACCTTGAGATTTCTAAAAGCTCGAGATAAAAAAGCCATTTCCGTGGGCGGAGATGGCTTTTTTGTGTGCGAGCGGGTAGGCGTTGGGCGGGTGGTTTATCTATCACCTATCTATTTTTATCTATGACCTTTTAGATGATTTCCATCATTTTTTCGTTTTATTGATCTACGCTTTTCTCTGGATCCAGCTCCAGCAGGCAGGTCCTCGAGTCATAAGCCACAATGAGAAAATGGGGAAGGTCACCCATTTCTCTCATTGCGTCTTATGCTTGTCGGACCTAAACGCCTGCTTACACTTTTCTCTGGATCCAGCTCCAGACGCTAGCTTTTCGGGTCATAAGCCTGGTATCGGCAAACGGGAAGATCACCCGTTTTCCGCTCACTGGCTTATGCCCGTCAGAGCTGAACGAGCGTCTTCCACCTTTCTATTTGTCCACTGTGGATAGATTTTTGTCGTTTTGCGTCTGTTGCACTTTATAGGTTATTCGACCGTTATAAACAGGTTATCCCCAAAAGTTATACACATATCCACAATAACTATCCACATTTCGTATGAGATCATTTGTTCTCCACAAGATATATGGCTGGTTCATCGCAGTATTCACACTTTGTGGACAACTCTTGTTGGTTATCCACTGTCTTTAAAAGAGGGACTTCCTCTGTTTCGTCGATCAGCACATCGAGAGCTAATTCGACATGTTCTTTACAGCAAAATATGCGCAAATGTGTCACCGCCTTTTAGATTGATTGTATCATGAATGGTTTTAACGCAAAAAAATAGCAGGAGCGTGGAGGGCTCCTGCTGAAAATAGGCTTAAGAAATAGAGTTTTTTCTGTAGTTTGTGTGGACTTGACATCTATGTGAACTCCCATTGGAGGAGATTATTTTTGATTTTAAGATTGAGGAGCCGTTCAGCCCCTCAATGTTTTATAACTGTGAGTCATCTGTCAGAGTCATTGTCACTTCAACCATTTCACCGTTTCGGTACACTTTTACCTGCATGTCATCGCCTACGCTCTTTTCAGTATAAAGATGCTGGCGGAGTTCCATGCTGTTGTTAATTTTTTCACCGTCCATTTCAACGATGACATCCATATCTTCCAGTCCTGCGTTAGCTGCCGCAGAGTTTGGTACGACGCGTTCAATGACTACGCCTGTTTTAACTTCTTCAGGAAGATTCAGCTGTTCCTGCTGATAGACTGCCGGTACGTTAGCAAGGTCGAATAGTGTGATGCCCATTGTCGGGCGGTCGACTTCACCTTTTGTTTCAAGATCTTCAATAATCGGCTGAGCCATATCAATTGGAATCGCAAGACCGATCCCTTCTACTGAAGACTGCGCGATTTTCATTGAGTTAATACCGATTAGCTGTCCCTGACTGTTAACAAGAGCACCACCTGAGTTACCAGGGTTGATCGCTGCGTCTGTCTGAATGACTTCTGCCTGCCAGTCAACCTGACCATCCTGGTTGATATCTACTGGAATGGTACGTTCAACGCCTGAGACAACACCTGTTGTAACAGATCCTGAGAACTGAAGACCAAGCGGGTTACCGATTGCAATAACAGGCTCACCAGGCTTTAGTGCCTGTGAGTCTCCGAATTCAGCGACTGTGTCTACATTTTCACCGCTGATCTGAAGTACAGCAAGGTCTGTCCACTGGTCGCCGCCAAGAACGGTTGCTTCTTCCTTCGTTCCATCAGCAAGTGTCACTTCTACCTGATCACTGCCTTCAATCACGTGATAGTTTGTCACGATAAATGCGCTGTCGCCTTCTTCTTTATAAATGACACCGGACCCTGTTCCAGCTTCCTGAGCTTCACCTTCCTGACCAAACATACCGCCTCTGGCCTGAAGGTTTGTGACACCAACTACTGCATCTCCGGCTTTTTCAACAGCGGCTGTGACGTCTGAAGATACGTCATAGGATATTGGCTGTGATTGTGTAGCCTGTTCTGCTGTATCTGAGTTGCTTACTGTTGAACTGCTTCCCCCATCAAACATTGGGAATGCCAGCGCAACGATTAAAGCACCGACAATGACACCCACAAGACTTGAGAAGAAATATCCTGCCTTGTTTCCGCTTTTTTTATTGGATCGTTCTAAATTTGTATGATCATCGTAATAACCCATTCATCATTCATCCTTTCGTGTGTGATCTCTTCTATGATTTACAGTATAGAGCGCGAAGATGAAAATCAGATGAAAAAATGCTTAATGTTTTAAAAAAATTGTACTAAATGTGCTTAAGGTGCATTTTTTTAGACGGTTAAATTTTAAATGTAAGGGGAAAAGACTAATACTGAATGTACGATAGGAGGCTGTGAGATGAGAAGTGAAGAAGTGTATGAAAAGCTGAAGCAATGGGTTGAAGATAACCGCTCACATACAATGCTCGGGGAGCCAGCACAATACATACCGGCGCTCGCGAATCAGGACCGTGAACAGCTGGGCATCTGTATTATGGATATTGACGGTGATACGTATAAAGCTGGTGAATGTGACGTGACATTTACGCTGCAGAGTATTTCAAAGATCATCAGCTTTGTTGCACTCTGTCATTTTAAAGGACTGGACTTTGTACTGGATAAAGTGGATGTTGAGCCAACTGGTGAATCATTCAATTCGATTATTCCGTTTGAAATCCATAGGCCGGGTAAGCCGTTCAATCCGCTGATCAATGCAGGCGCCATTACGGTTGCCTCTATGCTGCCTGGTGACACAGTTAAGGAAAAATATGAGCGTTTTCTGCTATTTGTCGAAGGGATGATCGGCCATCAGCTCAAGCTTGATCAGGAAGTGTATGATTCCGAATGGAAAACCGCTCACCGGAATCGCGCGCTTGCCTATTATCTAAAAGAATCCAATCTGCTTGATCTTGATGTGGAGGAGGCACTTGATATCTATATCCGCCTTTGTGCCATCTGCATCAGCCTTGAGGATTTAGCAAAAATCGGACTTGTAATTGCGCATGACGGCTATGATCCAATTGAAGAAAGACAGATCTTCAGCCATGACGTGGCCCGCATCGCAAAGGTGCTGATGGTCACATGTGGCATGTACAACTCATCAGGAAAATTCGCCGCACATGTCGGTATCCCGGCAAAAAGCGGCGTCTCAGGCGGCATCTTAGCATCCGTTCCGCCAAAATGGCACTCACCTGAAAAAGCATTCAGAAAAGGCTGCGGTATTGCCGTATTCAGCCCGGCTATTGATGTAAACGGGAACAGTGCAGCAGGAACCATGCTGCTGCGGCAGATCTCGGAGGAGTGGGATTTTAGTATATTTTAAGCAAGAAAAGTGGAAGGCGCTTGCTCAGCTCCGACAGGCATAAGACGCGGAGCGTGAAAAGGGTGCACTCCCCTTTTTCGCTCCGTGGCTTATGTCCCGAGGAGTTAGCGCCTGTAGCTGGACACATAGAAAAGCGGAAGCGCCTTGTTCAGACCCGATGACCTGCCTGCTGGAGCTGGACACCATTAGAAAAATAGTCTCACTGCCAGCCCCAGCTGGCAGTTTTTTTGCGTTTTTCGACTAGGTCAAATTACACTAAACGTCGAAGATTGCCTGATAAGTGGCGAACGACACTTGTTTTGCGTCGAACACAGCACGTTTAACGTCGAACTTCAGGTGTTTACCGTCGAACATCACCCTAATACCCGCGAACCACAACGCCACCGCAAAAATAAAAACCGCCCCCACAGGCGGTTTTCCACTTCACTCTTACAATTCCCCCATCATATCAACCATCATATCCCGATCCATCGGGCCCATCAGCTTGCGCTGAATCACGCCTTCTTCATCAATCAGATATGTGGTTGGGATGGTAAACGCCTGAAATTCATCGCCCAGTACACCTGATTCATCAAGTAAAACCGGGAATGTCAGGCCGTAATCATCAACAAATGACTCAATTTTATCCATTCCGTTATCCTTACTGGTCAGGTTCACAGCGAGAATTTCAACGTTCTGATCGCGGGCTTCATTATCGTAGTAGTCCTGCATATGCGGCATTTCTGCGATACAAGGCGGACACCAGGTTGCCCAGAAGTTCAGGATGACTTTTTGTCCGCGGTAGTCTGCCAGGTTGACGACTTCACCATCCAATGTGGAGACCTCCACGCTCGGAACAGTGTTGCCTTCTTTTACAGCCCCGCTTGATTCAACAGGGGCTGCACTTTCATTATCAGCAGGGGCCACCGCATATTCTTCCTGAAGCGCCTGCAGTTCCTGGCGTTCTTTTTGATCGTTCATGACATTAACAATTAGTACGGCGACTAACACGCCGACTAATCCAAGGGCTAGTATTCGTGGAATCATGGTTGCGTCCTCCTTGTTGTGAAAAACCAGACGGCTGCGCTGATCACCCAGTTATAGATGAGTCCGGTTGTAATGAAATCGCCATTTAGCGAGAATGTGAGCCATTGAAGTGCGAGTATCATCAGCATTGTAAGCCATGGTGCTTCTTTTAAAAGGCGGCTGTTTTTCGGCCAGATAAAAATGAGTAGTATGAAAAATACGCCGGCCAGTACAGCGTCGATCATGGACGCAGCAGTCAGTACCAGCTTTGACGCTTCAGTCACAGTTAAAACAATGAGCCAGGCCGGGAGCCAGTAAGCATTGATATCAGGCATTTTACGGCTGTAAAAAAATAGCTGCAGCAGGACCGCTGCGACAGCAAGCAATAATCCTAATTCGCCGCCATTGTAATACAGAATGGACATGGGCGCTTTTATAATATACTCAAAATAGAAGAGGATACTTGAGAACTTCCAGACGAGTACGAATGTATAAAACAGGTTTGAGACCTTTGATGCTAAAATTTTATCTGACTGCCAGATGCGGAACCAGGCAACAGCAAATGAGATCAGCAGCGCGATTTGTGTAGATGAAATAATGAGCGCGCGAATATTATACCATTCGATTTCATACCCCTCCTCCTATTTTCTCCTTCTATCAGTCTACTTGATTTGTACGAAAAAGGGCGGGAATTTGCCTGATGTCACAAAGGTGTTGAAAAGTGGGTAGTGCTGCGGACTAGTTCAAATTACACTTTTCTGCGAACCATCGTGTTTTTTCTAAGAACCACGGCTGGTTTTCTCCGAACATGCCCCGCGATTCTATGAACACCGCCCGCTTTTCCACGAACATCACCACATTTTCCACGAACGCCCCCTCCCAAACCAAAAAAGCACCACCCTATAGGCAGTGCTCACACAATCTTATACAGATCCGTCGGCGTTTTTGCGTCTGTATCGTAAAGGTCAAATGTCTCTCCAACCTTTAATCCGCAGCCTTCAAGCGTCTGTGTGACGCTCATTCTCGCCAGGTCTTTCATATTATTATCCTTTGATAAGTGAGATAGATAGATTCGCTTCGTGTTATCTGCGACTACTTCACTCATGGCAATGGCAGCATCTTCATTAGAGACGTGGCCGACATCGCTGAGGATCCGGCGTTTGATGCTCCATGGATAGCGTCCCATTCGCAGCATGCCTACGTCATGATTGCTTTCAAACACGTATGCATCAGCGCCTTTAATGATGCCTTTCATCCGGTCACTGACGTAGCCTGTGTCTGTCATCACGACGATTTTCTTCCCGTTTTCATGAAACACATAAAACATTGGCTCTGCCGCGTCATGTGAGACGCCGAATGATTCGATATCCAGGCCGCCGAATGTCTGGACCGTTTCCATTGGAAAGATAAACTTCTGATCGCTGTTCACATTTCCAATGAGCGGTTCCATGGCATGCCACGTTTTCTCGTTTGCATACACAGGCAGGTTATAGCGGCGGGCAAGGATGCCAAGCCCTTTGATATGATCGCTGTGCTCGTGTGTAACCAGAATGCCGCTCAGGTCTTTAACTGAACGGTCAATCTGGCTGAATAACCCTTCCATCTGCTTGCCGCTCAGGCCCGCATCCACTAAAAAGGAATGGTTGTCATTTTCGATAAAAATCGCATTGCCTGTACTGCCGCTTGCCAGTACACTCATATGCATTGTCATATTGCTTCACTCCGCAGTTTCGTCGTCTTCCTCAAGCTGTTTGAAATCCAGATTCACCTGCGACATGTCATAAATACTGCCGTCTACAGCATTCATGAAAAGGTCTGTACGGCTTCCGTCTTCACTTTCAATCGTCATTTTCCATGTAGGCGTCAGAACCTGCGTGATTCCTTCATCTGAATCACCGGTTGACTGCTGTACAAATAACGGATAATAACCAAGTTGAAGGTCGACTGCCGTTGAGTTTGGCTGAATCAGGTTACGATCATAAAAGGTTTCAAGTACAGCTCTTGGTTCTCTAAGCTGCTGTTCTTCTGTGAATTCCTCTAATGAAGTCAGGTACGTCTGTTCATAAGCGATCGCTTCATTCTCTTCATTCAGTTGAACGGCAATTTGAGCATTCAGATTATAATAAAGCGTTAAATCTTGATACGTCTGAAAATAGATCAGCTGATTATCTTCCTCATCGTAATCCCAGAATGTGTACTGGTCTCCATTGATCACAAATTCCTCTAACAGCTCATTCAATTCTTCAGGATTTTCAGGATCTTCAAGCGCAATTGGCTCATCGAGTACAGACTCAAGTATCTGACCGTCCCGGATGGCTGCTGTCTGCCCTTCAAGCTCCTGCAAGTCTGAGTTGATAAAACGATAATATTCAGCGTTCAGATAAGGTCGGCTGTCCTCAACATCCGGCAGCTCTCCTAATGTGACATTCTCATCAGCGAGCCGCTCCGTTGTTGAAAGATCGCCAATGGTTTCAAGCTGACTATCTTCGTACTTTTGAATAAACAGGATAAAGAGGAATATATCCAGGATCAGAAAGACAACGATAAAAATGGTTTTCGTTTTACTCCAATCCAACCGGATCCCCTCCTCCTATAACCGGTACTCTTGCCCAGCTGTCATTATATTTGTAGTACCAGACGGGATCAAGCGTATAGGTATTGTCATTTGAGTTTTTTGTCATATAGTAGCCTACTGTCACGTCCTGCAATTTCTCCGGATCGTAATCTTCTATACTTTCGATGGCTTCAATCGCATCATAACCCGATCCGAGAGATACCGTATCATCTTCATTCGGAAACTCTACCTGTATGGACAGGAACGAGCGGACATATTGATGGATTCTTGTTTCTCCCCACTCCTGGTATATATCTGCAGCCCCGTTATCGTTAAATACAGGCAGCCCCTGCACGTGCATTTTGTAATCCACCTGCTGATTCATGGCATCGAGTTCATAAAGATGATAATCATCCACCCATCCCTCGTGCTCATTAACAAAGCGTCTGCTCTTTTGAAAAAGCTCTCCTGACCGGCCGACAGTTGACATTTCTGCTGATGGGTTCACATAGCTGAGCGTATGATGGTTCCGGTCAACCTCCATCAGATTCGATGACTGATCAAAATACTGATCACGTGCAGCACCGAACTGATTCAACGTGACAGCATCAGGATCCTGGAATAGCGCCCGTCTGAATAGGTTGATATCGATCGTACTCATTTTATAAAGGTATTTGATATACTCCCTGCGTTCGACAGGAAGATGAATGATGCGATCACCTGCTTCATGGGCAAAATAAGGAGTAAAGGTCGAAGCAGCATTCGATACCACCACATTATTCAGATTTTCAAGGTAAGTCGCGTCTACCCTGCCTTCATACACTACACGGTTATCGTAATGGACAAAATAAATTGTAAACGGTGCATCCTCCTGCCCGGACAGATCAATAACAACGCGGTCAAATGCATCCTCCGGCAGGCTGCTGTTCTCAAACGTAATAATGTCACGGTAAGCGGTGAACGGAACGTCTGCAGGATACATTAATTCAATACGGTTCGAACCGTGTACAATGTCCTTAAATTCCGCTTCATCAAATGAAAAATTCTGCTGGATGTTATAAACATTCCATTCCTGCATTAGTGATGTCAGTGTGGCAATATTATTTTCATCAGTGGTCCCGCTCACTGCTACCTCACCATGTACGAGAAAACGTGATGGCTGAATCAGGTCAGCAGTCGTGCGTTCTTCAGCAATTGACACATTTTCAACTGTGGTTTGAGATTCATCATAAGGCTCACTCGCCGGCTGATAAGACCAGACGTTCCAGGTAAGCAGCAGACTTAACACCACCAGCAGCGACAGTAAAATTGATTTTAATAACTCCATTCTTTTCATCATGCCCATTCATCCTCACTTTCCGGATCATATGGCAGTGTGAAATAAATGGTTGTCCCTCTTCCTTCCACACTTGAAGCCCAGACCTGACCGCCGTGGGCAGTAATCATCTCTTTTGCGATCGCAAGTCCAAGTCCTGTACCGCCAAGCTGTCTTGTTCTGGCTTTATCCACACGGTAAAAACGTTCAAAAATATTTTTCAGATTTTCACGCGGAATGCCGACTCCCTGGTCTGACACGCTGACAACTATTTCTTTCTCACGTTCTTTCAACTCCACCTTAAATCCGATCTGTCCGCCTTCAGGTGAATACTTAAGCGCATTTGAAATAATATTATCAAGTACCTGCGTCATTTTATCTGTATCAATTTCAACATATACAGGATCTTTTGGCAGCTTCACTTTAAATGACACGTCCTGGGAACGCCCCATATCAAAGCGATCAATGATACGCTGGTAAAATGCAATGAAATTGACCCACTCTTTATTTAGACGGTAATCACGGCTATCCATTTTAGAAAGCTGAAGCAGATCATTCACAAGACGAATCATTCGTTCAGTTTCTGTTTGCGTTGTATTCAGAAACTGCGGCGCAATGTTTTCATCCTTCCATGCCCCTTCAGCCAACGCTTCAAGGTAGCTGCGCATTGTCGTAAGCGGTGTCCGGAGTTCATGGGACACGTTCGCAACAAACTCACGGCGTTCCGCATCAATTTTCTCCTGCTCTGTAATATCATGCAAAACAGCGATCAGTCCGCTGACAAAGCCCGTTTCTTTTTGAATCGCAGAGAAATTGGCACGCAGAATATATGGCTTCGCCTGCGTACCAAAGTTTAAAATCAGTGAATCACTCTGACTTGAAAGATCTTCAAAAGAGTACTCATCCTCAATGCCAAGCAGTTCAGGCAGTGACATTGAAAGCACTGTTTCACGTGAAACATTCAGCATACCAGCTGCCGGATCGTTAATTAAAATGACCCGTCCTCTCCGGTCAGTCGCGATTACGCCGTCTGTCATATAGCTGAGTACACTTGAGAGCTTCCGCTTTTCCGCCTCAGTGGTTACACGGGCTTCCTGCAGTCTTTTTGTTAAGTTGTTAAAGGTAATAGCCAGCTGACCGATTTCATCATGGCCGTATACTTTAACTTTCCTTGAGAAGTTTCCTTTTGCCATATCGACTGCATGACTTCTCATATCTGCAATTGGTCTGGTGATCGTTTGTGCAAGCAGAACACCTAGAATCGCTGTAATGACAAGTGAAATCGCAGTCCCACCGGCGAGGATCCCATTAATCTCATCCATCTGGGAGTACACATTTTCAATTCTTGATTCAATGTGGATCGCTCCGATTACATCACTTCCTGAGACAAGCGGAATCGCAAGCACCCACATCCTGTCTCCGCTTTCACGGTCCACATAGGTTTCATTCAAGTTATTCGGAGGGGGTCCTCCTTCGATAAACATCCGCTGCAGCAGCTCATTATTCATCCGCTGCCCGACAACCGTCTCATTATTATCATCTGATGTGCCAAGCACCCGGTTTCTTGCGTCGATAATCCGTACTTCCTCGATATCTTCAGAATTAAGTCCACCCAGTAATACTTGGATGGACTCTTGCAATGAAGGTTCATCATCTGAACGCTCACCCGACAGATCAGCATCAATTTCTTGCGTAATGCTGTATTCAAGCGGGCTCATACGTTCCTCAATCGACGATTTGAAGTTTTCGAGAAGTTTTTCCTCCAGCTCACGCACGAAATAAACGCCAATAATCTGCATGGCTAGTGCGATCAAGAGTACGTATATCAACACAAACTTTAAATGGATAGATTGAAAGAAATTAACCTTCCGCATTTATTTCTAATCCTGATCCGGATTTCTCAGGTAGTAACCGACGCCGCGGCGCGTCACGATCCATAATGGGTGACTCGGATTGTCTTCAATCTTCTCACGCAGACGGCGAACCGTTACATCGACCGTACGTACATCGCCGTAGTAGTCATAGCCCCATACCGTCTGAAGCAGATGTTCACGTGTCATGACCTGTCCGATATGTTTTGATAAGTAATGAAGCAGCTCAAATTCACGGTGTGTCAGTTCAATTGTCTCACCGCGTTTTGTTACCATGTAAGCATCCGGGTGAATGGTCAGGACGCCTACTGTAATTTCATTTGTCAGGTTCTCTTCTTCAACCTGTCCTTTTAATGCCTGGTGACGGCGCATATTCGCTTTTACACGCGCGACAAGCTCACGCGTACTGAACGGCTTTGTCACGTAATCATCTGCTCCAAGCTCTAGACCGAGGACTTTATCAATCTCAGAGTCTTTCGCTGTCAGCATGATAATCGGCATTTCGTAATTTTTTCGTACTTCGCGGCACACTTCCATGCCATCTCTTCCCGGAAGCATAATATCAAGTAAAATTAAATCAGGCTTTACTTCTTCCACTTTTTCAAGTGCTTCGTCACCATCATATGCACAGTGAACTTCGTAGCCTTCTTTTTTCAGGTTAAATTGTAGTATATCTGCAATTGGCTTTTCATCGTCGACGACTAGAATCTTTTTGTCCATCATGTGATTCTCCTTTTAACTCGTAATCATTGCGTGTTATATAGTCTTATAGTAAATGTATCACGTTGACGTTAATAATTCACTCTTTACCCTATTTTGTCAGGTGATTTCCCGGGAAATAGCGGGGTGTCTCTGTGTAACCGCTGACCCTTTCCGGGCAGTACTGCGCTTTCCGCAGCCGCGCGGTGAGCCTCCTCGAGCTTCGCTCTGCGGGGTCTCACCTGTCGCTTCTATGCTGCAGGAGTCTCCGCCCTGCCCTCCAAGGGTCAGCTCAGACTGATCTCTTACATTAATATAAGCATAATAGTAAACATACACAGGTTAGGTATTCTAATGAAGATACAAAATAGCTTGTCCAGGAAATTGCCCTGCTAATGATTTCCGTTTTAAGGTGGTGCTTTTCGCTTCAATCATCAGCTGTACTTAATAAATTGTCTCATAAATAAGTATTTCATTTTAAATACACAAAACTGCTGCCGGTATCGGGTTTCTTTTGTAAAACCGGTACAGACAGCAGTGTATCTTTTAGTAATTGAGATAATCCATCGGGTTTTTCAGCTCTCCATTTACATATACTTCAAAATGGAGGTGAATGCCTGTAGAGAATCCTGTTGTACCCATTAAGCCGATTGTTTCGCCTTTAGCGACTGTCTGGCCAGGCTGGACGTGGATTTCACTCAGATGGGCATAGATCGTACGCATGCCGTTGTTATGGTCAATGACGACTTTGTTTCCATAATCCCCTTCAAATCCGGCAGAGACAACCACACCATTATCGGCGGTGCTGAGTGTCAGACTGTCCGGGCTGGCAATATCAATCCCTTTATGATGATCTCCCCATCTCGGTCCCTGATGACTTGAGATATATCCACCATCAGCCGGCCATTGAAGTGAGCCTGTTCCTTTAGATGGAATTTCTTTTGTGCCTTCAAGCACAATATGACTTTTTGCATCTTTCGTGACTTGTTCATTTTCAGTCGACATAGCGGTCTGCTTGCCGTTTACTTCAGTCTGCTTTAATGTGTAGGCCTTCTCGCCTTTTTGGCCTTCCTGCTCTACACGTATTTCACCTTTCAGGATCTCATCTGATTCTTTTACTTCTTCTTTAAAGTCGATTGTTTCTTTTACTCGTGATTCTTTTTTCACCTGAACCTGTACACCGGATACTTTTTCTTCGGCTTTTACCATCATGCCTTCAGAGAGTTCTCCAGCTTTCGGGTTCAGTTCATCAAACGTTTCTTCACTCATCCCGTAGCGCTCTAAGATATCTTCTTTTGTTTCGCCTTCAGCTACTTCATGATCAACAGTTACGGTTGTACCGGCCAACAGCTGCTCAACTGCTTCTTCCGGTTCAGAAATCTTTCCGGGATCAACCTGTGCTTCCTCCTGCTCACCCATGCCTTTTAGCTGAATATCAATGATACGGCTATCTCCGGATTCCAGCTCTTTGCTTAAGTCTTCCTTTTCAAAGCGATCCAGCTCTTCTTCTGATACAGCTGTTAACTGAAGCTGTCTGATCGTTTCTTTGGCTGCTTCTTCATTGTCTACATAAGCAACTGAATGATCGCCAAGCTTCAGCTCATATGCATCTGTTACAAACTGTGCTGCTTCTTTTGCCTGCTCCAGAAGCTTCTGATCTTCTGTCTGCGGGTTAAATACATGCTCAGGGATCAATGTCAGGTTATGCTTCACATCACCTGAAGCTTCCTCTTCAAGCTCTTCTTCTTTTTTCTCTGCCCAGGCGGTTAAATCATCGGGGTCTGTGACAACACCTACATACGCCTCACCTGCATACACATGGTGAACGACAGTGAGTCCACGTGATTCAGCTGAAGCTTCAGTGTCGAATCCCCATAGTGCTGTTGACAGCATCACACCGGCAGCGAATATCTTAAGACTTTTACCTGAATATATAAATGAACGTTTTTGATCGTTGTTTTTCATCGTTTTTCCTCCAACAAATACAGCTGAATTAGCGCCTGTTTAAAAATTGCGCCATCCAAATGTACCATATAGGAGACTTCATACAAGGCTTGTTGCCTAACTGTAAAAAATGAGATAAAACCAGATTTAATCCAATGATTCCCAAAGTGTTGATTCAGACAGTAATAGAAGGACCTGAAAAGTGAAATTTTTTTGACTGTAATTTGTTTGTTATCTAATTGATATGTTTAGAGGGATTGAAAAGAGGTTATAAGTAGAAGTTTAGACAATAAAAAAATACGCCGCGATTGCAGCGTATCTTATGGCTTTGGACGGAATCGAACCGCCGACACATGGATTTTCAGTCCATTGCTCTACCAACTGAGCTACAAAGCCTAAATGGCGGTCCCGACCGGGATCGAACCGGCGATCTCCTGCGTGACAGGCAGGCATGTTAACCGCTACACCACGGGACCAAAAGGATATATGTATTGAAAATTAAGTGGTGACCCGTACGGGATTCGAACCCGTGTTACCGCCGTGAAAGGGCGGTGTCTTAACCACTTGACCAACGGGCCAATGTTTGGCGCTGCCTTAGCAACGAATCTAACTATACCATAACTTTTTAAAAGCTGACAATCTTTTTTTGAAAGTTTTTAAGGTTTTTTTCATATCGGGTTATTTTGATTTGTCAGGCAGTATACGAGTGGCTGAAAGAACGTTAAAATCTGTATATGAAACTTCTGTATAAAGAAACGCGTATTTACATAAAAGGGAGGGATACATGTTGCATATATTTATTAGACTCTGGAAACAGCTTTCTGAAATGGACTTCCGCGTCATTTCAATTCTTTCAGTATTTATTATTCTGTTTGGAACATTCTCAGTCTATTGGATAGAGCCTGAAACGTTCCCGACACTGTTCGACAGCTTTTGGTGGACGATGACAACGTTAACGACAGTTGGATATGGAGACTTTTTTCCTGTAACCATAGCAGGGAGACTGGTTGGAATCTTTCTGTTTATCTTTGGAATTGGTCTGATTGGGGTGTTAATCGGAAAGATAGTTGAAGCAGCGAGTACATATCAGCGTTTAAAAAAGGAGGGGAAGCTGGTGTATAAGAAAAGTGGTCACTACGTATATATTGGCTGGTCGAAAAAGACGGAACAGGCAATTAAAGAAGTGCTGTATCATAATCACGGTGCTGAAATTGTTCTGATTGAAGATACGGATGAAACGCCGATGTCCAATGATAAAGTTCATTTTATCAGCGGAGATCCGTCTGAAGAAAGAATTTTACATAAAGCGAACATCACTGAAGCAAAAAGAGTCGCCATTTTTTCAGACCCTGCCATTGAAGATGCGATCTTAAGAGATGGGAAAAGCCTGCTCATTGCATCGGCAGTCGAAGCGCTTTCAATGGCACATGAGATTGATATCCAGACAATCGTTGAGATCTGCGAGGAGCGTCATATTTCAAAGTTTAATCATATCCGCGTGGATGATTTTATCCTTTCAGATGACTCTGTGTCCCTGCTGATGGCAAAAGCGACACTGCAGCCGGGTACTACAACGATTTTCAGGCAGCTGCTCAGTAAGCGTTTCGGGAATAACATTTATGTGCTTAAAGCGAAAGACACATGGAAAACATATCGTGATGCATCACAGAAACTGCTTGATGATGGCGCCGTGCTCATCGCAGTCAATGAGGATATGGATTTTAAAGAGGCGATTAAGAAGCCTTTGAAGAAAGATGATAACTTATATGTAATCTGTGATGAGACAACATTCAAGCGTCTGAATGTTTTATATGAAACAGTAGAGTGACCCGCAACTTGCGGGTTTTTTTAATAGTGTCATCACTGCTTTGATGAAATAATAGGGTACTATTCGCTTATGCCTCGTGTATAATGTAAACAACTATACCACCGGGAGGGATGCGTATTGCCGGCTAAACGAAAAAAGCATGAACTGCCTCCTGTTTCCGCTAAGAAAAGGAGTCAGCATAAGAAACTTTCTTTGAAAATGATCAGTAAACGCGTGTTCTTTATTATTCTTGGGGCAATTATGATGGCGGTTGGGCTGGAGCTGTTTCTGGTGCCTAATCAGGTACTGGATGGAGGAATTGTCGGGATCTCGATTATTCTTTCTTATTTAACCGGATGGAAACTCGGACTTTTTATTTTTATCCTTAACATTCCTTTTTTCTTTATAGGCTATAAGCAGATCGGGAAGACTTTCGCGCTTTCCACACTGCTCGGTATTTCTGTATTATCAATCTCCACTTACCTCCTTCACAGTGTAGAAGTTTTCACTGATGACCTGCTGCTTGCAACGGTTTTTGGCGGCATTGTACTCGGTGCAGGCGTTGGTGTTGTCATCCGGTATGGTGGTTCACTTGATGGCACAGAAATTCTTGCGATCTTATTCAATAAAAACCTCCCTTTTTCCGTCGGGGAAATGATTATGTTTTTTAACCTGTTTATTTTTACTGTCGCAGGATTTGTATTCGGCTGGGATCGCGCAATGTATTCACTGATTGCTTATTTTATCGCATTTAAAACGATTGATATCGTCATTCAGGGAATGGACGAGTCGAAAGCTGCGTGGATTATCAGCGACAATTATATCGAGATTGGTGACGCGATTATTGACCGTCTCGGACGCGGTGTGACTTACCTGAATGGGCAAGGCGGGTTTACGCTGCATCAGAAAAAAGTTGTTTTTTGCGTCATCACAAGGCTTGAAGAGGCTAAACTGAAGGGTATAGTAGAAGATATAGACCCGAACGCATTTCTCGCAGTCGGCAGCATTGCCGAAGTACGCGGGGGTAGATTTAAAAAGAAAGCGATTCACTAATCAAAAGCGAAAGCAGGCGGTTAGGTCCGACAAGCATAAGGCGCTTACCAGCCAAAGATTTTCAAACATAAAACGCACATACATCACAGAATTGAGGGATTGAAATGGGTTCGATTCAGGATTTCGCTTCATACCTGAAAGACAATGGAGAAGAGCTTGGAGAAAAACTACTCATTTATAGCCTCGGAAAAGTTGAAGTGGAGATTCCACAGTCTATGATTGAAGAATCAAGAAGAAATAACGGTCGTTTCTTTAGATTTTTCTCTGACACGCTAATTGTGGAAGAAGAAGAATCAGTGGAAGAAAAATTTCTGAAGTGGAGCCGTGAGAACATTGAAGAACATGTATCTATGATGGACAAATTATCTTCTTTAATTCGCCCTTATCCAGATACAAGAATGTATTTCAGTGATTTAATCGGATCAATCTGTGTTCAAAAAGAACTTTCAACAAAAGAGACACTATTTATCTTAAACCGGTTAAACTATATTCTTGATATCAATATGCGGGAATCGATTCTGCTGTTTGAGAAATATAAAAACCGGATCAATGAAAAGAGCCGGAAAGAAATTCTGGAGCTCTCTGCGCCGATTGTGCCAATACAGCCGGGTGTTGTCGTGCTTCCGTTAGTCGGCACGATTGATTCAGCGCGGGCAGAACACTTGATGACAAGGACTATCCCTTCAATCAGTGAGATGGATCTGGACTGCGTCATTATCGATTTTTCAGGTATTGTCACCATCGACAACGAGGTAGCCGGCCATGTATTTGATATCACCAATGTCTTAAAGCTGCTGGGGATTGAAGTGAATGTGAGCGGGCTGCGTCCTGAGCTTGCACAGCATATCGTTTTAAATGGCATTCATTTTAAAGATATTCAGACGTTTTCCAACGTGCAGCAGGCCATTGAGAATTGGGACGCCACAAAATGATCGAAAAAAGGTATCTGCACACGGCAGATACCCTTTTATATATTATACGACCTCGGAGCTGATCGAGCGCCTTTCGCTTTTCTTACTGTCCAGCTTCAGGCGCTAGCTACTCGGGTCATAAGCCACCCATCGAACAAGGGAAAGTTCACCCTTTTTTCGCTGCGCGTCTTATGCCTGTCGGAGCTGATCGAGCGCCTTTCGCTTTTCTTACTTCTCGACTCTCCACACACTCTTCACAACGTTCGTCTGCGTACGGTCAGGTCCTACTGAGAAGATTGATAGCGGGATACCTGTGAGCTGTGATACGCGCTCAAGGTAGTGACGCGCATTTTCAGGAAGCTCATCAAGTGAGCGGACGCCTGTGATGTCTTCGTCCCAGCCTGGAAGCTCTTCATAGATTGGCTCACATTTCGCAAGTGTGCGAAGGTTGGCCGGGTATTCAGTAATGATCTCATCGCCAAGACGGTAAGCTGTACAGATTTTCAGTGTTTTGATGCCTGTTAATACATCAATTGAGTTCAGTGAAAGGTCTGTCAGTCCACTTACACGGCGTGCGTGACGTACAACAACGCTGTCGAACCAGCCAACGCGGCGCGCGCGTCCAGTTGTTGTACCGTATTCACGGCCAACTTCACGGATCTGGCTGCCGATTTCATCATGCAGTTCAGTTGGGAACGGACCATCACCGACACGTGTTGTGTAAGCCTTAGATACACCTACAACGTGACCAATCTTTGTCGGTCCAACACCTGAACCGATTGTAACGCCACCCGCTACCGGATTTGAAGACGTAACAAATGGGTATGTACCCTGATCGATATCAAGCATAACGCCCTGCGCACCTTCGAAAAGCACGCGGCGCGCTTCATCAAGTGCATCATTCAGTACAACAGATGTATCGCATACATATTTCGCGATCTGCTGCCCGTATTCATAGTATTCTTCGAAAATATCTTCCATCGTAAAGCCTTCCACTTCATAGAAGCGCTCAAGCATACGATTCTTTTCAGCAAGGTTATGTTCAAGCTTTTCTTTAAATGACTCTTTATCTAAGAGGTCAGCGATACGGATACCGGCACGCGCTGCTTTATCCATGTAAGCAGGACCAATTCCCTTTTTCGTCGTACCGATTTTATTTTCACCCTTACGATCTTCTTCCACTTCATCAAGCTTTAAGTGATAAGGAAGAATCACGTGCGCACGGTTACTGATACGAAGATTTTCTGTGCTGACACCGCGGTCATGAAGATACTTCAACTCCTTCACAAGCGCTTTTGGATCTACAACCATTCCATTACCGATCACAGAGATTTTATCTTTATAAAAGATCCCTGATGGAATAAGATGCAGCTTATATGTTTCACCATCGAATTTAATTGTATGACCTGCATTATTACCGCCCTGATAGCGTGCAATTACTTCTGCATGTTCTGAGAGAAAGTCAGTGATCTTTCCCTTACCTTCATCTCCCCATTGAGTTCCTACTACAACTACTGAAGACATGGAACGCACCTCCGTCAGGCTGTTACACCCTTTTTATCAAACAAGAACAGTTTACCAGTCATACGGAAGTCAGTCAATAAAAAGACGAACATTTATGGTTAAATAGGAATTTATATTCGTTTATTTCGACAAGTGAAATGCTGACGGGTATGGATGTAACATGTTTGCGGCGTAATTGATACAGGCTGTGCCAGGATTGATACAAGTCGCCGGGTGTATCGCTACAGATTCAGCGAAGATTGCTGCAACTCTGGACATAAATGCTACATCTGCCGCTGGCGGCCCTGCATGCACTTAAGAAACAGGCACTTGGTTTGTTAAAGGCATGAAGAGGGGCGGGCGCAATGCGTTTTGAGCAGATATGACGGTCGAATGACGGGATAGCGCTATCATGACACTCACCGGGCGGCATACGACACTCAACCCGGGTGTATCGCGCACTCGTCCGGCACAATACGACAGTCAGCAGCAACAATGCAGCACTCGCCGCCAAAAACCAGACATAAAAAAGCCCCCATAAAGGAGGCTTTACGCACCAGGCGGCATATTCGGATCATCGAGTCGCCGCTCGAGGTTAACGAATTTATTGTATTCTTTGATAAAGGCTAAGGACACCGTACCAACCGGGCCGTTACGCTGTTTGGCGATGATAATTTCAATCGTATTCTGGTTTTCACTTTCTTTATCATAATAGTCATCACGGTAAAGGAAGGCAACGATATCGGCATCCTGCTCAATACTTCCTGATTCACGTAAGTCAGACATCATCGGACGCTTATCCTGACGCGATTCAACACCACGTGACAGCTGAGACAGTGCGATCACAGGTACTTCAAGCTCACGGGCAAGTCCTTTTAGTGAACGGGAAATTTCAGATACTTCCTGCTGACGGTTCTCGCCTGGCTTTCCGGTACCGTGGATCAGCTGCATGTAGTCAATTAAAATCATGCCGAGTCCGTGTTCCTGCTTCAGACGGCGGCACTTTGCGCGGATATCCTGCACACGCACACCTGGCGTATCATCAATGTAGATACCGGCGTTTGACAGGCTTCCCATCGCCATGGTCAGCTTGCGCCAGTCCTCGTCTGTCAGCGCTCCTGTACGCAGGTTTTGTGCGTTAATGTTCCCTTCAGCACAAAGCATACGCATCACAAGCTGCTCAGCACCCATCTCAAGACTGAAGATCGCAACGTTTTCACCTGTTTTTGTCGCAACGTTCTGTGCAATATTCAGGGCGAATGCCGTCTTACCAACCGATGGACGGGCAGCAACGATGATCAGATCATTTCGCTGGAAACCCGCTGTCATACGGTCAAGCTCATTAAATCCTGTTGCGATCCCTGTAATATCACCCTGCGTACTGTTCAGCATTTCGATATTATCGTAGGTACGCACGAGTACATCTTTCATTGAATGGAAGGCACTTGTGTTTTTACGGTTCGCTACTTCCATGATGTTACGCTCGGCTTCAGCCAGAAGGTTCTCTACTTCATCTTCACGTGCATAGCCGTCCTGAGCGATGGTGGTCGCTGTACGGATCAGTCTTCTTAAAAGCGCTTTTTCTTCAACGATATGCGCATAATATTCAAGATTGGCTGCAGTCGGTACAAAGCCTGCAAGGTCTGTTAAATAGGAAATTCCGCCAACGTCTTCAAGCTCTTTCATGGCTGCAAGTTCTTCAGTAACGGTGACAAGGTCAATCGCTTTTCCTTTATCACTTAAGCTGATCATAACGTCAAAAATCCGCTGGTGGGCACTGCGGTAAAAATCTTCCGGCATGAGGACTTCCTGCGCAGATATCAGTGACTGGGGTTCTAAAAAGATAGCACCAAGCACGGCCTGCTCGGCTTCTATATTTTGCGGCGGCATTCGGTCCGCATACTGTTCATTCACGTCGGATCCCTCCTGAATTGCTGTATAAAATGCCGGCACTGCGCTTCCATCAGGAAATTCGCACAGTCCCGGCACTTTTATCTGTCTTTATTTGATCCAAGTTATACATGTAGTATAGCACGGATCCGTCTGGTTTCAGTAGACCCTAAATTATGCCTCTGTTACGTGAACTTTTACAGTGGCTGTTACTTCGTTATGGACTTTCACCGGTACATTTGTGTAGCCAAGTGAACGGATTGCATCGCTCAGTTCGATTTTACGCTTGTCGACTTTAATGCCGTGCGTTTTCTTCAGTTCTTCTGCAATCTGCTTTGAAGTAACTGAGCCGAAAAGACGGCCGTCTTCACCTGATTTTGCTGTCAGTTCAACTGTCAGCTCTTCAAGTTTTGCTTTTAGCTGCTTCGCCTCTTCAAGCTCCTGCTGTGCTTCTTGTTGCTGCTTTTTCTTTTGTGCATTCAGCTGGCTGACATTACCTGCATTTGCTTCAGCAGCCAGGTTGTTTTTCAGCAGATAGTTGTGTGCATAACCGTCTGCTACGTTTTTCACTTCGCCTTTTTTACCTTTACCTTTAACGTCCTGTAGGAAAATTACTTTCATGATTCTTCAGTTCCTCCTTCGATGTGTTCGTTGATTGCCTGTTTCAGCTGTTCTATCGCTTCTTCAATCGTAACGTCACGAAGCTGGGTAGCTGCATTGGTCAGGTGGCCTCCGCCATTCATTCTTTCCATAATCAGCTGAACGTTGACCGTACCAAGCGACCGTGCACTGATGCCAACGACACCTTCATCACGGAAGGCAACGACAAACGAAGCAGCCACATCTTCCATTTGCAGCAGCGTATCAGCTGCCTGCGCAATAATGACCGAATCATGCACCCTGTCATCCTCTCCAAATGCAATCGCCACGCCGTGCTTATAAAAGGTGACGGTTTCAACAAGGCGCGCCCGCTCTACATAAGTCGTGACGTCTTCTCTTAAGAACTGCTGAACGAGTACTGTATCAGCACCGAGCGTTCTGAGGTATGATGCAGCATCAAACGTCCGGGATCCCGTACGCATGGTAAAACTTTTCGTGTCCACTATTATACCAGCAAGTAGCGCAGTCGCTTCAAGCATTGTGATTTTCTCTGTTTTCGGCTGGTAGTCAAGCAGTTCTGTCACAAGCTCAGCTGTTGAAGATGCATAAGGCTCCATATAGACAAGAAGCGGGTTCTCAATAAATTCTTCTCCGCGGCGGTGATGGTCAATGACAACCACTTTTTCCGCTTTATTCAGAAGCTTTTCTTCAATCACAAGACTTGGCTTATGCGTATCTACAATGACCAGCAGCGTATCTTCTGTCACCATATCCAGCGCTTCTTCAGGTGCAATGATATGAGAGAATAAATCCGGCTTTGTTTTAATTTCATCAATCAATCGGTTTACACCGCTGTCAATTTCAGTGAAATTAAGTGCTACAAAACCTTCACGCTGGTTCATCTGTGCAATTTTCCTGACACCGATTGCCGCTCCGACTGCATCCATATCCGGACGCTTATGTCCCATCACAATGACTTTATCACTGCTGACAATCAGCTCACGCAGTGCATGAGAGATCACCCGTGCACGTACACGCGTCCGTTTTTCCATCGGATTGGTTTTCCCGCCGTAAAATTTCACTTTCCCGTTCGCCTGATTAATCACGACCTGGTCGCCTCCGCGGCCAAGCGCAAGGTCAAGGCTTGACTGTGCCTGTCGCCCGAGGTCAGGCAGCGTTTCAGCGCCTGAACCGATTCCAATACTCAGCGTAAGCGGCACATTCTGCTTAGAAGTCATCTCACGGATCGAGTCCAGGATTGTAAATTTCTCCTGCTCAAGTTCCCGCAGGATGCGTTCATTCATTACAGCTAAAAAACGGTCAGACGATACCCTTTTCACATAAATATCGTGCTCTGTTGCCCACTGGTTGAGCAGCGTCGTAACAGAACTGTTGATATTGCTGCGGGCAGAGTCATCCATCGCTTGCGTTAATTCATCATAGTTATCGAGGAAGATCACAGAGAGAACAGTCCGGTCTGCTTCAAATTGCTCCTCGACTTCCGACTGCTCTGTGACATCAAAGAAGTACAGCAGCTTTTCATCCTGTTTGTGAATGATACGGAAAATCCGTCCCTGCCATGAGACGGTCTCTTCAATGCTGCCTTCTTTTTTAATCACCGGTACTAGTACGTCCGCTACATCATATAAAGAACGGCCGATCATTGTGCCGTCTTCAATGAAAGCCGTTAAATACGGATTTGCCCACTCTACATAGAAATCATCATTGTACAGCAGGATCCCGACCGGCATTTCCATCAGCGCTTCTTCCCCGACCCTCTTCACACGGTAGGAAAGGGTGGAGATGTACTCTTCAGTATCGTTAAAAAAGCGCTTTTCAAAGACAAAAGCGAACCACAATAATGGTACTGCAAGAATCAGCGTACCGACCGCAAACATCCAGTTATATAGAAATAATACCGCCGCAATCAAAAAGACAATCAATGTAAGCCCAAGCAGCAGCCGGCGTAAAATCCGGTGTTGAAAATATGTTGGCATGCCTTCAGCTCCCAAAACGGTTCACCCGTTTGCATATTATATGCTTATCTTATCCATGAACTAAAAAGAATGTGCGTTGACTACTTCTTCGCGCTCATCCTTTTTCTCAAATCAAAACCTAAGTCTATTATACCTAAAATTCGTGTTAATGGACTGATCAATACGCCTAAAATTGTCAAAATCACCAGAAGGCCCTTATTCCAGCCTTTTAAATAACCGTAAAAATGAATAAACGCCAGTCCCTGAAGAATCAGCAGCAGTTCAAAACCAAACTGAAGATTAATCAGCGCATAAGCAAACATGGTTCCCTGTTCAGGCGATGCGACCAGCGCTGTCAGCAGGATGATCAGGTAGTACCAAATCACATTTTTAGGTAAAGAAAGATTGCGGAACGGCTCAAAATTCGGAAGATCCCTTTTTGCGAGACGTTTGACGAGCGGAAAATTAATCACCATCATGATCCAGATTAAAAGTGCCGCACTTAAAACGATTAATGTAGGTAACAGTGTTTCAATCACCTGCATATTCTGCGCCCATTGTTCCTGCACATCCCCAGTATCAATTCCGGCTGCAGTGAACATTGAAACGGACTGCTCAAGCGACTCATTCATTAATGTAAAAAATTCTTCAATAATATTGATTTCAAAAATCAGAATTGATATCAAGTACTGAACGACGGCGCTCACTAAAAATACCAGCGTCGAGATGATAAAAATGATAAATTTACTTTTCCCCTGCTGTGCCAGCCAGCCCATGACCACGCCGGTTGTTCCATAAGCGATCGCTAAAGGAAGTGTAAACAGACCTCCGATGATCCCCGAAACGCCAATTGATGCTGCCACCATTACCAGTGAAGCACGAAGGGAATATTTCACACTATATAGTAGAAAAGGAAGCAGTAAAAACAGACTGGACACAATCGAAATAACCGGCACATAGACCGATATGAGTAATAAAACTGCGAAAAAGGCAGTCATCATTGCGCCTTCTGTCAGCCTTAACGTATTAGTATTGTTCATTCATACACCTCTATTTTTTCATTCATACACTATATCCATCTCCTCATTTTATCTGTCATACCGCTCTCCTTCAACCCGCAGACCCTTTTTGCAGTGAATTAACCCATGATTCCGTTCACCTGTTTGATAAATATAAAAATCCCCCAGGTCATATAGACCCGGAGGATTCATATTTAAGCTTCTTTTTGCTCAAGCCTGAAGCGGTTGACTGCCTGCTGCAGATCATCGCTCAGCTCACTTAATCTTTCTGCCGATTCAGTAACGGTCTGAATCGCTCTTACCTGCTCATCCGTTGAAGCTGCTACTTCTTCGCATGATGCGGCAGTTTCTTCAGCCATCGCAGCCATTTCCTGAATGACGCGCGTGACGGCTTCTTTACTTGTTGACACGTCCTGAATTTCACGATACACAGCCAGAATCGATGTTTCCATTGTGCCCATAAAATCAGACATCTGATCAAAAATCTCATTCGTCTGCTCAACAACGACTGACTGATGATCAAAGTTTTCCTTCGTGCGGCCCATTTCACTTACAGCACGCTTTGAACTGTCCTGAATATCAGCAATGGTTTGCTTCACTTCATCCGTTGCACGTACTGACTGCTCAGCAAGCTTTCTTACTTCGTCCGCCACGACTGCGAACCCTTTACCATGCTCACCTGCACGCGCTGCCTCAATCGAAGCGTTAAGCGCTAAGAGGTTTGTCTGAGATGAAATTTCTGTAATGGTTGCCATGACACTTTCAATTGTCTGGACTTTCGTCTCAAGGTCCAGAATGACAGATTCCATCGACTGAATAAATGCTGATGAAGATGTGTGATACTCTTTCAGCTGTTTCATCTGACTGATGCCGCTCTCATTCACACTGCCTGCTTCACTTGCAACCTCAGACATTTGCTTAGACTGCTCAGAAATCGCGTTGATCTTTTCACCAAGCGTCTGCGACTGGCGGTTTGCTTCATCCGCTTCTTCGGCAGACTGCGTTGCACCATCCGCGATATCACTTACAGCGCTTGCTACCTGTTCACTCGAAGCATTCGTTTCTTCTGCTACAGCACTTAAGCCTTCAGCGGATCCACGTACTTCTTCAACAGACGATTTGACTGTTGAAAGAATTTCGTTCATATGATCCACCATCAGGTTAAATTGGGAAGCAAGCTCTCCAATTTCATCATTTGATTTAATATTTGCACGGGTGCTGAGATCCCCGGCTGCTACCTCACTTACTGATTGACTCAGCTTCACAATTGGTCTTGAGAATCTGCCTGCCACGATGGACATAATGATTCCTGCAACAACAAGTGTTGCCACGCCAATAATCAGCAGAAGCGTTAGAATGGATAATGATTCCGCAGCAATATCAGACTGTTCAAAAGCTACTCCGATTTTCCAGTTTGTGTTTTCTGCTGTTGAATAAACCATCAGCTTTTTCGCGCCATCTAACTCATATTCTACACGGCCTGTTTCATTTTCCTGCGCAAAAATCTCCTGGATAAAATCAAATTCCATCAGACTTTCACCTTGAAGCGTTGGATGAACAAGCGCGATCCCTTCGCCTGACAAAACAAATGGATAGCCGTTATAGCCAATCTGCGTTTCCCCAAGCTTAGTTGTAAGGTCTCCAAGCTTTACATCTACTCCGACAACTCCTACAAGCTGTGAGCCACTCTGCATCGCTTTTGCAGCAGTGATCACGTACTCGCCTGTTGCCTCATCTATGTATGGCTCACTCCAGATCACAGCGTCCGGCGCAGAAGCGGCCTGCTGATACCAGTCACGCGTTGTCGCGTCAAAATCTGCAGGCAGATCTACAAATGGAGAAATGAGCAGCGAGCCGTTATCTGCCGCTACGTAAATAGACGATGGATCTGAATAAATCGTTAAATATTCTTCAAGCAGCTGCTCAAGCTCATTTGATGCAGCTGCATCTCCATCTTCAAGTGCTGCTTCAGCATATTGTAGTGCAGTCGTTGTTGAAGCGATTTGCTCAATACTCCGTCCATACTGATCAAGAAACGTTTCTGCAGAGTTATTCAGTTCCCCAGCAATCCCTTCAGCCTGCTGCAGTACGTTTTCCTGCGTCCGGTCGTGAAGCTGCCACCCTGTTAAGCTGAGTAAAATCGCAAATGCTGCGATTAACACCAGCGAGGTAGTCATAATTAATTTTGTTTTAATTGATTTCATTTTCATCCTGTTCACCTCTTGCTGCTCATTTATATTTAGGTAATTTCTACCCTTTACATATACATCGGATGATATATGAAATAGTGAAGGATAAAAATAAGTTTTTTAGTTCTTATGTCATGGTAAAAAGAGAGAAATGTCAGAAATATCTCCATACAGCGGGTTTAAAGTAGTGAGTTTTTAAAGAGGATTAAAAAAACTGACAGCCCGTGATGAGCTGTCAGTTTCGCATTTATTATTCGCCTGAAACGAATGGTAGTAGCGCCATTGTACGTGCGCGCTTAACTGCAACTGTCAATCTGCGCTGATACTTAGCGCTTGTGCCAGTTACACGACGTGGAAGAATTTTTCCACGCTCAGAGATAAACTTTCTTAGTAGATCAACGTCTTTATAGTCGATGTGTGTAATACCGTTTGAAGTAAAGTAACACACCTTCTTACGACGACGACCGCCTCTGCGTCCTCCTGCCATGGGATTCCCCTCCTTCTTGTTTAGATTTTTATTGTTCTACACTTCTTAGAATGGCAGATCATCATCTGAAATGTCGATCGGCTGACCGTCATTTGAGAATGGGTCCTTGTCCACTCTTGTGTAGTTCTGGTTATTCTGGTTGCTTTGGTTTTCACGCGGTTGATTCTGACCGAAGTTATTATTATCCTGATATCCCTGATTGCCTCCGTAGCTTCCGCCGCCGGACTGGCCGCCGCCTGAAGCATTCTTCGGCTCCAGGAATTGAACACTTTCTGCATTCACTTCAGTGACATACACGCGTTTGCCTTCCTGGTTTTCATAGCTTCGTGTCTGAATACGTCCGTCAACGCCTGCAAGGCTTCCTTTTTTCAGGAAGTTTGCCACGTTTTCAGCTGGACGTCTCCATACCACACAGTTAATAAAATCCGCTTCACGGTCTCCTTGCTGATTCGTGAAAGCACGATTAACAGCAAGTGTGAAAGTTGCAACTGCTACACCACTTGGCGTATAGCGCAGGTCCGGATCCTTCGTTAATCGACCGACTAATACGACTCGATTCATCATCAGAACCAACTCCTTTATTTTTGCGCAAGCAGCTATCTGCTATTGCAAGGAACTTATATCTAGAGATTAGTTATCTTCTTCGCGGATTGTCATGTGGCGAACGATATCATCGCTGATTTTAGCCAGACGGTCGAATTCGTTGATAGCCTCAGAACCTGAGTTCAACTTAACGATCTGGTAGAATCCTTCGCGGTAATCGTTGATTTCATAAGCGAAACGACGCTTACCCCACTCTTTTGACTCGATGATTTCCGCTCCGTTTGAAGTAAGGATTTCTTCAAAGCGTGAAGTTACAGCTTTTTTCTGATCCTCATCAACGTCTGGACGGACAATGTACATGATTTCGTACTTTCTCATCGGTTTTCACCTCCTTATGGTCTATGCGGCCTCCTGCTGTCAGGAGACAAGGAATAATAAAAAATTTCTATTACTCACAAGGATATATTATAGCATAGTGATATCTATTGGACAAGGGTGACAGTAAGTTTTTGAGATTTCTATTCTTCCCCAAACAAAATAGAACATTTGTTCTTATTTTATTGTAACGGATTGGGGGTGGGATGTCCAATTGGATGTGAGTGTTTTTTGTGTGGGAGGGTCAGTGGTGGTCCCTGGTTCGACGTTCAGCACCTCTTGTTCGACGTTTAGGGATCATTGTTCAGCATATATACTGTCATGTTCGACGCAAAACAATTAACCTTCGCTCTTTAGTGTCATTTGACCTATCACCTTAACAAAAACAAAACCCCCGGAATCTCTCCCGGGGGCTGCACGATCATTTATACGTTGAAACGGAAGTGAATCACGTCTCCGTCTTTTACGATATACTCTTTACCTTCAAGTCGTACTTTACCAGCTTCTTTTGCCGGTGACATGCCGCCTGAAGCGATCAGGTCGTCATAAGAAACGGTTTCTGCACGGATGAAGCCGCGTTCGAAGTCAGTGTGGATGACGCCCGCACACTGAGGCGCCTTCATGCCGTGACGGAATGTCCATGCGCGGACTTCCTGTACACCAGCTGTGAAGTAAGTGGCAAGACCAAGCAGATCATACGTTGCACGGATCAGCTGATCAAGACCTGATTCTTCGATGCCAAGCTCTGAAAGGAACATCGCTTTTTCATCTTCATCAAGCTCTGCAATTTCTTCTTCAATTTTCGCGCAGACAACGATGACTTCTGCATTGTCTTCTTTTGCGAATTCACGTACGCGCTGTACATATTCGTTACCTGAAGGATCAGCAATTTCGTCTTCACCTACGTTTGCAGCGTAAAGCATTGGCTTGTTTGTTAACAGGTGCATGCCTTTTGCGATTTTCGCCTGCTCTTCATTCAGCTCAACGGTTCTTGCCGCCTGGTTGTTTTCAAGCGCTTCTTTCAGCTTTTCAAGTACAGCCATTTCGATGACAGCATCTTTATCTTTTTGCTTTGCCATTTTAGCCACGCGGCCGATACGCTTATCGACAGCTTCAAGGTCAGCTAAAATCAGCTCAAGGTTGATGACTTCGATATCATCAATCGGGTCAACTTTACCTGATACGTGTGTGATATTATCATCAGCAAAGCAGCGGACAACCTGTACGATTGCATCTACTTCACGGATATGCGAAAGGAACTTGTTCCCAAGACCTTCACCTTTGCTTGCACCCTTTACAATCCCTGCAATATCAGTAAATTCAAATGCAGTCGGAACGGTCTTTTTCGGTTCAACCAGCTCAGTCAGCTTAGTCAGACGAGGGTCCGGCACTTCTACGATTCCAACGTTCGGATCGATTGTACAGAACGGATAGTTTGCAGATTCAGCACCTGCTTTTGTAATTGCGTTAAATAAAGTAGACTTCCCAACGTTTGGTAAGCCCACGATTCCAGCTGTTAAAGCCATTTCGTTCACTCCTTGAATCTTCTATTAAAAACATGTTCATGTGACGTGTCATATACAAACCTCACACAATTATATAGAGTTCCGATTATAAATACAAGAGGACCGGCGTGTGCGGGGATACGCTTGAGGAGTGTGTGATCCGAGCTTTCGTGATTATGATCTGAAATTCCCCGGACCTGACCGCAAACGTCCTCAGTCTTTAAAAAGACAACGCACCAGACTAATTCACCTTTTAAAAAACCGTATGACATCACTCACGATTTCACACGGTCTGCATTCTTATTCTTCATGCTTCACAAGTACTTTCTTCATTTTACGTGAAAATTCTTTCCGGGGAATCATGACGCTGTGTGAACAGCCTTCACATTTAATTCTGATATCCATTCCCATCCGGATAATTTTCCACTGGTTGACTCCACACGGGTGGGGTTTTTTCATTTCGACGACGTCATTCAGACCAAAATCTTTCTCTTCCAAACAAAACGCCTCCTATTCTTCCGACACTTTTTTTGCATTCTCTTGACTTTCTTCTCTTGAATACATCACCATACGAGGGAATGGAATTTCAATTCCACGCTCATCAAGGTAATGCTTAATTTCACGTCTTAATTCACGGGCAATAAACCAGTGTTTCATTGGCTGGGTCTCTGCAATGATTCTCATCACGACATCAGAGGCACCAAGCGTCTGAATACCGAGGAGCTCAGGTTTCATAACAATTTCTTCATACTTTCCTTCCAGTGAATCACAAAACGTACGGAGCGCCTCTTCTGCTTTTCCGACGTCTTCTTCATATGCAATGCTGATATCCACGACAGCCACGCTGTTGTGAATTGAATAATTTGTTACTTCAGTAATATTTCCATTTGGAAAAATATGCAATTCTCCGGTCCAGCTTTTAATTTTTGTCGTACGAAGACCGATTTCTTCGACGTGACCCTCTGCCTGACCGATTCTGACGTAATCTCCTACAGAAAACTGGTCTTCAAAGATAATAAAGAACCCTGTAATAATATCACGCACAAGGTTCTGCGCACCAAAACCGACTGCAAGACCGACAATACCGGCACCGGCAATCAGACCGCGGACATCAATTTCGAATGCGGAGAGTACGGCAAGCACCGCGACAAAATAAACCACATAGGATACAACATTCTGCAGCAGTTTCAGCAGCGTGTTTTCACGGCGGATTGATACCTGAACCGGTCCGCGTGCACGCACTTTAAACACGTTTTGTATCAGTTTTTTAGCGACGCGGACAACGATGCCTGCAATCACGATGATCAGAACAATTTTCAGAAATGTAAGTCCGAATGATACCCAAATTTCTTCATCCGTTAAATAAGCAATGACTGAATCCCAGCCTTCTTTCCAGGCACTTACATCTACAACTTCTTCTAACGTTTCGGGTGTATCATTGGTTTCCGGTGTAGCGAGTTCCATCTGTATCACTTCCTGCTTCCTTTAGAAAAATCATCTTAAGCTATTCTTTATTTTATCAGCGTTCGTTTTTTTCTCCAACTTATAAGAAGAAAAAAATTTGTTCTTCAAAAAGAACAAATTGTATTATATAATGAATAAACAGAATAAAAAATAGGCATCTTCCTATAATGTAGAAGTGAGAGGAGCTGGGTTATGATGAACGAAGTGATACCGCCACAATTTACCGATACTAGCTGCCGCAGTCATTTAGAGGATCACATGACACCACATAGACTTGCAAAGACACTTGCTTCAAGCTATCCCCTTGACCGCCCGATTGTCTATGTATGCATCGGCACTGACCGCTCAACGGGAGATTCACTTGGACCGCTGACCGGATCACTTCTTGAGAAAAGAAAACTGCCATTTTTTGATTTGTACGGGACGTTGAAGGATCCTGTGCATGCACTAAATCTTGCAGATACTGCTGAAAAGATCCGCATGGAATATGACAATGCATTTGTCGTAGCGATTGACGCATGTCTCGGGCAATTCCGTAATATCGGCTATATCGAAGTCGGGGAAGGTCCGATTTTCCCAGGTGCAGGCGTGCAGAAGCAGCTGCCTCCAATTGGCGATGTGCATATCACCGGTATTGTGAATGCAGGCGGATTTATGGAGCATGCAATGCTTCAGAATACGCGTCTTTATCTAGTCAATGAAATGGCGTCAAAAATCACAGATGCCATCCATTATTCCAATATTCTTTTACGGAAAACATTAGCTAAAAACCATACGCTTCATACAGGTGAACAATTGTCACAATCGCACCTACAATCATAATGCCCGGGAGCAGGTTGGCCACTCGGATTTTTGTAATCCCGATCAGGTTCAGACCGATTGCAAAAATCATGATGCCGCCTGCTGAAGTCATTTCAGCAATAAATTGATCCATCAGGACTTCAGGTACAAACTTGTCAATCTGCGTGGCAAACAGGGCGATTGCGCCCTGATAAAGCACAACCGGAATCGCAGAAAATAATACGCCGACACCGAGCGTCGAGGTTAAAATAATCGAAACGAATCCGTCAATGATGGACTTGGTGAACAGGACCTGGTGATCGCCGCGCAGTCCTGAATCAAGGGCGCCAATGACACCCATTGCACCAATTACAAAAATCAGTGTGGCTGTGACAAAGCCCTGGGAAATACTCGTTTCCCCTTTTGTACCAACCTTCCGCTCAATCCATCTGCCCATCGCATTTAACTTATCGTCAAGCTCCATCCACTCACCGATTACCGCACCAAGTACCAGGCTGATAATGACAATCAGATAGTTATTGCTTGAGAGACCCATCTGCAGACCAAGTACCACAACGGCAAGACCAATCGCAGACATGACCGTTGCCTTCATCCGCTCCGGTATTCTGTGCAGCAGCTTTCCAATCAGTGTGCCAATAATAATTAACAGCCCGTTTACCAGTGTCCCTAACAATACCACGTGAAACTCCCTCTTTTCTGCTCTCTGTCTATACGGCTCGTTAATCCTTCCGCTCTTCACCTAAAAGTGATAAGATCCGCTCAAGATCATCATCTGACATAAACTCAATTTCAATTCTGCCCTTATGCTTGCTTTTCTTAATCGCGACACTTGTGCCAAAACGCTCTCTCAGCACGGTTTCCTGCTGCTTGAGATGAGGGTCTGTTTTGGGTTTCGGCTTCTCCTTACGTGCCGGACCCGCTTCTGAAATCAGTTTTTCAAGCTGACGGACATTTAAGCCCTCTTTGATGACTTTGTCAGCCAGCTGTTCAGCAGTACCTGTATCTTTAAGGCCTGCCAGTGCACGACCGTGACCCATCGACAATTTCTTATGTGACAGCATCTCCTGAATCTTCTCAGACAGGTTTAACAGGCGCAGGTGATTGGCAATATGCGGTCTGCTTTTCCCTACCTTCTTTGCAAGCTCATCCTGAGAGATTTGGAGCTTATTCATCAGCATTTCGTACGCTTTTGCTTCCTCAACCGGTGTTAAATCTTCCCGCTGGAGGTTTTCAAGCACAGACAGTTCCATCATCTGACGGTCAGTCAAATCACGTACGACCGCCGGGACATGTAAAAGCTCTGCTGCCTTTGCCGCTCTGAAACGGCGCTCTCCTGCGACAATTTCAAACCCCTTCAGGCTTTTCCGGACGATAATCGGCTGAAGAATGCCATGTTCTTTGACAGAAGCCGTCAGTTCTTCAAGCGGAATTTCCTCAAATATTTTTCTGGGCTGATAAGGGTTCGGGCGGATGTCTTTGATAGACAGCTGCTGAACGTGCTCATCATGAATGGATGACATATCCTTGAAAAGATTGCTGACTCCTTTACCAAGTCCTTTAGCCATTTACAATCACTTCCTTTGCTAACTCAAGATAGACTTCTGCCCCTTTTGACTTCGGATCATATAAAATCACAGGCAGACCATGACTCGGCGCCTCACTTAATCTTACATTTCTTGGAATAATCGTCCGATAGACTTTATCCTGAAAATACTTTTTCACTTCACCAATGACCTGAATACCTAAATTTGTTCTCGCATCAAGCATCGTGAGCAGGACACCGTCGATCAGTAAATGATGATTCAGGTGCTTTTGTACAAGTCTCACTGTACTTAGCAGCTGGCTGAGGCCTTCAAGCGCGTAATATTCACACTGCACCGGAATGATGCACGCATCTGAGGCTGTCAGTGCATTGATCGTCAGCATGCCAAGCGAGGGCGGACAATCTATAATAATATAATCAAACCGCTGCTGTATATCCTCAAGCGCATTTTTCAATCTTATTTCCCGGGAAACCATTGAAACAAGTTCAATTTCCGCTCCTGCAAGCGAGATCGTCGCAGGAATTGCATACAGGTTTTCAACCGACGTACCCCTGATTACACTTTTCGCCGGTACATCCTCAACCAGTACTTCATAGATGCTTTCATCTACATCCCCTTTATTAATACCGACCCCGCTCGTTGCGTTACCCTGTGGGTCCATATCAACGAGTAAAACCTTTTTTCCCAAATAAGCAAGACATGCACTGATGTTAACAGACGTCGTCGTTTTCCCGACACCGCCCTTTTGATTCGCAATTGCAATCATTCTCCCCATTCGTGTCACCCGTCCCCTTTTTGTGAATGCTTCGGTCTATGAAAATATTAAGTTTATTTTAACAGAGATTGCCTGTAAAAGTAGAGTGGTTGTTTTGGCTGTTGGAGGATTGGTGCGGGTGAGATGGCGGATTGCGACAAGTCAGGAGCTGAATTGCTACAAGTTGGCGAGGGATTGCTACAAGTTCCCGGGTGTATCGCGACAACTTCACAACAGATTACTACAACTCCGGCAGAAACAGCGACAACCTCTGCCACGCCCTCTTCGTGCATTTAAGAAACAGGCTCTTAGTGCTTTAAAAGCATGAAGAGAGATGGTGCAACAATCAAGTTGATGGATACTTACGTAAATATGGTTCATATGACACTCACTGAGCATGATACAACGTTCAATCCAGGTGTATCACTACTTCAACAGTAGAAATACAACACGCAAACCGAGGTATATGTCATCCAAACCCGGACTTGTGATATTTCAGGCAAAATAAAAGCCCGCGCGCAGCGGGCTTTCACTCTAACAATCTATTTTTTCTTTTTAGGCAGCTTAATCGTAATCTGATAATAGTCATCATACTCTTCTTCTTTCGAATCAAGCTTCATGCCGGAGTCAGAGATCATATTCAATGACTGGCGGATCGTGTTAACGGCAATCCGTACGTCTTTGTTGAATGCCTTGCGCTTTGGCTTCGGCTTTTTCTCTGATGCTTCAAGCATTTTCTGAACGCGCTGTTCTGTCTGCTTGACGTTCAGCTGCTGTTCGATGATTTCTTCTGCCACTTTATTCTGAAGCTCAGCATCCTTTAAAGGAATCAGTGCGCGCGCATGACGCTCCGTCATTTTCTTTTGGATAATGCTCTCCTGAACAAATTCAGGCAGCTTTAAAAGACGCAGCTTGTTGGCGACGGTTGACTGTCCTTTTCCAAGACGCTGTGCCAGGGCTTCCTGTGTCAATTTATGAAGATCCAGGAGCTTTTGGTAAGCCATCGCTTCTTCCACGGGAGAAAGTTCTTCACGCTGAAGATTTTCAATTAAAGCAACAGAGGCTGTTTCGGTATCACTCATATTTTTCACAATGGCAGGAACGGTTTCCCATTCGAGTGATTTCATCGCGCGCCATCTGCGTTCACCGGCAATGATTTCATATGTTCCGTCACCGCTTTCGCGCACAACGATCGGCTGAATAATGCCATGTGTATGAATGGTTCTTGCCAGCTCATCTATTTTCTCATCATCAAAAATCGTTCTCGGCTGAAAACGATTCGGTTTGATCTGATGAATGTCGATTTGTTTAACTTCTTCTTGGTTTACTTCTTTTTCTTCCGTGGTTTCAGGCGAAACAGGCTCGTCCTTATCACCAAGGCCAAAGATCCGTGAAAACGGAGTCTTCATCAAGACACACCACCCTTTGTGAAAAACTAAACGCCATTATGAAAGCGGAGATTTATTCGGTGTTCCCGGCTTTCTTGGATATTTCTTCGGTGTAGATTTTACTTTTTCCACGACAATGACAGATCGTTCACTTTCTTCTTCAGGAAGTGTGAACGCATGGACTGCTGTCTTTTTACCGCCAAGAAGCGCAATTGCTTTTTGCCCGGCATCAAGCTCTTCAGCAGCACCTGCACCCTTCATTGCTACAAAGTGTCCACCTGTTTTAGCAAGCGGCAGGCAGAGCTCTGAAAGTACAGACAGTCTTGCCACAGCGCGTGCTGTCACGAGGTCATACTGCTCACGGTGGGCAGCGTTTTTGCCAAACGTCTCCGCACGGTCATGATAAAAGTGTACATCTTCAAGCTTCAGCTCGTCTGCCAAATGATTTAAAAATGTAATCCGCTTATTCAGTGAATCGACAATCGACACATTTAAGTGCGGGAAGCAAATTTTCAGCGGAATACTTGGAAAACCTGCGCCCGCTCCCACATCACAAATGCTCATCGGCTTTGTGAAGTCGAAATAAAATGCGGCTGTGATTGAGTCGTAAAAATGCTTTAAATAGACTTCTTCACGGTCAGTGATCGCTGTTAAATTCATTTTCTCATTCCATTCAACAAGAATTTCATGATACTTTCTGAACTGTTCGAGCTGCTCGTCACTTAACGTGATGCCATTTGCTTTTAGCTGTTCGTAAAACTGCTGTTCTGTCATATTAGTCTCCTTTAGATCATTCAACCGGATACTTTTGCAATTTTACCCTGCTCGATATAGACAAGTAAAATTGAAATATCCGCCGGATTTACACCGGAGATGCGTGATGCCTGGGCAATTGACAGCGGCTGTACCTCGCGCAGCTTCTGTCTCGCTTCTGAAGCAAGCCCTGTAATCGCATCATAATCAATGCCTTCTGGAATTTTTTTATTCTCCATCTTTTTCAGCTTATCCACCTGCTGAAGAGATTTTTCGATATAGCCTTCATATTTCACCTGAATCTCGACCTGTTCTTCTACATCAGCAGGAAGTTCAGTCGCAGCAGGTGACAATGCTTTAATATGATTGTACGTGATTTCCGGTCTTCTTAAAAGGTCTGTTCCGCGAATTCCATCTTTTAAAGCAGAGCTGCCTGCTTCTTCAAGCAATGTTTGTGTTGCTTCATTCGGCTTAATAATGACTTCCTGCAGCCTTTTAATTTCTGCATCGATCAGTTCTTTTTTCAGGTTAAAACGGCTGTAGCGCTCATCTGAAATCAGACCAATCTCGTGACCAACGTCTGTTAATCTTAAATCTGCATTGTCGTGACGCAGAAGCAGACGATATTCAGCACGTGACGTCAGCAGACGGTAAGGCTCATTCGTCCCTTTTGTGACAAGGTCATCAATAAGTACTCCAATGTATGCATCAGAGCGGCTCAGGATGACTTCTTCCTTATCAAACGCACGTCTTGCAGCGTTAATACCGGCCATCAGTCCCTGACCTGCTGCTTCTTCATAACCGGACGTTCCGTTGATCTGACCTGCAGTGTACAGGTTGCGGATCTTTTTCGTCTCAAGCGTCGGCCACAGCTGAGTCGGCACCATTGCATCGTATTCGATTGCGTAGCCTGAACGCATCATCTGCGCGTTTTCAAGACCAGGAATCGTTGAAAGAATCTGCTGCTGTACATCTTCAGGAAGACTTGTAGAAAGACCCTGAACGTAAACTTCTTTCGTATTTCGGCCTTCAGGCTCAAGGAAAATCTGGTGGCGCGGCTTATCATTAAAGCGCACAACTTTATCCTCAATAGAAGGACAGTAACGCGGGCCAGTACCTTTAATCATACCTGAGTACATTGCAGAACGGTGTAAATTATCGTCGATGATCTGGTGTGTTTCTGCGTTTGTATATGTCAGCCAGCAAGGCAGCTGATCTGTAATAAATTCAGTTGTTTCATAGCTGAAGGCACGAGGCGTTTCATCGCCCGGCTGAATTTCAGTTTTCGTGTAATCAATTGTCGAACTGTTTACACGCGGTGGTGTACCTGTTTTAAAACGTACGACATCAAAGCCAAGATCTCTCATATGATCTGCAAGGCCGATTGACGGCTGCTGGTTATTCGGACCACTTGAATATTTCAGGTCGCCGATAATCACTTCACCGCGCAGGAATGTACCTGCTGTGATAATCGTTGTTTTCGCACGGAATGTTGCACCTGTATTTGTAATGACCCCGTGACATTCGCCGTCTTCAATAATCAATTCTTCAACCATTCCCTGAAGAAGCGTCATATTCGGCTCGTCTTCAATTGTTTCCTTCATCATTTGCTGGTAAAGCACCTTATCAGCCTGTGCACGCAGCGCGCGTACGGCAGGTCCTTTTCCAGTATTCAGCATACGCATCTGAATATGCGTCTGGTCAATTGTACGTCCCATCTGACCACCAAGCGCGTCGATTTCACGTACGACAATTCCCTTAGCCGGTCCGCCGACTGAAGGGTTACATGGCATAAATGCCACCATATCAAGATTTATTGTTAACATTAGTGTTTTTGCACCCATTCGCGCAGAAGCAAGACCCGCTTCCACACCCGCGTGACCGGCACCAATGACGATTACATCATAATTTCCTGCCTCAAATTTTTTCACCATGATGATGAATGTCCTCCTTTTTAACTGAACCAGTGCTGCTGATTTCCGCTTCAGGCGGAGGCTTTCCACGCGGCGTGCGCTGAGCCTCCTCACCTACGGTTGCGTGGTCTCAGCTGACACGCTTTTCGCGCCGGAGTCCCCGCCTTACGCTCCAATCAGCTACGTGCAGTTAAATAGATTGCCTATTTAATACTGATTCAGGTAAATATATTTTTAAAATAAACCACCCTTATAAAGTTGGGTCGGTTTGATATCAATTGACTGGTTGGAAGAGAAATTCGCGCTACCCGAAGCGGAAGGCGGCGACTCCAGCAGGAGAAATCGGACAGGTGAGACCCCGCAGGCGAAGCCGAGGAGGCTCACCGCCGATCCTGCGGAAAGCGTCCGCCTGAAGCGCAGGGTAGCAGTTACTATAGTTAATCTTATTTCCCTAGGCAGAATTGCGAGAATAGCTGGTCGATGAGGCTTTCCTGAACGGTATCTCCGATCATTTCGCCTAAGATCTCCCACGTGCGGCGCAGGTCGATCTGCACCATATCAACCGGTGTCCCCATTTCAGCACCCTGAATCGCTTCTTCAATTGCCTGAAGCGCCTGGTGTAGAAGTGCAATGTGGCGGCTGTTTGACACGTATGTGCCGTCACCAAGGTCGACCGAACCGTCAAAGAATAATGAAGCAATCGCTTCTTCAAGCTCATCCACACCCTGTTCTTTTAAAAGAGAGGTCGTGACAAGCTTGTGATCACCTGAAAGCTGCTTCACTTCATCTAAATCAATCGCCCGATCCAAATCCGTTTTATTGACGATTACAATCACGTCCATCCCTGTGACCGCTTCAAACAGTCTGCGATCTTCATCAGACAGCTCTTCGCCATGATTTAAAACGAGCAGAATCAGATCTGCTTCTTTTAATACCTGGCGTGATCGTTCCACCCCGATTCGTTCGACAATATCTTCTGTTTCGCGGATCCCTGCTGTATCAACAAGCTTAAGTGGAACGCCTCTAACATTGACGTATTCTTCAATGACATCGCGTGTTGTACCCGGAATATCCGTGACAATCGCTTTGTTTTCCTGCACGAGACTATTTAATAAGGAAGATTTCCCGACATTCGGTCTGCCGATAATCACGGTTGAGAGGCCTTCACGCAGAATTTTCCCCTGTTCCGATGTTTTCAGCAGCTTCTCCACCTCGTCACGTACATACCTCGATTTTTCCATCATCATATTTAACGTCATTTCCTCGACATCATCATACTCCGGATAATCAATATTTACTTCGACCTGTGCTAAGATCTCTAAAATCTCCTGACGCAGTGACTGTACGAGACGTGACAGTCTTCCCTGCATCTGATTCATTGCGACATTCATCGCACGGTCCGTTTTCGCACGGATCAGATCCATAACCGCTTCTGCCTGAGAAAGGTCAATCCGTCCATTTAAAAAGGCACGCTTTGTGAACTCGCCTGGTTCTGCAAGTCTTGCACCTTCACGCAGCAGCAGCTGAAGCACGCGGTTTACACTGACAACACCGCCGTGACAGTTGATCTCCACCACATCTTCACGGGTAAACGTCTTTGGCCCCTTCATAACGGAAACCATCACTTCTTCGATGGTTTCGTCTGTTTTCGGGTCAACGATATGACCGTAATGAATGGTGTGGGATGGGACAGACTGCAGCTGCTTCCCGCCACTTCTATATACACGGTCAGCAATTGTGAACGCATCATCACCGCTTAACCGTACAATCGCGATCGCGCCTTCACCCATTGGTGTTGAAATTGCTGCAATCGTGTCAAACTCCATAACATGTCACCTCTTTGTACTTTCTCTATACAGTAAGAAGGGCCTTCCAGACAGAAGGCCTCCGTTATATACTCTCTAAATCATTAGAATACCATACTTTTGCATTGAAAAAAAGAAAATCAGTTGGCATTATCCACAATGTATGGTAAAGGAATGTGTTATGCACATGTGGATAAAGTGATTTTTCCGTAATCGTTTCGCTACGTTTCAGGCGGACGCTGTCCGTCACATCCCGCTGGAGTCGCCGCCTTACGCTCCGCTGCACTTAAAATGTAGAAATTAAGATCTTTTACAACCTCTTTTCATCTTAAGAGTGGTTACGTTAAACCTTAAGATTTATATTTTAATTTATTGGAAAATATATTAAATTAATATAAATATGATTATATATTTATAATTAAATTTCGCTATTAAACTTCCTGCACACCAGGTGATTGGAGCGGAAGGGAGCGACTCCTGTGGCAGGAAGGGACAGGTGAGACGGAGCATGGCGAAGCCTGCTGGCTCACCGCTCGGCCACGGAAAGCGTCCCCCTGGAGCGGAAATCACCTGCCATCCTTTTATAAAGTTCATTTACATAAAAAAATCAGCTGCCATCTGACAGCTGATTTTTTATTTAATATTTAGCATTAATTACTAAATATCGGTGGGGCTCACGGCCTTCGGAATGAGTTTCGATATCACGTCTGGAAGACAGTGCGCTGTGAATGATTTTCCGTTCGAAAGACGGCATCGGTTCAAGCTTTACAGGACGTCTTGTGCGAAGTGCCTGTTCTGCTTTGCGTTCAGCCAGCTGACTAAGCGTGGCACGTCGTCTTTCACGGTAATCTTCTGCATCTAACACGATTGTTACAAATTGTTCTGTGTAGCGGTTTGCAATGAGCTGGGCAAGGGTTTGAAGCGCATTAAGCGTTTGACCCCGTTTGCCGATCAGCAGTGCAACTTTTTCACTTTCAAGCAATATTGTCACAACTTTTCCTTCGCGCTGAGCTGAGGTTGCAAGTTGAACGCCCATTTGGCCGGCGATATCCTTTAAGTAGCGTTCGACTTCTTCGATCGCGTCCTTTTTGCGGATCACCTGGACCTTTGCCGGGCGTGATCCCAGCCCGAGAAAACCTTTTTTTCCTTCATCGAGTACTGATATTTCAGCCTGCTCTCTGGAAATACCGAGTTTGACAAGCGCTTCAGAAATAGCGTCTTCTGCAGTAGCGCCAGTCAGCGTGATCTCCTCATTCACATACAGCCCCTCCTATCAAGTTGTGCTATTCACTTCGCTTTTCTTAAATGTACCATTAATAAGTAAAGTCTGCACAATCATAAAGACGTTACCGACTACCCAGTAAAGTGAGAGGGCAGTTGGGAAAATGAAAGCAAATACTGCGATCATCACAGGCATCAGATATAGCATGATCTGCATCTGCGGATTCATACCTGCAGGGTTACCTGCCATCATAATTTTCTGCTGAAGGAACGTTGTTAAACCAGTTACGATCGGCAGAATAAAGTATGGATCTGCTTCTCCCAGATCGAACCATAGGAAATTGTGATTTGCGATTTCTGTCGTTCTGACAATCGCATGATAGAATGCGATCAGAATCGGCATTTGAATCAGTAATGGGAAACAGCCGGCAAGCGGGTTAACGCCGTGCTTTTGGAACATGGCCATTGTTTCCTGCTGAAGCTTTTGCTGCGTTTGAGCATCCTTTGAAGAATACTTCTCACGTAACTTCACCATTTCAGGCTGGATTTCCTGCATACGCTTTGTATTTTTTGTCTGCTTGATCATCAGTGGCAGCAGTACAAAACGAATAAGTAATGTAACAATTACAATCGCGAGACCATAGTTTTCATTAAAAAATTCAGCAATCTGTGTAATCAGCCAAGATAGCGGATATACAAAATAGCTATTCCAAATCCCTTCACTGTCTGATGTGATCGGCTGATCGATTTCCGTACAACCTGCAAGGAAAACAGCTACGACCGCAAACATCATAAAGGGAAAGAGTTTCTTCTTCACGAATATGTTCCTCCCTGTCTTTCTAAAAATTGTTCCTATTCTTATAACCACCCGTTATTGTAACACGTTTAGTCAAATTGAGCCTCTATTTCTTAGAATGTTCACTTTTTAACACGCGTGATTTTTTCATCACGTGCGTCAGTGATTTCTTTGTTTCATGAAAATTTAAATCAGCTGCCGGTTTTCTCGCAATCACGACATAGTCAAAAGAGGGGTCCAGCTCTTGCGAAAGCTCCAGAAACACCTGTCTAATATATCGTTTTACCTGCACACGGGTTACCGCATTACCAACTTTTTTGCTGACAGACATGCCAAGACGAAACATGGCCTGATCCTGCTTTTTCAGACGGTACAGAACAAATTGGCGGTTAGCCATCGATGTTCCTTTTTTAAAGACTGCCTGGAATTCAGGATTTTTCTTGATTCTCTGCTCTTTTCTCATTACCCCACCCACAATTTTCGATATTTTCCCGGTATTTAAGCGAAAAAAGACCACTGAGTGGAATCAGTGGTCTTAAGCAGACAATACTTTACGTCCACGTTGACGGCGACGAGCAAGAACCTTGCGTCCGTTCTTCGTGCTCATGCGTGCGCGGAATCCGTGTACTTTACTTCTTTTACGAGTATTTGGTTGGAATGTACGTTTCATAGTAAGACACCTCCTAAAAAGATCATTTATATCTATGATCAGAACTCTAAACATTCTAAGTCATTATAGCGACGGTCAGTCGTCATTGTCAATGTCTGATTCGTGCAACCACTATATCATAACATCCTATGTGCCTTCGTTCAATAGAAAAATGAAAAAATAATCAAATCCTGTAAGCAGGGGCGCTGGAGATGGGGTGTGCATGGAGGTGACCTTAATAGGAGAGAACATGAGCAGAGATTTTCAGTGTGCGACCTCAAAATGATGAGATCTGACCCCAGAGTCTGCCCCCTCGCATAACTGACCCCAGATTTATCAAAGTGTGACCCGACATTTTCCGAATAAGACCCGAAATCACGCCAATCTGACCTCAATCATCCTAATCGCACTCATCATTATAGTAGAAAGCAGTCAAATCTCTACCTTTTACTTCATCAAAGCCAGGAAGACAATTTCTTTTCCAGCGTCATCTTAAAATAAAATTCTTTATCTATTTCTGAATATCAATCTTTCAAAAATCAAATTCTCTTAATCTGTTAATAACTCTGTACAGCAATTTACATGACGAAAATTTTATCCACAGCGCTTATCGACACCTTTTTCACACGTTCACGCCTTGTGGATAGTTGAATTCCACTTGTTGAAGGGGATGTGGATAAATATGATCAGCCATTGCACTGATTGGTTTTATTTGATATTATAGTTGTGTTTTCACTCTGAATAACTTTTTGACAGATTTATATTATCCACAAATGTGGATAGCCTGTGGATAAACATTTTCACATGCATGTAAAAAGTTGTCCACAGCTGCTGAATATTGTCGATACATCACGAATTCGGCTTTTTTCGTTATTCATGATGATGTATATATATGAATTTTCACTTTCAGGAATACTTTTCTTGAAAAATATTAGGTAGAAGGAGGGGGCATTTAGTTGGAAAACATCACGGATTTGTGGAATCGCGCGTTAGACGATATGGAGAAAAAAGTGAGTAAGCCGAGCTTTGAGACGTGGCTGAAATCGACAAAGGCTTTTTCGCTCCAGCGTGATCTATTAACTGTTACCGCACCAAATGAATTTGCGCGTGACTGGCTTGAAGGAAATTATACGCAGCTGATCTCCGGTGTATTAAAAGAAGTGACCGGTGAAGAGCTCCGCATTAAGTTTATTATTCCTCAAAATCAGAATGATGATGATCTTGATTTTGCCACGCCGCCTAAAAAGCCTGTTGTTAATGACGATCAGCAGGAATGGTCTAAGAGCATGCTGAACCCGAAGTATACGTTTGATACGTTTGTTATCGGATCCGGTAACCGGTTTGCGCATGCTGCATCACTTGCGGTGGCTGAAGCGCCGGCCAAAGCTTATAATCCGCTGTTTATCTACGGGGGCGTTGGACTTGGTAAAACCCACCTGATGCATGCAATTGGTCATTATGTACTTGAGCATAATCCGAATGCGAAGGTCGTTTATTTATCTTCTGAGAAATTTACAAATGAGTTCATTAATTCAATCCGTGATAATAAAGCGGTTGATTTTCGCAATAAATACCGTAATGTAGACGTACTCTTAATAGATGATATTCAATTCCTGGCCGGAAAAGAACAGACGCAAGAGGAATTTTTCCATACTTTTAATACACTTCACGAGGAGAGCAAGCAGATCGTCATCTCCAGTGACCGGCCGCCAAAGGAAATTCCAACACTTGAAGACAGGCTGCGCTCCCGTTTTGAGTGGGGGCTGATTACTGATATCACGCCGCCTGATCTAGAAACCAGAATTGCTATTTTACGCAAAAAAGCAAAAGCTGAAGGACTCGATATTCCAAACGAAGCAATGCTTTATATTGCGAATCAGATAGATTCTAATATTCGTGAGCTTGAAGGGGCGCTGATCCGCGTCGTTGCGTACTCATCTTTAGTCAGCAAAGATATTAATGCGGATCTGACAGCTGAGGCACTCAAGGATATCATGCCAAACTCGAAGCCAAAGGTCATCACGATTATGGACATTCAAAAAACGGTCGGAGAGCATTTCAGCGTGAAGCTTGAAGACTTTAAAGCGAAGAAAAGAACGAAGACGGTTGCTTTCCCGCGCCAGATTGCGATGTACCTTTCAAGAGAGCTGACTGATTTCTCCTTGCCGAAAATCGGTGAGGAGTTTGGCGGGCGTGATCATACAACTGTTATTCATGCGCATGAAAAAATCTCAAAATTGCTTGTAGAAGACGATTCTCTTAAGCATGAAATAAAAGAAATCAAGTCTACACTGCAGAAATAAGTGTGGACAACTGTGGATGACGCGTACATGTCTGAACACATTTTATTCACATGTGGAAAACCTGCATGACAATTCATTAACAGGCTTATCCACATATCCACAGCACCTACTAGTACTATTACTATTTATTTAAAAAATAATTATTATATAACTCGCAGCAGGATGCGAAGAGTTGGAGGCTATATCACATGAAATTTCAGATCCAGCGAGATCGACTGGTTGATGGGGTTAATGACGTCATCAAGGCAGTATCATCAAGAACGGCAATTCCAATTTTAAGCGGCATTAAGATTACTGCGCACGATGAGGGTATTACCCTGACTGGCAGTGATTCAGATATTTCAATTGAATCCTTTATTCCGAAAGAAGAAGATGGCAAAGAGATTGTAAATGTTGAACAGACTGGCGGGATTGTTCTTCAAGCAAAGTTTTTTGAAAGCATTGTTAAAAAGCTGCCGCTAGATACAGTTGAAATTGAAGTGCATTCACATCTTCAGACTGTGATCCGCTCAGGTAAATCAGAGTTCAATCTGAATGGTCAGGATATATCAGAGTATCCAAGACTGCCTGAAATAGAAGAAGACAGTGTGCTGAAAATCCCAACAAACCTTTTAAAGACAATGATCAGACAAACCGTTTTCGCAGTGTCCGCCTCAGAAACACGCCCTATCTTGACAGGTGTAAACTGGACGGTTGAAGATGGTATGCTGAACTGTGTCGCAACAGACAGCCACCGCCTGGCAATGCGTAAAGCGCCGATCAATGGCGGCAACGGTGAACCTTATAAAGCAGTCATTCCAGGGAAGAGTTTAAATGAGCTGAATAAGATCCTTGATGATACTGCGGATGAGACTGAAATTGTTATGACTGAAAACCAGGTACTGTTCCGTGCGAAGCATGTATTATTCTTCTCACGCCTGCTTGAGGGGAACTATCCTGATACGTCACGTCTTGTTCCTTCTGAAAGCAAAACGGAGATGACAATCGGCGGGAAGGATTTCCTTCAGGCGATTGACCGTGCATCTCTCTTGGCAAGAGAAGAAAGAAATAATGTTGTTAAGCTTCATATCAGCGAAGAGGGCGGCGTTCAGATTTCATCTAACACGCCTGAGATCGGAAAAGTTGTGGAGGAAGTACAAAGTGACGCAACGACTGGTGAAGAGCTGACGATTTCGTTCAGTGCGAAATATATGATGGATGCGCTGAAGGTGCTTGAGGGTGCTGAGACGAATATCCAGTTTACGGGTGCGATGAGACCGTTTGTGCTCCGCCCGACTGGTGATGATTCGATTCTGCAGCTGATCACACCTGTGAGAACTTACTAAACATAATCAAAACAGCCGGATTCCTCAGGCAGGAGTCCGGTTTTCGCGCTTTTTAAAGCCTAAGGTATCTTTTGTTTTCAGGGGGTATTTGAGGTAAAATAGAAGGATAAGTCAATGTGGAAAGTAGTGATGAAGATGACTGAAAAAATTACGATTCAAACCGAATATATAACGCTTGGTCAGTTTCTGAAATTAGCAAATGTGATCCAGAGCGGCGGCATGGCAAAATGGTTCTTAGGTGAGCATGATGTATTCATTAATGATGAGCAGGATCAGCGTAGAGGACGCAAGCTGCGTGACGGGGATGAGATCTATATCCCGGAAGTAGGCAAGTATCAAGTAAAATCGGAAGGGTAATTAAATGCACATTGAGCAGCTTACGCTTACGCATTATCGAAATTATGACGGGCTGACATTAAAGTTTGATAACAATGTCAACGTAATCCTAGGAGAAAACGCGCAGGGCAAGACAAACGTCATGGAGTCCATTTATGTCCTGGCGATGGCAAAGTCGCATAGAACGTCAAATGATAAAGATTTAATACAATGGAATGAAGAGTATGCTAAAATAGAAGGTAGAGTGATGAAGCAGCACGGAGCACTTCCCCTTGAACTTGTGATTTCAAAAAAAGGGAAGAAAGCAAAAGTCAATCACCTTGAACAATCAAAACTCAGCCGCTATGTCGGCCATATGAATGTAGTCATGTTTGCGCCCGAAGATCTCCACCTTGTAAAGGGGAGCCCTCAAGTAAGGCGTCGTTTTATTGATATGGAGATTGGCCAGGTGTCAGCTGTGTATTTACATGACAGCAGCCTCTACCAGAAAATACTGCTTCAGCGCAATCACTATCTGAAACAGCTGCAGGCAAGAAAGCAGACAGATCAGACAATGCTTGATGTGTTGACTGACCAGTTTGTTGAGATGGCTGCTAAAATTGTCGTGCGCCGTTTTCAATATTTAAAGCTTTTGCAGGAATGGGCAGAACCAATTCACAAAGGAATCTCACGGGGGCTTGAAACACTTGAAGTGGTGTACAAGCCGTCTGTACAGGTAACAGCTGAGCAACGACAGCAGGAGGTCGAAGAAGTCTTCCGTGAAAAGCTTGCTTCAGTCCGTCAAAGAGAGATTGAGCGGGGCGTTACCCTTGCAGGACCACACCGTGATGATCTTCAGTTTTTAGTGAACGGACATGATGTCCAGACATTCGGCTCGCAGGGTCAGCAGCGGACCACCGCGCTATCAATCAAGTTAGCCGAGATTGAATTGATCCATGCGGAGATTGGTGAATATCCGATTTTACTTTTGGATGATGTGCTTTCCGAACTGGATGATTACAGACAGTCCCATTTACTGAATACAATCCAGGGTAAAGTCCAAACCTTTGTGACAACCACAAGTGTGGAAGGGATTGACCATCAGACACTGAATGAGGCGACAACCTTTGTTGTCGAAGACGGTGTGATGAAAAAAACTGAAGGGGGCTGACCCTAGATGTACGTGCATATCGGGGAAGACGCAATGGTTAGAATGAATGATATCGTGGCGATCATGGATGTACAGGCAGCAGACGACTCGCTCATTATGGAGCAGTTCATGAAAGATAACGAAAACGGCATCGTTGATCTCTGTCAGTCAGCCTGTAAATCAATCGTTATCACTGATTTCAAAGTTTATTTATCCCCATTGTCTTCAGCAACCTTGAAAAAAAGAGCAGGAAAAATGAGCAGGCCCTTTGGCCGTAAGTAATAGAAAGTGCAGGTGAGATTGCGTGGCAACTGAAGATACAAACATCCAGGCCTATGATGAGAATCAGATCCAGGTGCTTGAAGGTCTTGAAGCGGTAAGAAAGCGTCCGGGTATGTATATCGGATCAACTGCTGCAAGAGGACTCCACCACCTGGTGTGGGAAATCGTTGATAATAGTATTGATGAAGCATTAGCAGGCCACTGTGACACAATTTCAATCAGAATCACAGAAGATAATTGGATTGAAGTTGAAGATAACGGACGCGGCATTCCGGTTGGTACCCATGAAAAAATGGGCCGTCCGGCTGTTGAAGTGATCATGACTGTGTTGCACGCCGGAGGTAAATTCGGCGGTGGCGGATATAAAGTTTCAGGTGGACTTCACGGCGTTGGGGCTTCGGTCGTTAACGCATTATCTGAAGAGCTTCAGGTATACGTACACCGTGATGGCAACGTTTATCACCAGACTTACAAACAGGGTGTTCCCCAGTTTGATCTGAAAGTGATCGGTGAGACTGACCATACAGGAACGATTACACGCTTTAAAGCGGATCCTGAAATTTTCACCGAAACGACTGAATACGATTTTGATACGCTTGCAAACCGTGTAAGAGAGCTTGCTTTCTTAAACCGCGGTCTTGCACTTGAAATAGAAGATCAGCGCGAGCAGGATGAGGATGGCAATAATATTCTCAAGCGTTTTCACTATGAAGGCGGAATTAAGTCATATGTTGAACACTTAAACCGTTCAAAAGAAGTGATTCATCCTGAGCCTGTGTTTATTGAAGGAGAAAAAGATGGTATTTCAATTGAAATCTCCATGCAATACAACCAGGGCTTTGCGAGCAATATTTATTCTTTTGCCAACAACATTAACACGTACGAGGGCGGAACGCATGAATCAGGTTTCAGAACAGCCCTGACGCGTGTGATTAATAACTATGCAGCGCGCAACAACCTGCTGAAGGATGCTGATGGCAACCTTTCAGGTGAAGACGTGCGTGAAGGTCTGACAGCGATTGTCTCCATCAAGCACCCTGATCCTCAGTTTGAAGGTCAGACGAAGACAAAGCTTGGTAACTCAGAAGCAAGAACGATTACAGACCAGCTGTTTTCAGAGCACTTTACAAAGTTCATGATGGAGAACCCTCAGGTTGCCCGTCAGATCGTTGATAAAGGGTCAATGGCAGCACGTGCCCGCCTCGCAGCGAAAAAAGCACGTGAGCTGACGCGAAGAAAGAGTGCCCTTGAAGTATCAAGTCTGCCTGGTAAGCTAGCTGACTGTTCTTCAAGAGATCCTCATATCAGTGAAATCTATGTAGTTGAGGGTGACTCTGCCGGCGGTTCAGCCAAGCAGGGCCGTGACCGTCACTTCCAGGCGATCCTGCCACTGCGCGGGAAGATCATTAACGTTGAAAAAGCGCGTCTGGATAAAATTTTATCAAACAATGAAATCCGTGCCATTATTACGGCACTTGGAACAGGAATCGGCGAGGACTTTGATATTTCAAAAGCCCGTTATCATAAAGTTGTCATCATGACAGATGCCGATGTCGATGGTGCGCACATCCGTACGCTCCTGTTGACATTCCTATACCGCTATATGCGTCCAATTATCGAGGCAGGCTATATTTATATTGCCCAGCCGCCGCTTTATAAAATCACGCAGGGTAAAACAGTCCGTTATGCCTATACTGATCGTGAAATGAATCGCATCCTTTCAGAAATGTCACCAACACCAAAGCCCGGGCTTCAGCGCTATAAGGGTCTAGGAGAGATGAACCCTGAGCAGCTGTGGGAAACAACAATGGACCCTGAATCACGTACAATGCTTCAGGTCAGTCTTGAAGATGCGATTGAAGCAGATGAAACATTCGAAATTCTGATGGGCGACAAAGTAGAGCCGCGCAGAATGTTTATCGAAGAAAACGCTGCATACGTAAAAAATCTGGACGTATAACCTTTATAAATGCGGAGGGATAGGCTGTCCTATCCCTTCTTCCATTTCGTTTTGTAAAGATAGACATTGATCTGGCACAGCTGATGATTGGAGCGCAAGGCGGTGACTCCTGCGGCAGGAAGGGACAGGTGAGACTAAGCATGGCGAAGCCTGCTGGCTCACCGCCCGGCCGCGGAAAGCATCCGCCTGAAGCGGAAATCAGAAGCCATCTTTACAGAGCCCATCTTTAGAACAGAGTAATTGCTGGAATAGGAGGTTTTTCTGTTATGGCTGAAACGCCGAGTTCGAATGTTCACGAAATCAATATAAGTCAGGAAATGCGTACCTCATTTATGGATTACGCAATGAGCGTAATCGTATCACGTGCCCTTCCTGATGTAAGAGACGGCTTAAAACCGGTTCACCGTCGTATCCTGTATGCGATGAATGACCTTGGGATGACGTCTGATAAAGCATTTAAAAAATCTGCCCGTATCGTCGGTGAAGTGATCGGTAAGTACCACCCGCACGGTGACTCTGCTGTATATGACACGATGGTACGTATGGCGCAGGATTTCAGCTATCGCTACATGCTCGTTGACGGTCACGGAAACTTCGGTTCAGTAGACGGTGACGCTGCAGCTGCGATGCGTTACACAGAAGCAAGAATGTCGAAGATTTCAATGGAAATTCTTCGTGATATTAATAAAGATACAATCGACTACCGTGATAACTATGATGGATCAGAACGCGAACCAGTCGTTTTGCCATCACGTTTTCCGAACCTCCTTGTGAACGGTTCAAGCGGTATCGCAGTCGGAATGGCGACAAACATTCCACCTCATCAGCTTGGAGAAGTCATCGACGGCCTCCTTGCATTCAGTGAGCATCCTGAAATTACAATTGGCGAGCTGATGGACTATATTCCGGGACCGGATTTCCCGACAGGTGCTTTGATTCTTGGCCGCAGCGGAATCCGTCGTGCTTATGAAACAGGACGCGGATCAGTTGTTCAGCGTGCGAAGGTTGAAATCGAGCAGAAAGCCAATGGCCGTGAAACGATTCTTGTTCATGAGCTGCCTTATCAGGTTAATAAAGCAAAACTGATTGAAAAAATCGCTGAGCTTGTACGTGATAAGAAAATTGACGGCATTACAGATCTTCGTGATGAGTCTGACCGTAACGGTATGCGTATTGTCATTGAAGTCCGCCGTGATGCCAATGCCAATGTGCTGTTAAACAACCTTTACAAGCAGACGGCACTTCAGACAAGCTTCGGTATTAATATGCTTGCGCTTGTTGATGGTCATCCGAAGGTGCTGAATCTGAAGGAAGCCCTTCACCATTACTTAGAGCACCAGAAAGTCGTCATCCGCCGCAGAACTGAATTCGAACTGCGTAAAGCGGAAGCACGTGCACATATCCTAGAAGGTCTGCGTATTGCGCTTGATCATATTGATGAAATCATTGCGCTGATCCGCGGTTCTGAAACGACTGATATTGCCCGTGAAGGACTAATGACGCAGTTCAGTCTGTCTGAAAAGCAGGCACAGGCGATTCTTGATATGCGTCTACAGCGTCTGACAGGACTTGAGCGTGACAAGATTGAAGAAGAGTATCAGGGGCTTGTCGCACTGATCAAAGATCTGAAAGAAATCCTTGCGAATGAATCACGCGTGCTTGAAATCATCCGTGAAGAGCTGCTTGAACTAAAAGAGCGCTTTAACGATGAACGTCGTACTGAAATTACAGTAGGCGGAGCGGAAATGATTGAAGATGAGGATCTCATCCCACAGGAAAATCTGATTGTAACCCTTACACATAACGGCTACATTAAGCGACTTCCTGCTTCAACATACCGCACTCAAAAACGTGGCGGAAGAGGGATTCAGGGAATGGGTACAAATGAAGATGACTTTGTAGAACATCTGCTGACGACTTCAACCCATGACACGATTCTCTTCTTTACGAATAAAGGGAAAGTCTACCGTGCAAAAGGGTATGAGATTCCTGAGTTCAGCCGTACAGCTAAAGGATTGCCACTTGTGAATCTGCTTGAAGTGGATAAAGACGAAGTCGTTAACGCGATGATCCGTGTGGAAGAGTTCGATGAAGATTCTTACTTCTTCTTCACGACAAAGCGCGGTGTCTCTAAGCGTACACCTGCAAGTGACTTTGCGAATATCCGTAATAACGGTCTGATTGCAATTAACCTTCGCGATGATGATGAGCTGATTTCTGTGAAATATACAGACGGTAACCGTGAAATCATTATCGGAACGAAAAATGGTCTGATGATCCGTTTCCCTGAAACAGATATAAGATCAATGGGGCGTACTGCAGGCGGTGTACGTGGAATCAGGCTCAATGAAGATGATATTGTTGTCGGAATGGAAATTCTTGATGAAGGTAACGATATCTTGGTTGTGACTGAAAAAGGATACGGAAAACGCACGCCTGAAGAAGAATACCGCGTCCAGTCAAGAGGCGGTAAAGGGATTAAGACGTGTAACATCACTGAGAAAAACGGTCGCCTGGTCGCAGTGAAAGCCGTAAATGGAGAAGAGGATATCATGCTGATTACAGCACATGGTGTACTGATCCGTATGGATGTTGCAGGTATTTCACAAACTGGCAGAAGTACGCAGGGTGTGAAGCTGATCCGTCTTGGAGACGATGAGCATGTTGCTACCGTAACCCGTATTGAAAAAGAAGATGAACTTGATGAAGAAATAGAAGGTCAGGAAGCAACAGAAACGCTGCCGGCTGACACAGAAGAATAATTTTTATGGAGAAAGCAGGAAAAAAACACCTGCTTTCTTTTTTTTATGTGATAAAATGATAAAAAAGAACTAGTCGTCAGGAGGTGTGTTGCCAGTGAAAGTAAATGTGCAGGACTTAATAGAAGGCTGCCGTGTTGCAGAAGATATCATGGGTCTTACGACATATCCGATTATCAAAAAGGGAACAGAGCTTGGTCCGATTCATTTTGAAGCATTGAAAGCATTTAACATTCAGCAGGTTGAAATTTTCTCGAAACTTGCTGATGGCACTCAGGCAGAAGTAGACCCGGTCCGTGAAGAAGCTGGAGGCGCATCAGTCATATCTGAAGATCCCCCGCTTCAAAAACAGTACATGGAATTGATCCACTATTATAAAGATGTCTTCAATAATTGGCAGTCAGGCGGAAAAGTAGACATTGTCGCATTGAAAAGCAGATTAATGCCTCTGTTGCGCCAGGCGGCAAAAGACGAAAATATCATCTATCAATTGCACGGCTGGTCTCAAGCAAAATACTATATTGCACATCACTCCGTTTCAACAGCGATTATCAGCTATCTGCTTGCGAAAAAAGCGGGTTATGATCAGGGAGGGTGTATCCAGCTTGCTGTATCAGGGATTTTAACAGATACCGGTATGGCTAAAATGCCAATGTCTATTTTGAAAAAATCAGGGGCACTTACACAGGATGAAGCAAAAGAAATTAGAAAACATCCTTTGTACAGCTACCAGTATGTGATGGACAGCCCGCTGTTAAGAAATGAGATGAAAGCAGCCATTCTCCAGCATCATGAACGTCTTGACGGGAGCGGTTATCCAAAAGGCAGCAGAGGAAAAGAGATTTCGAAATCCTCTCAGGTGCTTGCGTTAGCAGATGTCTTCCACGCCATGACTTCAGCGCGTCTTTATCGAGCTAAAAAATCACCGTTTAAAGCGCTTGAATTGATCTGGGAGGACGAAATGGGCAAGTTTGACATTGCGCTGTTAAGAGCACTACAGGAAATGGTAGGAGGTCTTGCAACGGGTACACGCGTGATTTTATCTGACGACCGTCCAGCCGAAGTGATCTTCACACAGCCTCAGCATCTGCTTAGACCGATGGTGAAATTAGCGGATTCAGGAGAGATGATTGATCTCACAAAGGAAAGAAAGTTATATATTGAACAGGTTATTTCTTAATTGAAATAGCCTTTTTTGTATGGCCACTTATAAAGGGGGCTGCAGATCTCCGTTTCAGGCGGACGCTTTCCGGACGGTGGTCGCTGAGCCTCCTCATCTTCGGTTGCGGGGTCTCAGCTGTCTCACCGCCGTCCCCGCGGAAAGCGTCCGCCTGAAGCGCAGCGAAACGATTTCGATAGATAAGTCCTTTTAATAAAAAAATTTATGTTCATTTGAACAAAATGAACAACTTAAACGTATAAGCAATAGATCAAAGAAAAGGAGGGGCGGTATGAGCAGGGATTGTACGGAGCAGCTCAGTGAATGGCTGCATGACAACTATTCATTTTTATATGCCTATGCCTTAAAGCTGACACTGCATCCCGCTGAAGCGGAAGATCTTGCCCAGGATACAGTCATCCGCTGTATTGAACGCTTCTCACAGTACCGCCCTGAGAAAGCCTCCTTTTCAACGTGGATGATCCAGATCGCGACGAACCTGTGGCTTGATAAGAAACGTAGGAAAAAGCGGGAGCAGGCTTATCTGAATAAACAGCAGCTTGAATGGCATCTGGGTGATGAGCTTGGCATTGAGGTAGCTGAAGCACTGAGGACATTAAAAGACCATCACCGCATTCCTGTCATTCTTAAATATACTTACGGTTATTCCTATGAGGAAATTGCGAAGATTTGCGGAGTGTCAACGGGAACGATTAAATCCAGACTGCACCATGCAATGGCAAACTTAAGAAAGGAGCTGGGAGAAGATGAAAGACAAAACGGAAGAAAAACTGATCAAAGGTCTTCAGGCGTTTGACCGGCTGGAAAAATCACCGCCGCCACGTGAATCCTTCAATCTGATGATCACTGATATCAGACAGCGTCAAAAACGTGAATTAATCTGGTTTTTAGTAGCAGCGCTTCTGATTGTCTCATTGACCGTATTAGTGCTGATCAATGAGCCTGTGTTATATGCTGCAGGTCAGCTTCTATTCTTAATGGTTGCAGGTGTTGTGTTATATGTAAGGAAAATCATGGTGAAGCAGCATGAATGAAGTGAACCCACTGCTTTTTATATTCATCGTTTGTATCCTGATTGCACAAAGCACGTTTTTGTTTACTGACGCGAGAAAAAGGGGGCATGCCAAATGGTTCTGGGGCATCTGGGGTATGATTCAGACGCCAGTGCCGCTGTTGTTTTACCTTCTGTGGTCGCGCGTATTGAAATCATATATACAAAAAAGGAGAGAAGAAAATGGATGATTTAAACTTTGCCATTATTGCACCACTGGCATTTATCAATATTGTTTTAGCGGTTATAGCGCTCATCGATTTATTTAAAAGACCGTCTGTGAATGGACCGAAATGGGTCTGGGCTTTAATCATTGTGATCATTAATATGATTGGTCCAATCCTGTATTTTGTGTTCGGCAGAAGGGATACGTAAATGATTACTGTAAAAGATCTGACGAAGACATTCGGCTCATTTACAGCAGTTGATCAGCTCTCATTCAGTTTAGCGACTGGCAGAACGACAGCTCTTGTTGGTCCAAATGGAGCAGGGAAAACAACTGCACTTCATATGATCAGCGGATTATCAACACCAACTGCAGGCAAGATTGAATTCGAAGCACCTGTCGCAGATCAAAGGCAGCAGATTGGATTTCTTCCGCAGTATCCATCTTTTTTTAACTGGATGACAGCTAAAGAATATCTCGTCTTAGCGGGAAGACTCGGGAAGAAAACAAAACAGGAAACGACCAAAAAAGCGGATGAACTGCTTGAAAGAGTCGGACTTGCTGAGCACGCCGGTAAAAAAATCGGAGGATTTTCAGGAGGAATGAAGCAGCGGTTAGGCATCGCACAGGCACTGATCCACAGTCCGAAGATTCTTCTGCTCGACGAACCTGTATCAGCACTGGATCCGGCTGGAAGAAAAGAAGTCATGACGCTGTTAAAAGAACTAAAAAAAGAAGTGACCATTCTTTATTCCACGCATGTCCTCCATGATGCACAGGTATTATGTGATGATGTCCTGATGATGAATAAAGGAAAGAAAGTACTGTTTGATTCAATTGATCGCGTTTATTTGCAATATGAACGTCCTGAGATGTTGATGCGCGCTGATCAGTCTCTTATTGAGTGGGGAAAAGCATTTAGCGAGCGCCATTCTGATCTAATAATAGAAGTAAATGAAAATACAGCAGTGATCAAAGGAAAGGAAACGGCTGAACTGCGGACAATCATTCTTGAGGAAGCATTGACCCACCAGCTGCCTCTGCGTTCACTTGAAATCGGTACAGCTTCACTTGAAGACGTCTTCCATGAGGTGATGAAAAAATGAGCGTGCTATTCAAAAAAGAACTGCTGGAAATGGCAAGAAGCTATAAATGGATCTGGATGCCACTTGTTTTTATCGCACTCGGCATCATGCAGCCACTGACCAGCTTTTATCTTCCTGATATCCTTGAAGAGTTTGGCGGATTGCCTGAAGGTGCTGTATTTGAAATTCCACTGCCCGGCTCCGAGCAGGTATTTGCAGAAACACTTGGGCAATTCTCGCAGATTGGTGTATTTGTCATTGTCCTTGCACTCATGGGGTCACTGGCAGGAGAGCGTTCAAGTGGGACGGCTGTCATGATTCTCGCCAAACCTGTTTCCCACGCCAGCTACTTTTTAGCGAAATGGGCAGCGGGCGTACTGATTACATTTGTTTCTTACCTGGCAGGGGCGGGTGCAGCACTTTACTATATCTATTTATTATTTAACCCAATTGAATTTCAACTGATTCTGCTATCTTCATTATTTTATATCCTGTGGCTGTTATTCACTGTCACACTGGTACTGTTTACAAGTACCCTTTTAAAAAGAAGTGCTGCAGTGGCAGGAGCATCGCTTGTTCTTTTAATGATCCTGGCAATTGCTTCTTCAATTTTTGTAGAACCAATGATGTGGACGCCCGGTCATTTACTTGAATTGTCTAATCTGGCCATACAGGATGAAACGCTGAATGGTTTATGGAAGTCCGTAATCAGCACTCTCATTGTATGTATAGCGATGATCAGAGGGGCAATTGCGTATTTAAAAAGAAGAGAATGGGTGCAGGGATAGCGTACAGCGACTGACAGATGTCAGGCGCTTTTTTCTTGTTTTGGACGATGCAGAAATTGTGGTAAATAATCTAAATTAATAGTCTTTTTCAAAAGTCTTGCGTTTATGCAAAGTTCCATGATATATTATTCCTCGTTGCTTCGACAACGCAGCACACAATCAAATTACACATGAATAAACAGCGAAAAACTTTTTTAAAAAAGTGATTGACTTAAAACGCTGAAAGATGTTATGATAGATTGGTCGCTTGAGAGAGCAACACCGCATTCCTTCTTATAAAGAAGTGAAGCGGAAAGAAACATTTGAACCTTGAAAACTAAACAACCAAACGTCAACGTTTAAGATTTTAAGTCTTTTTCGAATAAAAAAGACAATGAGCTTTTCAAACACTTTACGGAGAGTTTGATCCTGGCTCAGGACGAACGCTGGCGGCGTGCCTA